>JANJWP010000009.1 GCA_024709505.1 Candidatus Altimarinota bacterium | reverse complement strand
ATCTACAAAAGTAGAAATTTGGCTTAGCAATGCAACAGTGCTTTTCCTTTAGTGAAGCCAAGAAAAAGATACAACCTCTCGATAGGCAAGAGGGACTTTTTGGCTCCACTAAAAGATTGGCAAAAAAGGAGGACGGAGGTTTGCAAACATGGCTGAGTGCAACTTCCACTTTTGAAAAAACTTTTCATGTTAATGAACGAGACGGAGTATAGACTATACGAAAATGAATTCAAGTTCTTCGTTTACGGCGTACCCATATCGGACGATGGATGATTCCGATGCCTTGGAAATGGGAACGATGAGAATGGAATCGCTTTTCGAAAACATTTTGGCAAATTTTCCTTCGATTTCAGTTTGGATATTGGCAATGTGTCGATCCGAATTCTTAATTTCATATACGGAATACTGCAATCTCCGTCAGAACTTCCGAAGAAATTTCGAAAACTTGTTACGGACTTTATCATTTGCTATGTCGTAGGAGACGATAAGCATGTTCCTGATTGATAAGAATAAAATGGCAGCTCCTTGCGATTGCCCATGAAGTTCCAATAAAACAGTTGCACATATCGATAAATCGCCTCCTTTTCATCCATTATCGCGCGAAAAAATATGGACACATATTTTTGTCGGCATTCCGGATTCATGACGTAAGCCCCGTTGAGAAATCGAAAATCCTTCTCACGAATTTGAGAAAGATGGTACGCCTTCAGTAGCGCGGCATCAACAATGGGCCTAAATGGCTCCATTACGTCACAAACGAGAGATTTTCTTTGATAGAATTCGGTATGATATACTCATTTGTATACGTCGAATCCATATATCCGAAGCAACGCCTCAATAAAATGAAACAAGAACGTATAACCAATATCAAGAAGGAGATTTGGGACGTTCTTCTTCGTTCGTGGAGCCCTTCCCGTCCATTCTATGTCTCGAAAATAGGCGTTGAAAAAGGTTTTTGCCGCCATTCATTCAAATCAAAGAAGCGAATTTTCATCCATGGTGGAAGCCACTTCATTTTTTAGTGATTCCAAATTTTCAATCGCTCTAATGATCAACGCATTTTTCTCTCGAACCTTTTTCAGAAGGGCCTGATGATTCTCGACTTTATTCTCTACAATCGTTTTTGCGATTGTGAATCTCTCCGCATCTTTCTCTGAATATTGCTTCGCCCGAAGAAGGGTGTTCCCCTCGCTCGCTCAACCGAATACCGTATAAGCCTCAAAGTTATCCTTCATGCAGACGAGGGAAATTCAAAAACTTTCCAGTTTTCTAATCAAATGCGTCGTGATTGTCGCTTCACCGATAATGAAAACGGCAAATATTTTATGACACGAAGCTTGTTCGCGTATTTCACCGTCAACTTCGACGACGAGGTTTTCGTTTGCGAACCGAATTTGATGTACCCTATGGCTTGCAATGCAGATAAGCTGTTTTTCAGAAAAATCGGGATAGGAAAGCATAGTAGCAAAAGTTATATTATTTCGACTGAGAAATAGCTGTATCACAAAGCTCGGAATAGATGCACCGAGCACATTTTTTAGGGTTCTGCGTAAAAAAATCCCCGAATCGAAACGCTCGGATGCGTTCGATTCGGGATTCAAAACGAATTTTCTCCATGCCAAGAGGCAGTGGGATATCATAATTTTTATTGTCTTTGAGCGAATGAATCTTTATTGCACCCACCTCATACCCCATCTCCCTAAGCGCAAAGTATTGCGCGTATACTTGAAGATACTGCCCATCATAGAGCTTTCGAATTAAATTTTTTCTTTCTACCAAAATTTTCCGTTCCTGGTCATAGAGATCGATTTTCCCCATAAGTCCGTATTTTCTACAATACACCGACAACCCCTTTATCCACCGTTTCTTCGTAGAATACGTTCATCGATCTATGGTTTCATGGGCGATTTTTCCTTCCGTCTGAAATGTTTCATGATAAAGGCTCTGGTCAAATCTTGCATAAATATGGTGCAGATAGACCGATTTCGGGCAAAAAACGAAATCATTGAGCTCGGAAATGAGGATGACAGTCGGATCCATATCTATGGTTTGAATTTCAAATTGAAGTCCATCCATCTTTCCCAATTTTCAGAACCAAGCAAATACGCGTCCCATTCCTCATCGGAAACGAAGAGGGATTCGGAATCCTTAAACATATGCTCCAACATAATCCTTCATTTCCGTGCAATGTTATATGCCCCGTTGGCATCTCCGGAAAGAGGGAGTTTTAGGTTATTCGGAGTCTCTTTTCCATCATTATTATCAAGCCATTCCCGACTATCGAAGTGTTTTCCCAAAGCGTCCCGAACTGGAGAAAGAAGGAAATCCGAATCTCGAACGATTGCTCCGGTATTGCGAATCTGTTGGATCATTTCAATGGCAAATCGAAGCGATTCCCAAGCGGTGTGTTCTCCGACTTTTCGCAATTCCTTGCCATCACGTAATTGAAGAAGCAAGGATTTTGATTTATCTAAATTCGCAAATATTCCGTCCAGTTTTTCCGCAATATTCCAAGGAGAAATCGTCCATTCGTTCTTATCTTTTCCGCGTTCGCCGCGAAACCGTTCAAGAGATTTTCCATTTTGACCGGAATACAGTTTCCATTCTTTTCAAGCGTGCAAATACGTGAAAAAGTAATCTTTTCCGTCGAATCCAATTTCAGAAAAACAGCCGCTTTCCCATTCGGAACCATTCTTCTTTCCGATAATCTGTTCCTTAATATTGTCTTCACTTCCTTTTTTTAGATAGATCGTTTTTCTCCATCCGGTTACCGGATCGGTTTGTGAAGTGTAGTTTGCCCGCGTATAAAGTATGATTCCCACTTGCTTTTTCGCTTCTATGTCTCCGTAGTTGGCTACGGGTGGAGTAAGTTGGAGAGCATCCGTTACGGAAAGATATTCCCCGGATTTTACATTTTTATCCACGAGAAAGTTCAACTTCTTCGCAAGCGCCAATTCAAATTTTTGGTATACGGATTTTTCAATTTTCTGTCGGCCCCGCTTGAAGCCAGTATTCAAATCTTCCAAGACAATAAGCGCATTATGTCGAATCGCAAGATCGGCGATTTTGCGAACTGCTTGAGAAATATAGCCTTCTTTCAATTCTTTTATTGAACCGATAGTTTGCCAATCCTGCCGCGCAGCGGCACGCTCCTTGGCGCGTTCATCGAGTTTCGTTCCGTAGTCGTGCCTTTCGAGGACGTTAAGACTCCCCTGTTCCACCACATTTCCATTCAAGTCCACCACCGAGTAGTACGCAAGATGTTTTTCTCCCCGGTCAATGCCGATAATCTTCATATCGGAATAGTTCGATGCGACATATTCCCGAACCGCACTATTTATTTTTTCATCCTTTCTGCAGAAATTTAGGGTAATGGGGACATGGAATGCGAACTTCTCGCGAGAAAAGCGGAAATTTTTTACAACCTCCTTGCCGGATTTATCTAAGATTTTTTGAAGTTTTCCTTCTGGAAGGGCTTTTCTGAAAAAAATCTCCGCTTCGCCATTAAGTTTTGGACGATTGGCGATATTTTGGAATAGCGAATTCCAGTACGTCGTATGGAGATTGTTTCGATGGGTTTCGGATTTTCCAGAATTAGAGTCCTGATTTCGAATTTCAAAAAGATGCACCTTTCCACTTTCCACTAACAAGTCGAGCTCGGATTTGTTTATCGAATGAAAATCGATTCGGTAGCCCTGAATTTCAACGTCTTGGTAAAACTGGCTTATGTCTTCGTAATCAGCGGTATTCTTAAAGTGAAAGTCGAAACATTTCCAATCTTCGTATTTGGAAAGCGCGGATTTGTAAAAATCAATGATGGCACTAAGGCTTTCCTTTGAAAAGACTGCCCCGGACTTTTTGAATGCGCCGGAATCATATACGGAAAGAATTTCGTCAGTAGCACCGTATTTTTTCCTATCCTTCCCCGGAAGAAGGCATCTTGGAAGTTGTAAGTGGGGGGTGGGCAAAAGCTTATATTCCATTTTCTTCCAGCCGGAACCGTCAGGCTTGAAAAGGCCGTTCGTTTCAGAGCGCTCAAAAATTTTATTGTACCCTTTTTTAGCATCGCTTTTGGAAATAATCGCCAAATATTTCCGTTCCTCGGAATCCTGTAGAATTACGCAGAAATTGTCCGGCTCCTTATTTACGTCCCATCATGCCGCAAGCGTGCTGTTGGAAAAGTTTAATTTCAATTTGTTTGCCTTCACGCCGTCTTGAGGCTTTTTCGTAACGAAATTTCTAACGGCATCGTACCAATCAAACCAATTCCGATCAAAACCATGTTCGCGATCCATTAAAATAATTCCCAGGGCGTTTCCTAAAGTAGCATCCATGGGAGACCCTTTCGCTTTCGATTCCCGAACGAGGAAATATTTCAGCATTTGACACACCTTAATGGAAGTGTCGAGCCAGGATTTAATACGCGTTTTCGCTTGATCGCTCGAATATTCTTCAAGATTCAAAACGCCATTTTCTTGCTTGAAAAAACATTCGACATGCGTACCGATATCAAGAAATATCATTTTTAAAAGCGCTACCGAAGGCTTTGCGGCGCTATTTATGATTTTATGCCGTTCTGCGCGAATTATGTTTTCCGCACGATTTTCTTCATTTGATGCGTCCAGCGATTTCGTAAGCCCTTCTTTAAAGAATATTCCGGGGGTTTTCCAGTCGGCAGGCGGTTCGTTATCAATAATTTCGAAAATTCCAGCAAGTTCCACCGCATCAGGAATAATAACGCCACCCTCTTTGTTTTTCGAAAAAATCCTCCCGGTCTTTAATCGGTCGGAAAGTTCGTGCCAATTCGCGAAATACATCGAAGAAATCGTATTTACCGCTGCTCTCGACCAGTAGATTCCAAGGTAATCGTTTCGGTTTTCTAAATAATTGAGCAAATCCGGAACCGTGTCGATTTCTTCGGATTCGTTCGATTGAAAGAATCTTGCCCCTGCTTGAGAAACTTGGGAAATAATTTCCTCTACGGAAAGAGCTTCCGGCTCATTATTTTTACGAGCCGCTTCAGCATCGGATGCCTTTTCGTGAGTTGCCACATAAATAAAACCGGATTGTCTTCCGGAACCGATTTGCTTATACAGTATTTTAAATAATGGAAGGCGCTTAAAATTCGGCTCTTTGGATTTTGTTTGGTTATAAAGATTAATCACAAAATTCGCGTTCGCGATAATTGCGTTATAAGCATTAATCCCTTCTTGCGAGAGATGTTTGCCAAAACGTTCAATTTGAAGAAACGATCAGTCGATGGGACTCAAATCCGTTCCGTCTTTGGTTTTAAGCGCATTTCCTTTCGCAAGAAGGATTGCGTAAGCATTGAGGTATTCTTCGGCCCTTTCGTTAAAGACAATCAAGTTATCGCAAAATTTTGGAAGATTCTCGTGAACTATGCGAGTTGCAACCGAGGTTTTTGCTTCTTTGGCCGATTCATAATAATTTTCTCGATTCGTATTAAATCAAGAGAAATACGTGAAAAATCTATCAAAAGATTTAAGCGATTTTTCAATATCCTCCACTGATTGGATGGAAGAAAAATCCTCTGCATGCAAGCCAATATATTTTAAAACATTTGATTCCGTGAGAATCTTATATCCCTTCTCCGTAAAGATGGGTTTTCCATCGGCGCCGAATTCACAACTTTTCCAACTTTCTGCCGTAAATTCGAAACTTTTCCCTATTTCCGAGCGCAATCTTTTAGCGATTTGTTCAAGCTCCTTTTCTGAATTCGGATTTTTCTTCCTAACGGAATAGGTCAGAAAAAAATCCGAAACGTCGATTTCTCGAACGGCATCGGATTGTAGGCTCTCGGAAATGAATCGCTCATGCAAGGCATCCAATACGGGTTTAAGAGACCGGTATGCGTCTTCAATTTCCTGATCTTTTAAGAAGGTGCCAATTTCCGGATCATATCCGGCTTGAGTACGCAGATTATCAAGCGTTCTTCCTACGGGTTTCAATTCGAACCGCAATGTCTTCGAAAGCGCATATTTCCGAGTAAATCATTCGAATGCCATGTGCCAGATGGTTAGAAAAACGTTGGCATTGTATGCGAATAATTTCATCGGGACAACCGAAAATCTTTGCATCCTTCGTCTTCTTTTATATAATTCGGTTACATTGAAACTCAATTCGGTTACATTGAAACTCAAATGAATCAAAAAAACCTCATGGAAGAAAGGGTTTTCGAACTCGTAAAAGCCCTGCCCGGCATTTCCTCGCCACAAATTGCGAAAAAACTTTCCATGAGTCGGGTATCCGCGTTTCGCCATCTGAAATCCCTTCTCTCCATTCAAAAAATACGCATCTTGGGAAACGGCAAAGCTACACGGTATTTTCTTCATGAAAACCTCTACGTCGGCGCAAACTTCGATAACGGAAGGAGGATTTGGAACTCGGACCAGATACGAATTCTAAAAGATGAGATTCTTTCCGCCCTCAAAGAACAGTACGGCGAAGCATTGAGCGAAGACGGACTAAATGAAACGTTCGAGAACTACTGCATGTATATCGCACCCGACGATACCGTGCTTACGGGATTCGTGGCATTTCTTGCTTGGTGCAGCGATCCTAAACACGATTTTTCCGAGCGGATCATAGAAAAGGCTTTGGAATATCTCGAAATTATCGGAAGCATAGAATACCGAAGGAAGAAAAACGGCTTTCTCGACGGATCAGAATCGGCTCGCGCGAACCTCAAAGGACTCACGGATATCGGTTTCGATCATTTTTTCTTCGCCATGCCATCGGTGTTGGAAAACGGATTCGGACGTACCCGAACGGCCATCGAACTCTACTATGGAAAACTCAATAACCGCCCGTTTCTCGAACGTGCCATAAAAAACCAATCCGACCGGATTCGAAGATACGCTACGGATGCGAGGGTCGATTGCGTCGTATTCACCCCTCCAACCAATAATCGAACCGTTCAATTCCGTGACTTACTCGAAAGCGAATTATCACTCAAAATTCCAAAAATCAGGGCGGAGAAAATCCCTCCTCTTGGCAAAGTCCTCCAACCGCAAAAAGACATTCGGGAGCGCGAACAAAGGGTTCGCAACGCTTTTCTCAGCCTACAAGTCGATATTCCGAAGGAACTCTCGTTTTATAAACACGTCCTCATTCTCGACGACAGTTTTACGACCGGCGCAACGCCGAATGCCATTGCCCTAAAGCTTCGCGAAGCTGGATACGAAGGAAAAATCACGATAATTACCATCTGCGGGTCATTCAATTATGATCTTGCGATTACGGAAGACGAAATATAACGCTACATCGCCAACCTCCTCCCTACCTCCCCCACCCCAAGCGCAAGCAAGGTCTCATAGAGATCGGGCGTCGATTTCGAAGCACAGAGCGCGATGCGGAGAATCATGGCCAAATCGCCCACGCGGCCGATATATCCGCCCGCCTTAAATTCATCTCCCGTCGCCGCGAAGCCGAACGGTTTGCCGAATTCTTTCAAATGGGCGAACCACGCGTCCTTGTCCATGGTCGGATCATAGGCTTCCGCATATGCCGAGAGGAACTTCGCGCGAACGTCCGCCGGGACGTTTTCCGGCCATGCCGGAGCGTTTTTCCTCAGTTCTTCAAACGTTTCCGGAAAAAAGAGCGAAAGTTGTGCACGGATGTCGGAAATCTTCGAGAACCGCTTCGGATCTTTTTCCGAAAGGCGTTCGATATTGAGCGCCCGAAACGCGAGGTCCGGGTATTTTTCCATGAGCGCGGCCAAATCTCGGTCGTAGGTTTTCGCCCAGTCAAGGCAGAGAGCGGCGAAATCTTCCTTCCCCATGGCGGAGAGACGTTCCTTGTTGATCGAATCGAGTTTGCCCATGTCGAAAAGCGCGCCCGCCTTCGGAAAGCGTTCGATTTGGAGTTCGTAGTCGAAAAACGATTTTTCCGGATTCGCCGCCTTCCACGCTTCATATCCGGAATCGGCGATGTTGGCGAGATAGTCGATGAGCGATTCTTTCAGATACCCCTGCTCAAAGAAAAATTCGACGTTAGCCTCCGGATCTTTCCGCTTGGAGAGCTTGCGCTTATTTCCGCCGTCGATCTTGAGAAGCGCCGCGCAATGCACGTATTTCGGGCGTTCCACCCCGATGGCTTCGAAAAGCTGGAAGTGGAGCGGCATCGAAGGAAGCCATTCTTCGGCGCGGATGACGTGGGTGGTGCGCATGAGGTAATCGTCCACCGCGTGCGCGAAGTGGTAGGTCGGCACGCCGTTTTTCTTAAGAAGCACGACGTCGAGGTAGTTGTCGTCCATTTCCATATTGCCGCGCAGTTCGTCAAAAACGGTGCGACGGGCGCGGAGTCCGACCGGGGCGCGGAAGCGGATGACGCGGGGACGGTTTTCGGCAATGGCCTTTTCGATTTCGGCCGCGTCGGCGTCGCGCCATTTGGCGAACGCGCCGTACACTCCCGGCACGAGCTTCATGGCGGTTTGCTCAGTGCGGACGGCTTCGAGTTCTTCTTCGGTCATGAAGCACGGGTAGGCGACGCCCTTCTTCAAGAGTTCCTTCACGAACACGTGGTAGAACTCCACGCGGTCGGATTGGGCGTATGGGCCGTAATTCCCCACGTCCGAAAAATTCGGACCGATGGGCCCCTCGTCAACGCGGAGATCGAACTTTTTCATTCCGCGGACGATGGTTCAGACGCCGTCGTCGATTTCGCGCTTGTCGTCGGTGTCTTCGATGCGTAAAAAGAACGTTCCGCCCGCCTGGTGGGCTATGCGTTCGCAAATCATCGACATATAGATGCCGCCGACGTGGAGGTATCCGGTCGGACTCGGAGCGAAACGGGTGACGACCGATTCCTTTCGGGGCGGAAATTTGGCTTCGAGGTCGTTACGCGTGAGCGTTACGTTCGGCAAAAGCGTTTGAACGATTCGGTCGCGTTCTTCTTGGGTGAGATAGATCATGGTTTCGATTTCAAGTGAAACGGGGCTTTCTTCCGGCAACGCGGGGAATCTTATGGGAAAAACGCGAAAAATCCACCCATAAAGCGCGTGGGATTTTTCACCCATTCTTCACGTGCCGGATATTGAATTAGGAGAAACGCGAACTAGAATACGGCGAAGCTTTATTTCTCACCATAAGAATTATGGATGCGAAAAAAATTCTCCTAGCCTCGGCGTTTGCCGTGGCCGTCAGCCTCGGAGCCTCACTCGGAGCGAGCGCCGACGAAACATCCTCGACGACTTCGTCGGGAACCGTTTCCACCGGTTCCACTTCGACGGGGTCGGAAACCTCTACCGGTTCCACTTCCACCGGAACGACCGCCACGGGATCGACTTCCACCGGTTCCACTTCCACCGGAACGACCGCCCCCACTCAGGGAAATCGAGATTTCGCCTGCGTGAAACCGCTCGTGGAAACCCGGGAAACGGCACTTATCGCCGCGTTCGAAAAGGAACAGGCCGCACTAAAATCCGCGCTCCAAGCGCGCAAAACCGCGCTTTTGGGAGCTTGGTCGAATTCCGATAAGAAATCGATCCAAAAGGCCGTGAATTCGGCGCACAAAGCCTATATGAAGGCCGTAAAAGACGCGAAAAAGACTTCGCTCAAAGAGCGCGTTGCCGCATGGAAGGCCTACAAGGATTCCGCAAAAACGTGCAAGGCCGCAAAAACGGCTTCGGAATACGCCGCCGAACGTTCCGATTCGCAATAAGTCAAACTTGCGACGAAAATTCCCCCACGAAGCCGTGGGGGAATTTTTATGAAAGCGAATACTTGAGGAGGGCTTGTTTCGCGATGGGCGTCAAATCAAGTTCGAATGCCTCGCGAAGCGAAACGATGAGTATTTCGGCAACGTCGTCCTCTCCGTCGCGAAGGTCTTCGACCAAGTCTTCTTCATGAATGCCGTCAACCATGAACACGATTCCGAGAAGGTGGTTCCGGTACCGTTCGCCATCACGATCGAATTCGACGACCGAATGGAATACGTCGAGGAGTTTCGGGGATTTCGCGACGAGCCCGATTTCTTCGGACAATTCGCGGATGACCGCGTGACGATGATCTTCGCCATGGTCGATGCCCCCGCCGGGAAGATCAAATTTCCCAACGTAGGGTCATCGGGATTTCTTCGTCAACACGATGCGCCCGTCAAGAAGCTCTACGACGGCGTAAGCGCCGGGGCGGATGGGCGTGAGAACGGGGGTCATTACGGACGAATTCAAGAAATACCGACCGAAATTACCCCACTCCCAAAGAAATGCAAATCGTCCTATTTCGTAAGGAATTTCGTCTTTACGAATCCGATTCCCGAAGGCGTGCGGATTTCCGACCATTCCCCTACCTGGTCGAGAATGAAAATTATGTCGCCGCCATAGAGCCATCCGCTGATTTTCGAACCGATGTCTGGCTTTGAACGCAGGAAGATGGAATGCGCAACCTTGATTTGACGACGGTCAACGAGCCGGTCTTCGGTAAGCGCCGAAACGAAGAGGTACGGGTCGGTGCGGTTACGGTCACGAGCGGTTCCGTCACGGAGGAATACCGAGCGAACGTATCCGACAACGCCGTTGTCATAGGTGACTTTGCTCCAGTTTTTGCCGTATTCAAGAACGGTGACCGGATAATTGCGCGGAAGGTAGGTGACGGCCTTCGAAACGTGGTTCGGCGCACTGCGAACAACCGCGGTATGTGCGACGTTGACGTATTTTTGCGTAACGAATCCCGGAATGAGCGATACGTCAACCATCGTCGTGGAGGCATCGTTTTTGCGCGGAAGCGTCGCGGAAGAAGCTTGGGGATCTTGTCCGGCGGGCTTGGCCTGCGAAACGGGTTTCGCAGGAGCCGTCGGTTTGGAAGCCGGGGTCTGCGAATCGGATTCCACGGCAGCATCCCCCGTTTGTCCGGAAACCGTTCCGGTGGAAGTGGTCGGAACCGTGCTTCCGGTAGACGTCGTGGATGAAGTCGTGCCAGTGGAAGTTTGGGTATAGACGTTCGAGGTCGAGGAAGAACCTCCCCCTCCGCCGCCCCATCCACCTCCGCCTCCGGAAGAACCTCCGCTGGACGAACCGCCTCCGGTTCCTCCGCCCGACGAAGAATCGGTAGCGGTAATAAACGACATGACCGGGGTCTGCGAAACGTTTCCGGCTCCATCAATCGCGGTGGAATACGCGTAATAGGTGGTTCCTTGCGAGAGTCCGACAACGGTTCCGCTATGCGAAAATCCAAGGGTCGAACCGCTCCACACGAGGCTCAACGCGACGTTCGAGGCGGTTCCTATGAATACGGTCGCGAGCGAAGATTCGTCGGTCGAAAGCGAGTACGTCGAGAGAACGACCCCCGAGACGATCGAGGAAGCGAACGAAAGTCCGGATTGGACGGGAGCGTTCGAATCTTGGATGATTCCGAAGACCGAGCCCGTTCCCACGTTTCCGGCCGCGTCGGTCACCGAGAACGAGAAGGCGTTGTTCGAATTGACCGCGAGCGGCAACGTCATCGAGAAATCTCCGAAAGCGTCCGAGGAGCCGGAGAACGTCGCTCCGGAAAGGTCGGTAGCGACGATATCCGAGAGAGGATCGGTGGAACCGGTAACCGTAAGCGAAAGTTGGTTGGTAAGGGTCGGATAACTGCCGAACGAAATGGTTGGAGCCACGTCGTCATGAACGACGGTGACGGTTCCGATCGCGGTAGCGAGGGTCTGGTCGGTAACGGTCACGAGGAGCGCGTTCGAAGCGTTCGCCGTGAGCGCGACGGTTGAGGAAAGGGCTCCGCTTCCATCGACGGTTCCGCTCGAAACGGAAGCGCCTCCGGTAATCTGGAAGGACGCTCCGGGTTTGGAAGTTCCGGTTATGGCAAAGGTCGGCTGATTGGTCGTTACGGTTCCCGATTGGTCGAGCGAGAGCGATACAACGACCGAATCATGGGTAACGGTCACGTTCGCTGAACCGAAATTTCCGGCCGCGTCAGTCGCGGTGACGACGAGCGCGTTCGCGTTGTCAGCTACGAGGTCAACCAAGGCGGAGAAATTTCCGGACGAATCGGCCACGGTCGTAACCGAACCCGATCCTCCCACAATCGTCACGGTGGCGAACGGTTCGGTGGTTCCGGCGACGGTGACCGAGAGCGAATAGGTCGCGTGATCGACGGTCGAGAGCATCACGACGGGCGCGACGGAGTCTTCCACGAAGGTGACCGATCCGGTCGCGACATTTCCGAGAAGGTCGGTCGATTCGACTTCGAGAACGTTGGTCGCGTTCTGGTTGAGGTCCACCGAGAATCCCCAAAGTCCGGCTACGTCGGCACTTCCGGTAAGGGTCGCCGCGCCTCAGACAACGGTAAGGGCGGAGTTCGGCTTGGTCGAACCGGTAAGGGCGACCGAGTCGGCGTTGAGCGTCGCGGGAAGAGTCGAAATCACGAGGGCGTTCGCGACCGAATCTTCGACGACCGTTGCCGAAGCGGTTCACGTTCGACCAGAAAGGTCGGTGGCGGTGATGCTGAAAACGTTGGAAGCGTTCTGCGTGAGCGCGGCGGTGACCGAGAAGGTTCCGCTCGAACTCGAAACGGTCGAATAAGTGGAGGTTCCGTCGGTTACCGAAACCGCGATGTCGGAATCGGTAACGCCCGAGACGTCGATCTGATCGGCATCGACGATCACTGGAAGCGCGTCGAGCACGACCACGGGGTCAATGTTATCCTGAACGACCGAGAACGTTCCGGTTCCGGCATTTCCGGCGAGGTCGGTAACGACGACCGTAAAGTCGTTCAGCGAATCGAGGCGAAGCGGCAAGGCGGCAAAATTGAAGTCGCCCGAACCATCGGAAACCGAGGAAGCCACGGTTCCGGAAGAAAGTTCTACGACCGAAACGGAGAGGTTCGGCTCGGTTTGCCCGGTGAACGCGAAGGTCGCTCCGGAAGCGTAAGAAGTTCCCGAAACGCCAAGCGTTACGGCCGGTCCGATTCCGTCTTCGGTAACGGTAAAGATGCGTTCGGTCACGTTTCCGGCAAGGTCGGAAAGCGAGAAGAAGAATTCGTTGAAGCTGTCGGCCGCAAGCGGAAGATCAACCGAGAAGTTTCCGGAAGCGTCCGCAGGAACCGAGAGGTTCGCCGATCCGGCAACCGTCAACGTCGCGTTCGGTTCGGTGGCTCCGGTAACCGTCATCGAAACGGCGTGGACGGTTTGTCCGGAAGGGGTTGAAATAACGAGAAGCGGCGGAGTATTGTCAACCGCGAGCCACCCGAGCATGGCTCCGGAAACGTTTCCGGAAGCGTCCACGGCAACGAAATCATACGGCCCGTCAACGATTCCCACGGGGATGGTCACGACGTATTCGACGTTTTTCACCGCGCTCGAAACGACGAAGGCTTCGCCCGCAACCATGGCCGAGGTAATGTCGGAAGGAGTCGAGACGACGGTCCCAGACGCGACGGCGTAGATGGTTCCGTCTTCGCTCGAAGCAACGGTCGAAGTCGAAGTATCGCCCGATTTGAGGGTTTGGGCAACCGATACCGGAGTCGATACGACCGGGGCGGTAACGTCGGCGGCCGATGCGGAGAACGTGAACGGAATACCCGCGACGGCGGCAGTAAGGGTAAACGAAGAGGCACCGGTCGATACGAGGACCGCCCCGGTATCGGAAGCGATCATCGCGGCAAGGGCCGATTCGATCGATTCGTTCGTATCGCCAGAACCCGAGAGATAGGCGTAGTTCACGCCATTGACGGTCGCAGTGAAGGTCCATCCTTCCGTGGCGGAACCGACGTCGAATTCGGCGACTTGGGCCACGGGAGGAACGTAGGTAACGTTTACGAGCGCGAAGGCTTCGTTGACGATGGAAACGGTTCCCAAAACGAACGGGGTTCCGGCGACGGCGGCGGTAACGACGATGGTCGAACCCGAAGCCGAAGCGGAAACGGTTCCCGATGCGGAGAGGGCCGAAGCGAAAGCCGAAAGCGTAGCGGATTCCGATCCGGCATACGAAACCGAAACGGAATGCCCGTTGAGCGTCGCCGATATTTCATCACCGGAAACGAGCGCCGGAAGGGTCACTTCGTCCACCTGCGCGACGGCGACGACGTTATTTTGAGTAACGGTCGTCGGAACGTCGCCCGAGAGCGAGAGCGGCGAGAGGTCGAACGGAACGCCCGCGATTTCAGCCGTGACGGTCACGGTTTTGCCCGATACCGTCGCCGAAACCCCGGAAAGCGCGTCGATTTGGGCCGCAAGGGCGCTCAACGTGTCGGCTTCGGAACCGGAATAGGTAACCGAGATAGGGGCCGAACCGGAGAGCGTGAGCGAGAGAGTATCGCCTGCGACCAAATCGCGGGGAACGGTCACTTCGTCCACTTGCGCGACGGCGACGACGTTCGCGACGACGTTGGTCGAAGCGAGGGTCGAATTGACCGTGAGCGAAGCCGGAACGAACGGCGTTCCCGGAACTTCGGCCGTAATCGTGACGATAAAGTTGCCTTCGCTGCCTCAGACAATCGCCGAAACGCTCGGGAGCGAATCGATCCATGCCGCGAGGTTCGCGACGGTCGTCGCGGTATCGGTATCGAATCCGATGGTCGTTCCACTTCCGTCCACCGAGATGGAGAGCGAATCACCCGCACCGAACGAACGCGAAATCGAAAGCGCCTCTATTTGAGCGATGTCGATTTCGTTCGCGACGACGTTGGTCGAATTTACCACCGTTCCCGATGCCGAAAGGCTTGCGGAAAAGGCCGTTCCCGGAGTTTTGGATTCGAACGTGAAAGTCCGAGCGGAAAGATCGACCGAAGACGCGACGATTCCAAAAGCGTCAACGGCCGTATTCAAGAGCGAAAGGGTCGTATCGGCATCGGTGGCGAAAGTCTGGGTGGCCGAACCGGTTCCGACGGCAATGGCGAGCGTATCGCCCGCTACCGGAACGAACGGAACGGTAAGGGTGTCTTTTTGCGCACCGGCAACGACGTTGGCCGTTACCTGGACCGGCGCGGTATTCGAGAGGACTTGAACTCCTCCGACCGTGAACGGGGTTCCGGCATTGGCGGCTTCGAGAATGACGGTCGTCGAACCCGTAAGGCTCGCGTTCACGACGCCTCCGATGGTAAGGGTCGAAACAAGTCCGTTCAGCGTGGTGGCGGAATCGGTGTCGAAGACCTGCGAATAGGGCGTTCCGTTTACGGTGACGGTAATGGTTTCTCCGGCAATCGGCGCGTGGGGAAGCGTGAATGAATCGCGCTGGGCGACCGCCCCGACCGCCGAAACGACGGTTCGAGAATTGGACGAATGCGAAACCGAGGCCTGAAGTCCCCCGAAGCTTTCGCCCGGATTTTCCGAAGTCACGGTAATCGTGCGCGTGCCGTAATCGCCGGAAACGGCGTAGTCGGAGAGCGCGTCGAGATTGGAAACGAAATTCGCGAAATCGGTAGCGGGAGTCGCGCCGACGTTCTGCACGAAGGTTACGCCGCTCAAGGTAAGGCTGAGCGCATCGCCCGCAACGAGCGCGCGGGGAAGCGTGACCGAATCGACTTGCGCGACGGCCTCGGAAATCGGGGAGTGCGAGAACGAGAAATCGGCGTTTGGCGAAAGGTCGAGGTTTTCGGACGAAGCGGGAATCTGGTCGGTTCCCACTTGCGCGGTCGCGCGGGTAAGAACGATATTGGAACCGCTGCCGGAAACCGAAAGCACGGTTCCGCCGGAATACGAGTATCCCGAAATTCCGCGAAGCAGTTGGGCGAAGGTATCCGTCGAAGAAATGCCGGTCGGGTCGATTTCGGCCGCACCGTCGGAACAATCCGACGAAGAAGCGTCGATAGTCAGCCCTCCGGAAACGGTGACGGTACAAGCCCCGAGCACGAGCGCCATGGGAACCGTGGGAACCGAATCGACCGTCACGGTCACGGAAGCCCGGGCTTCGGCGGAAGCGGGAGTAAGGTTCGTTCCGGCAGCGGAAGCGGGAGAAACGGAGAGTTTCCCTACCGAAAAGCTTTCTCCCGCGTTTTCGGAAACGAGAGTAACCGAACGGGTTCCAGAATCGTAGGTCGCCGAAAACATCGATAAAAGATCGAGTTGTGCGACGAAGGCGTCAACCGTGTCGGAATCGGTCGTGAGGAACGCCTGGGAAACCGAACCGGAACCGATTTCGATGGAAACCGTATCTCCGGTTACGAGCGTGGGGGCAATTTCGAAAACGCTCGTCTGACGGACGGCCTGGACGTTATTTTGAAGGACGACCGGGGCGATGGTGTTTCGAAGGGTTGCCGACGAGAGCGAGAAAGGCATTCACGGAAGGCTCGAAGAAACCGTGAAAATGCGGGTAACGGAAGAAGCGAGCGCATCGACGTTGGGCATGGCGTCGATTTGGGCACGGACGTCTTCAACCATGTCGGCATGGGTTCCCGTAAACGAAGAAGTTACGGTATTTCCGTTGATGACGACCGAGAGTTCGTCGCCCGAAGCGAAATCGCGGGAGAACGACAGCGAAGAAACTTGGGCGACCGCCGGAACGTTGGCAACTACGTTCGTCGAGGAAAGCGCCGTCGTAATCACGGCGGAATCGAGGGTAAACGGAGTCCCCGGAACGGTCGATTCGACGGTAACGACGTCGAGGCCGGAGTTATAGGACGCCGTGAGATTCGGTAAAGCCGAAATCGCCGCGACGAGTCCGCTCATGGTATCGGCATGGGAAATCGAGAACGTTTCGACCACGTCGGTCGAATTTATTCGGAGGCGGACGGAGTCGCCCTCGACGGTTTGCCGGGGAAGGACAACCGCGTCAACTTGGGCGACGGCAACGTTGTTCGGAGTGACGTTCACGCTCGCAAGCGCCGAACCCGAAACCGTGAGCGGCGAAATCGAAAACGCTGCGCCTGGAACCGAAGCGGTAATGGTCAAATCTCCGGCCGAATACGATCCGTCCGCGAACGAAAGCGCCTCGATTTGCGAAGCGAGAAGCGTCATGGTAGTGGTCGTGTCTCCCGAAAACGCTTGCGAAAGGTTTACGCCCGAGAGCGAAACCGCGACGACGTCGCCGGAGTAGAGCGGGCGGTTCAGCGTAACCCGTTCTACCTGCGCGACCGGAACGACGTTCGCGACGACCGGATTGACCGCCACGTCGCTTGAGACGACGCTCAAATTGGAAATTCCGAACGCCGAACCCGGAACCGAAGCGGTCACGGCAATGGAACGTCCGGAAAGTTCGGCCGAAACTTCGGCAAGCGAATCGATCGCGGCGGCAAACCCCGAGAGCGTGGCGGAATCGGTGCCGGAAAACGGTACCGACACTCCGGAACCGGCGACGGTAATCGAAACGACGTCTCCGGGAATGAGCGTCTGCGGAACGTCGATCCTCACTACCTGTGCGATGGCGACGACGTTCGCGACGGCATTGGTTCCGGAAATCGGGGATTTCGATATCTCGATGGAAACCGGAGTCGGGTTCGTCGTGGAGATATTGAAAACGAGACGGTTGTTCGTCGAATCGAACGTCGCCGAAACGTTCGGCAACGCGCTCGCAAAAGCGGCCAAAGCGTTCATGGTGGCCGCATGGCTCACCTGGAAATTCTGCGTGAGCACGGTGCCGGAAACCGTGAGCGAAACGCTGTCGCCCACCTCAAGCACGCGGGGAACGTCGAGCGTCTCGACCTGCTCGATGGCAAGGGCGTTCGCAACGGCCTCGGTGGCAGTGAAGGTCGGTGGAGCCGCGAACGCGAGCCCCGGAAGCGCGATTTGCGCGAGAAGCGCGATCAATGCCGTTTCAGCGACGCGCTTACGGAGAGCCCGAAAAGTACGAAGGTTCATAAAAAGCCCAGTTATGTGAAATACCCTAAGGAGGAATCGCGGGTTTTCCGCATTGGTATTTGTTTTCTGAGCCTTGCTCGTATAAATTATTTATACGAGATTTTTTGGGTTTTGCAAACATGCATTATCGAAGAAAAAAAGAAAATGCAAGAGCGAAAAATAAAATCCCGGCTTCCTCATTGTTAAGAGAAGAAACCGGAAATTTGACTAAATATATCGTTTATTACTTATATACCCAAGGAGCCACCGTGTTGAGCACCATTCCCGTAAGGAAGAGGAGTACCAAGCCCGCTACCAGTTGAATGACCCGGCCCTTGGCCTTCTTCGCGTCCTCCCCTCCTCCGGAGAGCGAATATTGGATTCCCGAAAGCACGATCATGAGCACGCCGATGAGTCCCGTGAGGTAGGTGGCGTACTTGATGAGCGAACCGAGCATTCCCGTTATCGTACTGAAACCTTCGCCGACAGTGCACTTGTAGAGGCGTTTGGTATTGTCCCCAGTTTTATGAACGCTGCAATTCGCTCCCGGAATTTTTTCCGTAACGTAGACGAAAGAGCCTTCGCCTTCGGCTTTTTTTTCGGAAGCGGAAGCGTCTCATGTCAAAGCGGATTGTCCCGAACTTTCGGAAGCGACGTCGGAAAGTTCCTCGACTTCATAACAATCCCCCCCATCCTCCGGACAATATTCGGCGGCATGAACCGGAACGAAGGAGGCGGCGGAAAAAATGGAGGCCGAAAGAAAAAGGAGGCGAAAAATTTTCATATTACAAACGGAAATCCGCGAGATCCTTCAAGAAGGCGTAGCTCGCGAGGAGGATAATGGTAGCGATGAAGGTGTTGACGACGATGCTTTTTCCTTTCTTCGCCTTTTCTTCGTCGCCAGCGGAAGTGATGTAATAGTACGCGCCGAGGATGAGGAAGAATATCGCTGCCGGACCCGCGAAGAAGAGCGCGAGGTTGGAAAGCTGGGCGAATATGCCCTGTCCCCGTGGAACGTCGCCGGAGTAAGCCACTTGGATCCAAGCTTCGATGACGCCCAAAAATATGAGTCAGAGAACGCCGTAAAGAATGCGTCCTTTGGCCTCCTTGACGGCTTCGTCATTGCCTCCGGAGGCAATGAGCTTGAGTCCGGCCATGACGAAAAGGAATATCGCGGCTCCCACGACCGCTATGCGGACGAACATGAGCACTCCGCCTTCGACCGTTCCGTCCCAATTGGTGAAATTAACGAAGATATTGCTTCCCGTCGTCTGAACCGAAAGGTACGAAGGATTGGTATTTCCGGTCGTTATATCGACGGCGGACTTCGGTCAGAAAAGCGAAAACATCTGCCCGGGAATGTTGATGAAGAGGAAGGCCACGAGCGCGTACATGATTTGCCGCTTGTTTTTCACGAGCGACTCTTCCGCGCCGTTCGCCACCACCATCATGATGCCGGCATATACGAGATAGAGAACCGCCACCGACGAAACGACGACCTTCACGCTTCGAATTACCGAAAGTCCGGCATAGTTCGCTTTTTCTTCTATCGAACTGCCGCGCGCGGTTCCGGCCGAAACCGAAGCCACGTCCCTTGCGAGCGTTCCCAAATTGTCAACGGCCGCGTTTGCCGGAACGAGGGAAACGGCGGCCAGAGCTCCGGCAACTGCCGCGACGATGCGTTTCGAAATCGCCATGTTAGTCGTCGTTAGTGAAGTATCCCATGAAATCTTCTTCGCGGGCGATGCCCTTTTCGACGAGCTTCAACGCCGAATTCTTCATGGAAATCATGCCGTCCTGCGTACCGAGTTCGATATTGTTGTTGATTTGTACCAAATCGCCCGATTTGATGAGGTTCTTGATGGCGGGCGTTACGTACATGATTTCGTGGATGGCCACGCGGCCCGCTCCGTCGGCACGGGGAATGAGGCGTTGCGAGAGAACTCCGAGAAGCGAGTCGCCAATGCGGACGCGGACCTGGTTTTGGATGTCGGGATGGAAAAACTGAACCAAGCGGTTAATGGTCTGAACCGATCCCGAAGTATGGAGCGTCGAAAATACGAGGTGGCCGGTTTCGGCGAGGTTCAGAGCGGCTTCGACGGTTTCCTTGTCGCGCATTTCGCCAACCATGACGATATCCGGATCTTCGCGCATGGCCGCGCGGATTGCGGCGACGAACGAATCGGTATCGCGTCCGACCTCGCGCTGGGAAAAGATGGACGATTTGTCCTGGAAAATGAATTCGACCGGGTCTTCGATGGTAATGATGTGTTCGTTCCGGGTTTCGTTAATGCGGTCGATAATCGAAACCATGGTGGTCGATTTTCCCGAACCGGTCGGTCCGGTAATGAGAAAAAGGCCCTGCTTGGCGGTAAGGATTTTTTTTACGCCCTCCGGAAGTCCGAGATCTTCCATCCGCTTGGCTTCGCGTTCGATGCGACGAAGAACGAATCCCATTTTTGCGAGCTTGAAAAATCCGTTTACGCGAAACGGCGTCCCATCGGCGGAAATGTACGCGAAGTCAGTATCGCGCTTGGCGAGAAATTCGTCAATCTTCGGCCTATCCCCTAAAAGCAGTTCGCCGCAGAGCTTCATGGCGATTTCCCGGGTAAGTTTTCCTCCTTGTTCGAATTTGGAGAGTTCGCCATGCACGCGGAAGCCGACAAAGTCCCCTTCGGAAAGGTGGACGTCGGAAGCCTTGATGCTGATTGCATGGGCCAATATCTGTTCGATCATCGAAACCGGAGCGGTGGCGTTTTCGGACATGGTTTGGGGATTCGTTATCGGATATTCCGGCAAGGGATTTCGAATTCTTCGGGCATTTTATCCCGATTGTTCCGGTTTTCGAGTCCTTTTTTCGAAAACCGGGGCCCGTTTTGGAACCCCGGTTTCCACGGCCCTCGAAACCGGAATCCGTACTACGCGGCGCGGGCGAGCTGGGATTCGAGACTCGAAATGAGCGAACGGGCGCGGTCGGCGGAGGCGTCGATTTCGCGGGCGCGCCCCTGAGCTTCGCTCGCGCGGGCCTTCAGTTCGGCCTTTTTCGCCTTGAAAGCCTCTTCTTCCGCCGCAAGTTCGGCAAGAATCGCCTCGTTTTCGGACATTGCCTGATCGCGGGCGGATTCCTTGGAAGAAACTACCTTCTTGAGCTGATCGACGGTCGAAAGAAGAATCTGGTCTGGGTCGAGGGAATCCGAAACCGGAGCGGTCGTTTCGACTTCGGCGACGGACGGAGCGGTTTCGTTCGGGGTTTCCGTTACGGCTCCGATTTCAACGGAAGAAAAATCGAGGAGCGGGGAAACTTCGGAGACGGATTCAACCTCCCCAACCGTTTCCGCGGTTTCCGCGGTTGCCGGAACTTCATCCATAACGAGAATTTCCCGTTCATCCGTTTCGGAAATCTCCGAAACGGTATCCGGAACGTCGGCGACGGTAACGCTTTCGTCAATGATGAGGAAATCCGCGTCGTTCGCAACGGCCGGCGCGGCAACCGGTTCGACAACGGCGGAAGACGTCTGCCCCCCTGCGGAGGCGGACTTATCCGCCGGAATGACGGAATCGAAGAATCCCATGGGTTTTGGTTTTACGGATATTTCAAAAACATCGTACCACGTTCCCCGAGAGTTTGCAAAAAAAGCGGCGCCTCCTATAATGGCGCGGCCAAAAACGGCAAAACCATCCGTAACCGAATCCAAGCAATGGACTATTCCAAAGCCAAAGAACTGCTCAAGCTCCAGCAGGAAGCCCAAAAAATCCAAAACGAACTTTCCAATACCCACATCGAAGCCGAAGTGGACGGAGTCGTGCTGACCTTCGACGGGCAAATGAAGTGCGTGGCCGTGGCCATAGAAGACGCTTCGGTTCTCTCCGATCAAAAACGGTTGGAAAAGGCCATTCTCGAGGCCGCCAACAAGGGATTGAAAAAATCACAGGAAATCGCCGCGGAAAAGATGAAGACCATCATGGGGTCCATGGGACTCGACCTTCCTCCCGGATTCCAAGGATAGGTTTTTCAAGCATCGAGATGCCCGCCGCGATTTTTCTCGGCGGGTTTTCGTTTTTCCTCCGCGGAAAAACGCGGATGCGAAAGGGGAAAATTGCGAAACTCCGAAATGAAGGGCATACTGTCGGAAAGTTCTCAAACCGCCCATGCCAAACCATTCCCAAATCCTCCCGGAAGGAACCGGCACTTCCTTTGCCGAATGGCTCCGTTCGAACGGCCGCGCAAGCGAAGACGCGGGCGAAAATCTGTTTTCGGCGCTTCGACGGGTCATCGACAGCCTCAACCTGGTTTCCGTTACCGATCCGAACGGAAGCATCACCTACGCCAACGAACAATTCTGCCGGGTCTCGGGGTATTCCGAAGAAGAACTCATCGGACGCCCGCACAGCGTCGTCCGGCATCCCGACACCCCTTCCGATACGTTCGAAGACCTTTGGAAGACCATACGTTCCAAAAAGATTTGGCGGTGACTCATTCAAAACCGGAAGAAAAACGGAGATTCTTATTGGGTAAAAACGGTTATCGTCCCCATTTTGGACAAAGACGGCGGAATTGCTGAATACGTTTCGTTGCGCACCGACGTCACCGACCTTGAAATCGCAAACCGCAAACTTCGCGAAACGCTCGAAATCCGGGCGGAACTCGATCGGAAAAAAAGCGAATTCGTCAGCGTCGCGAGCCACGAACTTCGCACCCCCCTCACCATCGTCCGCGGATACGCCTCAATGATGGAAGACGCCTTCGCTTCCGGAGATCCGCAGACCGCGAAAAGGTGCGCGGAAGAAATTTCCAGACAGGCGGCCCACATGAGCGAACTCGTAACCGATATGTTTGAACTCTCCCGCATAGAAAGTGGCGAAGAACCCTTTAAAAAGGAAAAATTCAACGCTTCGTCCATCGTGTCGGAAGTCGTGGGAAACTTTGCGGAAATCGGCGAGAAACGGGGGGTTCCGGTCGTTCACGAGGGGGATTTGGAATCCTTTAACGTCCTTGCCGATCGTGAAAAAATCCGCCGCGCGCTCCATAATCTCGTCTCAAACGCCATAAAATTCACGCCTCCGGGATGATGGGTCCGATCCGGAGTGAAAAAAATTTCCGAAAACCGCATATCGCTCTACGTCCGGGATACCGGAACGGGGATTCGGAAAGAAGACCGGGAAACGATCTTTGAAAAATTCGTCCAACTCGAAAACCCCCTTACCCGAGAGCACGAGGGATCCGGACTCGGGCTCACCATCGTCAAACGCATTGCCGAAGGATGCGGGGGAACGGTGGAACTCGAAAGCGAAATCGGAAGGGGATCGGAATTTTCGATCGTCCTTCCGAGCGCGGGGACCAAATAGGCGGTTTTCCTTTGGTTATTGCGTCATCGCGGCAAATACGAGGGTCGCGATTTCGGCCCGGGTCGCCTTCGCATCGGGACGGAAATTGGCTCCTTCGAAAATTCCGGCAGCCTTGGCCCATGCGGCATGGGGCGCGTACCATGCGGAAACATCCACGTCCGAATACGCTTTGAATCCGACTCATTCCGGAGTGACCGAAAGGATGCCGAGAACGATTTTCAGGGCTTCGGCGCGGGTAACCGAATGGTTCGGGCGGAAAGATCCGTCGGAATATCCGGACACCGCTCCGAGGCCGACGGCGGTGTTGACGTAAGGGAGGTACCAGGAATCCGCAGGAACGTCCGAGAAGGAAGGCCTCTTCGTTTCCGAAAGGGTTTTTCCGGAAGCGATGAACGCCATCTTTAAGAGTTCGGCGCGAGTAACGGGGGCCTCGGGACGGAAAAATCCGCCCTCCCCCGAAGCGATTCCCCGAGCTTTGACGAAAGCGATGGCCTCCGCATGCGGATGCGTGGTCGGGACGTCCGAGAAGGAAGCTTGAACGACCGGGGGTTCCGCGGGTTTTTCCACCGGAACGACGACCGGGGGTTCCTTGGATTCTCCAAGCGCTTCGACCGCATCCAAATATACGAGCGGATTCACGGTATATTTCCGGGCCTTTTCGATTCCGAGACCACGGTTCACCGCTTCGAGAAACCCGAGGCCGGCCTCGTTCGCCTCGCCCATGGTGAACGGCCAATACGGATGGAACGGGGCGTCTTTGCGGTCAATTTGAAAATGAAGGTGCTCACCGGTGGAATTTCCGGTATTTCCGCTCTTGCCGATTATCTGCCCCTCTTTTACCGCTTCGCCCAAGGAAACGGACCGGGAATCAAGATGGAGATACACGCTGTAGAGGGTCGTGGTTTTCGAAAGGTTTTCGGGATCGGGAACGTTTTCGTGCCTGATGACGACGACGTTGCCGTCGGCGGACTTAAAATCCGAGAGGGTGACCGTTCCGTCAAGCACGGCGAAGACATCATCGTTTTTTATCATCGGGACGATATCGACGCCACAGTGGCTTCCGACGTCCTCGTCAAAATTCCCGGAAACGTAATTTCCGAGATAGACGGTCGTAAAAGTGGTCCAACTGGACGCGAGATTCGAAGGATCGTACTTCGTTTTCGTTTTGAGCGGATACATTTTTCGACGGGGTTAGCGGATTTTTTTCATGCCTTTCGCCTCTTTTTTGGGTTTTGGGATTTTTATGGAATTCGCGGTCGAAGGAGCGGGAATCGCGGTTGTCAGGGAAAGGATTTCGCTTTTTAGGGCCGAACGGTCAATCGAAGCGGCGTTTTCGACTTGGGCGCGTTTTTCGAGTTTTTCTTCGGGGAGGGTGGTGGAAAAAATTTTATCGGCCAACCGATCAAGCCAGGCGATGAACTTGTGGCTGGAAAAACCGGCAAGGAACGTAAAAACGGCGTACATGTACAAGCTCCGAACGGTGATTTCTGGTTCGATAGTCGCCCCCTGAAGCAGTCAGAGACCGCTCCTGGCAATAAAGAACGCGATGATTCCGAGCGTACTCGAAAGAAGCGGTTGGATAAGAAACCAGTACACCCAAGTGTAATTGAATCTTCCCGAGTAAATCTCGACCGTCGCGAGCTTTTGGAAGCCTTCGCGGGTAATGTCGCCGTTCTTGTAATCCTGATAGGCCCGGTCGTAGATATTGGCGTACTTCACGCTCCGGTAAAAATCCTTGATGATGAACGACACGCCGCCGACGATGCTGACCGAAAGCATGAGAACGAGCACCTTGAGTTCACGGATGATTTCGGCGGGAAGACGCTCTGGTCCGGAGAGTCCGAAAAACGCATTCGGATCGAACGAAACGGCCGATTTGGCTATCGCGAGGGCCGCCGCCACAAGAAACGCGATCCACGCGACGACGAGAATCTTGGCGAGAGTATTTTTCGTTTCGTGGGAAAGCATGTTCTTCGAACGGGAAAGAAATTATTTTCGAACGTCGGACGAAGCCGAAAGCACCGAACCGGAAGCGCTCGAAACGGATTCGAGCACGGCGACCTCGGTTTCGACGGCTTCCTCGGGAGTGAGGCGGAACCGGTAATCGTCTTCCACGAAGCGCCCCTTGATGGCCGAAAGACAACGGACGACGTTGGTGTGCCAGGATTTCGAGGACGAAGCGTAGATGGACCCACCCTTGTTTCCCCAGCGGGAAAGGTCGTTTATCCCTTCGTATTGACCGAGATAGCGGTTATTGAGGGTTTTGACCATCCAATAAACGCCTTCCCTCGCCGAAGCAAAATCGTAGGTTCCGCCGGAATCGGTATTGCCGACGTTGCCGACATTATACGCGGTTTTCAAATTCTTCCCAAGTCCGCTTTCGGCAAGTCCCACGCACATGAGGAAGCTCGGGTCGATTTTTCCTTCGACCCCCTCTTCCACCCAGGTTTCCCACTTCTTAAAGTCGCCTACGGCATAGGTGTCGAGAAGGTATTTTTGCCGTTCGGTTTCGCTCGACCCCAAAATGCGGAACGTATCATATCCCGAGAGATTCGCGCGTTTCCCATAGCGAGCCTTAAGGTCTTCGACGTATTTGTAGGCGTATTTCTTATCGAGGCCTTCATAGCGAAGGTAGGTCACATCGAGAAACCGGAGGGGATCGAGGGTTTTCCGGCTGCGGTGCACTTCGAAATGAAGGTGCGCCCCGCTTGTCATCACTCCGGCGCCCGGCGTTCCCGGAGCCCCGCCGGATTTGGCGAAAACCTGCCCCTTGGCAACAAACTCGAAGCGTTTCGCCATGACCTCGCTCACGTGTCCGTACACCGTAAGGAATCCGTTGGTATGTTTGAGCGCGACGTATCCGTATCCACCTTCTACCGGAGGATTGACGAAATAGACGTATCCGTCAGCCGGAGCGACGATTTCGGTACCCTGCGGAGCCGGGATGTCGATAGCTTCGTGATCGCTCCCCACCGAATCGTAGTAGGATTGGTCGTGGTAATACGCGGAAACGTAGCGGGGTTCGACCGGCCAGGAGAACGGATTGGTCTTTCCGGTTTCGTCGAGGAATTCCGAATCCTTCAGGCTCTTTTCGGCCTCGAAGAAGGCGCGGACGTCCCGACACTTCCTTTGTGCCTCGGCATCGAGCGGAACGTCAACCGATTCGACGGTTTCGCCCGTTCCGGTTCCCTTTGAGATGACCGGGCATCCGTAACGCTTGGCGAAATTTTCAAACAGTTCTTCGGCTCCCTGTTGGATTTCTTCGATCCGCCCTTGAAGACCGCGCTCGCGATTGGCCTTCTCCATGATGTAACGGTTGAAGAGGGCTTCTTTTCCTTGCGTAATGCGCAGAAGCTGTTCCTTGTAGGCACGCTGGGATTCGAGTTCCTTTCGGCGATCGCGGAGCGCCTGCTTGTAGCGGAGATTTTGCACCTTTTGCTTCTTGAGCTCTTCGGTATCGAGGTAGTATTCGTGAATGAGGTTCCGGCGGATTTCGATGAAATTCTGTCCGGCCGTTTCGAGAAGGGACTTGTAGTGGATGTCAGTAAGGATGTCGGAGAGATTTCCGTCGTTCAAAATGATCGACTTGAGAATGTCCACGTCCTGTCCGTCGGAATAGACCAAATCGCCTCGGGAATACACGTAGGTGAGATATTCGAGGATGGTTTTCCGATTCGCTTCGATCTTTTCCTTCAGCTCCGAAATTTTCACTTCAAGTTCGGCGATGTTGCGGTTGCCCTTCACAATGGCGATTTCGGTATCGCGAATCATTCCCATCGAGGTTTCGATGGATTCGTCGAGGCGCTTGAGGGTGTTTCGGAGGGTAACCTTTTCCACCTGAAGCTCCTGTTTGCGTTCTTGGTATTGTTCGCGGGCGTTCCCCAGGCGTTTTTGCAGTTTTTCGAGCGCGTCTATGCGGGCCTGGGCATCGAAAAGACCCGACTCCTCCCCCATCATGTAGGGGGTATTGTCAAAGAGAAGGGTTTCCTGCTTATCTTTGAATTCGTCGAGAATTTTCGCGGTTTTACTCTTTCGAAGCCCGACGAAGCTCATCGAGTCGGCCTCGTTCGCGAAAGCGGGCGCGATTTCCGAAAAAGTCGCGAAAAACGCGAGCGAGAGAGCGAGGATGCTTTGGTATTTTCGGTTCATCGAGGAAATTTCGTCGAAAAAAGAAGAATGCCCCAACATGCTACCATTTTTAGCACGGTGGGGCAACTCTCTGTCTTGACGAAGATGAAATACGTTTCGTATTATTTTTTGAGCGGAATTTTAGAACGTCGAAAATCCGCCCGATTATAAAAATCGGGCGGATAAAGGGTCGAAGGGAAAAAGGGTCTAGTGCTTAAGGCAGCGGACGGACAACCCGTGCGCGCGATGGTTGGAAGTGGCGATATTGCCACCGGAAGCAATGAAGGGGGCGTTCCGGGCATTCGACGAAGACGGCGAACTTGACCAGTAGTTCCCGCTCGAGCCCTGATTGCTCCACGAGCCGGACGAGTAGTTCCGGCCGCCGGAGCGCGGAAGCCGGAGGAGGCAGCGGGTGCGGTGGTACTGGTTCGTCACGGTCGCGGGGTCGCAAGAGGTTCCGGCTCCGGCGGAAGCGGCGATGAGGTAGGCCGAATTCCATTCGTTGTCCGCGGCGGCATAGGCGGAACCCGCGGCGTCCATTCCGCCGTTCGGGACGTGGTATCCTGCCGGGCACGGGCCTTGGCGGGCGTCGTTCGTGTTCGTCGTATTGCCCCAGGCGTCGTTGTTCGTGTTCGCCGTGCTCGACCAGGTTCCGGCGGAGCGGACGTCGGCGTTATTTCCCCACTGGTAGATGCCCCCGGCGTACTGGGCGGTAGAGACGTTCTCGTCAAGGGTCGTTCCGTCGAACTTCATGAACGAATGCGGCATGGGGTTGGCCGCTCAGACGTTGCACGCGGACCATATCTGCGGGTTTCCGGAAGTTCCCCAGATGGCGACGTCCTTCGCGGGAACCCCGCCCTCGGTGCAGGACGGGTCGGCGGCGGAAGAGGCGGTTCCGACTCCGGTCCCCTGCACGGTAACAGTGACGGTCTCTCAGGAGGTCGGGAGAACATAGGTGAAGGCCTGTCCGACGGAGTAGGCCGTTCCGGGAACGAAGGCGGCGAGAGGGGCTACGGTACAGGAGGCGTTCGCGTACGTTCCGGAAAGGATGCCGAGCGAGCACGTCCGAGTTTCGGAAGCGCAAGCGGACGGCAACGTTACCGACGCCGTTTGATAGGCCGTCACGGACGCTCCATGGGCGACGGTTTGCCCGCCGAAATCGCAGGACTTCGGGAGGCACGAGGTTCCGTTCGATTCGTACCCTTCGTTACAGGAGGCTATCGTCCCGGTCTCGGCGCCGTCGGCCGCGAACGAGCCGTTGGAACAGAGGAAGTTTTGCGTGAGGTTTTTGGTTCCGTTCAGGAAAGAGGCGTCGGGCTTGGTTCCGGCTACGGCGTCGCCGTGGTCCGTCGCGGAAAGGGAGTATCCGTCCACGGTCGCGGCGGAACAGTTCGCGGGGGTTCAGACGACGCACGCCACTTCCGAAGGGTAGGAAGCCTTGTCGGCGGATTCGTGGGTCCAGCTTCCGTCATCGCACGAGAATTCCACTCCGGCCGGACAGGTCTGCCCGTGCGGAACGGATTCCGCCGTCCAGAAGGTCTTGGTCGCGCCGTGCACGGCCGAACCGCACGAAGCGCCGGCGGGAGCCGAAACCATTGACGAATCCGCGAGCGCTTCGGCCGGTCCGGCGTCCGGGTTGCGGACGAGTCCGGCGGCGGCGGGCTTGCCGTTCGATTCCGATGCGGTGATATCGGCGGCGGAAGGCGCCGGGAAGTCCCCGGAAACCGCGACGGCCCCGGTGTCGGGGAGGATGCCCGCGATCTGGAGGAACGAGACGGTGCGGGTCCGTCCGTTCGCGGAAACCGTCGGGACGTCGGCGGCTCCGGCGGAAAGCGCGGTCCTGTCGAAGGCGGCGAGGGCTTCCGGAAGGAAGGGCGCGAAGGCGGCGGCCAAGCGGGAGTCCGCGGAAATTCCGGAAACGCGGAACTTCCCGCCGTCGAGCTTGAGCCGGTCCCACCGAGGTTGTCCGGCGGTGTAGTTCGAATCCGCCGGGGCTTCCCCGACGTTCCCTCCCGTGAGGGCGACGGGGGTTCCATCGACGTAGAGGTACGCTCCGGAGA
>JANJWP010000008.1 GCA_024709505.1 Candidatus Altimarinota bacterium | reverse complement strand
ACGCCCGAGGTTTGGCGGATTCTTCGATTTCGAGCCGGTACGGTTCTCCAAACAGGGGGTGCGTTTCGCCGGAAACGTATTCGAGCGGAACTTCCGGCGCCCTCTCGGCCGCCTTCGACAAATGTTTGCGGATCCAGTCGGTTTTAGAAGTTACGAAATCCCATATCGCCGCGTCGGTCGCGCGTAACGGCGCGGATACGCGAACCCGCCCCGTACCGGGATACACCGCGATACGAAGGCATTTGACGGGTTTTTTGACGACTTCCACGTCGATGCCGGAGATCATGCGTCTTTGGATAAAGAAAGAATTCGTGCGTCCCATCTTAGCGATATATGGAAAAGCGGGGAGTTCTTTGATTTTTTCATTCGATTTTCCGTTTTTTCTTTCTCTGCCGGAGCATGATTGCCATATGTCGTACAAATTTTGAAAAATCAACTATACGGATAAAATATACGTATGATTCATACGTAACATTTTTTCCATGCCGGTTATTACCACCACCCTGCCAGCCAAGGAATACGCGTTTTTGTCGATGAGGGCGGAAGCGATGTCGAAACCGAAGAACGCCATAATTTGTGAGGCGTTACGGCTTTTGGAGGCGCGGTCGCTCGAAGAAGCCGTCCGCAAAGGGTTCGAAGACCGCACGGGCGAATATGCCGAAATCGCCGGGGAGTTCCATCAGGTACAAAAGCAATCCCTAAACGAATAACCCCATGCGGCAATTCGACATCGCCTATGCGGACCTAAACCCGCCCAAAGGATACACTCAATCGGGAAAGCGTCCGTGCGTCGTGGTACAATGCGACGTATTCAACCGATACGCGCCCACCGTGGTAATCGTTCCGCTCACGTCAGTAATACGGGTTCCCTTCCCAAGCGAATTCATTATCACGCCGTCGACCACGAACGGCCTTTCAAAAACGAGCCGCTTTCTGGGAGGCCAGATAATGACGATCGATCGCCGCTTCCTATCGGATCCGATAGGAAGTCTGGAAAACGAATACCGTGCGATGGCGAAAACCGCGATGGCGACCGTTCTCGGGTGGTAGTTTTTCGGAAAGTATAGATTCCCAACACACGAAAAATCCCCCGTTTCCGGGGGATTTTTTATTTCGGCTGGAGCCGCTGACCAGGATTGAACTGGTGACCTCATCCTTACCATGGATGCGCTCTACCTACTGAGCTACAGCGGCACGTTTCTTAGGGCGTTTCTTAAATTAGCCCGCTCATTATATGGTCGAGAAAAATAATTCAAGCCGAAGTAACGACAATTTTTCCGTCCCGTTCCGCAAGCCATCAGAGTTCGGCGAATTCGGCGAGTTTCGCCCGGTCTGAAACGAGTTCCGCAGGGAGCGAAAACGTCCGTATTCCGCAGAGGGCTTCTTCGAGTTTGACCTGCGCCTGCGAGAGGGTTTCGCACGCGACCTTTTGCCCCCGGTAATAGAGCGAAAACGACGCCGCGTTCTCAAAACGTTCGCCCCTCCAAAGGCTCGCCGCCGAGAGGCCGAACCCCAAAACGTCGCGGCGCTCCCAGTACCCCCGGTTATGCTTCGATTCGAACCCCGGCTTGGCAAAATTGGAAACTTCGTAATGGCGAAATCCCTTTCCTACCAAGAATTCCCGGCACGCTTCGTATTCTTGCGCGAGCGCCTCGCCTTCGAACCTCGTTCCTTCCCAAGCTTTGGGATACGCTCCGGCTTCGAGCAGGTAAACGCTCGAATGCGCAAGGGGAAACCGCTCGTGGAGGGCTTTTAAGGCGGCAAGGGAGCCTCCCGGACGTTCGTGCGGCAATCAGACGATGATATCGGCGTTCACGTTGGCAAAACCGGCCGAGAAGGCCGATTCGAAGGCGCGGAAGACCGTCGCGGAATCGGTCCGACCCACCGCGCGAAGCACCCGGTCGTCCAAGGATTGAACGCCCACCGACAACCGGTTTACGCCGAAACCGCGAAGCGATCGGCAAAAATCTTCGGTCAGGTCTTCGGGGTTGGCTTCCACGGTAATTTCGGCATCGTCCGCCCAGCCGAAGCGGTCCGAAAATTGGCGGATTACCGCGCCGATTCTCTCCGCCCCCACCGCCGAAGGCGTTCCTCCTCAAAAATAGAGGGTTTCGAGAAGTCCGACATCCGCATCGCAAAACGCCGCGATTTCCTTTTCGAGCGCGATAAAATACCGCTCCACTTCGGTTTCCCGCACGAAGGGCGTGAGCGCGAACTTGCAGTATCCGCATTTTTGCCGGCAAAACGGCACGTGGACGTAGGCGCGCATTACGCTTCGATTTCCAAAAACAGCGCCGCATGGTCGGAAACCACGTCCGGAAGGACCCGGAAGTCGCGCACCCGGACGTCGGGCGTTACGAGCGCGTAGTCCGCGAAGCGCGAGTAGGTCTTTTCGTAGAGGGGGGTGCGGGTGTCGGTGATTCCGTAGCGCTCGACCATGCATTCGAATCCCGCGTCCTTGATGATGGCGTAGCTTTGGGTGTGGGGGTCGAGATTGAAATCGCCCATGAGGATCTTGGGGCCTTCGAGGGCGTTCACCGCAGAGACGATTTTTTCGGACTGTTTTATGCGGTCGGCATGGTCGCCCTTTCAAAAATTACGGATCCACATGCCGTGCAAATTCGCCAAATGAACTCCGTTGCCAAGGGTCGTGACGAGCACCTTTCGGCAATGGGCGCCTTCGTCTCCTTTGGGAAGGCGGATTCTCGGGTCGTCGAGATAGATGGGGCGTTCGAAGTGCGAACGGATGCCGATCGAACGTCGGACGAACGTGGCGACGCCGTAGTCGTTTCCGTAGAAATTCGAGAAACGGTGTTCGAAATCGGGGAGGAGTTCGCTAAAGACGGCGACCGTATCGCGGATTTCGTTCGGATCGAAAACGGGATCGAACTCGTGGTCGCCGGTATCGCGCATCATTTCCTGAAAACAAAACGCATCGACCTCGCGCCCCAAGCGTTCCACGAACTCGAGAATGGCGGGATTCACCCGTCCTCACCAGACGTTAAGGGAAATCGCTTTCATGCCCCTATTCTTGACCATAAGCGGAAAGCACGACCTCGATGTGCGAAAACACTTCGTCGATGCTTTTGCTCGCGTCGATATGGTATACCCGGCGGCCCTCGTTCGCCCAGGCAGCGAGAAGCGGCAAGGTATTTTGGTAGAAGATGTCGATGCGTTTGGCCACGGCTTCCGGGTGGTCATCGTCGCGCTTTACGAGTTTTTGGCCGGTATAGGGCGAAAAATCGCCCTTGAAATCGCTTGGGAACGATTCTCCGGTCGTCGGATCAATGCGGCGTCCAGCAAGACGACGGATGGCTTCTTCGCGCTTAAGATCGAGAAAAATGACGAAATATTCGGGAAAAACCGAATCGAAAAGGGCTTTTTGGTCGGAGCTTCGGGGAATTCCATCAAAAACGATGCGTCCGCCCTCATGCGTATCGCGGTAGTGGCGGAGGATGGTTCCGACGAGTTCGGGCGAAACGAGTTTGCCTTCATCGAGACAAGTCTTGACGGTAGCACTCTTTTCGTGGCCAATGGTCGTGAAATTGCGGAGTTTTTGCCCCATTTCAAAAAACGAACAGCCGTAGCGGTCGAGAATTTTTCGAGCTTGCGTGCCCTTGCCGGATCCTTGGATTCCAACGAGGAGGATGTGCATGGGAATATGGTTACGTTGAAGGTTTTGGGGCGTATTTTCAAATGTGCCCTTTCGGAAAGGTGGTAAGCCGGATTCTGTGTCTCAACGCGAATCTATCTAGGACGCCAGTCGCCTGGCGCCTCAAGCGGGGTATGCCTCGTCCGAACCTGGATCCGTATGGACGGAGGCACCATTCCCCTTGCACCGCGCGGGGTTTGCCAGCTATCCGTACGTTACCGTACGGGCCCATCCGTAGCCTTGCGACATCGGATGGCTTTTCACGTTTTGGCCGTAGCCCTGTATGGTCTCTGTGGCACTTTCCGTACCCGGCGCTTATGTGTTGGCCACCGGGCCGCAGACGTTATCTGCCGCGCTTTCCAGGCAGTGTCCGGACTTTCCTCACCCGGGTTGCCCCGGGCGTACGCGTTCCCCCTTCCGAAAGGGCCGGCGCATTGTACGGCAATGGAGCGAAATCGCAAATGCGGGCCTTTTCTCTCATTGCATTACATTGGCAATCATATAAAATGCGTCAAATTTATGGCATTTACACCAACCCCATGGAATCGCGCACATTTCGGAAGTCGATCGTCGCCGCAACCGGATTCTTCGGCATGCTCGCTGCTCTTTCCGTAGGCTATGCTGCGCTGAGTGGCGGAATCACCGCTTCGGACAAAGTCTCGTCCAACGCGCCGCTTTCTTCGGCCTCCTGGAACCGAGTCGTAGACGGAATTTTGGATTTGGACGCGAGGACCAACGGAATTTCGAGCATGAACGGCAATATTGGGATTGGAGTGGCAAATCCGGGAAAAACCCTCGACATACAAGGATCGCTCCGGATTTCAAGTGGGCATATCATTACGAATAATCCCAATGGCGGCATCGTTCTAAATGCATGACCGTCCGATTCTTCGGCATCAGGAATATGGTTCCGTTCAACCACCCAGCTCTGAGAAGAAGCGACATATGCGAATCTCATGAGAATAACGGGATCGGGGAACGTGGGAATCGGCACCACCGTACCCGGACAAAAACTTTCCGTAGCCGGAACCGTCGAATCAACGTCCGGGGGGTTCAAATTTCCGGACGGAAGCATTCAAACGACCGCCGCTTCCGGAGGCATTTGAAATGGAACTTCGGTGACCATCGCTTCCGCAACGTCCATTCCGACCACCACATGGACGCTGGTAAACTGGAATGCCGAGGAATTCGACGATCAAAACCTTCACGACAACAGCACGAACAATTCTCGCATAACTATCGCGAACACCGGAAAATATCGGGTAACCGCAAGCGCTTGTTTTTCTTCGACCGACAACGGATGATACGGAGTGGACGTTTTTAAGAACGGCGTTTCCCTTTCGAAGGGATCGATCTTCATTTCCGCAGGAGGAACCACCTACGGAGCGACGATGCAATGCGCCAATTCTTCGTTTTCGGCAAATTTTTCTTCGGGAGATTATCTGCAAGTGAAAGCCATGGTCGGCGTATGATCGGTACGCAATCTTTTGCCGGGATACAGCTTTTTTCAGGTGGAACAAATAAAATAACTCTACCCCTGAGATTTGACATTCCCTATTTCTTGGGTACTTATCGAATATCGAATTCCATGAAGGAGGAAACATGTTTTCGATGGAACTGTCTTTTTGGGGATGGTGCGTCTTGGCCTACTTTTCGGTAGGCTTCATCGTATGGAAATCCCCGTCGCTTTTCTACCTCAGGGTGCGCGCGGCACGCAATTACGCCCGTTGCTGTTTTAAATTACACCGTAGCGTAAGTCGCGATCCTTGGCGTGGAAAGGCGGAACTCCGTGAAATCGAACTCCTCGTCCGCGACGCGGTGGACGATGCTGATTTCCTTCTTGAGGAAGCCGAATCCAAATCGATGGTCGAAGCCTTGCTTTTTTGGCCCGAAGAATTCCGACAGGCAGCCATTACGGCCTGGGATGCCAACGCCCTCTGCGACGAGCGGCGGGAAGGCGTCGCCAAAAGGCTTTCTCAAAGAAACCTCCGCCTCGGGCGGGTGTAAAACCAAAATACCAAAGGAAAGGAGTCCGCAATGGACGAAACGATTCCGGTTGCGCTCATCGCGCTTCTCGTTCACTTTACGATGGCCACGGCCTTCGCCAATATCCGATGGATGAGGTTTTGGATGCTGCGCACATACGGGGAAGTCGCCAATCTCTGCTATGCCCGCTATCTCGAAAAGCTTTCCGACCCCCTCATTCCGGAGAAAGAAATCGAGTGGGCGCGGAAAATCACCCATAAGCAATTGAATGGGGGCGGAGGACTATTCGAGTCTTTCCAAATGCTTACGAAACCGCGTAACCTCTACTTTGGAACCTGGCTCCCCCACCTGATCCTCTGTCTCATCGGCGAATTCATCGTTCGGTCAGTCAAAAAGGATATTCAAAAAATCAGAATTGACCGGCTTCGGCGCGAAAAACTGCGCGCTTGAGGTTGGCGAACCGCTTTGAAATCCCCCGTCTCCGGGGGATTTCTTTTAGGCATTCAAGTTTTTTCAAATCACAAAACTTTCGGTTCCCCTAAAACAGCCGCATCTCCTTTTTTTCCTCGAGCTCGATTACGCCGCGCTTGATCAGCTCTCCAAACGCTCGGGCCGTCGATTCGACGTCCACCATCGCGTTGTGTGCCCCTTCGAAGAAGTCGCCGAAGAGGTGCTTGTGAAGCTCGTTCAACCGTGGAGGCTTAAACGAAAACCCGCGCCCCTGGAGCTTGCAGTAGTCGGTTGACGAACGCATGGTGCAGCAAGAAGAAATCGGCTGGTAGTCGCCCTTGCGACCAAGACGTTCGAGTTCAAAGCGGATGACCGTCTCGTCGTATTCGATATTGTGCCCCACGACCACGTCAGTCGTATTGAGGTATTTGAGCATCCGATCAACGACTTCTTCGACGTAAGGAGCGTTTTCAACGTCCTTGTCGTAGATTCCGTGGACCTGCGAAGCTCAAAACGGAATGGGTATCCGAGGTTTTACGAGCAAGTCGATACGCTCAAGCTCTTCGAAGCCCTTCTCGGGAGAGATATCTCCCAAAATGCCCGCGAACTGGACGATGTAGGGCTGCTCGGACAAGGCGCCGTCACGCACGGGGAAACCGGTGGTTTCCGTATCGAATACGAAGGCTTTCACTAGTAGAACTTCTTGTAATCGTAGCTCTTGAGTTCGGTATCGATACGGCGAACGAGATCGAGAATGACGCCTACGACGATGATGAGACCCGCTCCGGAGATGAGGAAGTCGATTTGTCCGCTTCCCGAGAGGTCAAAGAGGTTGACGAAATTATTGAACTTGGTCATCACGTAGGGGAATACCGCGATGAGCGCGAGGAACGCGCCTCCGTAGAGATTGAGGTGGTTTGAGGTTTTCTCGAGGAATTCCGCGGTGTCCTTACCCGGACGAATGCCCGGAACGTATCCTCCGCGTTTTTGGATGTTTTCGGCGATTTCCGACGGGTTGAAAACGATGGAAATATAGAAGAACGAAAAGCCGAGAATAAGCAGGAAATAGACCGCGATGTAGGCCCAACCCGGATTGTTCATCGAGAAGTGTTCGACGAGGTATTGCCCGATGGTAGCGGCCCGACCGGAGGATTTAACGGCGAGAATTTGTCCGATGAGGGACGGGAAGGTTACGATGGAGACGGCGAAAATGATCGGAATCATGCCCGCCTGATTGACGCGGATGGGGAAATACGAGCGCTCGTCGCGTCCGGTCTTCGTATAGATGAGCGGGATTTTCCGGTATCCTTCGGTAAACTTGATGATGACGTAAATGACGGCGAGCGTCATGACGAGAAGCGCGAGGAGGAGCGAAATGTTATCTACCGAAATGTACTGCGTAATGTGGGACGGAACGCCCGCGAGAACTCCGGCGAAGATGATCATCGAAGTTCCGTTTCCGATTCCGGATTCGGTAATGAGATCGCCGAGCCAGAGAAGGAGCATCGTACCCGCCGTGATGAAGATCATGGCCGGAAGGACGACTCCGAAGAAATTGGACGTATCGATGAGCTTGCCTCCGGTTCCGGCAACGAGCGTATTAATGAGCACAATCATGCCGTAGCTCTGCGCAAACGCGAGGGGAAGAGTAAGATAACGGGTATAGTTGTTGATCTTTTTTTGACCCGATTCACCCTCCTTTTTAAGGCTTTCAAGGTGCGGAATAACGACCGCGAGAAGCTGGAGGATGATGGTGGCGTTGATGTACGGCGAAAGCCCCATGAGAACGATGGAGAAGTTCTCAAGGCCACCGCCCATGAGCGAACCGAAGAACGCAAGTCCCTGGTTTGCCGAAAGGAAGTTTCGGAGAGCTTGAAGAGCTTCGACGTTCACTCCCGGAACCGGAAGGACGGAGAGGAACTTGTAAACGACGATGAGGCCGAGCGTGACGAGGATCTTCCTCTTGACGGACTCGGACTTCCAAATGCGGTCGAAGTGCTTGAGAATCATAGGTTTATTGAAGAAGAAAATTCCTGCGAAGTATACGGAAAACGGGCGAAAGTAAAGGAAAACCCCGGATTTCTCCGGGGTTTTCGCGCGTCGCTCGGGGATTTAGGCGAGTTCGATGGAACCTCCGGCCTTTTCGATAGCGGCCTTGGCGGAAGCGGAAGCCGCATTGGCCTTAACGGTCACCTTGGCAGTAAGAGCTCCGGCTCCAAGAACCTTTACCGGTGCCATTTTTCGGACGAGCCCCTTTTCCGCGAGGAGAAGGGCGTCGATTTCGGTGACTCCGGCATCGGCGAGAGCCTGAAGGTCATCCAAGTTGACGACTTCGAAACGAACCTGCTCGAAGGCGGTGAATCCGCGCTTCTTCGGAAGGCGACGAAAGAGGGGGGTCTGTCCGCCTTCGAAGGCGGGATTGAACTTGCCCTTACCGGTGCGGGCGCCCTGACCCTTACATCCACGTCCGGAGAAGGTTCCTTTTCCGGAACCGTTTCCACGACCGCGGCGGATCGGAGCCTTCTTCGAACCTGCGTCCGGAGAGAGGGATGCGTGATTAAGCATAGCGGGGTTGAAAGAAAATCGGAAGATTACTCGGCGTCAGCCTTTTTGGTCGCGGGCTTTTTAGCCGCGGGCTTCTTGGCGGGAGCCTTTTTTTCGACAACGGCTTCGGCCTTTTCTTCGGTCTCAGCGGAAACCGGAGCGGCCTTCATGAAGGAAACGGTCGTTCCAGGAGCCTTGAGGGATTGAAGCGCGCGAAGGGCGGCGCGAACGTTCGTCATCTGGTTTTGTCCACCAAAACGCTTCGCGAGAACGTCTTTGAGTCCCGAAACGAACATGAGTTTGCGGATCGCGCCTCCGGCAATGATACCGGTACCTTCGAATGCCGGGTGGAGCATGACGGAAGTAGCCTTGAAGTTCGCCTTGACGTCGTGCGGGACGGTTCCTCCAACAATGGGGAAGGTCACAAGGTTTTTCTTCGCGTCGCGAACCGCTTTTTCGATTGCGACGACGACTTCGGCCGCTTTACCGGTTCCGAGCCCAACGGTTCCCTTTCCGTTTCCAACGACGACTGCCGCACGGAAACGAAGTTGACGACCACCTGCGGTGACGCGGGTAACGCGGGCGACTTCGAGAAGTTCTTCCTTGAACTCCTTTTCGACCTCGCGGAAACCGTCCTTACGGGGAGCGCGCTTGTTGTTTTCGCGCATTTCTTTCGCCATATTGGAGATGATAGGGGAAATAATTAGAACTTGAGACCGGCTTCGCGAGCGGCTTCTGCAACGGCTTTAACGCGTCCATGGAAGAGGAATCCTCCGCGATCGAAGACGCATTCGGTAATTCCCAGGGCAAGAGCCTTTTCGGCGAGTTCCTTGCCGACCTTGGCGGCCGATTCGGTCTTAGTGCACTTTGCGGTATCCTTGATATCGGAAGCGGCGCAAAGCGTGCGTCCGGCTTCGTCGTCGATCATTTGGGCGTAGATTGACGTGTTGCTGCGGAAGACGGCGAGACGCGGCTTGGTCGCGGTGCCGGAAACCCGGGCGCGGATGCGCTTGTGCCGCTTGATGCGCAGGGCGACTTTTTCGAGCATACGGAGTTTTGAGAAGGGGAAGTAATTTCGTGCTATTTCTTGCCGGCGGTCTTACCTGCCTTGCGGCGGACGTATTCGCCAACGTAGCGGATACCCTTACCCTTATACGGTTCGGGCTTCTTGATGGAGCGAACGAGGGCGGCGAAGTATCCGACCTGTTGCTTGTCGATTCCGGAGATGTGGATGATGTTCTTTTCCTTTTCGTCCGGAGAAATCGTGATTCCCTTCGGAGCATCGAGGACGACCTTGTGGGAAAAACCTACGGCGAGGGTGAGTTTCGTCGGGTTCGTGATTTCGAACTTGTATCCGACTCCCTGGATTTCGAGGGATTTCTTAAAGCCTTCGGCGACGCCCTGAACCATGTTGGCAAGAAGCGCGCGGGTAAGGCCCCAAAAAGCCTTCTGTTCCTTTTCGTCAGCATTGGCAACCGAAACGGCGAGGTTTCCCTCTTCGAGCGCTACGGTCACGCAATCCTGGAGGACGAGGGAGAGTTCTCCCTTCGGTCCCTTCACTGCGACCTTCTTCCCGTCCACGGTGGCGGTAACTCCGGAGAGGAGTTTTACGGGAAGCTTTCAGATACGAGACATAGTGGTAAGTAATCGATGAACTAAAGGGAATCGCGAAGACTAGAACGCTTCGCAAAGGATTTCCCCACCTACGCCGAGAGCGCGGGCTTCGTATCCGGTAACGATTCCTTTCGGAGTCGAGAGGATATAGATTCCGAGCCCGTTTCGGGAGCGGCGGATATCGGAAGCCTTCACGTAGATGCGCTGTCCCGGACGGGAAACGCGACGGAAAGAGGGAACGTACTTGGTTTCGCGAACGTCGTTCAAAACGATCTTGATGGAGCGGCCATCTTCGGACTGGTCGAAAGAAACGACGTAGCCGTTCTTCTTGAGGACGCGGAGGATTTCCATCTTGATGAGCGAGAACGGCGCTTCGACGGTCGCAAGGCGGGCGAAGTACCCGTTGCGGATGCGCGTGAGCATGTCTGCGATCGGATCGGTGATCATAGGGTTTCGAAAGAAAAAACTAAACGGTACTACCAGCTCGACTTGCGGACGCCCATGAGTTCTCCGGCATTGGCCTTTTCACGGACGCAGATGCGGCACATGTCGAATTTGCCAAGATATCCGTTCGCACGGCCGCAAACGCTGCAGCGGTGGTAGAGGCGGGTGGGGAACTTCACCGGAAGGCCGGCTGCCTTGCGGCGTTCTGCCGTCGCGTTGTTACGCTCGCATTTTACTACGAGGGACTTGCGTGCCATAAGAAGGTCGTTAGGGGATTATTTCGTGAAGGGGAATCCGAGCGCGTCGAGAAGGGCCTTGGAGTGAGCCTTGTCTCCGCCCGAGAATTTCATGGTAATCTGAAGTCCGTGGGGCTTTACGACGTCGGTTTGCGGAACTTCCGGGAAAATGGTGTGTTCCTTGATTCCGAAATTGAAGTTTCCTTCTTGGTCGAACGACTTGGCGGAAATTCCGCGGAAGTCGCGTACGCGCGGGAGAATGATGGCGATGAGCTTCTGAAGGAAAGCGTACATGCGTTCTCCGCGGAGGGTAACGGTCATTCCAACGGGCATTCCTTCGCGGAGCTTGAAGTTGGAGATGGACTTGCGGGAATTCTGAATCTTGGGAAGCTGGCCGGCAATGAGGGCGAAATCGTTCCTAAGGCTCGAGAAATCCTTGTTTCCGCTCGCGACGTAGGTGCCGATACCCATGTTGAGCACGATCTTTTCGATCTTCGGGACCTGCATGACGTTCTTAATACCGAGTTCCTTCTGAAGCTTCGGAAGGATTTCGGTCTGGTATTGCTGCTTGAAATCGGACATAGCGGTTCGTTCGTGAGGGGTTATGCGAGAGCCTTTCCGGACTTCTTCGCGATGCGGATCTTCTTGCCTCCCTCGATCTTGAATCCGATGCGGGTCGGCTTCTTGGTGGAGGGATCGATGACCATGACGTTGGAAACGTGGATGGCGCGTTCGATTTCGACGATCTGACCCGGGACGTTGCCCTGGCCCTTAACGTGTTTCTTGGCGATATTCACGCCTTCAACGATAACGCGTTCCGCCTTGGTATCGACCGAAAGGACCTTTGCCTCCTTTCCTTTGTCCTTCCCGGCGATGACCTTGACGAGGTCTCCAGAGTGGATTTTCATAACGGTATTGGCTGGAAAGAGAATTAAAGGACTTCGGGCGCGAGCGAGACGATTTTTTGAAAGCCGCGGGCCTTCAATTCGCGGAATACCGGACCGAATACGCGGGTTCCTTTCGGTTCGCCGTCTTCGTTCACGATAACGCAGGCGTTGTCGTCGGAGTAAACGTAGGTTCCGTCTTCGCGGCGAACGGGCGCCGCAGTGCGGACGATGACCGCCTTGACGACGGACTTCTTCTTGATCATTCCTTGGGGAAGCGCTTCCTTAACGGAGCCGACGATGATGTCGCCGACGCCCGCGTAGCGGCGCTTGGACCCGCCGAGGACCTTGATGCAGAGAAGCTCTTTCGCTCCGGTATTGTCGGCTATGGTAAGCCGGGATTCTGCTTGGATCATAAGATGGTACGGAAGTTAGAGTTTCGTTATCCGACGACTTCCCAGCGCTTGAGCTTGGAGAGCGGGCGGGTTTCCCGGATGGTTACCGTTTGTCCCTCCTGGCAGGCATTCGCCTCGTCGTGTGCGTAGAACTTGGCGGTAACCTTGAAGCGCTTCTTGTATTTCGGATGGGTTTTATAGGTGTCTACCGAGACGACGACGGTTTTATCCATCTTCGTACTGGTGACGGTTCCGGTCTTGGTGCGCATGCGGAATAAAGTGAGGAATCTGATGGATTATGCGGAGAGGGCCTTCTGCTCGAGGAGCTTGAGGAAGGTAAGAGCCCGGGCGACGCGCTTCTTATGAAGCTTCATCTGGTGGGTTTCCTTAAGTTCTCCGGCGACGTTCTTCATCTTGAGAAGGTAGAGTTCGCGGCGGGCTTCGTTCAATTCCTTGACGAGTCCTGCGCGGTCGAGTTTCAGGAGTTCGGCATTCTTGCCGGCTCCGGTCGTTTTCTTGGCCATAAGGGGATTAACGGAAGGAAATTAAACGAGAACCTTGGTTTTTACCGGGAGCTTGTAGGCGGCGAGCTGGAAAGCTTCCTTCGCCTGGTCGGCGGGAATTCCGGAAAGTTCGAAGAGGATGCGTCCCGGACGTACCGGAGCGCGGTACATTTCGAGTCCTCCCTTACCACCACCCATCGGAACTTCGAGCGGTTTCTTGGTATACGGCTTGTCCGGGAAGATGCGGATCCACATTTTTCCTCCTTTCTTGAGGTAGCGGACCATTACGCGGCGCGCGGACTCAATCTGGCGGGAAGTGAGGTATCCGGCCTCAACGGTCTTGATGGCGAAGTCCCCGAAGGCGATTTCGGAACCGCGGGTAGCGAGTCCCTTAATGACGCCTCGCTGGGCCTTGCGGTATTTCGTTCTGCTCGGCTGAAGCATGTGAGTGGAATTATGCGGCTAATGGGATGTCCGACTATTTCTTGTAGATGTCTCCCTTGTAGATCCATACCTTGATACCGGTGGTACCTGCGGCGGTTTCTGCTCGGTCGGTTGCGTAATCGATGTCGGCGCGGATGGTAAGCGACGGGATCGAGCCTTCCTTATACGTTTCGGTGCGGGCGATTTCGGCGTTGTTCAGTCGTCCGGCACAGATGACCTTGACTCCGAGGGCCCCCTTTTCCATGGAGCGGGAGATGGCGTTCTTTACGACGCGGCGGTACGGCATGCGCTTTTCGATCTGACGAGCGATGGAATCGGCCACGAGAGAAGCGGAGAGTTCCGGCTTCTTCACCTCTTTGACTTCCACCTGGAAGCCGCGTCCGAAGCGCTTGGTAAGCGCGTCGGTGAGCTTCGTAAGGTTCTCGTCGTCCTTTCCGAGAACGAGGGCCACCTTGGCGGTGTAGATCGAAACGGAAATGGAGCGGTTGGAACCGTGGGAAAGGAAGACGTTCGCTACGGCGATTCCCTTGAGGAATTCGCGGACGAAGAGGCGAACGGCGATGTCGGCCGAAACGTTTTCGGCGTATTCCTTGCGGGAATAGTAACCGGTCGTCCTCCAGGTCTTGATGTAGCCGAGGCGGAAGGCAATCGGGCTAACTTTGTGTCCCATGGGTGAGGGTGAGAAAGTGGTAATAATTTACGAGCGGGCCGAGAGTTCCACGGTGACGTTGGAAGTGCGCTTGAGAATGGCATGAGCACGTCCGCGGGAAATCGGATTGTGGCGCTTGTAGACGATTCCCTTCGTGATAACGACCTGGGAAATCTTGAGCAAAGCGAGATCCTGGGAGTCGTTGTGGGCGGCGTTGTCTACCGCGCTCTTTACGACCTTATGGAGGAGTCCCGCGCTCTTGGTAGGCATGTAGCGAAGGGTTTCGAGAGCCTTCTTCGCGTCCATGTTCCGGATGATCGAGGCCTCGACCTGAATCTTCTTCGGAGAGATGCGGATGTTGCGGGCGATAGCTTTCATGGCGATGTAAGAAAACGGGTGGTAACGCTTATTTGTTTCCGGAGTGTCCGGTGAACTTGCGCGTGAAGGAGAATTCCCCGAGCTTGTGTCCGACCATGTCTTCGGTGACGAAGACCGGAAGGTGCGCCTTTCCGTTGTGGACCCCGAAGGTGTGTCCGACGAATTCCGGAACGACAGTGCAGTCGCGGGCCCAAGTCTTGATGACGGTCTTCTTGCCGGAAGCGTTGAGCTTCTCAACCTTGCCGAAGAGGCGATCGTTGACGTAGGGTCACTTCTTGAGGGAGCGGGTCATACGTTTGGATAAATGAAGATGAGGGGATTAACCGAGGAGCTTTCCGCGCTTGGTGCGGACGATCCACTTGTCGGTCGATTTGCGGTTGCGGGTAATGACGCCACGGGCGATCTTTCCCCACGGGGTTTTCGGTCCCTTGCGCTGACCGAGCGACTGGTGTCCTTCACCGCCACCGTGTGGGTGGTCTACGGTGTTCATGGAGGAACCGAGGACGGTCGGACGGCGACCCATCCAGCGGGAACGTCCGGCCTTACCGATGACGACCTGGTTGTGATCGACGTTGGATACGACTCCGACGGTTGCCCAGCACTTCTTGTGGATGCGGCGGATTTCTCCGGAAGGGAGTTTCACCTGGGTGTATTCGCCTTCTTGGGAAACGACGGTCGCCGAAGATCCGGCAGAGCGGACGGTGGAAGCCCCAAGTCCGACGATGAGTTCGACGTTGTAGATGGAGAGGCCTACCGGGATGTTCCCGATGGGAAGACGGTTTCCGGCGACCGGCTTGGCCGATTCGGAAGTGATGACGACGTCTCCGACCTTCATATCCTTGTGCGCGAGAACGTAACGGCGTTCGCCGTCACGGTAGCAGACGAGAGCGATGTAGCCGGTGCGGTTCGGATCGTATTCGATGGTTTCGACCTTGGCCGGAATTTCTTTCTTATCGAAGGAGAAGTCTACCATGCGATAGAGCTTCTTGTGCCCGCCGCCCTGATGGCGGACGGTGATGCGGCCCGTGTTATTGCGGCCGGCGGCGTTCTTTTTGTAGAACGTGAGGGGCTTGTACGGTTCGGTGGTGGTAATTTCCTCGAACGAGTAGCCCGTCATCGCACGGCGGCTCGGGGTTGTCGGGTTGTACTTCTTGATCGACATACGCTTGAGTTTTAGGAGGAGGGACTATTTCTTACCTTCGGCCTGAATCTTCTGGAAGTCGGCGAGGCGGGATCCGGAAGCGAGCTTCACGAGCGCCTTCTTTTCGATTCCGCGCTTCATGACGATGCCGGCTTTTCCGCCGTTCTTGAATTTCGGGCGGGTGTTGATGATGCTGACCGATTCGACTTCGACGCCGTAGAGGCGTTCGAAGGCGGAACGGACGTCGACCTTGGTAGCCTTGGTATCGACGATGACGGTGTAGACTCCGGTGAGTTCGAGCAACTGGCTCTTTTCGGAGACGACCGGTTTCTTGATGATCGAGTAGAGCGACATGGATCGTTACCGGTTACGAGTAGAAGGCGGTAACCTTCTCGAGGGAAGCCTTCGTGAAGACGAGGGTATCGAACTTGAGGAGGTCTTTCGGATTGAGGTAGCTCGCTCCGATGAACTTGGCGTTCGGGATGTTGCGGCCACCCTGGAAGGCGTTTCGGTCTTCCGGAAGGACGGCGAACACGGCGGATTTGACTCCCATGTTCGTAACGATGCCCTTCATGGTTTTAGTCTTCGCTGCTTCTTCGCCGAATCCTTCGATAACGGCGATCTTTTTGGATTGCGCCTTGGAAGAAAGGAGGGATACGAGCGCGAGACGGCGTTCCTTCTTATTCATCATGAGGGTCCAATTGCGGTTGTTGCGAGGACCGAAGGCGACGCCTCCGCCGATACGGGTCGGGGAGCGGGAGTCACCGGCGCGGGCCTGGCCGGTACCCTTCTGCTTGTAGAGCTTGCGGGTGGAACCGTTACGGTCGCTGCGGGTTTTGGTGTGTGCGGAGGATACGCGGGCATTCGCCTGCTGGAGGACGAGGAGCCGGTGGATGAGGCCCTGGAGGACTTCTTTCCCGAAGACCTCTTTGGAAAGCTTGACCTTGCCGGATTCGAGCCCTTCCTGATTGTAGAGAATCGCTTCCATGGTTGGGTAAGGCGGGATTTAGAAATCTAAGACGAGAAGGGAGTTTCGAGCGCCCGGTACCGGCCCCTTGAGGGCGATGACGGAGAGGTTCTTATTGACGAGCTCGAGCGGAACCTTCTTGAGGGTGATGCGGTCGGTACCCATGTGCCCGTGCATTTTTTGGCCCGGCTTGGTACGACGCGGCTTGCGGCAACCGATGGAACCGAGAGCGCGGTGGAACTTGGATCCGTGTCCCGCGGGACCTCCGGAGAAGTTATGGCGCTTCATGGCACCGGCGAAACCCTTACCCTTGGAAATTCCATGGAGGGTGACGGTTTCGATGCCTTCGAGGACGTCGAGGGTAACGGTATCTCCGGCTTTCATGCCGGTGAACGCTCCGGTAAACGGAACTTCGCGACGGACAACCTCGTTGACCGATTTGCCGTTCTTCTGGTGAGTGCGGGTAACCGCCTCCAATACTACCGCCTCGTAACCGTCTTTTTCGACGGTCTTGATTTGGGCGATTTTAAGCTCGGGGACCCGGAGGAGCGTAACGGGGACGAAAGCGTCTCCTTTTACGATGCGGGTCATGTCGAGCTTCTTAACGATAAGTCATGCCATGACCTAAAAGAAAAAAAGCATATAAATTAGAGGTTGCGGAGGTCGCTTCCGAGTCGCCTTGGCGCTGGAGGGGATGGCTACGCAACATAACTCTTCGTGAATCGAAGCCCATCGATTCTATGGAAAAGACGAGGGGCGTCAAAAGATTTTCCTATTTCGTTTCAAACGACGCGATTTTCGTTTCGACGTCCTTTTGAAGATAGGCGAACACTGAGAGAAGGATCTTTTTTCGGTTGGGCGAAACGTCGCGGCCCGCGATGGAATCCATCTTGGCATTGATTTCGGCGAGAACGCGCTTCAACAGCATGACCTGCAAAGCCGGATCGTCCTTGGCGGCAGTACGCACGGCCTTGTATACGTCCGAAAGCAGTTTGTCGAGCTTGATCTTGTAGGACTCAATCAAAAAGGCGTTCATGTCGTCGATGGCCTTTTGCCGGTCTTTTTCCGGTCATCCAGCAGGAGCGAAAGCCTCCGGCTCGGCGGCTTGGGCAGGCACCGCGAACACTACTCCTTCCGATGCGCCGCTTCCTGCATCGTTAGCGAAAACCTCCCCCGAAAAAGAGAGGAGGACCAAGGCGGATGCGGCAAGCGTCGGACGGAATTTCAAAAGGGGGCGGAAAATGGGTACGCATCCCGTTATACGCGAAGTCCGACGGCCTTCAAGTCGTATTCGTGAATTTTTCGTGAAGGCCCGATTAAATTTTGGGGATTCGGATTTCCAGTGTGAACCCCTTGCCTTCACCGCTCCGAAAAAACACGGCTCAGGCGTGGAGCCGGACGATTTTTTCCACGACCGAGAGTCCGATGCCCGATCATCTTCCCGGCTCGTTGGTACGGGATTTTTCCGCCTGATAGAACTTTTCGCGCAAAAACGGAACTTCTTCTTCCGGTACGCCGGGGCCGTCGTCGGAAAAAACGATGACGGTGTCGTTTTTCGAGTGGGAAAAGCGAACGCTCAAATGGGTTCCCTTTCCCGCATATTTGCGGAAATTCGAAAATACGTTGTGGACGATTTGCAGAAGTCCATCGCGATCAAAGGTGATGTAAAACCGCTTCTCGTCCGGAAACGCCACGATTTGCCCGGTTTCGGAAAACATGGGGAAATATTCGTCCCGCACCATCGCGAGAACCTCGACCAGATCGATCCTTTCGGGAAAAATTTCGGTCGCCGCCTTTCCTTCGAGCCGTTCGAGGTTCATGACCGAATCCGTAATGCGGATGAGCCGTCCGATTTCTTCGCTCAAGTGTCCAACGTTCTTTTCGTCCATTTGTATCACCCCGTCTTCCATGCCTTCCAAATAGCACTTCACGGCAGTGATGGGGGTTTTGATTTCGTGGGAAAGATCGGAAAGGAAGTCGCTGCGGATCTTTTCTTGGAACGCAAGGCTCTCGGAAAGGGAGTTGATCGCGTCCAAAAGCGGTCGGAATTCATCGTTCCCGGCATATTCGACTTCGCGGTATTCCCTCCGGTTCGCCATCCCCTCGATACGCTCCACCACGCTTCGGAGGGGACGGAGCGACAAACGGATGAACACGGAAGACGAAACGAGCACCAGCGCAATGAGGGCGAAATTCACGAAAAACATGGCCCGGAGAACCTTGTAAGCGAACTGGCCTTCCGCGGTATCGGCGCCGAAGGCCCGGAACGAAAGGAGCTTCGAAAGAAACGGGGCGTCCGAAGAAAACCGGAAAATCCGGTTCACCGGGTCAGTGAACGTTTCCGATGCCAACGCCGAAGAATAACCGGGAGGGAGAAACATTTTGGGGTCCTTGGAAAAACGCTCGAGTCCGGAAGTGATGCTCGCGAGATCCCGAAGGGTCTCGCGGTATTCCTGAACGGTTTTTTCGTCGAGTTCCTTGGAACCGATGACCGATCAAACCAAGTCCAGATTGATGTCGGGCAGCTCTTGACGCACTTCGGCGACGTATTCCCCGAAGTACTTTTCGGAAAAATGCCGGAGCGCGAAAAAATTGGCCGACACGACCACGAGGAGGGCCAAAAACAAAAACAGGGAGGATTTGTGGGCGAATTTCACGGGCTTAGGGGGATATCCGGTATCCTACTCCGCGAACCGTTTCTATCGAAACGTCGTCCCCAAGTTTCCGCCGGAGGTTTTTCACGTGGGTATCGATGGTCCGGTCGTAGAGATAATTTCCATAACCGAACGCTTCTTTCATGAGCGTTTCACGCTCCACCACCTTGCCCGCGTGGCGGGCGAGGTGGTGGAGCAGGAGGAATTCAGTCTTCGTCAATTTCGTTTCCCTCCCCGAAACGAAGGCCCGGTAATTGTCCCCTTCAAGCCTAATGGGTCCAATTTCAATGTCGGCCATGGTTTCCGATTCGAAATCCGAGGATTTTCGGGCGGAACGTTTGAGGACGGTCGTGACTCGAGCCACCAATTCCCGCGGAGAAAAGGGCTTGGGGACGTAATCGTCCGCTCCCGCGCCGAAAGCGGTCAACTTGTCTTCCTCGGAATTCCTTGCCGTCAGCATGATAACGGGGACGTCGGATTCTTCGCGCAGTTCTTCGCAAAGCGAGAGTCCGTCTTTTCCGGGGAGATTGATGTCGAGAATGACCAAATCCGGCGGATTGGAGCGAAACGCCGAAAGAACTTCGAGACCGTTTCCGATTACGATGACGCGGTATCCGGCATTTTCGAGGTACATCGACAACGGTGTCCTTATGGCAAGATCGTCTTCGACGAGCAGTACGGTTTGCATGGCGAAACGGGCTATTTAGGAAATTCTATCGAGAAACCGGGGTTTTCCAAACGCCGTCTCGTTACGAACACTTGCTTTCGAGAATGCCGAGAAGCTCGGGATAAAGGACGGCGACGTCCTTTCGGACGCGGTCATGCCTTTCGGAGAGTTCCCAAAGCACGAGGTGCGCGTCGGCCCTTCCAAGGCCGGAGAGGGTTTCGCGGATCGTTTCGACCGGCGTACAAGCCCCGAATCCGGCGACGAGTCCAACTAAAAGACGGACGCTGTTGGAAACGCGGTCTGCCACGACCGGAACTGAAAGACCTTCGTTTTGTACGGGAGCCCGACCGATCGGGCGAGACAAAGCCGCCGAAAGGCCGCAGGGAGGTTTGGGAGGAACGAGGGACGACATGGGGAGAAAAAAGGAAAATAAAAACCGCCTTCCTGTGGGGAGGCGGTGGAAAGGACGTTTTTGCGCTTAGCCTACGAAAACCTCCCCCTCGCCCCGTGAGCGAAAGTAAAAGGAGTAGGAAAACGAAATGAAAGGCATCATGGAATCAAAAAGGAGATTCGAGACGGATTGTAGGAATTCCGGGAATTTTGTCAAGACGTTAGACGGTCTTGGACCTTGTCCGCGAAGGGGGTTTTGAAGATTTTTCCGCCTCGGATTTTTCCGCAAAATCCTTTCGGACGAGGAAATCGTCGGAAAAAATCCGCAAAATCCCGGCGGCGGGAAGGGCGATGAGAATGCCGACCACTCCCCCGAGCGTGGCACCCACCGTCGTCATCACGAGGACATAGAAGGGGGAAAGATCGAGCGACTTGCTCATGAGCCAAGGAACGAGGACGTTGTTTTCGGCCTGCTGGATGAGGAGGTAGAGAACCAGTACGGCGATTACCGATTCGGGGCCCATTCCAAGCGCGAGGGCAAGCGCTGGCAAAAGAGCGATGAGCGGGCCGATGTAGGGAATGAATTCCATGATTCCCGCGATGAGCGCGAGGGCGAACCGGGATTCGAGACGGATGCCGAACGCCCATTCGAGAACGTAGAGCCCGAAAAGGGTGAGCGAAAAAATCGAAATTCCCAACAGCATTTGTCCGCGAATCCACGAAGAAAGCGTCAAGACGATCGAACGTTCTTTGGTTTTGAAGTATGCGGCGGCCCTTTGTCCGACGGCGCGGTAAAAAAATTCGAGAACCGCGTGGCGTTCGAGAACAAGGAAGAACGTGAACACCGTTACGAGGGCCACGTCGGCCACCCCAGCTCCGACCGCCGCGAACACTCCGGCACCCTTGATTCCAACCGAGGAAAGAAATCCGGCGACGGCCTTGGCAATGCCCCCGGCGTTATCGCGCAAGGAAGAAAGCGCGGCGGCGGGATCGAAAATCGAAGCGAGCGGGGCGAGAAACGACGGGAGTCACAAAGCCGGAATTCCTCCGGAGGCATAGTCGGAAGCGAGACGGTCCGCCACGGAAGAGAGCGCCGAAAACAACGCGACGATTTGGGTGGCAAAAATGGGAAGCGTGGTCGCGAAGACGGTTACGGCAAGCACGATGATGCCGAAATAAATAAGAAGGATTCCGAGAAAATCGGGAACCTTCCATCGGTTCATCGCGGTGAGCGCCGGAGAAAAAAGCGCCGCGAAAAACGCTGCGAAAGCGAGAATCGCCAGAACGTGCAGAAGTTCGTAAGCAAGGAAGAGTCCGAAGGAAAAGGTCGTGAGGACGACAAGCTTGCGAAGGAACGCGACGGAATCCGGATGCATGGGAACGGCGTTATCGGATGGGGTTCTTGGGCGATTATACTTCCGTAACGGAGAACGCAAGGAGCAAAAGGGGAAAAGAAAAATCCTTGCGCCGGCTCCCGGAATAAGATAGGATGTATCCGTTCCTGGTTTTTTAGGCGATGCTCCATCGCCGCGGACAAACGAAGTTCCCTCGACGTTTTCTCCCATGTCACGTGCGTGACCTGATGAAAAACGTCGGAAACGAATAGCAGGAACGGGCGGGAATCGAAAGGTTCCCGCCTTCTTTATATACAAAATGCCCGATGGAAGTCATACAATCTCTTAAGGTTTTCCTTATGGAAAACCTCGTCGCATCGCTATTCGTTTGCTTCGCGGCTCTCATAAGCGTGGATATCATCAAAAAGATGGGAGGAGCGAAAAAGGTGGGCTGGCGCAGGAAGCCGAAGGTCGGCATCGAGGAACTCATCGCCCCTTTTTCATCCGTAGCGCAGTCGTACCATTCGTTCACCGTACCCAAGCGCGACGGGGCCGAACGAACGATCGATGCGCCCTCCGACGAACTCAAAGACGCGCAGAGGAAGATTCTCGCTTGGTTCGAAAGGAACTACGGCTTTCCGGAACACGTTACCGGTTTTCGCCGTGGAAAAAGCCTTTGGGACAATGCCAGGCCCCATTCCGGCAAGAAAACGGTCGTCAACGTGGACGTAGAAGATTTCTTCCCCTCCGTTACGGAAACGAAAGTATCGAAAGCCTTCGCGGCAATAGGAATCCCCGGGGCTTCCATTCCCGAATTCGTTCGGCTTACGACGTATCGCGGATGCCTTCCGCAAGGCGCGCCGACCTCCCCGTTCATCGCGAATCTCGTATTCGCCCCCGTGGATGACGCTGTGGTCAAGCTTTTGAAAAAATACGACCAGAGGGCGAAATATACGCGGTATGCCGACGACCTCACGTTCTCTTCGAACGATTCGAAGATCGTGAACGCTATCCGCATCATCGAAGACGGCATCCTCCCGAGATTCGGTTTCCGAGCGAAGAAAAAAAAGACCTGCGTGTACCGCGCGCATACGCGCCAGACCGTCACGGGATTGGTAGTAAACGGCAAGGAGCCGCGAATCTCCCGGGACCGGTACATGAAACTCCGCTCTCTCGCGTGGAAGGAGCTCTGCGGAAAGGGCGCCGTGCCGCTCACGACCCTCAAGGGACATCTCGCGGCATTTTTAGACGTCGATCGCGACGGATATTCCAAGCTCAAAAAATCTTTCGAAAAGAAAATCGATGGGGCGAAACTCGACGCGCTGTTCCCCAAAAAGAAAAAACATCCCATGCCTTAAGCGCGCGAGAATATCCGACGAAAAAACTCTTTGCAAAAACCGGTTTTCGGATACGCTCTCGGACATGAAAACGCCGAACCGAAATCTCGAAAACGCGAAATAACGAAAAGGGTCTCACCGACCCTTTTTTCGTGGTTCGGGAAACGTTCGGACAAACCGGTCCGTTCCGAAAGCCCATGTCCTTAACCCTTCCCTCCCCATGAAAGTCGTCTTCGTCACTGGATGAGTGCTCTCCGGCATCGGCAAAGGCATCGTCGCCGCGTCCGTCGGCGCCATCCTCAAGGGCATGGGACACAAAGTGTTCTGCCAGAAGTTCGACGGGTACCTCAACGTCGATCCGGGAACGATGAGTCCCTTCCAGCACGGCGAAGTGTTCGTTACGGAAGACGGCGCGGAAACCGACCTCGACCTCGGGCACTACGAACGGTTTCTCGACACCGACCTCAACAAACTCTCGTCGTTCACTTCCGGCAAGCTCTACGAAGAAATCCTCTCCCGCGAGCGCGACGGCAAATATTTGGGCGGGACGGTGCAGATCGTCCCTCACCTTACCGACCTGGTAAAGGAAAAGATCCGCCTCGGGGCGGAAGTCTCGGGCGCGGACGTTTCCATCGTGGAAATCGGAGGTACCGTGGGCGACATGGAAAACGAATACCTCCTCGAATCCGCGCGCCAGCTCCAGCTCGACCTCGGGCGCGAGAACGTCATTTTCCTCCACGTCACGCTTCTCCCCTTCCTCGGCGCGAGCAAGGAACTCAAGACCAAGCCGACGCAGCATTCCGTACGCACGCTCATGGGGTACGGCATTTCGCCCGATTTCCTCTTCATGCGCGCCGACGACGCCATTCCGACCGAAATCCTCGAAAAAACCGCCCGCGGCTGCGGCATCCGGAGCGAGCGCGTCATTCCCGTTCCGACGGCCGACTCCATCTACCGGGTCCCGCTCGAATTCGAAGGCTTCGGACTTTCCAAAAAGATCGCCGAAGCTTTGGGATTGAAAAACGATGGCTGCGACCTTTCGAAATGGGAACGCCTCATGGAGGATATCGAAGCCTCCAAAGACGTGCTCCGCGTCGCCATGGTCGGCAAGTACAACGACCTCGAAGACGCGTATTTTTCACTCAACGAAGGCCTTCGAACGGCCGGATACGCGTTCCGCAAAAAAGTGAGGCTTGAGTTCGTCGATGCGACCGACGTGGAAAACCGGGGGGCGGAAGCGACCCTTTCGGGAACGGACGGCATCTGCGTTCCCGGAGGATTCGGCGGGCGCGGAATCGAAGGGATG
>JANJWP010000023.1 GCA_024709505.1 Candidatus Altimarinota bacterium | reverse complement strand
CGCCCCCGAAACGATTGTCGGAAAGATGGAGACAGCGATAAAATCCCTCAAAAAGGGGCATTCCCACATGCAAGAAGTCGAAGAGATGCTTTCCGCGTTGGAGATATACATTTCCGGATTCGACGAATGCATGGAAAGCTTGAAGCGGGACCTGAAGAAATCAAAGAAGAACAAAGAGCTGGACGACATAATCAGCCAAATACGGCTTTATAACATCGACGAGCCTTTCGTGGCATTGGCTTCGGATTACGGTGTTCCGCAAAACCGGGAACGCGTACTGTTCATCGGATCTCGAAAGGATCAGAAAATCATAAAGAACGTTCCGTCGACGGTTTCCGATTCGGAAAAGGTAACCGTATTCGAAGCCCTTCACGATCTTGATTTTCTCTGAAATGCGGAGGAGAGGTTCGATTACGAGGAAACCAAGCCCGTTTCGAAGAAACTTGCGTCGCTCGTGAAGAAAAGGGATATGGGCGGAAAGGAATGAAAAGGGGCGACTTTTGCCGAATGGTCCCGAAAAGGCAGGCTGTCCAACAGATTCCCCAAATCGAAAAAACCTTTCTACGTCAGGAATTTCGATGAACTCAAGAACGATTCGCTACACCTCGTCGCACCCCTTCACAACCATAAGACGAGCAAGCAGAGCGAGGATGTTATTGAACGGTTGCAGATAATCCTGAATACCGGCGACTATTTCGCCGCGAAGAAAGTCTTGGAAGAAAAAGGACTCGATTCCGACAAGCGCAATTACAATGTCCTGAGGGCTGATTCGCAAAGCCCAACCGTTCTCACCATTCCTGACGATTACATTCACTATTCGTCCCCTCGTGCCCTCACCGTACGCGAAATGGCCAGACTCCAGTCTTTCGACGACTCGTTCGTTTTTCAGGGGAAAAGGTCGACCGGGGGGGAGAAGCGGAAAACCGAAGTCCCGCAGTTCACACTCGTAGGAAATGCCGTCCCCCCGCTAATGGCACGAGCCATTGGGATGGAAGTCCTAAAAAACATCCGGTAATTCCCAAAATCCATTATGGCGATGAGAAAATTTTCCGAAGTGGAAATCAAACGGATGCAGGCATTGACGAGGTATTCGATCGAATTTGCAGTCATCGAACCGACCGCAACATGATTGACAAAATCCATCATGGATGCTACCTGACCCCTAAGAAACTACCTCAAAGCGCATTGAGTGCACGATTTTGAAATCCAAATGAAGGGGCCTGAGAACAAAGCCTGCGCGCCTGCTTTTCTTGTTTACGAAGGCCACTTGGAGCCATCCCAAGTTTCCCTGTATCGACCTCAAACGAAGAATTGAGACCCGCGAATTTGGTTTAAATGACTACCTAAATTTGCGCATCCACACGACATTCTTGGCATTATCGAACTTGATGAAAAGTTGTATGTGGTCAATTTTACCGAAACGGACGTAGAGACCCTAGTGGAATGAGCAATTGCCAATCCACTGAAAGAAATCGTTTCTGAACTATCGGGAGAAGCCAATGAAACCGCGGACGAACTTCTTCAATTATTGCGAGCCAGGGTTGGCGGTTGACGCAAAATACCATCTCTGCTCGATTGAGCGGATACCGCAATCTGAAGGACTCTGGAAACGATTCTCTGAATTCAGGCAAACAGTTCGAAAAATCCTGATTACAAATGAATCGAATTAAAGTCCTTCAGAGACAATAGGTGAAATCGGAAAACGCTCTTCGCACAGATTCCCGACTGGGACAAAAGCAAATTCAAAAGTTCAAAGGCGATCCTTGACGCCTTCGGGTATACGAGAGGCGAGGATTTTAAACTTTACTGCACTGTTTCTGCTTTGAAGCGGAATTCGCAATGACTATCTTTGAGAATTGACGAACAGCTGTGAAACCTCCTTGAAAACTCGGACAAATCCGAAATTGGAGACTTCGTAACATGGACGCTCGAAATTCTTCATAAAAGATTGACCGAGAAGCATAATGAAACTTTCTGGGTAGCGGCCGATCAGATTACCGAGTCATGAAGGGATTTTTTCGTATTCAAATCGGTCGAACATACAAAGAAGCCCATTATTTCGCAATTCGACACGCTTATCGGTCAGGATATCATAACGGTTGACCACCTCATCAAACGAACTGCGAATGGTAAGGTCGTAGAAAAATGACCGCTATTTAAAATCAAACCGAATGCGCTGGGCTTGCTTTTCCCACCGAGCGAAACTTATTCGCTTATTTCGTAACCAAGACTTTTTTATGAAAAAACGCCCCTTCCGGGGCGTTTTCATGCTTCTTGTTATTCGCAACCACTATGGTCAGCGAGCTCGGTTTTCTATGGCTGGGGATGAGGGATTCGAACCCCCGAATGGCGGATTCAGAGTCCGCTGCCTTACCACTTGGCGAATCCCCAATGAATTCGACGTGCGCCGGGGATAATATGGAAAATCCCCGGCTTCGCAAATCGAATTGCCTATTCCGGAATTTCGTTTGGAAAAAGATAACTCCGCAGCGCCCGGATTCTCGCGACCTTCGAATGCGGAGTAAGAATCGCCTTCGCCACGAAAAGCGGGACCTTGAATTTTCGGATATCGTTGTTCGAAATCGTTTCGAACACGACGTATTCGGGGTCGTTTCCCTTGGAAGTCTGGAGGTCGTAGGCAATCTCAAAATCCTCATACTGCACTTCGTCTTCAAATTTCGGCCTCGTCATCTCATCGGTAAATGCCAGAGGCGAAGGCTCGAAAAGCGCCATTTGCTCGGGCTCGACGAGCTTGGCCGCCGCATCCGCGACGCGCGAAGCGATTGCCCCGGAGCCCGTCAAAGACGTTGGAACTCCCGATTCCAAAACGGCTTCGCGTTCCTTTTTGGCCGCCGCGCGAAGTTGTTCGAGGCTCAAAAAACGTTCCGAACGTCCGAAATATTTTGCCGAAAGCGTTCGGTTTATCGAATCGGCCGATCATTGGGCCTGCCGATCGAGCACGTCGAATTCGGCATCGTATTCCGCTTCGATTTCGACGGCCGATTTTTCGCGGTTCTCGCCGGGAGCCGCGTTTGCCCTGTTCGTCATGGTTCCTTGGTTTTCGGAAAAATAATTTCAGTTATATTACCACATACAGTTAAAAATAATCAAATCTTGCGGATTTTTCCGGTTGATACGGCCGAAGCATGCCATATACTGTCGGCGGTAACCCTTTGGTATGTTCGTCAAAATCCTCTATTTTGCGGTATTCGTCGGCCTTGGAATCGCGATTCTCCGGTATCGGAAAGTCGTCTTCGAATGGACCGGCCAATGGTATTGGGCCGAAAAGCACATCTGACGCGGAGGAACCATTCTCGTCATCACGCTCATCGGAGTGGGAATGATCTTCTTTTGAGTCGCTTACCCCCTTTGAGCGTTTGAAAACTTCGGCAAACGCCAAGGATGAGGAACCTTCGAGTCGGCATACGACCAACCGGAATCCCCAAGCCTAAACGGGGAATCCAATTCCGAAACCCGCTAAAATTTCCCTTTCCCCTCTCTCCATGCGTCGTTTTTTCCTCCGGTTTTCCGCCGCTTTGCTTGCGGCGTTCGTTTTCGTTCCTTCGACGGTTTCCCCCGTTTTCGCCGCTCCGCAATCGGTCGAACAAAAGGCGTCGCCACTCGCCCGTTACGCGAACTACGACCGCAAAGCCACCATGACGGTGAAAGAATTCTTCACGGTCCTGTTCGAAATTCTCGCCCAATACGAAAACGTTCCCAAATCAAGCGGATACGTTTCGCTCCGATACACCAACGTCATTGCCGGTACGCCCTTTTACGCGGCCATGCAAAAGGGCGTCTACCTCGACTTAATCGAAAATTCCAAGGTCGCGATCCCCCTTCGGAAAAAGGCGACCGAGGCGCTCTTCGTCAAAACCCTCGAACGCCTTACCGGAGAATCCTACGATTTCAATCCGACCGCCAACCTTACCTACGGAGTCCTCTTCGATACCGTCGAAGAACTCTATGCCGTCCCGTCATCGGTACGGGAGGGGGTGGAAAATTCGGAAAAATTCCCCGTCTTAAACGATGCGTATCTCCGGCTTAAAAGCGAATATTTCGACGCTTCCAAGGTATCCGACGAATCGCTTCTTCAATGAGCCCTCGAGGGAATGGCCGCGGCGACGGACGATCCGCACACGGTCTATTTTCCCCCCACCGAAAGCCAGGCGTTCCAAGACGAACTCGCCGGATCGTTCGAAGGAATCGGCGCCTACGTCGATATGACGACGCCCGGGGTTTTGAAGATCGTCTCACCCATCGCCGGTTCTCCGGCGGAAAAAGTCGGAATCCGGGGCGGCGACGTGGTAACCAAAATCGGCGACCTCGTCATTACCGAAAGCGTTTCCCTCGAATACGCCGTATCCAAAATCAAGGGGCCGGCAGGAAGCGAGGTGACCCTCGAAATCAATCGGAACGGCTCAGTTCTTACCTTCGTGGTCAAACGCGAAAAGATCGAAATCCAATACGTCGAATACAAAAAGCTCGCCTCCGGAACGCCCTACGTCCGCATCACGCTCTTTGGAGACGGAACGCTCAAGGGCTTTGACAAGGCGGCGGAATGGATTGCCAAAAACGCGGCGGATTCGAATAAACTCGTCATCGACCTTCGCAACAATCCCGGAGGCGGGCTCGAAGAGGTTGCCGGAATCCTTTCGTACTTCGTGCCGAAAGGCGAACCGGTAGTGAAAATCCGCTATCGGAATTCCAAATCGCAAATCGTGAGCGCGGGGGCGAAAAATTCGCTTTCCGGACGAAAAATCGCCATCCTCGTCAACGAAGGATCGGCATCGGCTTCCGAAATCATGGCCGGAACCATCAAGGATTACCTCCCAAAAACCGTCATCGTGGGAACAAAGACCTTCGGAAAAGGATCGGTGCAAAACCTCATCGGCTACTCGGACGGTTCGAGCATCAAGTACACCATCGCCAAATGGTTCACGGGAAAAACCGAAACGGGCATCGACCATGCGGGAATTTCCCCCGACGTGGAGGTCGTCGTAAAAGAGGATTCTTCGGAAACCGGCGACACGGTATTGAACCGGGCGGAGGAAGAACTTTTACGAAGATAATTAAAACAGGCTCCCCTGCACGTCCTCGACCGACACGGTCGCATCGTCGAGATACCGGTAAACCGCCCGGAGGTCCGATTTTACGTCGAAACCGCGAAGGGTTACGTCCGAATCCAAAAGGGTTCGCAAAAAGGACGAAAGCGGGAGCGTTTTCGAACGGAGCGCGACGTACTCTCCGTTTATTCCCACGACGCATCCGGCAAAACGCCCTTTTTCGAGGAACGAAGAAAACGTGCACCCCCCTTCGCGAATCACGGTTTCCAGAAGAATTCCAACCTCTTTGGAATCGGAAATCTCGCGGTAGCCGGTTTCGAGGTTCGTCGAATCCCGAAGCACGACGTCGCGTTTGGGCAAAAGCGACTTGAACCCGAGCCGAAGGAAAAACGCTTCAGCCTCCGGGGTAAGGAACGGCCTCGTCGCGAATTGCGCGGCGTCCAAATCAAGTTCGACGGGGACGTTGACGTCGATGGTGGCGAGCGTCTTCGAAAGGAAGGCCACCTCTCGGGAAGATTCCAAGGTTTCGCGGGCTTTTCCGGGGATTTTTTCGAGGTTTTCGTAAATGGACTCAAGCGATCAGAACTCCGAGATGAGCGCTTCAGCCTTTTTGGGACCAAAACCGGAAATGCCCGGAATGTTATCCGACGAATCGCCGACGATGGCGAGATAGTCCACCACCCTTTCCGGCGGAACGCCGAATTTTTCCACCGCCTCTTTACGCCTTGCCACGACGCGTTTCATCGTGTCGTAGACGGCGACGTTTTCGCCGACGAATTGGTAAAGGTCCTTATCGCCCGAGACGATGTAGACCGAATTTTCAGCTTCCTTCGAGAACTTCGTCGCAAGCGTTCCGATAATGTCGTCCGCTTCGAATCCCCCGAGGGCGAGCGTGGGAATTCCGAGAGACGCAAAAAGTTCGTAGAGAAGCGGTTCCTGCGAACGCAGATCATCGGGCATCCGATCGCGGGTGGCTTTGTATTCCGCGTATATTTTCGAACGGAAATTCGGCTCCCGCGAATCCATGACGAGCGCGAGGGCGTCGGGCTTCTCGGATTCATGGAATCCCGCGAGAATTTTGGCGATTCCAAAAACGGCGTTTACCGGATTCCCCTCCGGGTCGGTAAACGGCGGAACCGCGTAAAAGCAGCGGTAGAAAAGATTGTATCCGTCAAGGAGGAAGATTCGCCGCATCCGAAAAAGGTTGGCGCCCGTTCGCGAGGAGGATTTACGCGAGGTATTTCGCGAGGTCGGGCTTGAAGTAGGTTTCCATGTTTTTGCCGAACTTTCCGGGCAGGTTTCCCGGAACGGGTTTTCCGTCTTTGAGCTTGCTCATGTTGGAGAGATAGACTTCGTGGAAACATTCCACAGTCCGCTTTTCGCCAATGAAGGTCGTAATGGCCAAAAGCACCGTCCGCAAAACCGCGGCGGCGGAATTCCGATAATGTTCGGGCGTATGGATGGCTCGGATTTCGACGACCGGAGCTTTGAGAATTTCGGCGACGGTCGATTCGGCGTCATGTCCGGCCTTATGGAGCGCTCCAACGGCGAAAACGCAGATATCGACGAGCGCGTCGAGCGATCCGACGAGCGATTTGTCGAGGGTTCCTTCTTCTTCGAGCTCTTCGACTTCTTCGAGAAAATATTTGAGTTCGTTTTCCCAGTCGGCGCCCATTCATTCGGGACGTTCGAAAACGGAATTCATTTCTTTGATTTCCGAAACGATGCGGAAGACGGAATCGTGGGAGAGCAGCATGGTCAAAATTGAGGAGGTAACGGCTCGGAATATATCCGATTCGCCATCGAAAGCAATTGGGGGCCACGAAAAAAGAAGGCAAAAAAACCTTTGACTTTCCCCGCTTTTCCATAGAATCTCTCCGTCCCTCCGGGGATTTCAGTCGCAGACAGTAGGCATTCCCTAAGTCCTACCGAGACGGGAACAATCTCATTCCAAAGCGTTTTTACGCTTTCTAGAAGAGTTGGTTCGTGCGTCTCAAGCACGGATTTTTTGTTTCCGAACGACCAAAACCTTCTCGCGAACGATTCGCGAATCCCTAACCAATCCGTTTCCATGGCCATCACCCGTGCCAAGAAATCCGAGATTCTCGCCACCCTTGAGGCTCACCTCAAGGAATCGACCTCGGTAGCGTTCACTTCGAACAACAAACTCACCGTCGAGGATATCAATGCCATCCGTAAGGATGCCCGCGAACAAAGCACTGTCTTCATGCTCGCAAAGAAGACCCTCATCCGCATCGCGTTCAAAAACGCCCTCGGTGCCGATCTGGACATCTCGACCCTTCCGGGCCAAGTCGCCATCGTCATCTCCAAGGGAGACAAGATCGCCGGCCTCGCCGCCGTCAACAAGTACGTTGGCGAATTCAAGAAGGAAGAAAAGATCAAGTTCGTCGGAGGATATATCGATGGTCGAATCATCGACGGAAAGGAAACTTCCAAGCTCGCCGGACTTCCCTCCCGCGAAGTTCTCCTTGCCAAGCTCCTCGGCTCGATGAAGGCTCCGATTTCCGGTCTCGCCCGTTTCTTCGACGGAGCGAAAAAGGAACTCGAAACCAAATCCCTCACGAAAGTCGGCGACCTCAAGAAGGCCGAAGCTCCGACTGCCGAAGCCGTTCCCGAGACTCCTGCCGAAGAAGCTCCGAAAGCCGAATAATCGGACTCTGACGAGAGAAGGGCGAAATGCTTCGTCCTTCTCCGCTAGAATCCGATTCTAGGCCAATCATACTTACCCATTTTTCACTTCACCATGTCCGAAGTTACCCTCAGCGCAAACGCGCAGAAGATCATGGAGCTCGTCGAAGGTCTTACCATCGTCGAACTCGCCGACCTCGTTTCCGCAATGGAAGAGAAGTTCGGAGTTTCCGCCGCCGCTCCGGTAGGAGTCGTTATGGCCGGAGGCGGAGCCGCCGCCGCTGATGCTGACGAAAAGACCACCGTCAACGTCATGATGACTTCCGCGGGTTCCGCGAAGATCGCCGTTATCAAGGTTATCCGCGAACTTACCGGTCTCGGTCTCGCTGAAGCCAAGGCTCTCGCCGACAACGGAGGTGCCATCAAGGAAAACGTCGAGCGCGCCGATGCAGAAAAGATGAAGGCCCAGCTCGAAGAAGCCGGAGCCACCATCGAACTCAAATAAGGCCGTTCCGATTTTCTCGGACAGAAAACCCCTCGGGAAATCCGAGGGGTTTTCATTATCGGCACGTTTTCTGGAAAGCCCTTTCCCTTTCTTGACTAATACGGCCTCTTGCAGCACGGACAAACGTCCGGCGAAACGTCGGTGGCGGTTTCAGAAAGATCGGACGCCCCCTCTCCTGATTGCGGCGATTCGGAATGGGGTGACGCTTCTTCTTCGACGATTTTTGCCCGGTTGACCAAGTCGTCAACGAGATTGAATATCTGTCCCGGAGTCACCGAAACCTTCAATACATATTCGTCGGCTCAAAATTCCTTGCATTTGGCGACCGTCTTCGGATCGTCGAGATTCGAAAAAACAACGATTTTCGTATGGACCGACGGGGCGTTCCTCCGAAGGACTTGAAGGGTTTCGATCCCGTCCATCGTGGGCATCATGACGTCGAGAAGGATCGCGTCGGGCAAAAAATCGGGAGCAACGGTTACGGCCGAAAGGCCGTCATAAGCGAGCCTTACTTCGTATCCTCAAAACTCGAAGCGGGTCTTATACATGTCCGCAAGCGATTTTTGGTCTTCGACGATGAGAATCTTCTTTTTCGTTTCCATAAATCTGAGGGTTAGCGGACGGTTTTCAGGACAAACGAGAATTCCGATCATTTTCCCACTTCCGATTCGACGTGGATTTTGGAACCATGGGCGGATATTATGCCGCTACAGAGGGCCAGGCCGAGTCAAAGGCCTTCTTCGCTGTGGCGCATTTGGTTTTGAACCTGATAGAACTTGTCGAAAATCTTTTCGATCTTTTCTTGGGGAATCCCCACCCCCGTATCAGCCACCGCAAAGCGCACGCCGGAAGGGGTTCTCCCGATTCCTAACGACACCTTTCCTCCTTCCGGCGTGAATTTGTAGGCGTTGGTGAGAAAATTAAACAGCACTTGTTTGATTCGGTCAACGTCTACCGACAAACGTTCGCCAAGAACGCCCGGTTCCGATAAGAATTCGAAGGCGACGTTTTTTTCTTTGGCGACGATTTCCATTCCGGAGCGGACTTCCTCCACGAGTTCGTCCACCGAAACTTCACGCATGTTGAAGGTCATGGCACCTTTTTCGATCTTCGAGAGGCTCAGCATGTCGTTAATGAGGTCGATGAGTCGGAGGGAGCTGTCATACGAGGCTTGGATAATCTTTCGAACCGGAGCGGAAAGTTCTCAAAAATCGCCCTCGAGCGCCATGGACAAATACCCCTTGATCGCGGTCATTGGGGTTCGTAGTTCATGGGAAACGAGCGCGATGAAGTCGTCTTTAAGGCTGTTGAGTTTCGTTAATTCCTCCTCCACCCGTTTGAGCGTGTTTATTTCGCGAAGGTCGGTAATGATGCCGACCGTTCCGCCGCTCGGAATGGGCGTTCCGGAAAGAAAAACGGGAATCAGTTCGCCCGTTTTGGACTTCAATACCCCCTCGTACTGGGAAGCGTCGCCGTGTTTGCGGATTTCGTTGTTTTGACGGACGGTATTGGCACTCTCTTCATCCCAAAAAATATAGGATTCCTCTCCGATGATTTCATCGAGGTCATAGCCCAAAAGCTGGCAGAATTTCGGGTTCGCGTAGATCGTTCGCTCCCGTTCGTCACCAACCCACACACATTCCTGCATGGCATCGAGGATTTTTTTCAATCCGTCGATTCCAATTTTTTCGAGCGCGGTCCGGGGGTCGAAGTGCGGAGCGTTAGTATCGGCGTTTGCCATCGGGATTAAACCAGTCGGTTGAGAAATAGGGCGTTTCGAGGATTGATTCGATCGTTTCCCCTTCTTTCGACGACCAGGCATCGAGGTCGTCTCCGGTAATGGGAACGTAGAGGATTTCGAGTTCTTCGGACGCCGCATCCATCGCCTTTTCGTTCAGCTGGAGACAGAACCTCTCGACAAGTTTTACGAAACGCGATTTGATCTCGTTCCGCTTCCCTTCGGCAAGCAGATATACGGCGTCTTTCAGGAACGATACTATATCTTCGTTAAAAAACCAGAAAATTTCGTAAGAACGAAAATTCGAAACGAGAAAGTCGCGGAAAAAGCGTTCGAAACGGAAAAACGGGTGGCTTTCAGCCTCTTCCACCGGGACGGGAATGATCCGCCGGATTTGGCCGGTTTCCGGATTTTTTCGGACGAAACCGATCTTCGAGAAAAAATCCGCCCCATGGAACGGCGCGCGTTCAATGACGGCGCTGCAGAAATAGTTGGTTTCAAAGTCGCATATCATCGTCACGCGGATTTGTCCGGGATACGCCCGTTCCAGGGCGAGATATTCCCGAAGCCTCGGAACGGAGGTGTATGATCGGTGCACCCCGTTATCCACGAAAACCGCGCCCAAAGCGGCCTCCTTTCTCGCGAAGCGGTCGAGCACGGCCGAAAGGTCCCCGGCATCAAGATGGGAAGTTCCCCGTATGGACACGCGTAAATCCTCTTTCGGAACGACTCATTCCGGCATGGAATAATCACGGAAATCCGCAAGGGAAATTCGGTCGAACGAACCCTCGATAAACGGATAGGGGTCATTGGACAAGCGTTCGGCGAGCGTTCGCAAAATACCGTCACCGTGCTCCGTTATCCAAGATTTTTCCGCTTCGGAAAGGGGGATTTTAGCTTCTCCGGAAAACATGACCGTTCACGAAGAAAACATCGACGAAAAATCGATCTTGATTTCGGGATCGATTGAAAATCCCTTCAGTATTTCCGAGAATTTCGAACGGAGCGTGGGTTTTACCGTTGGCGAAACCCTCAAATACCGGCGGATCACCTCCTGAACGAAGGCCATCCGCACCCGCTCCGGAACGTGCGGGGCATGACGGCAGATGCCTTGGTACAAATCGAAATATATCCGGTCGCCCACCCCGTAGAAAAACGCCCGTTTTTCGAGTTCGTATTTTTCCCGCATTTCCGAAAGAAAGGTTCCGTTTCCGGCTCAAAAATCGTTGAACGTGAGAAAATCCGGGCGTTCGGAAAACGTTCGGACATGGCGTTCCTGTTCCTTCAGGAGCGCGTCCATGTCGATTCAAGAAACCTCCCCGTATGATGCAATTCACCGTCAAACCTTCCAGTCGGCATGACAAAGGAGCTCGACCTTTCCGATTTTATCGACCGAACGCAAATAGTCCGACTGCCGGAGGGTTGACGAAACGTTCGACAAATCGGAGAGGAGCGATGATTCCAAGGACAAGTATCACTGATATCCGGAAAGCACCCCGTCAAAATCCGTCATTCAGATTTGCGAAGCCGCGTAATCGGAAAAAACGTCCGGCCGCAGGGAATAAAAAAGTTCGTCGGAGAGCGCCGAAAGGGCGTGCGAATAAAAGGATTCTCCCGGATTCCTCACCGGAAAATCCGGGAAAAACTGATCTTCGAGAGAGAGGACGCCTTCTCCGTATCCGCCACGAATGGCGTCCAATATTTTTCGAACGTCGCCCTTGATTTTCGTTCGCAACCAAACGGAATCGGGATTGAGGGGAATCTCCGGATGGGCCTGCATTCCGAATATCCTATGGCTCCGTCGATCAGCCCAACCGACCACTCATCACGTCACCTCGTCGGTGACGAGGGGGATGAGGTATGACTCCCCTTTCGATGAGAAAAAATTCGGTTCGACGTATCCCGTTCGGGTGAATTGGAGCGAAACCCGCCCGCCGCCCCGCGCGGAACACAAACCCGAAAAAACCGACTGCACGCGTTCATTTTGGGTTTCAAGATTGGAAATTCGGCACGGCGATGGTCAAAACTGCGCCGGTCAACGCATGGTTGCGGGAACGCAGAGACTGTCTCAGCATTCGGCACCGATGATATTTGCGGCATACTGGCTCCCAAAGCAAACCGTAAGGAAATAGTGGCAGTAGGGAGAGGTTTCCGAACCTGAAAAACTCTCGCGCAAGCATTTGGCAAGATGGTTCGAGTACATGTCGGGATGGATCGTGTCGGTATCGGATTCGCTCCCTCAAATCAACACGATCCGCTTTCCGGGAAAAACCCTTTGCAGCGCTTCGTCGGAAGGCGGATTCGAATAATCGAAAAACAGTTCGAACACGTACCGGGAATACGCCTCTTCGCCTCAAACGATCTTGACCAGGTACCCTTTTAAAAGATCGTTCGTAAAGCACTCGTCGCGAACGAATATCACCGGTTCAGAACCAAGCATTTCACGAAGGCTCGCGAGCATGCTTCGAAGGTGTTCGTTCGACATTTCGACCGATCGCTCCGGGGGGAGCGAAGCATTGTCCGGCAACGTGAGTTTTTCGATTTCTTCGACGGAAGCGCCTCACTTCGGTCATTCCGCGAGAATTTGGGAAACCCGGAGCGAGAGGACGGGGGAAAGTCCGAGCATTCTCCGGTAAGAATCGTGCGTGGTCGTACTGATGTTCGAATCGAACGGTATCGGACGAACGTTTGAGAGCATGGACGGCCGTTACGGAAGGTTTTTAGCAAAATCTTCGATTTTCGCGACGATTTCGGAAAGCGGGGAGAGCGATCTTCCTCCCGCTGCCATTTTATGTCCGCCGCCACCGAACTCGGCCGCGATGATCCGAACGTCAACCCCGTCATTTTTCGAACGGAACGAAATACGGTATCCGCCTTCGGGATCTTCTTTGAGAAGAAAAACGAAATCGGCACGGACGGAACGGAGGTAATCATTCACGAATTCGTTTCCTAAAGCATACGGATCGACGTCGTTTTTTTGAAAATCATCGAGCGTCACCACCGTTCAAACCCCCTTTCCTCCGGATACTTCAAATACCGAAGAAAGCGCGGATCAATAGATTTTCGCGTAACTTCGTGGCGTGCTTTGGTAGAGATTCCGAATGAGCTTCATATAATCGGCTCACCGTTCAAGAAGTTTGGCGCTCCGTTCGAAAGTGGACGGAAGCGTATTGGTATTGCGGTAACAGCCCGTATCGTAGAGAATTCCCAAAAACAGGAAGTTTGCGATTTCCGGAGTGATGGCCGATATTCCGCCGTGATATTCAAGAAACTCCGCCACCATGTCGCAAGCGGCCGAATAACTCGGATCCATCCAACAAATGTCGCCGTAGCAGGAGCCGTGGTGGTCAATGTTGAGAAGCGGAGTCGTTTCGAAAAAGAGGCGGTTTTCCTCATATAATCTTCCGATCATCGAAATGTCGCCGGTATCGCAAACGATGGCGAGATCGTATTTCCGATTCGGAATTTCGGTTTTTATTCGGTCGCTCGCACCGAGGAAATCGTAGAGCGGACAAACCGGACGCGAGTTCACCGCAAGAACGTCCTTCCCTTTGGCACGGGCGTAGGCTTCGAGAGCGAGGAGGCACCCCAAAGCGTCGCCGTCAAGATTCTCGGCCGCGGTTAAAAGAATCGAATCGGCCTCGTCGAAGAGCTTGGCGATAGAAAAGAGTACCGCTTGATTTTCCATGGGAATCCGTTAAGGTCGCGTTCGCTACGAATGTTGGATTCTAACGGAACGACTACCGATGTCAACGAAGAAAAAGCGACCCAAAAACTACGTCGTGCAAGACCAGTATTTCTTTGAAGCCAAGCGCCTTTGATACCGTGCGCGGAGTGCTTTCAAACTGCTGGAAATCGAAGAGAAGCACGCCATCGTCCGTCCGGGAATGAAGGTGCTCGATCTCGCGAGCGCTCCGGGAAGTTTTTTACAGGTCCTTTCGAAAAAAGTCGGACCGGAGGGATTCGTGGTCGGAGTGGACATCCAAAAAATCGAACCGCTCGGGTACGCGAACGTCAAGACGTTCCAAGAAAGCGTATTCGAACACGAAAGGATTTCGGAATGTTTCGAAAGTTTGGGAATTTCGGAATTCGACCTCATCACCTCGGACATCGCCCCAAGCACGACCGGAATGACCGGAGTCGATCAATACCGTTCGATCGAACTCAATCTCGCCATCCTCGAAATTGCCGACAAATTCTTAAAGCGGGGCGGAAATCTCGTGCTGAAAGTCTTCGTTTGAGAAGACGTGGACGAACTCGTATCGCCCATAAAAACCCGCTTTGCCAAGCTTCAGCGCATGAAACCGAAGGCCTGCCGTGACCGGAGTTTCGAGGAATATTTTATCTGTCTTGGAAAGAAGTAGAAGACCCGGAACCCGACGGAAAGATTGCCGGCACTGGAAAAACAATTCGCGGGAAAGAAAGGGATTCATTTCTCCTCCGGCCCTTCATGATGTCGTCGAAACCGAACCCCTTTCTTTCCGAAGACGTTTGCGTGTGGAAATCTTTCCATCGGGAAAGGATGTCTCCGAACATCTTTCCAAGACAAGAAAAAACCCCTTCCTCTCTCGGAAGGGGTTTTTCGGAAAATTTGGCTTGGCTTATTTCAGGAGTCCGTCAACGGCCTGGGTGAAGCTGTCAATTGGGTACGCTCCGGCGATGAGTTCGTATTTTCCGGTTTCGGTATCGACCAAAAGGGTTCCCGGAGTTCCGCTTACGCCGTATTTTCGACCTTCGGCCGTATACGCGTCGTAGAGGGGCTTGGTTTCCTTTGCATCGAAACATGCCGAAAATTTTGCGGCATCGATTTTAAGTTCCTTCGCAAGGGGGACGAGTTGATCAACCGGCATGACCGAACTCTGGGTCGAGCGGTCCATGATCGCGTCGAAATACGCGTTGTACGATTCGGCTCCGGCAATCTTTCCGACGCAGAGGGCGGCGAGGGATTTCGGTTCGGCCCCTTCATGCGGGACGGCTTGGAACGGCTTGTGCGCGTAAGCAACCTTTCCTTCGTATTTTGAAAGGAGGGTTTTCAAGATTCCGTCTTTGGATTGGCGGATGCAGAACGGACATTCCGGATCGGTATATTCGATGGCGAGAATGCGGGCGTTTTCGGTTCCGGCGAAATACGAATCCTTCTTAAGCGCCGCGACCTCTTCGCTCGACATGGTCTTGGAGGCCGAAGGGGTTTCGGTCGAACCGCTCGGATTTTGCGCTTCGGAATTTTTGATGAAGTCCTTGATTTGGTCGAGTTGTCCCTTGATCTGAAGAATCTGGGCCTTATTGAGGAGATCGAAGGTTTCTTTTCCTCCGCGCTGCTCGTATTCGAATTCCTTCATCTTTTCTACGGTGAGATCGGAGAAGAAGGCAGTCGAAGCGACTTGGGCAACGACGACGACGAATACGGCGATCCAGATACGGAACGAAGTCGCGGAGCATTTTCCGGAACATTCTCCGGAAGTTTCCGGAACGGAAGTCGCGGTTTCGGGAACAACGGTGGCGTTCTTTTTCGGCATGCGTGGAAAAATTCGAAAAAATAAAGCCCGCACAGGATAACCGCTTTCCTTTTGAAAGCAAGGGTC
>JANJWP010000029.1 GCA_024709505.1 Candidatus Altimarinota bacterium | reverse complement strand
GGATACGCGTTCCGCAAAAAAGTGAGGCTTGAGTTCGTCGATGCGACCGACGTGGAAAACCGGGGGGCGGAAGCGACCCTTTCGGGAACGGACGGCATCTGCGTTCCCGGAGGATTCGGCGGGCGCGGAATCGAAGGGATGATATTGGCAGCGAAATACGCCCGCGAAAACCGGATCCCCTATTTGGGAATATGCCTCGGCTCGCAAATCATGGCAATGGAATTCGCCCGCAACGTCCTGGGAATCGACGACGCGAACAGCGAAGAATTCGTCCCGCAAGGAAAACACAACGTCGTGCGGATCATGGAAACCCAAAAGAGCGTTTCGAAAAAGGGCGGAACCATGCGGCTCGGCTCGTACGAGTGCGTCATCCGTCCGGAAACCGTCGCGCACCGGCTCTATGGAAGCGCCGTCGCCACCGAACGCCACCGACACCGCTTTGAATTCGACCCGGAATACCGGGAGCGCATGGAAGAGCAAGGATTCGTGGTTTCCGCCACTTCGCCAGACGGACTTTTGGCCGAAATCGTCGAGCTCCGCCACCATCCATTCATGGTGGCAACGCAAGCACATCCGGAATTCAAGTCGCGCCCCACCGCGCCCCACCCACTCTTTTTGGGATTCGTCGAAGCGATGGGAAGTTCGCGCGGAAATTCCTAAGGCCGAAAGCGGATTTTTGACAAAACTTGCTTTATAAGTAAAAGAAAGTCGTTCGTCCGTTGGGCGAACCGCTTTTTCCCGAAGGAAAAAACGTCAAACACAACCGCGCGCGAAAGCGTGAAACGACTGCCAGGAGGCAATCATGAAGCCACAAAATATCAAAGCGCTTACGACCCAATTTCCGGAAATCAAACCCCTCGTTCGGGGAGTCGATCCGGAACATCTGGTCATCCATGTCGAACCGCTCGATCGAAACGCGCTGTACCGGGAAATCATCTCGGTTCCCACGGTTATCTACGATTCGGCGCGTCCGCACGAAGAAGGGCTCTACGAAGAGCGCGCATACCGTTCGGAACGTCCGGAAGGCCTCCATGTCCTCGTGGCGACCGACGGAAATCGCGCCCGTCCCATCCGGAAACCGGGCGAATTCCTGCGGCACGTCGCCGATATGGAAAACCCCTGCGCCCGAATCGTGGTGTTGCGCCAGACGGTCTGGTTTGAAACGACCGAACGGCAATTGCCCGTAGGAAGCGGACGGAAAACCGGAAAGGAGGTTCGGATAGACATCTACAAGCCGCCCAAGTGCGGTATCTCGAACCTCCTCGAAGAAGCCGACGTCTCCAGAAACATCCGCCTTTCCGAAGGGGCCATCGACCTTTTGGCGACGTTTGCGCGGGGATACCCCAGCGTAGGGTCGATGGGGAGCGATCTGCCCCGGATGAAGACCGCTTTGGCCCGCATGAAATCGGTGGCGGAGGAATTCCAATTCGGCGCCTACCTGCACGGATTGCGCGAAGCCGTTCGGTCGGCAAGAGCATCCAAAACGTTTGGGGAAATCGGCGGATACCGCGTTTCGGTCGAAAGAATCCGGAACGAAGCCTCCATTTCGATCGAACGAAACGACGCGCTTCTGACGTTCCGCATTCCGGACGTCGAGACCGACCATCCGAGAGTGGCAATCTCGAACGCCGACTTCACTCTCGACGAGGCCGCGCACTTGACCCAAGGCTTCGTAAAAGCATGGAAATCGCTCTACAAACCGATTCCCCAGCCCGCGATGTTCGACGTTCTGCGTTCAGCCGATAACGCGCCCATGACATAACCCAAGCGCCGGAAACGGTCGCGGAAGGTTGTCGCAAAAAGCCCCTCCGCCACGGCGGAGGGGCTTCATTTAACATTAAGCCTTTTATTTCGATCGGCAGCTTTTTGACCGACGGAAACTTGGAAATTCCTATTCTTCGATCGGCAGCGATTCGCCCTCGGCGCCTTCAATGCCCGAGACCTCCTCTTCCTCAGCCCCCGCCTTCATGACGGCCATGCTCGTGAACGCATCGCCCTTGTCCTTGAGTTTAGCCAAGATGACGCCCTGGGTAACACGGCTCGTAACGCGGACGCCCGAGAGCGGAACGCGGACGGTTTGCCCGTTGCGCGAAATGAGGATGACCTCCCCTTCCTTGCGCATTTCTTCCGAGAGAAGCGCGACCCCGACGATGTCGCCGGTCTTGCCCGTTACGGCACCGACCTTGACTCCCGATCCTCCGCGACCCTGTTCACGGTATTCTTCGACGTCGGTAATTTTTCCCATGCCCGTCTCGGTAACCGAGAAAACGTACTTGGCCTGCCCGGAAACGACGTCGGCTTCGATGAGGGCGTCGTCCGCGGCGATGCGCATTCCTCGGACTCCGGCGGCAGCGCGACCCATGACGCGAACGTCTTCTTCGTTGAATTGTATGGCCTTTCCGTGTTTGGAAACGAGCAGCATGTTGTCGGTGCCCGAGGTCGTTCGAACGAACGCGAGTTCATCGCCGTCTTTCGGTTTCATGACGATGAGGCCCGAAGATCGGATGTTCGCCGTGTCTTCCACGTCGATACGCTTGATGACCGCCTTTTTCGAGATGAGCGCGTAGTGTTTTCCGGCAATGTTGGTGGCATCCAAAATCGCGGCGATGGTTTCGTCTTTCTGAAGCCCGAGAAAATTGACGATCGGCTGCCCCTTGGCGGTGCGTTGCGCTTCGGGGATTTCATACGCCGGAAGACGAAATACGCGGCCGGTGTTCGTGAAGAACAGGAGGTCGTTGTGGTTCTTGGTCGAAAGAAGGAGCTTTACTTCGTCCTCGTCCTTCACTGCGGTCGTAACGCCCTTTCCTCCACGACGCTGAGTTCGGAAGGCCGAGGCCTTGATACGCTTGACGTAGGAATTTTTCGAAAGGGTGATGACGACGTCTTCGTTAGGGATGGTGTCCTTCGGAGACCACTCGCCCACGCCTCCGGTCTGGACTTCGGTTCGACGGGCATCGCCGAATTTGTCCTTCATTTCGGTAAGTTCGTCGGAAACGATGGTCGTAACGCGTTCGGGTTTGGCGAGAATATCCTTTAAATCGGCGATAAGAAGGAGTTTCTCGGCAAGTTCGTCTTCAATCTTCTTTCGTTCGAGTCCAGCGAGGCGCTGGAGTTGCATTTCGAGGATCGCTTCGGACTGTTTTTCGGAGAGGCCGAACTGAACCATGAGATTGGTTTTGGCTTCATCCTTCGTCGCGGATCCCTTGATGGTCTTGATAACGGCATCGATGTTGTCGAGCGCGATCTTGAGGCCTTCAAGGATATGAGCGCGGGCTTCGGCAATGCCAAGTTCATATTGTGTCCGGCGGGTAACGACTTCGCGGCGGTGCCCGATGAATTCGGCGAGAATTTCGACGAGATTGAAGAGCTTGGGCTGCATGCCGCGATCGGTGAGCGCGATCATGTTGTACCCGAAACTCGTCTGAAGCGGAGTCAGCTTGTAGAGCTGGTTGAGGATTTTCTTGGGAAAAGCGTCCTTTTTGAGTTCGATGACGACGCGGACAGATTCGCTGTTGGATTCGTCGCGGATATCGGAAATGCCGACGATGATCTTTTCGGTGACGAGCTCGGCAATCTTCATGACGAGCGAGGCCTTGTTGAGCTGATAGGGAATTTCAGTGATGATAATGGCCCGACGACCGTTTTTCAGTTCGTCGATTTCGGCCCGGCCACGCATGATGACGCTGCCCCGGCCCGACGCATAGGCGGCGGCAATGGCCTTGCGGTCGTAGACGATTCCGCCGGTTGGGAAATCGGGACCCTTGATGAACTCCAAAAGGTCGTCAACGGTGACTTCGTTCGGATTTTCGTGCTTCAGCATGAAAAGGATTGCGTCAACCACTTCGCCCAAGTTGTGGGGCGGAATGTTGGTCGCCATGCCGACCGCGATACCCATGACCCCGTTGCAAAGGAGGTTTGGGAAGCGGGTGGGAAGCACGGATGGTTCTTCGCGGGACGCGTCGTAGTTCGGACGGAAATCTACGGTTTCCTTTTCGATGTCGCCAAGCATGAGTTCGGCATGGCGGGTCATTTTGGCTTCCGTATAACGATAGGCGGCCGCGCCGTCCCCGTCCATCGAGCCGAAGTTTCCCTGTCCATCAACGAGCGGGTAGCGGAGGGAAAAATCCTGCGCCATGCGGACCATGGAATCGTAGACTGCGGTATCCCCGTGCGGGTGGTACTTACCGAGCACGTCACCGACGATGGTCGCCGACTTGCGGTACTTCGCTCCGGGACGAAGTCCGTTTTCGTGAAGAACGTAGAGAATGCGGCGGTGGACCGGCTTGAAACCGTCGCGGACGTCGGGAAGCGCGCGCGAAACGATGACGGACATCGCGTAGTCGAGATAGCAGTTTTCCATCTCATCGACGATGGATCGGTCGCTATCGCCCTCATAGGTGATGGCGGTCGGAACCGGAAGGGCAACTTGGGTATCCTCCCCCGGGATTTCTTCGGGGAGGTTTTCGAGGTTTTCGGACATGGGAAAAAATTACCGACTTTTCGGCTTGCAGTATAGGGAGAACGGGGATTTTTGCAAATTGAAACCCCGCTCGAAAAACCGGGATTTCAAACGGACGGAAAAGAACGTCAAGAAGATGCTTTTGGGGAATCCGGACAAGACCCGTACAATGGACGGGCTATCCCCTACGCACTCCTTATGAAATCGGCGAAATTCATCATATTCGAAGGCATTGACGGCTCCGGCAAAGGCACCCAGGTCGAACTCGTTGCCGAAAGGCTGCGCGCCGAAGGGAAGAAGGTCGCCGTCCTTGATTTTCCCCGCTACAAGCACCAATCGGGATTCATGGTCTCCAAGTACCTCAACGGCGAGTACGGATCCCTTGACGAAATCGGTCCGGAACTCGCGTCCACCTTCTACGCGATCGACCGCTTCGATGCCAAGCACGAGGCGCTTGAGGCGCTTGCGGAAAACGACTACGTCTTAGCCAACCGCTACGTCAGCTCGAACATGATTTTTCAGGCGTCAAAGCTCGATTCTTATGCGAAAATCGACGCCTTTCTCGATTGGGTATACGATCTTGAATTTCGTATTTTCGCCATCCCCAAACCCGATACCGTCGTCTTTTTGAAGATATCGGTAGAAACCTCGGCCCGGCTCGTAGCCATGAAAGAGCAGCGCGAATACATCAAGGGTGGCGGAAACAAGGACATCCACGAATCCAATCTCAACTTCCTGCGGAAAACCTCCGAAATTGCGCTCTACGTGGCGTCGAGGTTCACGAATTGGAAGGTTTTGGAGTGCGAAGCGGGGAATGACATCCTTCCCAAAAAAGCCATTACCGAAAACATTCTCGCCGCCATCCGGTAACATGCGCTCCGCCTTTGCGTTCACTCTCGCCGAACTCCTTATAGGAGTCACCGTTTCCGCCATCGTCATGGTGGGGGTGACGGTTTTCGTGGGGAGCGGAATTGAAAATGCTTTCAAAATTCAAAAGGGGGTGAGCGAAAACCGGGGATCCCACGAATTCGATTCGGCGCTCGAAGCGCTCGTCGCATTCGGGGGAAAACTTTCGTATTCGGGAACTTTTTCCGCCCCATACGGAACCGGAATCACGCTCTTCAGTTCACAATCTCCCATCCCCCTCTCCACGATTTCCATGAAGTCGGTCACGGGCGTGTGCGACGCGTATTCGGAAACCTCCGACCATCCCGGAATGGGAACGGCGTTGGTTGTAATGGAATCCTATCGGACGAACGCGGCTCCGTCCAGCGGAGGACTCTTCGCCGATACCTTGGGGCACGTCGTTCGAAACGGAGGAGGAACCGTCGTTATCGGAACCGGAACACCCGGAAATGCGGGCGGGGAAGGCAGCGCGCCGCTCGTCACGGAACTCCGCTCCCCTTCGGCCGTAACGGAAGTCTCGGCCGGAAATTTCGTCGTTGCCGATTCCGGAAACGATCGGGTACTCGTCTATGATGGGAGTTCCGTTCGAACCCTGCTCGATTCGAGTTCCGGAATTCGGAACCCCTACGATTTCGCGACCGACGGACAAACGCTCGCGGTTCTTCAAAACGGTCCTCCGTTCCTGATTTTTGGAAATTCGGACGGAAACGGATCGTCGTTTTCGGGAAGCTTCGTGACTCCGTCGGCCCTTTCGTTCGATTCGGTTCGCATAACCCTTGGCGGAGGAAGGGTTCCTCCCGCGAACTTTTCGGCGTATTCATTCGATTTTCTCCCGTCCACGGGAACGGCTTCCGTCATGGGGAACACTGCGACGGTCAGTTTTTCCGGAACTTCCTACGGATATTCCGCGGGGGCTTCCGGATTTCTGCGGATAAACGGAATCCCCGTTTCGGCGTCGCCGAACGGGTGGCATTCGGCGACCGTGGAATACTTCGACGGAGCTTCGTTGCGATACCGTCGAGATTTTCCCTATTTTTTCGTAGGAGATGGAAATCCCCTTACTCCAACCGACAATGGTCACGCCCTTCAGGGCACCGAAAGGATTCTGGCCGAAAACCCTTCGATTTCCGGCACTGGCGTAACGTATTCGTCGCCGAACTTTCCGGCACTGGTAAATTCGGCCCCGCTCGTGCGCACGCGGACCTCCCCCAGGCTCGTGGAGAACGTGGAAATGCATTCCGACGGAACGACGGTCACGCTAAGGTATTGGGAGTTCCTCCGCTATGACTGCCTTTTTGACCAGCACGTCAAGCGGGAGCGGATTTGGAAAATCCCCCTCGAATAGCCTAAAGATCGGAGAAATCGGCCGGAAGCGTTCCGTTGCCGTACGAAGACGAACCCAAATCGAAGGTGTCCTTCTGTCCAAAAAGCTTTCCGGAAAGATCCTGAATGGTGGCAAAGATCGCTTTGGGGGAAACGTATTTCGAAACGTTGAGTCCGAGAAGGTCTCCGAGCTTCGGTGCGGCAAAAATGGAAATGACGATGAGAATGATTCCCAAAACGGCATACCGAATGGAATTGATGGCCGGTTTCACCTTTTCGTCCTTTCCTCCCGAGAGAATGAGCATGACGCCGCCCCAAATGATGAAGAGAACGGACATGATGCCGGAAACGAGAACGACGAGCGCGATGGAAACGCGGATGATGTCGTCGATTTCATAGACCTTTTGGGCGTCGAGAATGGTTCCGGCAGCAAAAGCGGTTTCGATGAGCATGGAAAAATGGGGCTCTTGATAGCGGATACCGTTATATGCATCGCTCCAGAAAAAGCAATCCCCATCCGCACGAAAAATCCCCCTTTTGGGGGACTTCCTAGTCTTCGACGATCTTCAAATTTACCCGCTTGTCGGTTTTCGCGCCATAGACCCGAAGCACGGTCCGAATCGCCTGGATGGTCTTCCCATCCTTCCCGATAATGGTACCCATGTCTTCTTTGGCAACCCTGAGGGTGAGCAGGGTTCCGAGTTCGTCCTCCCTTTCTTGAATTTCGATTCGGTCTTTGACATCGACCAGTGACGAAACGACGAAAGAGAGAAATTCGGAGGCGCTGTGCATAACGGGAAGAATTAGGCCTGCTTGAGAAAGAACTTCAAACGAAAAACTATGCGTTGCGTTCGAGGAGCTTCTTGAGGGTGTCAGAGTACTGGGCTCCGTTCTTGACGTGCTTTTCGGCGGTTTCCTTGTCGAGAACGAATTCCTTCGTAATCGGGTTGTAGTGTCCGAGAACCGAAATGTAGCCGTGCTTGGCCGACTGGGTATGCTCGGTCAAAACGATGCGGTAGAACGGAACGTGTTTGCGTCCTGCGCGGGAAAGGCGAATCTTAAGCATGGTATGAGGGAAGATAGGAGGGCCGGAGCCGGGTTTGGATATTTGATGGTGCCCCGGACGGGACTCGAACCCGTACTCCGGAAGGAAAGGGATTTTAAGTCCCTCGTGTCTACCGTTCCACCACCGGGGCGGAAGGAAGGCGAGCTCGACTAGAGAACGCCCTTTTTCTTTAAGGTCTTGATAGCGTTGGCCGAGAGACGGAGACGGAAGATGAGTCCGGTTTCCGGATCGCGGACGTTGCGCCAGAAGAGGTTCGGAAAAAACTTGCGCTTGGTGTGGCGGAGGGAATGGGAAACGTTGTTTCCTACGGAGGTCTTCTTACCGGTGAGTTGGCAAATGCGGGACATGGTATTCGGTTTAATCGGAATTACGCTACCTTGATATCGACGCCGACTCCGGTCGGGATGTTGACACCCTGAAGGAGTTCGAGGGTTTTGGCAGACGGATCGGTAATGTCGATGATGCGCTTGTGACGGCGGATTTCGAACTGTTCGCGGGCATCCTTGTTAACGAAGGTCGAGCGATTGACGGTAATCTTTTCGATCTTGGTCGGAAGCGGAATCGGACCAACGACGACCGCTCCGGAATCCTTCGCGGTAGAAACGATCTTTTTAACGGCTTCGTCAACGAGCTTGTGCTCGAAAGCACGGACGACGATGCGGATGCTGCCGGCCTTGGCGGTCGACTTCTTAGGAGCCTTTTCGGACATTCTGCGGTATTAGTGGAAAAGTAAGGGGAATTTCTTTCCTCACGATTTCCCGGGAAGAACCCCTCCCGGGAAACACGCGAAGAATCGAAACTTAGGCGATAACCTTGGCAACGACTCCGGATCCAACGGTGCGTCCACCTTCGCGGATTGCGAAGCGGAGACCTTGTTCCATAGCGATCGGAGCGCCGAGTTCGATGGTCATCTTGATGTTGTCGCCAGGCATGACCATTTCAACACCTGCCGGAAGCTCGATGGCGCCGGTAACGTCGGTGGTGCGGAAGTAGAACTGAGGCTTGTAACCCTTGAAGAACGGGGTGTGGCGTCCGCCTTCGTCCTTGGTAAGGACGTAGACTTCAGCTTCGAACTTGGTGTGCGGCTTGATGGAACCCGGCTTAGCGAGAACCTGTCCACGTTCGACGTCGGTGCGTTCGATACCGCGGAGGAGGAGACCGGCGTTGTCACCAGCCTGGCCCTGATCGAGCTGCTTGTGGAACATTTCGACCCCGGTAACGGTGGTAGTAACGGTATCGCGGATGCCGACGATTTCGATGGTGTCACCAACCTTGATGATACCCTGTTCGATTTTACCGGTAACGACGGTACCACGCCCCTTGATGGAGAAGACGTCTTCAACCGGCATGATGAACGGCTTGTCGAGAGCACGTTCCGGAACCGGTACGTACGCTTCGATAGCATCGAAGAGTTCGAGGATGGTCTTGGCACCGTATGCCTTGTCGTAGTCGGTCGGATTTTCGAGGGCTACGAGACCAGAACCGCGGATAACCGGGGTATCGTCGCCGGGGAATTCGTACTTCGAGAGAAGATCGCGGATTTCCATTTCGACGAGGTCGAGCATTTCTGCGTCATCGACCATGTCGCACTTGTTCATGAAGACGACGATGTACGGAACGCCTACCTGACGAGCGAGGAGGATGTGTTCGCGGGTCTGGGCCATCGGACCGTCGGTCGCAGCTACGATGAGGATCGCGGCATCCATCTGAGCGGCACCGGTGATCATGTTCTTAACGTAGTCCGCGTGACCAGGACAGTCAACGTGAGCGTAGTGGCGGTTTGCCGTGGAATACTCGATGTGAGCGGTGTTGATGGTGATACCGCGTGCCTTTTCTTCCGGAGCGGCGTCAATCTGGTCGAAAGCGAATGCGTCTCCACCGTACTTCTTGGAGAGAACCATCGAGATGGCTGCGGTGGTGGTGGTCTTACCGTGGTCTACGTGGCCGATAGTACCAATGTTGACGTGCGGCTTGGAACGGTCAAAAGTTGCCATTGGGCAAAAAATTAGAAGAAATTAAAAGCGTAGGAATTTTATGGAAAACGCGCGAAAAGCAAACCTATTTGGATTGCGTTTTAGCCATTTTCTTCGTAATGCGGTCCATCGCGCGCTTCAATTTCTTGTGCGCGTGGGTAGTGAGCCTCGCCATGTTAGATCTTGTTAAGATTAACGGAGTATTTCCGGAGCTTCGCGAGAACGAAGGTCATCGCGTTCTTGATCCAGAGAGTCTCCCCTTCGAAAGACGCGCGTGCCTGGAGCTTCTTGTAGTGCTTGATGGCATTGGCTACTTTGCCACCGCTTTTCGGTCCCTTCTTATTGACCGAATAGTTGAGGTAGCGGGGCCGTTTATTGCTGACTCCCATGGAATAGAGAAAAAGATGTACGGAAAATGCCCGCGATCGAGCCCATTACAAAGAAATGTCCGATGCTTAGCAAGATGCCGTGCGCTATCGGTTCGCTCGTCGGAGAAAAATGGTGGAGACTATGGGATTCGAACCCATGACCCCCTGCTTGCAAAACAGGTGCTCTAGCCAACTGAGCTAAGTCCCCATGGGGCTTCTGTTCAACTTCTTGGAATGGCGGAGCTGACGGGGCTCGAACCCGCGACCTCTGCCGTGACAGGGCAGCGCTCTAACCAACTGAGCTACAACTCCAAGAGAAGCGGGCGAAGTATATTTTTTTTTACCCCCGTTGCAAATGAATTTGAATATTTTTAGAAAGTTCGGCGAAATCCGCCCCGCCAAGAAACCTATCCCGCACGGCGGGCAAACCGGAAAGACGAAAAGAAGCCCGACAGAAGCGCCACCAAAGCAAGCGCTGCGACGACGGCGGCAAAGGCTCCAGATCGAGCAAGAAAGAAGGTGTCAACGAAAATGGGGAAATCGGCGAGAAGCGAAAAATTCACGCTTCGGATGACGGACGAGAAAGCCGAAAGCGCGACGAGCGCCCCCACCAAAGCGTAAACGAAGCCCTGGACGGCGAACGGACCGTATACGAAACGGGCGCTTCCTCATACGAGCCCGATGATGCGAATCTCTTCCCGATAATAAAACACGCTGTTTCCTATCGCGTTGTAAACGATGGCCGCGACCGCGAAAAGGAACAGCCCCACGACCGCGATGGTTCCGTGACGGATGGATAAGAGCACGTCGGTGAGTCCCCGGATTTTTTCGTATTGCGCGCGGTAGTCCACGATGGTCTTTTTTCCGGTACCGGCATCGTATTGGACGGCGCTTTGATATTTGGAAACGACCGCGTCGAGTTCGGCATATTTGGCAATGGGAACGTTTTTTATCGAAAGCGAGCTCGGCAAGGGATTGTCCCTATCGCTTTCAATGACGCGGGCCAGTTCGGGATCTCGCTGTTTCAGTATCTCGAATGCTTCCGCATTGGATATGTATCGGACTTCGACCGCCGGATCCACCGAGCGCAGGGCATTGGTGAGTTCGACGATGTCCCGGTTGGTGTCGGAATATCCGGGACGGAGATTGAGCGAGAGGGAAAGGCGGTCGGAGATATTGCCGATCAGGGCGGAGGCGACGTATTCGACGAAAAAGAGGACGTAGATGAAGAACGTCATGAGCGAAAGCACCAAGACGGTCGAAAACGAGAGGAAGGAGTTTCTCGCGATGTTCTTCATCGCGTACTTGAAGATTCTCAAAGGTGCGCTGGTTCGGTATATGCGGGCATCCTACGGATTTCGGATGTCTGGGCAAGTGGAAGACCGGAAAACGGCAGAGTGGCGAAATTTTACACTGTTCCGCAGGCGGTTCGGGCACGAAAAAAGAGGCCGAAGCCCCTTGTTTTCGATTACGCAACGTTCACGTAGATGTCGCGGTACACGCGACCGTCAAAACGAACGCGGCGTTTCTCTTCGAAACTGACCTTCCCGTCCACCGTAGTGAAGAGGGTGAAGTCGTGTCCTTGGGAAACGTTCTTCCCCGGCCAGAACTTGTTGCCTTTCTGGCGAACGATGATGCTGCCCGCGGTAACGGTTTCTCCGCCGAAGGCCTTGATACCAAGGCGTTTGGCATTTGAATCACGGCCGTTTGAGGTAGAACCTTGGGCCTTTTTATGTGCCATGGGTCGAAAAAGTTAGTAGATGGTGATGTGCTGTTCGAATGGAGCCGGGACGTTCGTTCGGACTATCGGTTTGCGAAGCGGGCGAACGCCTTGTTGGCTTCGGCCATCTTGTAGACTTCGAGCTTCTTCTTTACGGCATTTCCGGTTTCTTGCGAAGCTTCGATGAGTTCGGTCGCGAGGAAGTGGTGGAATTCCGATCCGCTCTTGCCCCGCGCGGAAGCAAGAATCCAGCGGACGGCAAGCGCGAGCTGGCGCTTCGGCTTGACTTCCTGAGGTACCTGATAGATGGATCCTCCGACGCGCTTCGGGCGGACTTCGATCTTCGGCATGACGTTTTCAAGTGCTTTTTCGAAGACTTCTTCCGGGTTTGCGTGCCCCTTGGATTTGATTACCTCGAAGGCGTTCGAAACGATCTTCATCGCGAGGTATTTTTTGCCTTCCTTCATAACGTAGTTCACGAACTTCGCGAGGCGCTCGTTACGAAGGTTCAGGCTTACGGTTCCTTTCGTGCTCATGGATGGAATGGGTGGTTAATTCGGCTTATTTCTTTGCCTTCGGCTTTTTGGCACCGTAGAGCGAGCGGCTCTGTCCGCGCTTATCGACGCCCTGGGTGTCGAGAACGCCACGAACGATGTGGTAGCGTACGCCCGGAAGGTCCTTGACGCGTCCGCCGCGAACGAGGACGACCGAGTGTTCCTGGAGGTTGTGTCCTTCACCACCGATGTAGCAAATGACTTCGTACCCGTTGGTAAGACGAACCTTGGCGACCTTGCGGAGAGCGGAGTTCGGCTTTTTCGGAGTCATGGTATAGACCTTGGTGCAAACGCCACGTTTTTGAGGAGCGTTGAGTTCGCGGGTTTCGCGTTGGATGGTGTTCTTGATGAACTGGAGCGCGGGAGACTTGCTCTTGCGGATCTTGTCCTTGCGAGGAGCGCGGACGAGTTGATTGATGGTAGGCATGGCTGAATGGAAGAAAACGGGCTATTAACGCTTGGACCACTGGGAAGCCTTGCGCGCCTTGTGGAGACCCGGCTTCTTGCGTTCGACCGAACGAGCGTCACGAGTAAGGAATCCCGCGCCACGAAGAACCTTCTTGAGGTCTGCCGAGGCGAGCACGAGAGCGCGGGAAAGTCCGTGGCGGATCGCTTCGACCTGCGCGGATTCACCCCCTCCCTCGACCTTTACTTCGAAACGCGCCTTGTCCTGCATGGAAGCGAGCTTGATCGGAGCGAAGAGCGTAGCGAAAAGGTCGCTGCGGCCAACGTACTGGTCGAAGGCTTTTCCATTGATGAAAGACTGACCCGCTTCGAGGTAGAGGCGGACCTGAGCGACGGCGGTCTTGCGGCGGCCGACGGCGTAGAAGTACTTGCTTGCGGCAGACATACTCGGTTGGGACTAAGGTTATACGGAAATGGTTTCGGGCTTCTGGGCTTCGTAGCCGTGGACGTTTCCGGTTTCAAGCTTCAAACGAAGCATCATTCCGTCGCGGAGACGGTTTTTCGGAAGCATTCCGAACACGGCGTGGCGGACGATTTCGGTCGGCTTCTTGGCGCGAAGCTTGCCGAGGGTGATTTCCTTAAGGGAACCCATGTATCCGGAGTGGGTGCGGTAGACCTTGTCTTCTTCTTTATTTCCGGTTACGGCAACCTTTCCGGCGTTCAATACGATGACGTAGGCTCCGTTATCCACGTGGGGGGCGAAGTCTACGCGGTCTTTCCCCTTGAGGAGAACGGCGATGCGGGTGGCGAGTTTTCCGAGGTTTTGCCCATCGGCGTCAATGACGTACCACTTGCGATCGCTCCCCACGATCTGTTTCGGCATGAGAGTTTTCATGATTCTTTCGTTAGTTTGGGAAAATTACGCTTCAATGAGTTCGATCTTCACGAGCTTCGCGCTGTCGCCGTCACGGTACTTAATCGGGGTGATGCGGGAAAACCCGGACTTTTTATCCTTCAGCTTTGCCGCGCGCTCGAAGAGGACGGCGCTCGATTCCTTCGTGAAGAGCACGGCCCCCACTTCGCGGATGGCATTGAGCTTGTCCTTCTCGTTGACGAGATTGACGAGCTTGTCTACCATGCCGGTAATGGCAAGGGCGCGCTTTTCGGTGGTGACGATGGAGCCGTGAAGAAAGAAGCTCGTAAGGAGGTTGCGGATCATGGAATCGCGGTGGTCTCGGTCCTTCTTTTTGAAGTGACCGAACTTTTTCATGCGGTGGCGCATAGTCTACAGTTTTTCGGGAAATAGAGGGAAGGGGTGCCGGTATTAGTCGTCGCCGAGGAGCTTGAGTCCCCGTTCCTTGAGCGCGTCGCGAACTTCGGTCATGGCCTTTTTTCCAAAGCCCTTGATGGACGAAAGCTTCGCTTCGGTGCATTTGGTCAGCTGTTCGATGGAGAGGATTTCTCCGTTGACGAGCGCATTCAGCGTGCGGGGCGAAAGGCCCATGATCTCGATCGGAGTGTAGGTTTCCTTTTCGAGTTCGCTCTTGATTTCAAGCTTTTCCTTTTCGATGATTTCCTTGATGTCGCCGATGAACTCGCCTTCGATCTGGAGGCCCTCTTCGTTGAAGAGTCCGAAATAGGAAGCGAGCATGTCGCCCGAGAAGCGGAGAACGTCCTGCGGTTCCATGACGCCGTTGGTAAGAACGGTGAGTTCCAGGGAATCGAGGTTGGTCATTTCTCCGAAGCGGAGGTTTTTGACTTCGTACTTCACGTTGCGGACCGGGGAGAAGTTGGCGTCAACGAGGAGGACGTTGACGTCTTCTTCGCGTTCCTTCAATTCTTCTACCGAGAGATATCCGACGTGTTTTTCGATGCGGATGGACAGGTCGAGGGTAAATCCGTCGCGGTCAATTTCCGTGATGTGGAGATCCGGATTCAGGATTTTTACCGAAGAGGAAGCCTTGATGTCGGCGGCAGTAACCTTGCCCGCCTTGTTTTTTACGAGATGGATCCATTCCGCGCCGGAATCCGGCTTGGAAACGACGAGGCTCTTGAGGTTCAGGAGAATGTCGAGAACGGAATCCTTGATGCCAGGAATGGTTTCATATTCGTGGCTGACGCCCTTGATCTTGACTCCCGTTACGCGGCATCCGGGGATGCTCGAGAGCATAACGCGGCGGAGGCTGTTGCCTACGGTGACGCCGTATCCGCTCGGAAGCGGGCCGACGACGAAGCGTGCCTCATGGTCGGAAATCTTTTCCTGAACGATCTTCGGAACGCCGATCGTGTTATGGATAATGTGCATAGCTCGGGGAGACGGTTAGGATTTCTTTGGCCTACTACTTCGAGTAGAATTCGATGATCTTCTGAACGTCGATAACCTGGTCAAAGTCTTCCTTTGCGGGAAGGGCCTTTACGGTAATGGTGAGTTTCTTCGCGTCGATTTCGAGCCATTTGGCGGCCGAAACGGTTCCACCGGTATTGGTCTTTACGAATTCTTCGAATTCAAGAACGAGGGATTTGTAGACCGCCGACTCCTTGAGACGTTCGCGAATGGAGATGACGTCACCGACCGAAACCTGATACGACGGGATATCAACCTTCTTGCCGTTAACCTGGAAGTGGGCATGGTTGACGAACTGACGCCCCTGCATGATGGTGCGGGCGAAATTCGCCTTGAAGATGACGTTGTCGAGACGGCGCTCAAGAAGGGAAAGCATGTTCTCACCCGTGACGCCCGGCATGCGGACCGCCTTTTTAAAGTAGTTCGCGAACTGGCGTTCGGTCAAACCGAACATGCGCTTGGCCGCCTGCTTCTTGCGAAGCTGAAGTCCGAAACCGGAAGTTTTTCCGAAACGGGAGGTAAGGGGCTTGCGGTGATTTTGGGAAAGGTCGTACTTTTCCGATCCGAAGAGGTTGATTCCCTCACGGCGGCAAAGTTTGGTTTTCGGTCCGGTGTAACGCATGGTTTACGGGGTCTTAAGGTAATTGGGCGGAATTTCTTAAAGGGAGCGGGTCTTCTTTTTGCGGCAGCCGTTATGGGGAACCGGAGTGACGTCGAAGATGGCAAGAAGGTCAACCCCCGCGCTGATGACTCCGCGGATAGCCTGTTCACGACCAGCGCCGATACCCTTCACGTAAATGACCGCCTTTTCGAGACCGTGGAGGGTCTTGGCCTTGTTCACGGCATTTTCGCTCGTGATTTGGGCTGCGTACGGGGTCGCTTCGCGGGCACCCTTGAAGCCGGAGCTTCCGCCGGTTGCCCAGGTGAGGACGTTACCGTCCTTATCGGCGACGACGACGTGGGTGTTATTGAGGGTAGCGGTAATGTGAACGACTCCTTCCGCAACGTTCTTGCGGGTTTTTTTGGAGCGCTTGAGGACTTTTGCCATATCGGTCTAAAGGGAGTTATCAGAAAGGCTTATTTCTTCTTGTTGGCGATTGCGACCGCCTTGCCCTTACGGGTGCGGGCGTTGGTCTTGGTGCGCTGTCCGCGTACCGGGAGGCGCTTTTTGTGACGCTGTCCACGATAGCAGTTGATGTCCTGAAGCATCTTGATGTTTCCGGACACTTCACGACGGAGATCGCCTTCGATGAGGAAGTTTTTGAGCTCCTCACGAATGAGGTCGAGTTCAGCTTCCGTGAGATCGTCGATCTTGCGGGTCTTTTCGATTCCGACCTTGGTAAGAACGTTGCCCGAAAGGGTCCGTCCCACACCGTAAATGTAGGTGAGGGCGATTTCTACGTGCTTCCCGTTGGGAAGGTTGACTCCGGCGATACGTGCCATAGTGTTTCTTGAAAAAGAAGGGGAATTAAAAACGGGAATTCCGCCCCTATCTCTGGGGCGGCGTTCCGTATTAGCCTTGACGCTGTTTGTGCTTGGGGTTCTCGCAGATGACGCGAACGACCCCCTTGCGGAGAACGACTGCGCACTTGTCGCAGATCTTTTTTACGGACGGACGGACTTTCATGGGTGGTTGGGTTATTTTTTCCTAAACACGATGCGGCCCTTGGAAAGATCGTAGGGCGTCAGCTCGACGAGCACCGTGTCCCCTTCTATGAGGTTGATAAAGTGCTTTCGCATTTTTCCGGAGATGTAGGCGTGGATGGTATATCCACCGAACTCCTCGGGAATCTTAACTTCGAAAATAGCTCATGGGAGGGTCTTCACTATGACCCCCTCCACCTCTATCTTATCCTCTTTCGACATGGGGAAGGCGTTGGTAACGTACGGACCGTACGTAAAAGAAAGCCAGCGTATTGTATGGAAAAAAGATTCCCAATCAAATTTATTTTCTAACTTCGAAGAAACCGCTTCGCAATGCTATTTCAGAGCGTTCATCGCCTTTCTCTGCGCGATGATGGATTCGATTTTCGCATAAAGGTCAACGTGCTTCTTGGATATCTCCAAAATGGCATAATCGACGATGACGAGGAGCTTGGTCGGTTCGACGGCCTGAACGGAAGCCATGCGAACTTTCGGTTCGAACCCGAATATGGCCATCTCTCCGACCATTTCGCCGGGACCGACATATCCGAGAACGGTCGTTCCGGAAGAACGCTCCTTATACGCCTTGAGAGAACCGGCCTTCACGATGTACATCGCGATGGCGTCGTCCCCCTCCGAAAAGAGGAGCTCCCCGGCCTCAAGATTCCGCTCTTGGCAAAACAGGGAGAGGGTTTCCTTTTCTCCGGAAGTAAGCCCGGAGAACAGCCCGATATCTTCGAACATGTGGATGAAAGAGGGATAAGCTATTTTCGCAGTACCATCTTGTAAAATTCGAGACGGTCCCCTTCTTGAACCTTCACGTCACCCTTGAAGCTGATGCCGCATTCGTTACCGGCCTCGACTTCGTGGACGTCGAGCGGGCCGATTTTGAGGTTCGCCACTTCTCCGGAGCCGATTTTCCGGTCTTCGCGAATAACGCGGACTTTCGCTCGGTTCTCGATTTTTCCGGACGTAACGCCGAGTCCGACGATAAGCTTGTCTTTTCCGGTATAGAAGATCGCCTTTACGAGGGCGTCTCCGATATCGACGTCGTCATAACGGACGTCAACCATTCCCGTAATGATGGATTCGACCTTCTCGATGACGTGGTAGATGACCTTTTTGTCGATGAACTCGATCTTGGAATTGGCCAGGGTCGATTTCGCGTGGTGGTTGACGGAAACGTTGTAGGCGATGAGAAGGGCCTGCGAGGTTCCGGCCATCAAAACGTCGGAGTCGTTAACGTCGCCGACTCCGGAATGGATGAAGGTAACCTTGGTTTCTTCGGTGGAAAGCTTCGCGAGGGCGTTTTTAAGGGCCTCGAGCGATCCGTTGGATTCGCACTTGAGGACGATTTTCAGCTGTTTGAGGGAGCCGGATTTGATTCGGCTCATGAGCATGTCGAGGGAGGCGCTTTCAAAGTTCCGGACGCTCTTGGTGTTTTTCAAAAGCTCGTATTCGTGGGCCTTTGCCGCAGCCGTTTCGGCATCAGGAACAGCCTGGAGGATTTCCCCGCCTTCAACGACCCCCGAAAGTCCAACGACCTGGGCCGGAACGGATACGCCGGCTTCGTCGGTATTTTTTCCCCGGAAATCCTTCAGGGCACGAACGCGGCCATAGGCGTTCGCACAAACGACGTAGTCACCCTTTCGAAGCGTTCCCGCGTTTACGAGCACCGTCGAAAGCGGTCCGAGTCGGGGATCGAGGTGTGATTCGATGACGGTTCCGATTGCGGGACGCTCTTCTACCGCCTTGAGTTCCATGATGTCCGTGGAGAGAACGATCATGTCCAAAAGGGTTTCGATGCCAAGCCCCGTATGTGCCGAAACCGGTACGACGACCGTCGTGCCTCCCCAATCTTCCGGTTGGAGGCCCTGTTCGGCAAGCTGACCTCGGATAAGGTCGAGATTTGCCCCCGGCTTATCCATTTTGTTAACGGCGATGATCATGGAAACTCCAGCCTCCTTCGCGTGATTGATGGACTCGATGGTTTGCGGCTTCATTCCTTCGTCGGCGGCGATGACGATAACCGCAAGGTCCGTAAGCCGCGCTCCGCGGGAACGCATGATAGAAAACGCTTCATGTCCCGGAGTGTCGAGGAAGGTGATTTTCTTTCCGTTCCGCTCGACCTGGTAGGCGCCGATTTTCTGGGTAATCCCCCCGGCTTCGCCGGATGCGACCTGGGTTTTTCGGATATAGTCGAGAATGGAGGTTTTTCCGTGGTCAACGTGGCCCATGATGGAAATGACCGGAGCCCGTTCGACCATTTTTTCCGGATCGTCGTTTTTCAGAAGGTCGGCGATGTTGCCTTCGAGGAGGGAAGATGCTGAAACGTCCGCGTTGCGTTCGCGGACGACCTTCACTCCAAATGGCTCGGCGATAAGAAAACAGGTGTCGAAGTCAATCTTGGTGTTGATGTTGACGAGCATGCCGTTCTTCATGAGCTCGCCGATAACCTTCGGAAGAGGAACCCCAATCTTATCGGAGAACTCCTTTACCGAAAGGATGTCCGGAATTTCGACTTCCTGCCCGGTACGGTCAACGAGGGTTTGCTTGACGTCTTCGGCCTTCTTTTCTTTTTTGGCGGCATGGGCGAGTTTTCCTGAACGGCGGAATCCGCCGTCGTCCTCCATGTATCCGCGAACCTTCGGAGCTCCGCGTTTTTCTCAGGATTTTCCGGATTCGTAGGATTTTTTCTTCGGATCCTCCCGATGCTTGGCGCTGTAGTTCGCCAGCCGATCGGCGCCCGGACGCGCCGGCGAATCGGGACGACCGGCTTGGGACGGCGCCCGTCCGGACTGGGCCGAAGACGACGGTTGTCGAGGACGGTCAAAAGACGGGGCGACCGGACGGCGCTCCAGAGGCTGGAAGGGTTTCGGTTGCTCAAAAGAAATCCGCGGAGGAACGGTGGGGCGTTTCGGGCGATCCGGAGACGACACGTAAGACGCGCCGGAAAGCCTTTCCCCCAAGGGTGCGGAGGCGGGTTTCATCGCGCCGGATTGACGCTCCCCCTTTGGGAGCTCGCGGTGAGCGGGCTGGCCGGCAGGAGTTTGGGGGCGGGGGGAAACTACGGGCGCGGGTTCGAAAGAAATGACGGCAGGCTTCTTGCTTGCGGGCTTGACGGCAATGGCATCGTCCTGATCGGCAACGACCGGAGCGGCAATGGCGGAATCGGATTCACCCACGGGCTTTTTCGCCTTGATCTTCAGTTTGAGCCCCGCTTTTTTCGAGGCATCTTCTTCCTGTTTCGCGGCAGGGATGTGCGCGTAATAGTCGTCTACGTTGGAGGTTTTCTTTACTTCGGGCATGGAAAAGGAGTGGAGGAAAAACGGCTTCGGGCCGGAGTCGGAGGTTACGGGAAAAACCTCCGGGGAACTTCGGCCGCTCCGGAAAACGAGGATTTCAGGCCGCAGTATACGCGTTTCGTGCTTTTGTCAAAGCCGAGAACCGGGTTTTATGACGACGCGGAAACGAAAAGAAGCCCCCGGTTCTTCCGGGAACTTCTTTCGCAAAGGGTTCGATTAATTGAGCTGGGCCTCGACTTCTCCGGCGATTTTAATCGACGGTTTGAGGGTCTTGGCTCCAGGAGTCCAACGGGCCGGACAAGCGGTTCCGGGGTTTTCCGCCATGAACTGGAGGGCTTCGATTTTCCGGAGGAGTTCGGTGCTGTTGCGTCCAAGGGGACCGGAAGTCACTTCGATTCCGCGGACGATTCCCTGCGGATCGATAATGAACGATCCTCGGGCGGCGATGCCCGTATCGGTATCGAGGATTCCGTAGGCGTAGGCGACTTCACCGGTATGGTCGGCGAGCATCTTGTATTTGAAGTTCTTCAAAAGTCCCTCCTGCTTGACCCAAGCCCGGTGAGTGAAAACGGTGTCGGTCGAAGCCGCGAGGACTTCCACTCCGAGTTCGTCGAAGGTCTCCTTAGCGTCGGCCAAGTCCTTGAGTTCGGTCGGGCAAACGAAGGTGAAATCGGCCGGATAATAGAAAAGCACCGACCATTTTCCCTTGAGGGAATCGAGGGAAACGCGGGTCTCGTCATCTTTGACCGGATCGTAGGTCGGAAGGTCGAAAGACGGAGCGGCGGCGTCGATTCTTACGGTTTCGGAGCAAACTCCGGAGCATTCGTGTTCGGACATGGAAAAAATGAAAGGAATTGAAAAAACGCATGGGCGCTCCGAGGATTCGGGGCGACATATAATGATAATCATTCTCGTTTTGAAATCAA
>JANJWP010000016.1 GCA_024709505.1 Candidatus Altimarinota bacterium | reverse complement strand
AGGAGAGCTGCGAATCCACCGAGGCGAAATTGGAAACCATCTTGTTCCATTCGGCCGAGAGGATCTGCGAACCGGACGACGCGGTCCCCACCGTCTGGAGGGCGGAATAGGCGGCGTATCCCACCGAAAGGACGGCGACCGTCGAGAAGAAGGCGATTCCGGAGAGTACCGGGCCCCTGAGCCGAGAAACCCACGAAAAAGCCCGGGAAGAAGAAGATTCCATGAGGAAGATTCCATTAAAAAGTAGCACCCGGAAATAGTGCCACTTTCAAAAATGGAACGCAAGATTTTTTTACGTTTCTTTTACAATCATTCCGGAGCTTCAAAAACCCCCTCATCCGACACCCTCACCCATCCGTCCTGAAACTTCGAAGCGTTAAATCCGGGCGCGACGAAAACGGGCAATCCCCTTTCGCGGGCGACGATGGCAAAATGGGAAAGTCGCCCCCCTTGCGCCGATATGACCGCCACGGTGGATTCGGGGAGAGAAACCGCAAGGGACGGATCAAGGGACTCCACGAAAAATACCAAAGGAGTTCCAGCCTCGAAAGTCGAACCGAGCCGAACGAACTTCCCTTCAGCCATTCAAGCGGAAACCGTTTCCCAATCGAAACCATGCGGCGTTTCTTGAAAAAATGGCGAGAGGAGACGGCGCGGACAACGAATGGCAGAAGCGGATTCGGCATTTGGGCCCGTCGTCCGAAAGCGCGTGCGTGCGGGGGAAATCGCATTCGATATCCCCACCGACACGGCACGTCCGGCTTCTCGTAAAAAATCGAGTCGGGCCGATATTTCTACATCCGAAAGCAGTCCTCAAACATTCGAAACGGAACGGAAACCCTCCGCCTCCCCCAGTGGCAAATTCCATCGCGACGGCGAAAAAAGCGGGGTTACGAACGACGAAACGTCCGAAAATGCGAGCGAATTTCCCAAAAATCCCCTTGAAGCAATCCGTTCGAAAAGCGATTTCCATTTTTCCGAATCGTTCGGAAAGTACGGAGCGTTCACGTTTTGCAAGGAATGACCCCCTTCCCGAAAGGAGAACCGCTTTTGGAACGACGCCCAAGAAGAAGCGAGGAAATTCGTTTCGAAAACGGCGCCGTAGTGCGCGGAAAGAAGCTCGGATATCCAAAGAGCGAACCGTCCGTCCGAACCGAAAAGCCCGCCCGCCCGCTTCGCTGAATTCGTTCCTTCCAATGGTCCCGCGTCTTCGTTGGCAAGACGTCCGAGGGAAACGAACATTCGCGCTTCCAGTTCGGATAAAATCCCCTCTCCGCGAAGCCGCAACTTCGAAGCGACCGATCCGAGATTCCACGAATTCTTTTGTCGTCACCACCATCCGAAAAATCCCGGAACGCCCGAAAAATCGAAGCACTCGCGTTCTTTTTGGACATCGATAAAAAGCCTCTCGCCCACGACTGCGAGAAAATCCTTCGGACGGTATTCGATTCCCCATTTCCGGTAAGCCGAAACTACCGATTCGTGGGAATAGAGCGTCCGGAGAAAGGCGAGTTCGTCAGCGGTCGGTCGGTCGAAGGGTTCGCAAAGTTCGTTTCGGACGAGTTCGAACGGCCCCTTGGGATTCCGTTCGACTTCGAACCGATCGAGCGTTCCGAGGAACTCCCGTTCTCCGGAGCCGAGGGTCGTTATCGGGCGCGTTTGAAAAACGAATGGCTTCCCGTCTTCCGAAATTCCCCATTCGATATCCTGCGGAGCGAAAAACGCCGATTCGATCCGGCGGAACGTTTTCCTCCAAAATTCGAAGTCGATTCCGTCTCGAACCGCGGGTTCGATTCGGGAATTGCGCGAAAAAGCGAACTGCTTCGGAGCGTTTTTCCCGGAAACGAGAACCTCCCCGGAACCTTCGGAAACTTCGACGGACATCGCGTGTTCGCGAAAATCGGGATCGGAAGTGAACGCGACGCCGAACTTCGAAAGCGGGACGTATTCCTGTATGAGGATTCCGAAAGGTTCCCCGTTCGATTCGAGCGATTCCCTTACCAATGAAACGGCGTGTCAAAGTCCGGAGAACGGAACGTCGATTTCCGAACGGAATGCCCCGGCCATCGACGAAGAAGAGGAATCTTCCGCCGAAGAGCTCGACCGAACGGCGAAACGTTTCTGTCGAAAATCTTCTCAAAATGCACGCAAAAGCGAAGATTCGAAATGCCGTTCGAAATTTCCGGATTCAGGGAACCGGGAATCGCGAGCGAGGGCGGAACCGGGAATCCGAGCTCGGCAAGCTTGCGGCAATTTTCGGCCTTGTTACCGATTGTTTCGGCATCGTCGCCGAAACGTTCGAACGCCCCCCGCTTCACCCGGACGAACGCCACGCACTCGAATTCGAAGAGCCAGTCGTCGCGACAAACGTCACACACGTTTTCGGCCGTGGGAAAATCCCATCCTCCACGAGCCTTCCAGTCGGAAAAAGCACTTTCGAATTCCTCTCGTTTGAAGTAGGCATGCGAACGGACGACGTCCGAAAATTCCGCTCCGGCGATATCGAGGAGTTCGCGGACCGTTTCCATCGTATGGGCGACGTTCGCCACGATATCATCGGCATTGAGCGTTTCACCCCCCGACCCCACCGACGCAGTCCCAGAAACGTGGATCCTCCTCCAACCGTTTGATTCCACGTAAGCGGCACGCGAAAATCTCGGACCGTAATCCAGAGCCTCGCATTGAGGTCCCGCTTTGTATTTCACGATTTTCGGAACGCCCGACTCCCCTGCCGAATGAAACTCCGCGAACGCCGACATTCCGGCATTGGGAAGTACCGCGTCTATCCCGGTTCCCGCCGGGCACGCGGAACGTTCGATTCCCATCGCGTCGAACCTCCGGTCGCGAACCCGGTTGAACGTCGGATAGTTTTTCAAAATCGAATCGACGTAATTCCAGCTTCGGACAAACGATTCGGGCGGGAGCCGCTTCGCACGCATGACCGATTCGATCCGGTCGTAGAAGGCATCGACTTGCGATTCGAATTCCCCTTCGGACAAAAACGCGTCGAGGGTGATTTTTTTGCATCCAGGAAACGAAATACAAGAAACCGAACAATCGCCCAAATCATCCTTGGCAAACGAAGCGTTCCGCAAGGCCTCGGATTCGAAAACGTACCCCGTGAATACGAAAGATCGCCCGTCCGGCGCCCGTCATCCGATAAATGCCGTTCGGGCAAGTTTTTGAAGCGCTCGGGATTCGGAAACCGAAAAGGGACAGAAAACGGAATGAAAGGCGGTAACGCTCACCCCTTCGAAAACGCGCCCCTCCAATCGGCCTTCAATTTCCCGGATCGCCTTGGTAAAATCGGCTTCGGAGGAGGTTTTAAGAGATGCCGTGGAAAAAAATTCGAAAATGCCCGGTCATACCGGAATTTCCTTATGCCAAACGCGCGACTCCAAAGATTTTCTCAACATTTTTATTCGTGTACCGGAGATTGTATTCCGCCATCCGCGAAATCCAAGTAGGAAAGAACCGGAACCGAGAAAGAATCGCCGATCAAAAACGGACAGTACAATAGGAAGAGGAAAATGGATGCCGCAACCCACTTTATTGGACCGAATTCCCCTTTTCCAGCACAAACGGCGGCCGAAGTTATCGATGCGGGCATGAATGAGAGCATCAAGAGCGCGGTCGTCACGAAATCAGCAAGAGGTTTTCCATCGGACTTCCATCGAAAAAACGTTCTTACGAGGATTCCGCAACCTATTGCGGAAAGAATTCAGAAATAGCGGAGCGAAAGTTCGTCCATGGAATTTTATTTTTCCCCTTCCGCCGCGCGGAAGGCCTTGGAATATTTCGAAACGACCGAACCGGTTTCCGGCGGAAACCCAAGACTCGAGAGTTCTTCGGCAATCATGTCCTTCAAAGCTTTCTGATCTGCTTCGAAAGATTTGAGAATCGCCGCATGTTCGGCGTTTCCCGCCCGATAAACCGAATCGAACAACTTGAAAAAGGTATTTCGTTCGAAGTCGATTTCGATTTCCGAAAACTCCGCTACGACGTTCCGCGTTCCCATTTCGTAGACCCGGCTTTCGTCGATGGATACCAAAAACGCGTTGTCGGGATTGTCCCCATATCCGAAAGGGGTTTTCTTATTTATGTGGAAGCGGGTGCGGGTGGTTACCATTTCGACGGCGGGACGCAAGTCCGCATAGCGAATTCGGGATTCGCCCCGTTCGGCAAGCGCGTCTTCCACCAACCGGACCGGGGAAAATCTCGACCCAAAAACCGGAACTTGCAGCAATCCCACGAACGCTTCGCCGTTTTCGCGACGCAAAATGGTTTGGGTAATCGGATTCAATCGGAAATCCTTCTTGATTTCGTAGCGGTTTTTCATGGCCTTCTTGTAGCCATCCGAATCGGCAATGGCCCCCGTTCCGTAAGCCTTCGTTTGAAGTTCGACGCGTTGGGGAACGATGCCTTTTTCCGCATGGGAAAAAACGTCCTCTTCCGAATTCCAACGGTAGCGAAGGCGGTGCGAAATTCCAAGGCGCTCCAAATCACCCGATCCGGTATCGAAATAGGTGTCTTCGAAATACAGGGTGTCGAGATCGCTGCCCATGTAGTACGCGCCCGAAATAAAGGCCGCGTTTGCCCATTCCCGCTTGGGGAGATCGGAGACGACGAGGTCGTAGAGGGCCCGTTTCTGTTCGGATGAAAGCGTTCCGGAAATCGAGAGTTTGTATTCCTGTTCGAGCCTTGGCGGCTCCCCAAAAATCGGAAGGAGCGCGTAGGCGGAAAAAAGAAGGGTCGAAACGACCGCGAGAATGGCGGCCGCGCTTCGGAGACGGCGGAAAAAGATCGTTCGGCGTTCCATGCGAAAAAAGCAAAAGTGCGGTCTCTTATTCCTCGGAAGATCCTTGCGAACGGGACAGTCGGATGTTTTTATGAATGGCTTCCTTCGTGGACGTCTTGGTGGTGTCGATTGCCGTGGAAACCTTTTTCACCTTGTTTACGAACGCATCCACGTCGCGGGCGACGTCGATGAGAATATAGAAGAGCGGAACTCCGATGAGGAGCCCTACGAAACCGAAGGCATGCTCCGAAACGAGCAGGACGAGAAAGGTGATGAACACCGGGAATTCCATGTAAGAAGAGACGATTTTCGGGTTGAGGTAGTATGCCTCGACCGCATGAACGAACGCGATCATGGCTAAAACCATCCATACGACGGAGGCTCCGCCGTAGTTATATCCGACAATGAGAATCGGGATCGAAGAGAGAATGAAACCCAGGACCGGAACGAATCCGAGAATGAATACCATCACGCCAAGGGTGGAGATGTACGGAAATACGTCCCCCCCGTGGATGGCGCTTATGACGAGCAATCCGAGCGTGGTTAAAAGCGCATTTACGAGGGCGATGAACGCCTGCGCCTTGAAAATGAGACCGAAACCCTTTCCGATTTTTGAAAGGATGATCGAATATTCGTCATAGAGGAAAGCGAAATTCCCCCGCTTGACGGTTTCGAGATATCCCATGATTTTGGCTCGGTCGATAATGAACACGTAGCTTAAAACGAGGGCGATGAATATTTTCCCCAAAAGGATTCCGGCATTCCGAAGATTTTCGAAAACGTCCTTCGCGGTCTGTTCCATCGCCTGCTTGTCAAAATAGGAACTTATGGCTTCCCGAAGCCCCAAATCCACCTGCATGGAAGACTCCATCCAAGCAATGTTGCGTTCGACGTCGCGGGCGATACCCGGAATTTCAGCCACGATGCCCTTGGATTCTTCGAGAACTTGGGGAACGAGGTTCGAAAAAAGAAACACCACGCCCGCGATGAAGAAGAGGTATACCGCCGTGACGATGACGGGCAATTTATTCATCCGGACGACGAAATTTCGGGCCGGAGGATTCAGCCGATGAGAAAACGCGAGAATCTTCCCCAAAAGCCAATTCGACAAATCCAAGAATAAAAAGGCGAAGAGGAACGTGATAAGAAAGATGGAGAGAAAATCCGAAAGCGCGTAAATGAAGACGCCGAGAATCGCAAGCGCCGCCATCTTCTGAAAAAAGAAGCGGTTGAAAACCAATCGGAGAAAAAACGGGAGTCGCATCATGGAAGGGAAACTTAGGAAGCGGTTTCGACTTTAACCGAAACCGGTCGTCCGCAAAGGGATTGCAGGCATTCGGAAATCAACGTGCGGGATTCCGGCTTGGAAAGGACGGACGAATCAAAGGAATTCTTGGCGGATACAAGAAAGGTCGAAACGTCGGAAAAGGCGCTTTTCGGAGCGTTTTTCAAAGCTTGGACCAATGCGGCGGAGCGCGGGGTTTCCCTCAGCTTCGAGACGAGTTCGGCTACCGAAACCGAGGGGGGTTCGGAAACCGGAGGAATTTCAATCGTTTCGGGGGGCGGAGCGGCAATTTCGGTCGGCGACGTTCGATCTTCGGATTTGACGGATACGCCATCTCCGGTTTCGGCACGAGCGGCACGAGAAAACCTCGGACCCGCCGAAACTTTTATCGAAGGGGATTGAACCTCCGCGACGTCATACGCGATTCTCGCGACCGGCCCGAACGCGACCTTGGCGATCGTCGTCTCAATGACGAACATCGGATCGGGAGACATTCTCGCCCGGGGATACGCCGCGGAAACCGATTCGAAAAAATCGGAGAGGAGCGGAAACTCCGGAGATCTCACGCCGACTTCGACGATTCGGTCGCGAAGATACGAAAGAAGTTCGTCCACGAATTTCATCGGGTCGGAGCGACGAAGGGTTTCCGAAGAAAGTTCGAAAATCTTTTGGCTGTCACGAAGGGCTACGGCCCGTTCGAGTTCGCGGAGAAATTCCTCACCCACGAGTCCGAGCCGGTTTTCGACGTAGGACTGAGTGATCTTTCCTCCGATGACGAACTGTTCGAAGAGCGTAAGCGCGTCGCGAAGCCCTCACCGGGCGAGTTTGGCAATGCGGAGAACGGCTCATTCTTCAGCTTCGATGCCTTCTTTCTTGGCAACGAACCGGAGTCGTTCGGCGATATCGGATTCGGATATGCGGCGGAAATCGTAACGCTGGGTTCGGGAAACGATGGTTTCCGGAACCTTGTGGACATCAGTGGTCGCAAGTACGAATTTGACGTGTTCGGGCGGCTCTTCAAGGGTTTTGAGGAGCGCGTTGAACGCCGGCCTCGAGAGCATGTGCACTTCGTCAACGATGTACACCTTGTATCTTCCGACGGTCGGTTGGAACCTGGAACGCTCAATAAGGTCCCGGATATGGTCAACGCCGTTATTGGATGCCGCATCGATTTCGACGACGTCGATCATCCGCCCTTCCAAGAAGGCCCGGCAATTTTCGCATTCGTCACAAGGACTTCCGTCCGGCTTGAGCGACGTGCAGTTCACCGCCTTGGCAAAAATGCGGGCGACGGTCGTTTTTCCCGTTCCGCGGGAACCGTAAAAAAGGTATCCTCCAACCGTCCGATTCTCCAAAAGCGCATTGGAAAGCGCTTCGCGAATGAAGCGTTGGCCGTAAAGCGAGTCCCAATTTTGCGGACGGTATTTCTGGTAGAGCGACATACGCACCAAAGATTACCGAAAAAGAACGCTTTTGCAACGCGACCAGAACTTCCGGCGTTGCAAAAAGGGCGCCATACCGTACAATTCCGCCTTAATTCCTTTTTCGAAACGAAATGCCCGTAAAAACCGAGTGGGACCTCAAACGCTACTTCTACGAATCCCTCGACGACCCGAAATTCCAAAGCGATCTTGCCGACGTGCTTCCGAAGGTTCGGGAATTCGCACGAAAATGGAGCGAAAAGCTCAAACGCGTCGGTACGCCCGAAGAACTCGCAACCTTTATCGAAGAAGAACAGACCCTTTCGGAATCGATTTCCAAACCGGCCTACTACGTTTCCTACCTCGAAAGCCTCGACACCCAAAATTCCCGGGTTCTCAAAGCCCAAGGCGAGATCGACGTCATGTTCATCGAAGCGGGAAACTTGCTCCTTTTCGTTTCGCAAGCCTGGAAGGAAATCGGCTACGACCGTCTTTTGGAATGGTCGAAATCGCCCGCGCTTGCCGGGCACGCGAACGCCGTCGTCCATACGGCCGAATCGATCAAGCGCATTTTGGGCGAAAAAGAAGAATACGTCCTCAACGTCAAGTCGCGCCCGCTCGGAACCGCCGGAGCTCTCCACGACGAACTCGTCGGCGCGCTCGAATTCGAAATCGAAGAGGATGGCGAGAAAAAAATCCTTACCGACGCCGAAATCCGCGCCCTGCGGGAATCGCCCTCGCGGGAAATCCGGAAAAAGGCCTTCGAATCGATTGCGGCGGCCTACCTTCAAAAACCCGTGCAAATCGCGCTTGGGGCGTCGTATTCGGGAATTTTGAAAAATTGGTCGTCCAACCTCACGCTCCGGGGATATTCGTCGGTCATGGAACCGCGCAACGTTTCCGAAGAACTCGAAAACGAGGTGGTCGAATTGCTTTTGTCCGAGGTAAAACGTGCCTATCCGCTTTTTCCGCGCTACCTCAAAGCCAAAAAGAAGCTTCTCGGGCTCGATTCGCTTAAGAATTACGACGTCTTCGCTCCGCTTTCGACCTCTGAAACCCCCTGCGGGCTCGAAGAAGGCTTGGCCCTCCACCTCCAAACCATGAAGGATTTCGATGCGGAATTCCACGATTATTCCATTCAGATTTTCGAATCCGGACGGGTGGACGCCTTTCCGAAAAAAGGAAAGAAGGGCGGCGCGTTCGCGAGCTATTCGAAAAATTCCGAGAGTTTCGTTCTTCTCAATTACACGGGGAAGTTGCTTGATGTCCCCACGCTTTCCCACGAACTCGGCCACGCCATCCACGGAAAGCTTTCGCAAATCCAAAACGGAAGCGTTTTTGACAGCCCTCTCTGCCTTGCGGAGACGGCCTCGATATTCTCGGAAATGCTTCTGTCCGAAAAGATTCGCGAACGCTTGGACGAAAAGGACTACGCCGGATTCCTTTCGAACGAAATTTCCGACGCGTTCTCAACGATTTTCCGACAGATCCAATACGTCTCGTTCGAAAAACGCGCCCACGAAGCCGTGCATTCCGGAAAGGAACTCACCTACCACGACTACAACCAAATGTGGCGCGAAGAACAGCTCGCCATGAGCGCCGACGCCGTGGAATACGAACTTCCCGCAAGCGAAGAATTCGGATGGTCTTCGATTCCCCACGTCTTCAATTCGCCGTTTTACTGCTACGCCTATTCGTTCGGACACCTCCTCGTACTAGCCCTTTACCAACGGTACCAAGAAACCGGAAAATCCTTCGTCGAAGGCTACAAGGACATTTTGCGCGCGGGAGGTTCCGTTCGCCCAAAAGAGCTCCTGGCGAAATACGGATTCGATATTTCCCGTCCGGAATTCTACCGCCTCGGACTCTCGATCCTCGAAAAGAAAGTGGAAGAATTCGAAGCACTCGCGTACAATTAGTCCATGCTCGCGTTCCTTACCCCCATCACCGCGTCCATCGGGATATCGAATCCCGATTTCGTCGTCGCCGCGGCGGGGGTTTTGGCATTCGCGATTTTTGCGTTCCTTTGAAGTTCCAAAGCGTACTCCGCATTTTTCGGAGCGGTCGTCGGGATCGGCATTTACGTCGTACTCCAAACCCTTCTCGGACCGGCCTACATTTCCCCCGAAACGGCCAAAGTGCTCAGTCCTTCGGTTTCGACGTTCCTTATCGGATCGTCGGCATACCTCATTCCCATTCTTTTTTTCTTAGGTCCCATAAACGGTGGATTGAACGTCAAAGGAGCGGAAAATCCCCTCATTCGAGCCCTCGAATCAGGTTTCGTGGCCGTTTTCGCGATGGCGGTGATCATCACTTCGGGATTCGGGTTCATGGCGCAGTCCTACGTCTTCACCGCTGATACGGCCTTCACCCTCTTGAGAGATTCCCCCGGATTCACGGCGTTCGTCGCCGGTTCGAAGGCGCTGACGTTTCTCGCTTCGCACATGCAGAGCGTTGTCGTTTCGGCCGTGCTTTTCGGCATTTATAAGGCGTTCTTCGCCGAAATCGTCGGCGCGACGGTCGCCGCGGTCTTCTCCACCCTTCTCAAGCGAATGAAGGGAGGCTGAAACGGCGGACATCCAGAAAGCGGGCACGCTAATCACGATGACGGGCACGGGCACGAGGATTTCGAAGACGAACACGAAGACCCCCATGGCCACGGAGGACACGGGCACGCGCACCATTAAAACGACCGTACATGGAATTCGTTCTCCCCGCACTGGCAACGCTTGCGTGCGTACTCGGTTTATACGCGGCAATCGCCGACAAGCGGCGCGGCGACCTTCCGCCGTGGATCGCCTTTTTCGTTTTGGGACTGGCGTTCGTCGCGTGGAACGTGGAACTTTCCGCATCCTTTTCCGAAGCGCGAAACCGCCTTTTCGAACTTTTGGTCACATTCGGAATTCTCATTTTCCTCGCCGTTCAACAATCCCTCAATGCCGCATATGCGAAGCTTCTTTTTGCTTTTTCAGCCTTCTTTTCGGCCTTGGGTGCGGGAACGAATTTCCTTTTCGTTTTCCTCGGATCGTTCGTCGCTTCCATTTCCTTCGCCGCAATGGCATTTTTCTTTCGATCCCTTCGGAATCCAGAGTCAAGAAGGGCTATGAAACGGCATTTTTCCGAAGGATTTCAAAAAAAACGCGGTCGGTCGGAGGTTCTCGTTTCGGTCGTTTCGGTCGTTTGTTACGTCGTTGCGGCGAAGGCGACGTTCGCCGCAACGGGACAAGCAATCCGCATCGAGAAAGGTTTCCTCCTATTGCTCGTGGCATTCATGCTCGTTTTCCCGCTCGTCGTAAAAAGCATCGCGGGCGCATTCGGACGGCGCAAGGGAGGAGCGTATTTGGCGGTTGTCGTTCCCGCCGTCCTTGCCGTATCGATAGACGTTTGGGCATCGTGATTCGCAAATGGCATGCGCTCCCTCGCGGTCGCCGTTCCGGTCGGACTCTCGTTGTCTTTCGTATTCATGTTCCTCGTCCGAGGACTGAACCTGTACCTCGAGGCTTCAAGGTCGAAAATCATAGATTCGGGAGCGCTCTCGGAAGGCATGGTTCTGGATTCGGCATTTTTCACCGCAAGGTTCCTCTCCGGAAAGACGGATGCGAACGAATGGGCGAACGTCGGCAGAATCGATGGCGAAACCTTAAAAAAGATTCGGGAAACCGTGGCAGAATCCATTCGGGAAAACCCCGCCATTCCCAATGAGATACGAATCGTGAAGCACCTGCCACTCGGTCCTTATGTTTTCCTGGCCGCGATCGGAGTTTCCGTAGCGGAGTTCGGGCACGTTGGGACATTCGTCTTGACAGCCCCAAGATAACGGGCTATCCTGTCGCACGACGAAACGGAACGCGTTCCGTATGGCGTCGAATCGTTGTATTCCTTCTTCCCTTAACCCATGAGAAAGGAAAAAACCGAAATTTCTGCCCCGAAAAAGGGCTCCGTTACGAGATTTCTCACTTCGCGCGATGCTTCCATCGGCACGAAAAACATTCTCGGAATGGGCATCGTTGGTTCGTTAGTGGCACTTGCCTTCACTGATCGCGATGGCCTCGGCAACGATATCATCGAACAAATCATCCCGAGCGTCGAGGGTCACACCAGCACGATTTCTAATTCCTCGGGACAAGGCCTCCACTCCTCTCACGGAAACCACTCCTCGAGCGGCGATTCCGGAAGCGGTAGCGGCGACGGGGGAGGCGATGGTGGCGACGGGGGATAACAATCCGTCAGTCGCCCGAAAGACGGCGGTTTCATACGCCGTCTTTCGTGCTATTCCCATAAACTCCTTAAAAACTTAAAACTCGAACATGAACAAGAATGGAAATCAACGCGCGTTATTGACGGCGGCGTTAGCGCTCGGAATCCTGGCGATTCTCGGGAGCGGCTTCTATTTCTACCAAAAAAACGATACGGGGTCTTCGTGGTTTTCGCCAACATCGCAAACGAAGGAAACCGTCGAAATAGAAAGCATTGATCCAAAAGAGGCGGAAATTCCTAAGAAAACCGAATACGCCCTAAACGATTTCATTGAGGAGATCGCCGCAGGAAAAACTCCTTCGAAAGATTTCCAATTGGAAACTCCGACGATATCCAACAAGGTGCAATTGAGCGCCATGTCGCCAATTCTTCTCGAGCTTCGGGAAAGCGGTTCCGATATTCCCGAAAAAATTCTTACCGCCAAATCCTATGACTTAAGCGGACTGTGACTGGATTCCCGAATCGTGCTCGAGGGATACATCTACCAACAGTACAAAAACCGCGGGGAATACGATCCGAAGAAGCTTGCGGCCATGCCCATAGGTTCGGAGGGATATCTTCAACTGATACTGAAAGAGATCTATTCGAACCATCCGGAAGATTTCAAAAAATTCGCGGACCCCTTGATAAAGCGGCACCTTGCGGAATCTTCGCGAAGATACAACCTCATCGTGAAGATGCTTGAATACGGAAAGTCGGACGGCAAATTCGATTTCATGGATCCGACATACGCGCTCAACAATCAGGTGCACTTCTTTCTTAAATGGAACGGTTGGAACGATTTGACCGACGAAGAAAGAAAGGTCCTCTTCAAAGGACAACAAATATTCCAGCGCTACGCCACCCTTCGGGAGTCGGACTTTAAGAAAGACATCGATAAGGAGATTTCGGAATTCGAAACCTACCTTACGGAATACGAAGCGGCGAAGCTCCATACCTTTTGGCCCGCAAGCTTCTACCTCCCCTACATGCTTGCCAACCTTTATGCGATAAAGGGCGATTTCGATGCTGGAATAGCCATTGCCGACAAGAAAATAGCCGCGATTCAACTGACCCCGAGAAAAGAAAAAGCCCTGGTATTCCAAAAAGAATTTAACGTAATAGACGCGCGAATGGGATTCCTCCACCACAAGAAGGCCGATGCTCTTTTATCCCAGGGCAAAAAGGCCGAGGCGCTCGAAAGCTACAAAAAGGCCGAGGCGCTTATGAAAAACGATCTCCTCGTCATGCCCTTCACCACGCCGGACGTATTCGTAGTGTGGTTGGATTTAAAGAAAAAGATCGCGTCGCTTTCGTCGTAATTGAAAATGTTTCGGAAATTTTCCCCTCCCGTCCATGGTAAAACCGAAAGAGCGGTTTTACCATGGACGCTCGGTTTGTTGATGCTGATTTCGATCCTGTCGCTTAGGTCAATAGGATTTTGGCCGGGAGAAGAGCGGTTTTTGGTTGGAACATTTTACAGCCTTTATGGAAGCTTCTCCTGAGGCATCCTCCGATTTTCCGTGGAAGATTTTCAGAAGGGACTCGTGCTTGGAAGCGAAGATCTGAAACAATACCGGTTCTCGGAAATTCCGGAAGACTTCTTCGCGCAAAATACGGCGGCTTGGAACGGGGGATTCTTGGTAACCGGAGGAAAACCCGGAAAGAATCCCGGATCGGGAAAGGTTTTTTTCGTGGCAAAAAACGGAAGGACGGAGACGTACATGTCCACGCCCGATTACCGAATCAGAAATTTTACCACGGCGAAAATAAATGGCGAACGGTATTTCGTAGCCGTCAGCCATGGCGAATGATACGTGCATCTTCGATCTTTGGATTCCTGAAAGGAAAGGATTCTTCATGTCCCTTACCGTCCGCGAATCGACGTTTGGGGAGATTCTTACGCCACCCTCCTCCATTTCGTGGATGCCACGGATCTCGACGATGACGGCAATGACGAAATCTATCTTACCCGAACAACCCCCTACATGGGCGTTTCTTGAGCTCGGGAGTGGTATTCGGAATGAACCGTGACTTCCATTTCGTTCAACCCCGGAAACGACAAGCCCGTCATAAAGGATTTGGAAGACGAACTTCCGGCCTTTCCCAGGAGGCTCATGGCATTGGATTCCCCTTTTCAAAAAAGCGTTCTCGTGCTTTACGACGGGATGATTGACGGCAGCGGAAGCCCCATTCGACCAGTTCGGATATACCGGTATTTCCATTGACCGGAAGGCGACATCGAAAAGGCACAAGTCGCCGAACTCGAAGGGCACGTCGAATGCAAAACCATTTCAGCCGTAAATTTTTACAAAGATCCCACCATCCAAATCGGATGCGATAATTCGACGCTGTATTTCTTTCGGGAAAAGCCAAACTCCCTGGAAATCGAGAAGATTGATGAGATGCGTTTCTCGGAAGATCTCATTACGGAGGAATATCTCAAAAAGCGTTCCTATCTTACCGCCTTCAAGCTGTACTCCGTACGAGCGGTCTTCGGGAAGGATTTGGATGGAGACGGTCTCGAAGAAATGGTCGTATGAATCAGCAATGATGGATTTTATCTCCTCGATGCGAAAACCCCCGAAGACCGATCGAAAAGAATACGCTTCCAGTTCAAGGGATGAGACCGCATAATAGATCGCGACGAATCCTTCGTCATAAATGACGGGGCGTTCGAAAAACAATAACCGTGAACACGTGCTCAGGGAATCGAAAAAAAAGGAACTTTTAGGCATTCTTCGAAACCTCTGCGTGATACGGGGTGACGAAAGAACGATTTTTCCGAAATGATCCAGCGCTCCAAAAACCGGAAAGAAAAACTGGCTTTTGGATTTTCGAAGGGCATTCCTTTCGCCAAGAAGCGCCGAATTGGCCGCGGAACTTTTTTGGGATACGTACGAGGGGAAATTTCCGTTTCAGATTGCCTGCGTGGAAATGGGAGCGGTTCCATGGTTGGGATTCCTTTTGGCCGAATGAGCCAAAAGATGAAAGCGCGCGAACGGACTCGTCATTCGGAAAACCAGAAAAAAAGACGGGCTTTGCAATTGGATCGAAGGAGTTTCGGAAAATCTGCCCACAATTCTCGTAGACGATATCGTGAATTCCGGAAAATCCCTTGCGAAGGCAATAATGACGGCAAAAAATGGGGGCATTGCCGTCGTCGAATGTTTTTGCGTTTGTCACTTTCAAAATCCCTCTCCCCTTCAGGAAGCGGAAAACTCCCCCCTTTCAAACATTCCCTTGCGGTCAATGTTCCGCCTTGACGAATTCGGCCTGGAATTGGAATCGAAAAACGTCGAAACGCCGATCTTTTTTCCAGATGCCCGACTGCTAAGGGATTTATGATCCCCCCACCTTTGACTCGTGGTTCCGAAGTCATCGCCATTCGTGGAAAACACGTCCGCCTATGTCGCCTGAGAAGCCGGAAAACTCGTCAAAATCGATACGGTGACCGGAGAAACGCTTTGGGAATATCGAATGGAAAAAACTCCGCAAGGGAAAAACATCCTCTCTTCGGTCGTGAATTGCGGCGAAGACGTTTGTTTTTGAGCTTACGACGGCGCCGTTCATTTCGTACGGAAAGCCGACGGAACGAAAAGGATCGCGGTTTCCCTCGGCGAATGGATAGGAAGCACTCCGGAGTGCGACATGTCCAATGATCGGGCGTTCGTGTGACTCGAACATTTCGGAAAAACCGCCTGAGGCGTTGCCGCACTGAAAATATCGAACGGGGAAATTCTTTGGGAAACGGCATTTTCCGATTTTGTACACGCTTCTCCGGCATACGATCCAATGACCGGCTCGATCTATTGCGGAACGAACGGAGGCGAATTCGTCAGAATTGACGCCGACTCCTGAAAAACCATTTGGAAACGCCGATTCAGCCTCCCCATTAAAATTCGTCCGACCGTTTCTCCGGATGGAAAAATGGTATTTTTTGGTGGCTTTGACGGGAGTCTCCGATGCCTCGATGCCGACAGCGGAGAAGATGTTTGGACATACCAAACTCCTTTCAACGTATATTCGCAGGCATGCGCAAGCGAATCGGGGATTTTCATTTGATGTCTCGATAAAATATTTTACCATTTTGATTGGTCCGGAAACGTCATTTCCAAGACTCCGACCGATGGACGGATATTTTCGAAACCTTCGAAATTCCGGAACGGAATCCTCGCGTTCTGAAGCAATGACGGACTCATCCGCTTCTATGACGTCTCGAGAAAAAAGGTCGTTTTCGCCGTCGCCCATCACGAGCGGATCGTCACGGAAATATCGTTTACGGGAAACCGCGCATACTTCACGGACTTTGCCAACAAGGTTTGGGAAGCGAATCTTGAGAAACTTATCCAAAGCGATACTTGAAATGCATAGGGCTTTTCCTTACGAATCGATAAGAATTTTCTACCCGCAAACGAAAGATGCGGGGATGATTCTTTGGCCGGAAACCCAGGCGGGATACGTGAGTGCTTTTCTCACGAAAGCCCTCGGAGTGAATGCGGAATCGATTCGAGTCGAAAGCATGTATCCTTTCAAAAAATACCACCGCTCGCTCCTCGAAAGGCTTCCAAATTTTTCGGAAGGCTGTTTCCTGTTCTTTTTGGAGAATTTTTATCATTCGAGCATTTTTTGCGATCGGTACGTTTCTTCGATTTTCACCTCCGCAGAAGCCTCGTTCAAAGAAAAGGAGGTCATCGTCCACAGCTCCAAAATGGATGCCCCGTCGGCCCGCTCATTCATGGAGAGGTTTCCCTTCGTAAAAACGGTCGTCCGTACCGATATCGAATATTATCTGCTCGAACGGTTCGGACGGAACAAAAAAGATTCCGAAATAGCCAACGTCACGTATCGGGACGATGGCCAAATTCTCGATTCCCCATCGACGGAAGTCGATTACGATTTGTCGGAATGCGTATTCCCGGCCTATGAGGACGGCGTCATCTTGCGGGAAAAAGACAATTATTATCAAATCGTCGCGTTCTTGGACGACGACACGGGCGAAGAGGACAACAAATACTATTACCGGAAGACGCGTTCGGCCTTCATTCGCCAACTTGATTCCGCCTTTGCGAAAAAAAAGGCCCTGATCACGACCGGAAGGTGATGCAAGTACAAATGCACCTACTGCTACCGGTGAGCAAAGTATTCCCACGTGCGGCAGCTGCCAACGGAAACGATACGGAGGGATCTTGACGTCCTAAAATCAGCCGGCTTCAAGACCGTCTACGTTTATGACGACTGCTTCGGAACAACCAACCACGGACGAATGTCGGAAATCGTCCAACTGTTTTCGGAATACGAATTCGAATACCAGATCGCGATTCGCTACGAAATGTGTACCTCGGAACACCTTGAGCAACTGAAAAATCTCAAACTGTCGTTCGTGCAGATCGGCCTCCAATCAGCCTCGAGACACACGAACGCCGCAATAGGAAGAAATTTTCATTTGGAGAGAATGAAAAAAGTGATGGCCTTCCTGAAAAACAACGGGGCCTACGTGAGCCTCGACGTCATACTTTGACTTCCCGGAGAAACGCTTTCCGATTTCATCGAAACCTACAACACCGCCCTTTCCCTCGAACCCAACGACGTCACCATCAATTCGCTCTTCCTCAATCCTTGAACCAAACTTTCGCAAGAAGTCGAAAAATACGGAATACGTACGAAGGAAAGCGATCCGTACAACGTTCCTTCCATCATTGAAAGTTCGACCTTTCCGAAAGAGGACATACAAAAAGCGCGCGAATACGTAAAAAGATCAATGGATTTGTTGAAGAATACGAACATTACCCTCAGATAACCATCCGCCATATGACCCAAAAAGAACCATTGGAGCAATCCGCCGAATACGCCGAGATTCTGGTTGACGAATCGATATATCCGCTCGAGATCGGCAAAGTCGCGGCATATTTTTTCATCGACCGGGCAAAAGTCGAAATTTTTCGGGATGCCGAACATCCTGGCCACTACAGCGTGCGGATCAGTCCGAAAAATCCGACGGAAAAAATCACGGATTTGGAATCGCAGTACGCGAACGAATTGCTCAACACCTCACTCAAAGAATCTTTTACGGAAAAATTCTCCCAGGTCCGCGAGCAAATGATCGTTTCCGCGATATCAAACTCCCTCAAAGCCGCCATGGTTACGGAGCCGGACCAAGAATCCTCGCGAAAATCCCAAAGCATTGACGACGTTCTCAAAGAACTTGCAACCGAATTCGATTTGGAAGAAAGCCGGAATCGAATCGAAAATCTCTAAAACCTCCCCATCCGTTCCGTGATACCGAAAATTTCCCTCAAACCCGAAAATTTCAATCCGTTCCGTTTTAAGAAACTCAAGGACGGAAATGTCATCCTCACTTCCGAGCACGGCGGATACGCCATCATTTCCGAACCGCAGTTTCAAAAGCTTCTCGCCGGGGAACCGCCCGAAAACGATGAAACCGTGAAAACGAAACTCGAAAACGCCGGAATCATCGGGCTCGCCTTGGAAAAATCCGCTCTGGCATTCGCGAAAAAGCACGCGTTCATGGCCTGCGGACCGAATTTGCACATTTTAGTGGTCACCCTGCGTTGCAATCACGCTTGCCAATATTGCCATGCGGCCGTTGCTCCAATGGACGCCGAAGGGTTCGACATGAGCCAGGAAACCGCCAAAAAAATAATCGATACGGCATTTTTCTCGACCGCTCCGAAAATTTCTTTCGAGTTTCAAGGATGAGAACCCCTGGTGAATTGGGAAGTGGTGAAATATTCGATCGAGTATGCCAAGGAGAAATCCGAAAGGCTCGCAAAGCCCGTGCAATTCTCGCTCGTTACAAACCTCTCCCTCATGGACGAGGAAAAAATGGCATTTCTCCTCCACCATAACGTGGGACTCAACACTTCGCTCGACGGGGACGAATCCACCCATAATTTCAATCGAACTTTTCTCAAAGGAAATTCCTATAAAAACGTTGAGTTTTGGATCCGTCGAATAGATGCCTTTTCCCAAGAAAAATACTGGAGAAAAAATGTCATATCAGCACTTCTTACCGTTACTTCCAAAAGCTTGAAAAAATGGAAGGAGTGCGTAGATACCTACGACAGTTTCGGCATGGACCAACTTTTTTGGCGCCCCCTTAATGCCATGGGTTACGGCGCGAAGACGTTTTCGTTCCTCTGATATTCCCCTGAGGAATTCGTGGCATCCTACGAAAGGGTTCTCGACTACCTGCTTGAACTCAACAAATCGGGGAAATCAACCATGAAGGAGGCGTATTCGACCATATTTCTCAAAAAAATACTCACGCCCTACGATCCCAATTACGTAGACACCCGTTCGCCGTGTTGAGCCGGAATAGGTCAGGTGGCCTATAATTACGATGGGAAAATCTATACCTGTGACGAGGGGCGGATGCTGGCCAGAATGGGCAGCGACGCTTTTCAGATCGGCGAAGTCTCGGAAGATCCCCGAAACACCTACGTCTCGATGATCACGTCCCCTTCGACCAAGGCCATTCTTTCGGCGTCCCTCATCGAATGACTTCCTGGATACGAGAGCGACCCGTACAAACCGTACATCGGATCGTGTCCCGCAAATAATTTCAAGGCCACGGGGGACATTTACCCCAAATACCCCACTGATTTTAAGCGCCGAATAGAAACCGGGATTCTGGACGCGCTCTTTATCCGACTCCAAGACGCAGACAATGAAAGAATCTTCCGCACCTGGATTGCCAACTAAACCTCGAATCCTCAGAATCTCGCCGCTCTGAAAATTGGACGAACGGAAGTTTCAGTTCGATTCCACATTCCTAAAAATCGGAAGGTGAACGGACGAATTCGATATCGGGTCGCTTATTTGGAAAAAAATCCACGAATTCGGGATTCGGATTTCTCCCGGATCGGAAAATCCCTACGTTCGGGAATTCGAAAAATCCACGCGGGCTTTTGCCGACTCCGACAAGGAACTGCCTTCGGCCGAAGACCTTTTCGTGGCATTTGTCTGATTGAATGCGGTATGCGAGGAATTCATGGCCGGTTTTCCAAATTGGAAAATTTCCCCCTCGATGGGACTCCTCCATCAAATCAACCGTTTTGACGCCAACGACATAGATTTGCCGGACCTTTTTGAAATAGACCGGGGGTTTTTTGAAGACCCCTTGTTCCGATTGGTCTTCTCCGAAATCAAAAACGCCTGCGAACTCCAAGAATATCATTCAATCGTCATAGATTTCTTTTGGCCCGCAGGGCTCTATCAGGTCATCCCTCTGGCAAAAAGATTCAAGGAACTGGGAAAAAGGGTTGTTTTAGATTTTTCAAAAAGCAATGAACAGGCTGATTTTACCCAATGGATAACCGCGTTCGAAGAAAATCCGGAAATCTTCGAATTCGTGGACGCGATTACCGTATACGAAGATTACGGACATGCCTTGGGCATGATTTTGGAAGCCTTTTCCCATGGAAAAGAGATTCCCCAAGATTTGGAAAATGTCGTATGTTTACGCGAATGAACCCCTTCTTTCCAGAAACCGAAGGCAATTTCAGAAGAAACGCTTTTTGAGCGCTTTGTTCAATATTTCCATAAAAAACCCCGGGAACGGAAGATTTTTGGAAAAAGAATTTCCACGCTGAGGCTCTTTCCCTACAAGTGCTACTGGAGCAGCTGCTTTTTCTGCACCATCAATTCGACGCATCTCTATCCCTATAAACAGGAGGGATCGAGATATCTTGATGCTTGCTTAGATTACGTCGAAAAATACGGCATCGAGTACCTCTATCTTGCGGACGAGGCGATAAAATCGGAGGATATTCTCGAATTCGCGAGAAAAATACTCGAAAGGGGCCTGTCGTTAACGTACCGTTTTCGAACCAGATTCGATTCTGCGTATGATGCGGCAGCGTGTCGAATTTTGCATGAATCCGGCGCGAGATACGTGTGAATCGGACTCGAATGCGCGTCTGACAGAGTAAGCGACCTGATCAACAAGGGAAGCGAAATGCCCTTGAAAAAGAAAATGGAAATCATTTTGAATTTCGAATCGGCAGGCATTCCTTTTCATAATTACGCGATTCTCTGACTCCCCTGAGAACGTCAGGACGAAATGTACGAAACGTTCCTTTTCCTTTCGAAAAACATTCGCGAGCGCGACAATTACACCTGTTCCCCGAACGTTTTCGGCCTGAATCGCGGCAGCGTGTACGAAAAACATGGCGAACGCTTCGGAATTCAAATTTCACGGGATAAACCCGATGCCGCTTCTTTGAAGCTGCGATTGGAAATGATTCGTTCCAAGGTTTTTTCGCAGGCCCAACAAAAATTCGCAAACGAAATTCACCGGCTGCAGTTCTTGGAATTCGTCAATCCGAATGCCATCCCGGAAAATTTTCCAAAGGATTTTTGGGATTTCATCGACCGGACTGGAATATTCTACCACTTGAAATCGTTTTTTCGGGAAAGCGCGTTTCGAAAAACCGTGCGCGATCGGGAAGCGCTTTTGCGGACTCCATGGAAGGAGAGCTTAAAACGGCGTTACCGACTGGGAAAATACGTGAACGTAAAAGGGGTGGATTCCCTGATCAATCTAGCCACCGGATATTCCCTCAGTTTCAAAGCCGGAACGGGATTTGATATCTGAAAATGGAATGATTCCGCAACGCTGGAAGAGAATATGGCAAAGGCCTTTCAAACGCCGCCGGAAGAGGCTTTCATCCGGACCATGGAAGAATACCACATGATCGTTTCTTCCAATGATTAAACAACTTTCGCTCGACGTGTTCGAGAAAGAAATTCCGGAACTTCGCGAATTTCCGGAATTCGAAAACCCCATCGTCCATTTTGCAATGGATCCGAAGTCGGACCCATACTACATGCTCCCAAACGGGATAATCACGAACCACCGGCTCGGAAAGGTTTCCATTTGGTGGCTTCTTTCGGAGGAAAACATCAAAATTGCCGAAGAAATCCGAAACGATGGTTCCGGTTTTTTTTTCCGGCACATGTCAAACGCAATGCAGGACGCCCATTGCATCATTCCCTGTCCGGATGGAACCTTTCTGTCTTTTTTCGAATTTTCTTCGATCGGCATTCGTTTCGATCCGAAAAATAAAAGGGCCTTCATTTTTGATTCCGCGGAAATTTTCTGACCCGAAGAAAAGGTCATCGCTTTTGCCACTACCGCTTTCGTAAAGCCGGATTCCGACTTTTTTTATTCTTCCTGCCTTCGCGAACTTCCCGACGGAACGAAGGAAATCTGCGACGTTGAAATCGCCTATGACTTTTCGCGCTGGAAGAAGATACGCATTTCAAAGGAAGCCTATCAAGGAGACGCAAACGCACCGCACATGGCAAGGGTGCATGAGGGGATTTTTTACGATTCGTATTTCAAGGAGGGGAATTACCTTCTCCCACAAAACGGCAAACAAAAGCTCAATCGGGAAGAATTGGCCGAAATCTCAATGCGGAAACTCTTTGAGTCATATCAAAAAATTCATGGCGGAAGCGTGGCAGTTGAGACATTCGAAGACTCCTGTCTGCTACGTTTCTGACTTATTAAGAAACTTTCCCCCTCCTTCGAAAAATTCCTGCAAAATCTCAAAACCAGGCTTGGATGCGACCAACTGAACGACGTCGTATTCGAAAAACTTTTTCCAAATTCAAAATTCCTTCCCGGTCGAATCAGCTATTTTCCCCTATCCAATCCCGATTTTTTACAACTCGCGGAAACGACAAACGGGAGTCCGGCGCATTTTGAGTTCTCGAAAAATTCGAATACGGTCTACGTCTCAAGTCACAATTTCGATATTTTCTTAGATGGGATACGGTATTTCTGACCCGCGTCGATAGATCGATTTGAGCTGTTCCAAGGCGAATTGCGAAAAACCGGGACGTTCGACACTCCGAGATGATACCGCTTTACCAGCCATAGGGTGTTTCAAAACGCATTGGGGGAATTTATCGCCACCATCGGGCAACCAAATCGGTTCTATATCGTCAACGCGAGAACCATGCAGGAAGCTTTCCATATCGATCTTGCCCGGAACGACATCGATTCGGTCCCGATCGAAGACGTTCCGGGATGGGTTCGGAAAACGCATTCCGGTTCCGGTTATCCCTATTTCCGGCCATTCGAAATTTCCGAAAATGGAAATGCCGCCTACGTCCCCTTTAAAAATGGAGCGGTTCACGTTCAATTGACCGCGCCGTCTCCGGAAAAGAAGGAAATTCGATACGGGAATTCCGAAAATTCATCGACTACGGATTTTGACGAAAAATTCAAACAATTGACGTCCATAAGCGCCCACTGTTACAAAATTCCCCCTAAATGGGAAGACTTGCTTGTTTTGGCGAAAACTTAGTTTAGAATACCGCCGTTTATCCGCAATTCCGAACTATGGAAAGAGGCCGCCCTTCCTTTGGATTACGATTGGCATCGTCAGCCATTCTGCTGATCGCCCTTCATTCCACGGGCTTTTCAGTTTTAGCCGCACCCGAAGAAGATTCTGGGTCTTCCCGAATTGATTGCTGATCCTGGACGGTTGACGTGAAAAGCGGGACCTACGACCGCGGAGACACCGTTTGGTGGAAAGAATCGGTCCGATTCCGAAACCAATGAACCACCTACACCGGAACGTGAGGCAGTACCTCCACCCTCTCCAGCAGATCTTGTACGGTCAGTAACGATGGGGGGACCTGTACCGTAGCTTATTCCGTGAGCGGACATTCCAAGGAATGCGAATCTCCAACGCTCCGAATCGACACCACTCCGCCGACATGCGGAAACTGGACGATTGCCACTACCGGAAGTCCAACGAGATACTGGAGCCCCTGACAGGACGTAACCTTTCTTCCTTGGCACTGGATTCCTTGGGACCGATCTTATTTAGTAAGCATCAGCGACTCCCAAAGCGGCGTTCCAAAATCAAGCGAATCGTATGTCTGGCCTTCGGATACCCTGGACGCTCCGGCAAACCAGAGCGCCATCATGGGTGATTTGGCCCGCATTACGGTTTCCGATAACGCGGGAAATTCCATCGAATGCGTCGGTCCGAGAAAACGCGTCGATGGATTCGAGCCGAACATGCCGGCATTGAACTGCGACAATTTCATCAACGACATGCGCCCGCTCGGAAATCCTTATGCCGGCGAAGTGAAGTGCGCCTTGGCGGATGTTGCCGGACCTTCGAAAATCTACGCTTCCTACCGAATCATCGTTCATCACGCAAATCTGGTAAGCGGAGCCATTGGAGCCGTCGAAAGCGATACCGGATGGTTTTCGAACGGATCCTTCGACCCGATTATCATAGATGGGGTCCGCATACGGTCGGGAAGCGAATACGAAGCCGTTTCGGCGCCCTTGAACTATGCGTTCATTCCAAAAAACGATCGGATCACCAAGATTCAAGGACGGCTTTGCGAGTTTGTCGGAACATCAGGGCAGCGGTGTACGGATTCAAATATTTTCTCAATCCACAAACTCCCCCCTCCCCCGCCAATCCCCGAAACGGCCGGCGATGGATGGTACGATTGTCAGGATCCGGCCACCGGAAGAATCGTTTGGTGGGAACCTCCGGTCGGAGAAAACGGAAACGTTTGGCTCAGCCCGCAACAGAAGTGCGTTCCTGACGGAACGTGAAGGTGAGAACCCAAAAGCCGCGCGAAGGTCGTGGGAAACCTTTCGCCGGCATGAAGCGCCTGATGTTGGTGTTGGGATGACGAACCCCCGACGATTTCCGACATTACCGTCTCCCCCTCAACTTGGACGAATGCTCCCGTCAATTTTGTCTGAACGGCAGACAATCTCACGCTTGGCGGATCTCCTTATGGAGGAATTCAATACAGTTGCGACAATGGCGCGACATGGTCAACCGGAACGACTTCCATAACGGCAAATTTCAATTGCGGAACGAGTTCGTCGAGCGTTCAAACGGCAAAGGTCCGAGCCTGTGACATGGCAAAAAACTGTTCTTCGACCCGTTCGGCCAACTTTTTCATGGAAACCACGGCCCCGCTCGCGTCAAGCAACGGATATTTCAAGCTAACCGGAAAGGTGAAGAATTGGAACGGCCACACGCTCTCACTCACTGAAACCGCATCGAATCTCCATACTTACACCCCGACCGTAACCGCCCATCTCGATCCTTCGGATGCGGGATGATCCGGATTGAAGTCCATTCGGCTATCCTGTAACTCCACCTTTCAGGATAGCGGATGGGAAGATTGGTTAGCCGGAGCTTCGACCAAGAGCGTTGACCTTACCGACGCACAATATTCCTGCAATTCCGCGGAAGGAACGAAAACGCTCTACCTTTGGGCAAAAGACAATGCCGGAAACGTGAGCCCTTCGGTATCCGCGTCGATCATTTACGACAAGACTCCGCCGAATTTTTCCACGACCTCCCCGGCGGTCATACTCCTTCAGGCAACTGCCAATTACGAATATCGGATCATAACGCCCACCGACGCGGTGGGGACCTCCGGTTTTCGAGATTATTCTTTCAGTTGGATTTCGGAGTCGGGAAACGTCACGAACTATTTCAACCTCCCCGCAAATTCGGAACCCTTCTCGAACGTGTTTCCGAATGAAGCGAGATTCGTTAATGAGAGTTGCGATACGAATGGCGACGGAAAATGCGTCGCGACGTTGAGAATAACCCTTCAGGATCGTGCCGGGAACGCGACGACGAAGGAACAAAGGATCGAATTGATCGCAGGGCCCGTCGCTTCCATTTCGGGAGACGTGACCTTAACCTCCTCGCGGGGACTCGCAACCGCCACCGTCGCCGATCTCTACGACCGATATACCTATTCCATCCATTTGGAAGACGCAAATGGAAACGTCATCCGTCCGATTCCGGGAATTCTCGACATCCGGGCCGATTGGGCATTCGAAAACAACGCCTCCTTCCTTGGAAACGAGATAATGCCTTCGAACGGAAATTCGATGGACGGATCGGTATGGTACAATTGGGACGACGGGAATTGGAAAAGCAGCGCGGAGGGGAACTCGATCTCCAAAATATACCGGGGAATCGGAACGCGTGACGAAGGCAATTACGTCATTCAGGTCCGAAGCGCCGTTCCGACGAAGGAAGGATATCCGGGACTTACGACCAATGATATCAAAATAAAGACGCTCGCGTTTTCTAACGCCCTCGAAGTTTCGAATGCCGAAGGATGCCCGAGCGGGTACGTTTGCACCGGAACGAATGCGAACGGAACGTATGGACGATCGCTTGGAACCGACCTGGCAACCAATACCTCCATTAACGGATATCTCGCCTTCAAGCCGGCCCTTGAAATCGTGCCTTCAAAAACCTGGAACACGCTTTCGGACGGAACCTGGCACGATATCAAGCTTTCTTTCATCAACAACTCCACCCAACATTCCTTCTCCGCCGCGAAGTACGCGTTCGATTTCCGTTACGAAAAATACCTCGGAAACTTCGCCGACGTCGCGATTCGGTGAGACCTCTGAACCCATTCCTGACTCGGAGAAGGAAATGATAAAAAGGTTTCCTTTGTCTTCACCGGATGACTCCCCATCGTCCCGAAAGGTTCCGGTTCCGGAGGAGGATTCGTTCCTGGAAAAGTGGAAAAAACGATATCCATTCGCGCAAATTCCTACGGCATCGGATTTGGAAAAATCGGATTCACCGGCTATTTGCCTTGGTTTTTGGAAACGAATTCCATCTGCAATGGAACGGATTGTTCCTCGCCCCTTTCGACCACCGGATACAACACCGCGAATCTCGGAATCGATTCCGATGTCCGAGGCTTCGAATACCAGTCGGGGGCCATGCCCGATTCCGAATTCGGAAATTCGGAATCGTTCGGGCAAAAATTCGCCGCGACCGGCCAAATCGCCGATACGGGAAAAAACCGCATGGAAACCGTGGAATCAGGGGTTTCCATCGATACTCAGACCATGGATAAGGCTCAGTTTAGGAGCAACGTCAGGAAAAACGTCGAAGATCTCGTCAGAGGACTTTCTTCCGATAACGGAAATCTTTGTTCCGTTTCGGTCACCAATCTTACGAAAGACGTAACCTACTACGATTTCTCCAAGCTTTCGGGAACCGAAATCAACGGCAATCCCGGATGTATCGTAACGCTTCGCGGCGTTGACACCGGGCGAACTTCCGGATACCGGAAAATGTCCGTCTCCGGAAAAAAGACCGTCATCGTCCGATGAGGAAACGTACACCTCGACACCGATCTGCATTATGCCGATGCGAATTCCATGCTCGCGCTCGTCGTGCTCCGTGACGACACGAATCGGGCCAAATGAGGCAACATCTACGTGTCCCCGAAGGTAACCAACATCGTTGGTGCCGGATATGCCGAAGGAAGCCTCATGAGTTACGACGGAACTTCGAACAAGGTGTACGACATCGACAATACGAGGGAGGGCGATCTGACCCGGCAACTCCTTTGGTACGGAAGCCTCTTTTCCTCGAACACCATTGGCGGAAGCATGACCTCGACCAGCGTTTGGGAATGTCCTTACGGAAGCGATACCTACGAAGCAAAAAAGAGCAAAAGCTGTTCGCAGGTCGAGGCTTCGCGCTACGACTTCGCCCTCATGAGGCGGTTCCTCCTCATTGAAGCGAGCGCTCCCGCCGCTTGTTCCCTTCCGGGGAAACTTTCCCCGAAATCCCTCGGAACGACGGCCGAACTCTACGCGTTCGCCGGAAAGAAGGCCTGCTATCAAACCGATGCCAACGATGTTCCAGAACTTCGACCGACCCTCAAGACGGCTTCGTTCGTCATGGAATACAATCCGGCATTCGCGACCTCCGGAATGAAAGTTTTTTCGAAATAACCTTCCCCCACCATTCACCATGAAACGAACCGCGCTTAAACTCGTCATCGCCATAGTGGGCACGACCCTCGCGCTTTCTTCCTGTACCTGGAAAAAGAAAACGGAGGGGAACGAGACCAATCCGTCCTTCAATCCTACGGTTTCGGAACAAACCGATTCCTACGCTTCTTGAGCAACCATCGTCGAAGGAAGCGGAAGCACCGAAGAACTTGAAAAGACCGAAGTTTCTTCCGGATCGACGGTTTCTCTGGGTTCGGCCATCAATTCCGCAAACCTTAAGGAATGCCAGAAACTTCCAAAATCCGACATTCAAGCCTGCGAAGACGCCGTCCGATTTAAGATTGGAACCGAAAACCATGACTATTCAGCCTGCGAAAAGATCAGTCGTCCAAGAAACCGTCAAGTCTGCGTTTCGAGGGTTTCGAAATACTTCCTCGACCTTGGAGAATGTTCGAAAATCACGGAAGATTCCGTAAAGAAAACTTGCTTGCAAAAGGCGGTGGGAGAAAATGCGAAAATCGCGGCTGAGACAGCCAAATCGCAGGAAAAAATGCAACAGGTGCAATCGGCGATCGCAAATGCCTCAACCCCCGAAGCCCGAGTAAATGTGGCGTGTTCTTCGGCGATCGGACGCAATAAGACGTATTGTTACTCAACCCGGGTGGACGAAGAGATTTCGAAAGGCGCCGATGGAAAACTTTGTTCCATCATTCCGGATTCATCCGCTCGGGAGTCATGCGAACAAAAGGCTTCGGCAAAAAACAACAAGTCAATTCTTGACTCTGCCATCGCCGCAAAAGATCCGACCAAGTGCGACGCCATCGTCCTCATCCAAGACCGGGATCTTTGCAAAGCCATCGTAAAAGGATGAAACTAGGCCTTTTCCTTCCTCGAAAAATCGCGGCAATCATGGGATTCGCCGCGATTTTCGCGTCTTTGGCCATTCTTTTTCAACACCGCGAATATCTCGCGCTCGAATGGTCAACCGCCCGCTTGGACAACGGGCATCTGGTTTCACTCTCGCCTTTTTACGATTACCTCTCAAAGGTCGGAAACGATCCCGGAAAACTCCTGTTAAGAACCGAGATCGCCTGGGAATGGCTTATTCGAAATGGCGGCGAACATTCGATACACGACGTCCTCACGTTATTGGATGAATCGACGCTCGAACAAGTTTGTGATTCGAGCGTGGTAAAGGCCTCATCCGGAGCGCTTGCGCGCCATTGCGAAAAACGTTCGGCTTCCGGAGATCCGGATTCCGGCATCGTTTTTTGCGCGTCGCTCCGTTTCGAAGAAAATCGGAAGGAATGCCGGAAAAATAACGACTCAAAGTTTTCAACGGAAAGCGACGATCATTGTTCCACGGCGGCGTGCATCGTTGACAATGCGGTGTTCCATTCCTATGCGAACGGTTCAGCGCCGTGTCAAAACGTCCACCCCTCCCTCGCGAAAGATTGCCTCGAAATCGCAAAACGTTACGAGGAATACCGAGAAGATCCCTCAAAATACGTCGAAGACGCCCTGGAAAACGCTTTGCTTGGAAAAACCCCCGATCCCGTTTGGCTCGCGGCGCGCTCAGGGGTACTCGAATATCCCGATTCGCCATCTTTTGCATGCCGCAATCTTTCGGAAGCGGATGCGAAGACGTGCGAAACGAGAATGAAAGAACTCTTCAGCTACGTTCAAAAACGAGGATTGAAAAACCGCTTGGAGCGGATAGATTGAGCCTTGAAGCGGTGGGAATGAAAAACGTCCGAACCCGCCTCCGAATAAAATCCTCCGCGATCTTCCATGTCCGCACTTTTTCGAGCCTTTTTCCTCGTTTCGACCGCTTCGTTGCCACTCGTTGCCGGAGCCGTCCCTTGACCTCTCGTCTCAGGAGGAATCGGACTCATTTCGAATGCCGCCGCCATTTTCGCGCTGGTAGCAGGATTCGTCGCCATGGCTGTGACGGCAGCGTCCCTTCATGTCCGCGTTTTCGTAAAGAAGCATCCAAAAATCGCTTTTGCGGGAATCGCGACCGTTTTCACCGCATTGGCGGCGGGGCTTTTTTGGACCGGGGAAAAGCCTTCTGTTTCTCCATTTGACGAACTGCGAAAAACCCTTGCGGAAAGAGCACAGAAGGGATTGGACGAAGAAGGTGAGATTCCGTTAGGATTCCTTTTGGAAAATATGGAGCTCCCCCGTAAAGGATTGAGCGTCTCCGACCCGAAACTCGAAGAGGAAATCGCCTATTCCATCGGACGAAACAACAACGTGATATGGAACCGGTACCTTTCGGCCGGAAAAGTACCGACCGACGAAGAAACGCTCCAAAAAATTGCGGACGGAAGCTACGAAATCGGACTTGGACAGCTTTTCCAGTGAAATCAGATTTCTTCCGGATTTTCCATTATCGACCTCCGCACCCCTCTCGAATTCGAGACTTCGGCGCATTTTAAAAACTCCCGAAACGTAGAATATCGGGCAATCGTCAATGACGAAGCAATCTTTGAAAAGGGAATTTCCTACGTCTTCGTCTGTCACGATGGAGGTGCCGACCTTTCGAGAAGCCTCATCGCCACGGCATACCTTCGTTCGAAAGGATATTCGGCCTACGCGCTCAAAACGGGAATGAACCCGATTCTCAAGCGTCTTGGAATTCCCCCGGTTTCCTATGATTTCCAACCTCCTTACGAAGTCTTCGATTCCTCTAAAACTCCTCGGCAAGACGTTTTCATCGATCCGCTCTGAGCCCTTTCCGAAACGCTCATGAAACGCGGCTACCCGGCCGGATATTCCGTCATTTCCTTTCCGTTTTATCGCATGGACGAAAAAACCTACGAAAACGAGACGGAAAAAATCCGTGAACTCCTCGAAAGCGGCAAAACGGTAAATTTTGCCTGTTACGATACTTTTTCGTGCTTCTATTCGCGGGTATTCGTCGGAACCCTTGGAAACAAAAAAGGGGGGCTCGCGATCTTTCGTTAGCCTTTAAGCTTCGGAGCGGCAGTTTTCGGAAAAATACGCCGGGGTTTTTACGACTTCGAGCTCTCCATAATATCCTTGGGCACCGATTTTTTCCTGAAGGATATCTCCGCATTTCTCCCCTTTTTGTCCAATTTTTCCGGAACCATCCGGACACTCGCAGTACGAGGCCTCACCCGAAAAGGAAGAAAACGAGCAAGACGAAGCCGTAAAAATGAAAATCGCAGCGAGAGTAAGGTGCCGAAAAAGCATGAAAGGAAAAAGAATGAGGCGTTATTCCAAAAACATCATACAGGAATCCAAACGTTTTTCAACGCGCTAAAAAACCGCCTTCGGGCGGTTTTTTACTTCATTTGACGCATTTTTGGTAGCATCCGACGCACCGGAAGGCAACGGCTTCCCGTCCTTTGGGAAAAACTTCGCGAAGATTCGAAGGAGATAGTCCATCCGCAGGTTCTCCTACGGATACCTTGTTACGACTTAAGCCCAGTCAGAACCCTTGCCATGGACCCCGGTATTCCTCCGGGGGCTTCCAGCGAGAGCTCCTCCCATGCTTTGACGGGCGGTGAGTACAAGACCCGGGAACGTATTCACCGTGGCATGGCTGATCCACGATTACTAGCAAATCCAACTTCACGGGGTCGAGTTGCAGACCCCGATCCGGACTGGGACCGGCTTTGGCGATTGGCTCCGCCTCGCGGCATCGCTTCGCATTGTACCGGCCATTGTATCATGCGTGTGGCCCCAGGCATAAGGGCCATGCTGATTTGACGTCATCCACACCTTCCTCCCGGTTGACCCGGGCAGTCCCGTAAGACAGAGTAACTTACGGCGTGGGTTGCGCTCGTTAACGGACTTAACCGAACACCTCAAGGCACGAGCTGACGACAACCATGCAGCGCCTGTCTCCGAGCTCCCTTGCGGGCACCCCTCCGTTTCCGGAAGGTTCTCGGGATGTCAAGCCTGGGTGAGGTTCCTCGTTTATTGTCGAATTAAACCGCATGATCCTCTGCTTGTGCGGGTCCCCGTCTATTCATTTGAGTTTTAATCTTGCGACCGTACTCCTCAGGCGGGAAACTTAATGCGTTAGCTTCGAAGCACCGGGGACAGGCCCCGACACTCAGTTTCCATCGTTTAGGGCGTGGACTACAAGGGTATCTAATCCTTTTCGCTCCCCACGCTTTCGTTCCTCAGCGTCGATGCGGTTCCAGTTGGCTGCCTTCGCTTTCGGTATTCCGGTACGTATCAACGGATTGCACCCCTACTCGTACCATTCTGCCAACCCCTCCCCGATCCTAGCCCGCCAGTATCCGGCGCGAACGCGGGGTTGAGCCCCGGTCTTTCACGCCGAACTTAACGGGCCGCCTACGAACCCTTTACGCCCAGTAATTCCGGATAACGCTCGGGACCTACGTATTACCGCGGCTGCTGGCACGTAGTTAGCCGTCCCTTATTCCTCCGGTACCGTCATCATCTTCCCGGAGAAAAGGAGTTTACACCAACAAAGGCGTCATCCTCCACGCGGCGTCGCTCCGTCAGGCTTTCGCCCATTGCGGAAGATTCCTCACTGCTGCCTCCCGTAGGAGTATGGGCCGTGTCTCAGTCCCATTGCGGCTGGCCGTCCTCTCAGACCAACTACCCGTCATGGCCTTGGTGGGCAATTACCCCGCCAACTAGCTGATAGGGAGCACGCCCCTCCCGAAGCGCCTTTCGGCTTTACCCTCTCGGGGCCATCCGGCATTAGCGTCCCTTTCGGAACGTTATTCCCGACTTCGGGGAAGGTACGAACTTTGTACTCGCCCGTTCGCCGCTAGGAA
>JANJWP010000027.1 GCA_024709505.1 Candidatus Altimarinota bacterium | reverse complement strand
CTCCAACGTCTATCTCGCCCTCGAAAACGACCTTGCGATCATCCCGGTCTTAAATAAGATCGACCTGCCTTCCGCCGACGTCGAACGGGTGACGCAGGAAGTCGTCTCGCTTCTCGGGTGCGACCCTTCGGAAATCATTCCGGTCTCCGCGAAAACCGGAGAAAACGTCGAAGCGGTGCTTGACGCGGTGATCGAACGCGTTCCCGAACCGAAAAAGCTCGACGCCGAATCGAAGCTTGTCGCCCATGAATCCGATCGGGCCGATACCGGTGCGGTAAAGGCGCTCATTTTCGATTCGCAATACGATACCTACAAGGGCGTCGTAACCTACGTGAAGCTTTTTTCCGGCCGTATCAAAAAGGGCGACGCGCTCGAACTCATCCATACCGGTTCCAAGATGGAAGCGCTCGAAGTCGGGTGTTTCCGACCGAAATACGACCCCATCGGCATTATTGAAGAAGGCGAAATCGGTTACGTCGTCACGGGGTTGAAAACCGTTGCCGAAGCGAAGGTGGGCGATACGGTTTTCCGTGGCGTTTCGGACAAGAAGATTCCGATCGAGGGATTTAAACGGATTACCCCGTTCGTATTTGCCGGAGTGTACCCCGTGGATACCGACGAATACCCAAAGCTGAAGGATTCTCTCGACAAGCTTGCCCTCAACGACTCGTCGCTTTCGATTGAAAACGAGGTTTCCCCGGCGCTTGGACACGGATTCCGTTGCGGATTCCTCGGGCTTTTGCACCTCGACATCGTCAAGGAGCGCCTTTGGCGCGAATTCGAGATGGACGTCATCATGACGAGCCCCCAGGTAACCTACCGCGTCGTAATCGCGGGCGATAAGGCGGCGGAATTCCCCCGCAACCGTCCCGAAATCGTCGAGTTCCAGGGGAAGACCTGCACCCAAATCTACGTCTCCAATCCCGAAGATCTTCCCAAGCCGGGAAATTTCGTCCACATCGAAGAGCCCATCGCCAAAATCGAAATCATCACCCCGAGCGAATACGTTGGCGGACTCATGCAGCTTTGTCAGGAACGTCGGGGAAAATTCACGGCCCAGCACTACCTCGATTCGCGGCGGGTCGTGCTTTCTTACGAAATGCCGATGGCCGAACTCGTGGGTGATTTTTATGACGACCTCAAAAGTATTTCTTCGGGATACGGTTCGCTTTCCTACGAATTTCTCCGTTACCAGATGGACGACCTCCACCGTCTCGACATCCTCGTCGCGGGCGAAAAAGTTGACGCTTTTGCCATGATCGTCCACTCCGGTCGAGCCCGAACCCTTGGCGGCAACATCTGCCGAAAACTCAAGGACAACATTCCCAAGGCGCAGTTCGCCATCGCCATTCAAGCCGCGCTCGGAAACCAGGTCATCGCCCGTGAGGATATCAGCGCGCTCCGCAAGGACGTTACCGCCAAGCTTTACGGTGGCGACATTTCGCGCAAGCGCAAACTCCTCGAAAAGCAGAAGGAAGGAAAAAAGAAGATGAAGCAATTCGGACGGGTGAGCATTCCGAGCGAGACGTTCGTGAACATTTTAAAAAAATAGGCCATGCCTTTTTCTCCGCCGGAGTTTTTGTAAATCTTTTTCTTTGCTTCACCGCTCGCATTCCATATAATTCGCGCGTCTTAAAAATTTCTTTTTCTCCCCACCATGCAGCGCACGCTCATTCTCCTCAAGCCCGACGCGGTTCAAAAGTCCGTCATGGGCGACATTCTCGCCCGCTTCGAACGCAAGGGTCTTAAGGTCGTCGGCCTCAAGATGCTCCAGATGGACCAGGCCCTTTGCGACGACCACTACAGCGAACACGTGACCAAGGGCTTCTACAAGTTCATGTCCGCGTTCATGATGTCCGGCCCGATCGTCGCCGCCGCCATCGAAGGCCACGACGCGATCAAGGTCGTCCGCACCATGTGCGGCGCCACCAACCCTGCCGACGCCCTCCCGGGAACCATTCGCGGAGATTATGCCAAGAACATCGACAACAACATCATCCACTCGTCCGACTCCGAAGAATCGGCCGCGAAGGAAGTCGCCCGCTTCTTTAAAGAAAACGAGCTCTTCGCCTATTCGCGTTCCCTCGTAGACTAAGACGTTTTGCACGATGCTTTCGAAGCATCACGGACGGAGTTCCCGATCCTTCGAAGAAAACCTTTTCCTATCACGGGTTTTCGAGAAGGAGCCGGGAACTCTGCCGTTAATGACCGAACCATGAATCCTTTCCCCGGCTCGACTACCGAATTTTCGCTTCTTCTCTCCGATCGCGAAACCCGCCGCATCGACACCTTTTTGGCGAGCCAATATCCCGAACGTTCAAGGTCGAACATCCAGCGTCTCATCGACCGTGGGTTCGTAAAAGTGAACGGACAAGTTATAGATAAAAACAAGAAGGTATACTCCCGCGACGTCATTTCGGTCTATTGGAAGAGCGAACCCGGAAAATTCGAAGCCGAGGAAATCCCCCTCGACATCGTTTTTGAAAACGCCGACTTCGCCGTCATTAACAAGGACCCTTTTCAAAACACCCATCCCGTACTCGGGGAAGGCGGGAATTCGGGAACCTTGGTCAACGCGCTCCTCCATCACTTCAAGGAACTTTCGGTCATCGGCGGAGTCGAACGCCCGGGGATCGTCCATCGTCTCGACAAGGATACCTCGGGCCTCATCGTCATCGCCAAAAACGACCAGGCGATGACGGCGCTCCATAAGAACTTCCACGACCGGCGGATTACCAAAACCTATCTCGCCCTTTCGGTCGGCGCCCCGAAGGAAAACGAAGGGTATATCGAATCCTATATCGGCCGCGAACCCGATAGCCGCATCCGCATGACGGTGACGAATCCCCTCAACCCCAAAATCGCTAAAACCGAATTCAAGGTGCTCGAAAGGGGATTGGAAGGGAAGTACGGCCTTTTTGAAGTGAACCTTTTAACCGGGCGCACCCATCAAATCCGCGTGCACCTTTCGACGATCGGGTATCCCATCTTGGGCGACAAGGTCTACGGAAACGAAAAGGCCAACCGAATTGCCGAGGAAAATCACGCGCTCGCCCGTCAGTGGCTCCACGCCTATTCGATTTCGTTCGCGCTCTTTGGAAAAGCTTACCGTTTCACGGCCGCGCTCAAGCCCGATTTGCTGGCGTTCGATCCCGTGGGATTGGAAAAATATTCCAAGAATACCGTTTCCGTTCACGAATACGCGCCTTAATCCGGCATTTAAGTACCCTAATTTTTCGTTATGCTCGGCTATACTTTCTCGCTCGCGTTCCGCGGCCTCTCGACCTACCGGTGGAACAATTTCCCCCGGGTCGAACAAGTGACGGTAACCGACAACGTGGCGTTCTCCCTCCATGTCGCCTACTTCGTGGCGCGGCTCTACGAGGCTGAAACCGGAAAACTCCCCGATATTGGCTATCTCTATCGCCGGGCGCTCTATTCGTCGTTTTCGACGTTCATCCATTCCGACATATCGGGCGAAGTGAAGCAGGCGGTAAAGATGAAAAATCCGGAAATCTACCAAAAACTCTCCGACGTCGCCTACGACCGGCTTTTGTCTTGGGACCTCCCCGACTTCATGCGCGAAGACATCGCCCGTTTTCGACGGCCCGATCCGAACAAGGCCCTCGAAGAACGCATGTATCAGTTTTCGAAAAACTGGGTTTCCTACCAGGAAGCCTATGCGAGCAATTTCGTGTATTTCCGCTCCTATGAACGCCCTCTTTCCGACATTCGCGAACGCTATTTGTCCGATGAATACGCGGAACTTCGAAGCTTTCTCGCCCTTGATCCAGTTGACCACGGCGAAAACGAGCGGTACCTGCTTTCCATTCGTCGCCTGCAGTCGAGTTTCCGCTGGAACCACATGCGCCGAGCACATCCGGTTTCGGTCATGTCGCACCTGTTTTTCATCTTCTTCATCGCCTACGTCATCGGCAATGCCGAAGGATTGCCGGAGGAGGAGACGACCGACATGATGACGACCGCCCTCTACCATGACATACCGGAAGCGATTACCGGCGACGTGATTACTCCCACGAAAAAATCGGTTCCGGGTTTTGAAGAGCTTCTCTCGCAAATAGAAGAGGAAATGCTCGACGAATATCTTGTCGAACACATCCGTTCCAAACCCTTTGCCGCCGAACTTAAACAACGGATGCTCAATCCCTGGAATTGCGCCCACGGAAACCTCGTGAAATTGGCCGATGTTTTTTCGGCGTTGCTCGAGGCGAAAATAGAAGTTCCGAACAGTGCCGAATTCGCCCACGTATACCGAAAAATCCGCCGGAACCTCCACAAGTTCGAAAATCCGTCCGTTGGATACCTCTTCCGAAACGCCATTGATCCGTTCGAAGAAAATCTCGAGGAAATCCTTAAATAGGAGAGTCGCCGCCCCCATCCTTTGACGGGGGAGGGGGATTAAAACCCGAGCATCCGGAGCAGCTTTTCGCTGAAACCGAGTTCGCCGTCTTTGGATTCGACCGCGTACTCCGAAAGGAAGGCTCTCAGTCACGAAACGTCCGACCCCGGCGGAATATCGACGTCGATCGTTTTGATTCCCTTTTTCGAAAGCCGCAAACGGAGGTAGATGGGTTCGCCCCGGTCGAAAATAAGGGCGAAATCCTCCACGATTCCATAGTCGTAGAAATCCGTTCCGACTCCGACCCCGTTTTCGTTTACCGAAACGAGGAGCGAATCAGGGGCGTTATTTTCGATGAGAAGAAACACTCCCGCGAAGATGACCGCGACCACCGAAAGGGCGTAAATGCCTTCGACGAATCCCCAGATAACGAGGGAAGCCACGGCGATTCCCGCCGCGAGATACCATCCTGCCGAACGCTCCTTGCGCACGGTAATGTTCCATTCGAACATGTTTTTAGGGTTAGACGCTGAAGGTTAGACGTTGGTCATCACGAGTTTGACGATCGCCCACGAGGAAACCGCGAGCACGAATCCGATAACGGCCGCGCCGATGATCTTCTTGGCGGTATCCTTGTCGCTTTCCACTGATCCGAGCGAAAGGCGGAAGGCGCCGTAAATAATCATCATGACGGCCACCGTTCCAGCAAAGCCGAGAAAGAAGTTCGTCGCGTTCATGACGACGGTGGGAATGTCGTCGAAGGTGAAATCGCCCCTCCGGATCTTATCTTCGGTAATGCCGTTTCCACCGATGAAGCCCGCGTCCGCGAAGGTCGTGCGGATTTGGGTCGCGAGGGCGGCGAGAGCGAAGAGGGGTTTCGTAAAACGGATCATGGTTTTCGGTTTTGAAAGGTCATTTCGGGCGCTTTTTCTCTTTCACGCCGCTTTTTCTCAGCGGAGATTATAGGCCGGAACCGCGGTTTTTGGAAATTTTTTCTTCCCCGCGTTGAAATATCGGTTTTTTCCCTTAGAATTCGGACGTAATACGTTCTTACCTTGCCATTATGAAGATCCCCCTTTCTTGGGTGGAGCTTTTTTCTCCCGTTTCCGACGTCCTTTCGTCGTACGGGGCGAAACCGCTCGCGCACGAATACAGCATTAAAACCGCCGAAATCGAAGGCGTCGAAACCTTTTCGTTCGATTCGAAAATCGTCGTCGCCAAAGTGATGGAAACCTCTCCGCACCCCGATAGCGACCATTTGAATCTCGTAAAAGTCGCTCTCGGCGCCACCGACGTCCGCAACATCGTTTGCGGAGCCGCCAATGTCGTAGGAGCCAAATACGTCGCCCTCGCGACCGAAGGCGCCGTTTTAGGCCAAGGCTTCGAAATCAAGCGCGCGAAAATCCGCGGACAGGAAAGTCAGGGGATGATTTGTTCCCTCGACGAACTCGGACTGCAAGAAGAACGCTCCGAAGGCATCTTCCGTCTTGAAGAAGCCTATGACGAGGCGTTTTTGGAATCGCGGCTCGGAACCCCTTTTGGCGAACTTCCGCTCACGGTTCCCGGATTCGACGGAAAAACCTTTGAAACCCGCTTGAACGACGTCGTTTTCGAAATCGACAACAAATTCATCACCAACCGCCCGGACCTCTTCTCGGTCGAAGGCAACGCGCGCGAATTCTCGGCGCTTTTCGATCTGCCATTTTCGCGCTACGAAGCCGAACTTCCAAAGGTTGCGGAGCTTTCGGTAAAAATCGAATCCGATCGGGCATTGGCATACCGCCTCCTCTCGGTCCGCGGAGTTTCAGCGAAAGAATCGCCCTTCGCGCTGAAAGTCCTGCTCGCCCGTTCGGGCGGAAACCCGAAACTCGACTTGGTTGACATGACCAACTACGTCATGACCGAACTCGGCCAGCCCATGCACGCTTTCGACGCCGAAAAGGTCGAAGGAACCGTGTCGGTCCGTTTGGCCCGTCAAGGGGAAAAACTTCTCGCCCTCGACGGCAAGGAATACGCACTCACTGTGGAAGACCTCGTCATCGCCGACGAAAAAAAGATTCTGGCCATCGCGGGAGTTATCGGCGGGGCTTCGAGCGCGGTCGGACCCGATACGAAAAACCTCCTCATCGAATCGGCGACCTTCGATCCGAAATCGGTCCGCCTCACGGCCGTTCGTACCGGATGCCGAACCGACGCCTCCACCCGCTACGAAAAATCGCTCGACCCGCTCCTTACCGGTCGGGCGCTTGCACGTTCCCTTGATCTTTTGCGCTTTTTCGGAAATGACTTCGAGGTCGTTTCCGGATTCTCGTACCTCGACGAATCGCGGGTGAACGACGTTTCGATTTCGCTCGAACTGCCGTTCGTCGCTTCCAAACTCGGGGTTGAAATCCCCGAGGCGGAAGTTTCGCGCATTCTCTCCAAACTCGGATTCGAACACCGCGTTTCGGGAACGTCCCTCTCGGTAAAGGTTCCCTCTTGGCGGGCAACCAAGGACGTTTCCATCAAAGAGGATATCGTCGAAGAGCTTGGCCGCGTTTACGGGTACGATAAAATCGTCGAAAAGGCCGTCTCCGGTCCGATTGCGCTTTCGGAAAGGAATCGACACGTCGAATTCCGGAATTCCGTCGTCCGCCATTTCGTTTCGCTCGGATACTACGAAGCCTACGCCTATTCGTTTTCCAATGCCGAGAAGGATGCTTCCATCGGGTTTGAGAACATGGACGACGCGGTTCGGATCGTCAATGCCGTCAGCGCCGAATACACCCATATGCGTCGCTCTCCGGCAGCGCTTCTGTTCCAGGCCGTCAGTGAAAACGCCAAACACTGCGAAAAATTTTCGTTTTTCGAATACGCGAAAGTCCATCGCAAGCTTTCCGACGGAAGCTTTTCGGAGCGTCGTTCGCTTGCGGGGGTTTCCTATCAAATCGGAGTTCTTCCGACCCGTGACGCGGTCGTTTCGTTTTTCCGCCAAATCGCGCCGTGCGCAAAACTTTCGGTTTCCCAAGGGGTCGAAGCTTCGGCGCATCCCTTCCTTCATCCCGGAAAATCGGGAACGGTATGGATCGAAGGAACCGCCGCCGCGGTCTTTGGATCGGTCCATCCTGCCGTCGCGGAAAAATACGGATTTTCGGATGCCGAAGTCGCGTACTTCGAGATCGTTCCCGAAAAGGCCTTTGATTTCTCGCTTTCGCACGGGGAACCGGTTTTCTCGGAAATTTCCAAATTTCCGGGCGTTGACCGCGAACTCAATTTCGTTATGGATGACCGAGACAGTGCCGCCCATGCCGCGGCAATCATCGCTTCGGCAAGTTCGACGGTTGCCGACGTTCGCGTCATCGACGTGTACCGTGACGCGGCGAAGGTTGGCGAAGGCAAACGTTCCGTAACGTTCTCGTTCCGCATTGAGAATCCGGAAAAAACCATTACCGACGCCGAAGCCCTCGAAATTCAAAACTTGGCGATTGCCAAGATGGAAGAGGCGTGATACGCTCTCCGGAGATAATATTCCCCCGTTTCATGCTGAGAGAACCCCCTCTGACTCCAGATTCCGGCGTCGAATTGAAATCGGAGGAAATCGTTTCTTCGATTCGGAGTTCGGTGGAATCCAGACTGGATTTCGCTTCCGATTTTCCCGCACTTTCCGAAGCGGCTTCCATGACTTCGAAAATGTTTTTGGAAAAAATCGATGACCAGGCGTTTTGTGACGCCTTGCGCCTGGAAATGCTTGACGGTTCTTCCGATATCCAAAAATCGAGGCCATCCAATGCCAATCGCGCCTTTTCGCACTTCGTCGGGAACGCTTCGAACGCCTTCCATTCCATTTTGCGCAATCGGAGAATGAGGCACGCCTTCGCGGACGTCATTGGAGAAATTCCGGCTTTCGCGAGGGTATTTCGAATCATCATGACCAAAAATCCCAAGCCGGTATACGTCAAAATCGTCTCCGATTCCGAACGGCGCATCGAACATCGCGACTATTCCTGGCAAGATTGGCTCGTCGCTTCAAACCGCTTCATGCACTAATGTCCCATATGGCAAAAAAGGATTTCTCGCGATTCGTTTCCCAAGACCCGATCTACGCTCTGGCGGAACGGGTGGTTTCCGATATCGTCGCGATTGCCAAGGGATACATGAAGGGGGTCGATCCGGAAACGGTCGAATACGAAATCCGTCGGGCCTATGCCTATGCCCGCGACGCCCACGAAGGACAGCTTCGAAAATCCGGCGATCCTTACATCGTCCATCCGGCGGAGGCGGCAAAAATGCTCACCATCCTTAAACCCGACCTCGTTACGCTCCAAAGCTGCTTTCTCCATGACGTTCCCGAGGATACCGAACGAACGGTCGAAGACGTCGAGAAAGAATTCGGAAAGGAAGTCGCGCACATCGTTTCGGGCATGGAGAAACTCTCCAAACTCCGCTACCGCGAAGAGGAACGGAGCGTATGAAGCTTGCGCAAAATGTTCATTGCCATGAGCGAGGACATGCGCGTCATCCTCGTGAAGCTGGCCGATCGTCTCCATAACATGACGACGCTCGACTACCATCCGAATCCCGAAAAACGCCGGAGAATCGCGCTCGAAACGCTCAATGTCTATGCTCCCATCGCCGACCGTCTCGGTATCTTCGATTTTAAGGAAGCGCTTGAAACCGAGTGTTTTCGGATTCTGTACCCCGAAGATTACGCCCGCATCACCGCCGAACTTTCCGAACTGAAAATCGAGCAGGAAACCTTCGTCAACAAGGCGAAAGACCTTATTCGCGAACTCATTTCGCCTTCGGTTAAAATTTACGACATCTCTTTCCGCGTCAAATCGCCCTTTAGCATCTATAAAAAGATGCAGCGCAAGGGGTATGACAGCGTCCGTGACATCTACGACCTTTTTGCCATCCGGGTCATTACCGACACGATCCCCCATTGTTACGAGGTTCTTGGAGCCATTCACAGCGCTTGGACTCCCGTTCCGAAGCGGTTCAAGGACTACATCGCCCTTCCGAAGGAAAACGGATACCAATCGCTCCATACGACCGTGGTTGGCATGTTCCAGGAATTCCGCAAACAGCCGACCGAAATCCAAATCCGAACGATGGACATGCACCGCCAAGCCGAAATCGGGGTCGCGGCGCATTTCGAATATTCCGAAACGGGAAATTCGCGCATCGCCAAGGATGTCTATTGGGTCAGCGAACTGAAAGAAATCCTCGAAAAATCCGCCGACGGCGAATTGATGAACGAAATGAAGATCACCCTTTTTGACGACCGTATTTTCGTCTTCACGCCGAAAGGGGCGGTCGTGAACCTCGCTCGCGGTTCGACGCCCGTCGATTTCGCCTATTCGATCCATTCCGACCTTGGGAACCACCTGATGATCGCCAAGGCGAATGGCAAAGTCGTCCCGCTCGATTACGAACTGAAAAACGGTGACCGCGTCGAAATCATTACCGACAAGTTGAGAAAGCCTTCGGTAACGTGGCTTTCGTTCGTAAAAACGACCCGCGCAAGGGAGGTGATCAAGGCCTACATCAATCGGGAGCAGCGCGACGACATTCTCGAAAAAGGCCGCTCGATCCTCAATTCGTACCTTCAGAAGCACTTTGGAAAGGTGCTCGATAAGGACATGTCCATTCTGAAAGTCATCGACGGTCGCGAACTTGATACGAAAGGAAAGGAAGACTTGCTCGTTCAAATCGGGAATCTTTCCCGAAAACCCGGTTCGGTCATCCGCGCGATTCGTGAGGCTCACGGAATCCCCTATGAGAAATCCGGAAAAACCGAGGCCCCGCAATCGGTCTCCTCAAAAATCAAATCCGACGAATCGGGAAAGTCGGACGACGGAATCCCGTCAGTGCTCATCTGAGGCGAAAAAGGAATACCGTATCGAATGGCCAACTGTTGTTCGCCAGTTCCGGGAGATCGGATCGTCGGATATTCGAGCCGATTCGGCATCACCGTTCACCGCGTTGACTGTGGATCCCTTAAAAAGGGAATATTCGACCGGTTCATTCCGGCAATTTGGGCGGGATCGGAAACCCAACAAATGCGCCTCAAGGTCGAGATGACCTTCCAAAACAAGATCGGCGTGCTACGAAAACTGACCGACATATTCTTCCTTATGAAGATCAACATCCTCGAAATCGCCCAAAAAAGCGAGGAAGGCGGAAAAACCGCCCGAATCACCTTCGACCTGCTTACCGAAGAGGAGGATTATTACATGTACGAACGTTTGGTCGAGCGAATTCGTCTCGCGATTCCCGAATACGTCGATTCGAAGCTTTTGGAAATGCGATAAGGATTCCCGGCTGAACGATCGCCTTTCTTATCCGCGTCGAAACCTCCATCCCCTTTTCCGATATCGAAGCACGGCTAGCGTTACGACGGCCCCAATGCTGACCGCAACGATCCATCCGACGTCGCGCACGATGGCGAATATGGCCTGCCATTGGTCGCCAAAGAGGTATCCGAGTCCGCCGAAAAGCGAAACGTAGAAAAATTCGCCCGCGACTACCAGCGTAAAAAACCTTTTTACGGGAATTTTCGAGAGCCCGGAAAGAATGTTCACGGCCGGAACGAGGCTCGTTCCAACGAACCGGCTTCCGATGATGGCAAAGGAGGAATGCCGTTGGAACTTCGATTCGAGTGCCAAATAACGGTCCGAAGAGAGCGCTTTTGCGAAGCCGATCTTTGCGAAGGCATACTTGCCGTACCTGCGTGAAACGAAATAGGCGGCATGGTCTCAAACTATCGCGGCCGCCATTGCCGAAGCGAAAACCGGAAACACGTCGAAATATCCTTGTGCCGCGAACGCTCCGGCCGCCACGACCAGTGCCGTTGCCGGAATGGGAAATCCGAACGCGGCAAAAGAAACCACGCCGAAGAGGAGGGCGTATTTCCAAACGAGAAGCGAGGAAAGGAGGAAGTCGAGCATGGCTATTTGCCGTTGGCGCTTTGCGCCTCGGAGACGAGGCGACGGAGTTCTCTCAAAAAGCTTTCGCGGTCTATGCCGCGCTTTTTCGCGTATTTTCCAATGGGAACGTTCGGGTATTTCGCATCGTCGATGGAAAGGGAATCGCGAAGGTATTCTTCCGGAAGCCTGAATACCACGTTGACGTACCGGAAGTTCATCCAGGGTTCGATACGTTCGGGATTGGGAACGGAGGTGGCGTTCCCGTTTTTATCGCGGAAGACGTCCATGATTTTCGGCCGGTTTTCGAAAAGTCCTTCTTCCTTGGCGAATCGGACGTGGGTGGCGAGATAAAAAAACAGCACCGCGAGCGTCATTACGGAAGCGGCAAGGATTACGATTTCCGTGCGGGAGAGCTTTTTCTTGAAGTCGAGGGCGAATTTCATGGAAGGTAGCTAATGGAAGAGGTTTTCGGAAAGCCCGTAAAACCGGAGGGAATTTTCAAAAACGGTTCGTTCAACGGTTTCCGGATCTTCTTTCCGGTAGGTTTTGAGTCGTTCGAGGACGTGGCGGACGTTGGCGCTCTCGTTTACGGTTCCCCGTACCGGTTCCGGCGCGAGGAACGGAGCGTCGGTTTCGACGAGAATGCGTTCGAGCGGAATTTCCGCCGCCGCCGCGTGGAGAGTTTTAGCGTTTTTATAGGTGAGGATTCACGAGAAGCCGAAACGTATTCCGGAAGATATTCCCAGGGCTTCGCGGGCGAAGTCGGCATCTTCGCTGAAACAGTGGATTACGGCATCGCGGATGCCGAATTCGCGAAGCGAATCGAGCGTGGCGCGGCCGGAATTTCTCGTATGGACGACGAGCGGAAGCCCGTATTCCAAAGCGAGGTCCGCTTGCAATCGGAACGCCCGACGTTCCGATTCGATTTCCTTGGCTTGGACGGAAGGATCTTCGGAAAGACGGTAAAAATCCCATCCGGTTTCTCCGATGGCGACGACCATGCTCCGTTCTCGTTCGAGGAGTCGGCGGAGTTTTTCCACTTCTTCGTCTATTCGTTGGAAAGACATTTTCTGGGCTTCGCCAGGATGGAGACCCACGGTGGCGCGGTATTTTTCCGGGTGGCGCTTGGCGAGGGCGACCGCCTTGGCGCTCGAATCGAAATCGCAACCGATTTGTACGGCGAAGGCCACTCCAGATTTTTCCATATTGGAAAGGAGATCGTCTTCCCGAAGGGAAAGTTCGTCGAAGTAGGCGTGGGAGTGCGTGTCGATGACCATGTCGGCAAGTGTACGTTTCCCACGGGCTTTTGCAAGGAGCGGCGCCTTTTTGACGCATACGGCGGCTTATGGTAGCATGGACGCATGACTACCGTAAACCTTTCCAAATCCGAGTATACCGTTCTTCCCGAAGGGGAGACCGGCCTTCCGCCCGAAGCGGAGAACGCTTTCCGCGTGACCAAACTCCGGTTGGAAAATTTGATCGGAGGGGAAATCGACATCGAATCGCCCCAAGGGAAAGAACGGTACAATTACGCGGTCTTCACCGTGATTATCCGGCGCCTCTACGAAACGCTCGATGATCCGAACATGCCGCTTTCGGTTTCCAATTCCGTCAGGCGATTGCTTGCGGAAATGAACGCCACGTACGAATTTCGCTCCCCGAAGGAAGCCCTTTCCCACGTTTTTCCCAACGGACTCACGCTCATTGACGCGCTTTATGAAAGCGGATACTATGATTCCGCTCCGGTCGTTCGCAAGCCGTCGGATCGTTCGTCGGAAAACGTGACCCTCGATCCTAAGAAAAATGTCGAATCGCTCGAGAAGCTCTCCCTCGCGCTGGAACTTCCCCAGCTCGAAGAATTCGCCCGTGACGTGCTTCGAATATCGGGAGCGCTCAATCGGGCCGTGGATTCCGACGGAACTTCCAGTATGGATTGCCGGTTGGCGGGCGGACGGTTTTGGCGGGCCATGTTTTCGCAAGCCGGAATGGATCCAAACGACCGCATCGGCAGTTACGACGAAACGGCGGCGTTCCTCATGGTGAAATACATGGTCGATCCTCGGAATTTCGCGGCGCTCGAATGGGCGTTGAAAAAATTCCGTTCGTTTTACGCCGAGTACGATCCGAACGTTCCCTACCTTCGAGCCATCAATCCCTTCGTTACCGATCGCGATGGAGTTTCGTCCGTCATTGCCGCACGCTCGCATTCCTCGAGGCTTTTAGGATCGGGCCTGAAGCGGGATGAACTTGAACGGGCCTACCGAAGGACCATGTGGCTCGTGAGCGAACTCGAAAACGATTGGAAACTCGTTTCGGAAACCTTTTCCGAAGCCCCCATGGCAAAAAAACTCCGAGAAATCTACGTTCGACACTAAGCGCGCTTCTTCGTGAACCAGGCAAAACTCGATTTCATTCTCTCGGTCATATCGTCCGAATATCCCGATATCCGAACGGAGCTCGATTACGGAACGCCGTTCCAATTTTTGGTGGCGGTCATGCTTTCGGCGCAAACCACCGACAAACAGGTCAACAAGGTTACTCCGCCGTACTTCGCGCGCGTGCGAACTCCCGAAGACGCGCTCCGAATTTCCCCGAAAGAAACCGAAGGGCTTCTTTCGGGGGTGAACTATTATAAGACTAAAGCCAAACACGTCCGTCTTGCCGCCGAAATGCTCGTTGTACGGTTCGGTTCTTCGATTCCCAAAACCGTTCCCGAAATGCTTTCGCTCCCCGGAGTCGGCATTAAAACGGCCAAGGTCGTGCTTTCGGTGCTTTATGATTTGCCCTATGTCGGCGTCGATACGCACGTGCACCGAGTATTGAACCGGCTCGCCGTCGTAAAAACCAATGCCCCGGAAGAAACCGATCGGATCATCGAAAAGAAGTTCACGCGGGAACAGAAGGTGGGGTCCCACCATCCGCTCGTGCTCTTTGGCCGTTACCGCTGCCTTGCGAGAAATCCGCGTTGCGGGGATTGTCCGCTCCGATCGGTTTGTCCTTCGAAAACGAAATAAAAATCCCCGGACGAATCCGGGGACTATCCTTGGTTCTTTTTTGCAACCGCGGATCTTTTTTCACGTATCCGGCCCCCCATTATTGGCCGTTCGCCTCCGGCTCTCCATTCGGATTTGAAAAGCATGGGGGTTGGCTAAGGCCAGGGAAGACTCGGTCTGTGCAGAAGAAAAGGCGAAGAAAAGAAAACCAGACCGGCTTGCGGGGACTGAGCGCCCGCCGCCCTACCGAAAAAGGGTAAAACGGATACGGGTCACCAGCGCCCTTTTTCCATCCTGATACCAAGCGTTGGTAACGCGCTCAGTATCGCCTCATCATGCAACTGCGGACCTGATAATACGAAAGAAAGCGCTTACGTCAATATTTCTAAAATCAAACGCTTGTAACGGTCGGCGTGTTCGTCCAAGCCCGCGACGGGTTCCAAATCGTGGACGATGCGGTTGCGGATTTTGTGGAACTTCCAGATTTCGTCGAGTTTTCCCCGGAGCACGACCGGCTCTTTTTTGAGCTTTTCCCCGAGGGTTCCGTGCAATCCGTAGGCCGCAAGCGCGTGATCGAGCACCTTGTCATATCCGACGATCCGTTCGGAAGAGGAGCGGTTTTCCAATCGTAAAAGCTCGTTTATGAGCTTTGAGCGGTCTTTGGGTTTGAGTTCTTTCCGTTGACGTTTGGCGGCAATTAAAAAGCTTGCCGCAAGCGTGAGCGGAACCGCGAGGAGCAGAAGGAAGAAAAAGTCGTTCATGCGGCATAAGATACCGTTTCGCGCGCGCTTGTCACGGATTTTTCGCAACAATTTCTTCGCGAAAGGGGGAATGGTTGATATCATTCGGGCGAATACCGCCCATTTTTCACCCTTGTTCGCCCGAAAAACTCCGTCAAAACCCATCTCCGATCCTGACAAGCTTCTGTCTTATGCGGCGTGGTATTACGGACGATACGCGCCGCCGCTTGCCAAACTTCGGATCAAGTTGCTCCTCAAGGCCGCGACCCCATCCCTGGCCGAAGAGGTTTTCGTCCGCTTTTCGACTTACGTGAGCGACGTTCGGAATCTCGAATCGAAAATCGCTTCCCAAGCGGTTTCGGGCAAACCCCGCGCAAAGGTTTCGGCATCGCTTTTGCGCAAGGGCTTCGATTCCGAGGACGTTCGGACGTCCATGGAGAACGAACTTTCCTTTTCCGATTGGAGCATCCGCAAACCCGCTATTGACAAGCGACTTTCGACATTCGCGGCGAAAGGAAAGTCGAACGCCGCCGTTCTCGCGCAAATCCGCGCGGAATATCCGGAATTTCGCGACCGGCTTCCGGATTACGTTCGGGAAATGTATCCTTGCGACGGCGAAATCCTCTCCGAATTCCATTCGGTTCCGAACGTTTTGGAATTCTCGTCCCAAGAAAAAAACAAAGCCCGCGACCGACTTTTGCGGGCGGGCTTCGCTTATGCCGATATCGCGGCGCTTTTTCGCGATTCGGGCGAATAAACCGCGATTAAAAGAAAAGGCGGAGTTATTTGCGAACCGTGACGTCAATGGTTTTTCCGTCGAAGGTCACCGAATCCCCGGGAAACACTTTTTTTGCGCACATGCAGCATTTTTCGCCATTGAGCGAGGCAAATCCGCTCTTGACGGCGAGTTTCGCTTCTCAACCCGTCGAAACGAGCCTTGCGGCCTTGAGCAGTTGGGCGAGTTCGATGTGTCATCCGGAAACGGGAAACTCCATGGAGAAGGGGAGGGATTAGGCCATGCCCGAGAGCCAAAAGGCGACTCCGGAAAGCAAAAGCGCGAAATAAGGAAGCAGGTGGACGACGAATGCGGGCTTTAGCATGGCTGCCCCCATTTTCATGAATTGAACGGGGAGCGCCATGAGCGAAAGTCCTTTGAGAAGGGATATCCAGCCGAGCACGGCCAGAACGGTTTCGGGAGTTCCCGATATTTCTCATCTCGTCGCCACGATGGCGTATCCGATGATGAGGCCGAAGAGTCCGGCTAAGTAGGCGAGGGCGCGATTGTCTTCGAAATCGCGCATGAGTCCTTTTGCCATTTTCGGATCGACGAGCCCGCCGATGCCGACCGCGAGATACGCGAGGGCGAATATTTGAAGGATCGCAGCGTCGTTCATAGTGGAGAAGGGGTGAACGAATACCAAAGCCATTGTACGCCCCGGAGCGGGCGAATCAAGAAAAAACGCCGGACATTCGACGGGCATCCTCGCAATCGAATCGGATCGCGCTTGCGTTTTTGGGCTTTCGGATAGGATTTTCGACGGTTGCCCCATTGATTTTTTCAGATGTTCCACCGTTTCGACCCGTTCCTTTCAAGAATTGCCACCCTCCTTTTCCTTTTGGGCACGATTGGGATTTTCGGTTCCGCTCATGCCGAGTCAAAGACGATTCTTACTGGGTTGCGCGCAGAGCAGAATCTCCCGGAAGAGATTCTTTGAATCGAGAAACGTTATCCCGGAACGAGCGTTTCGACCGTCGCCTTCATTTATGACGGGTATGGAACCGGAACCGATGCCGAATTCCGCCGGGCGGTAACGCTTCTTTGAACGGGTCGAACCTATCATGTTACCGTTTCTCCTTTTTGACACACGGCCGCCGAAGTGGCTTCGGGATCGTTTGACGACGCGTATTCCCGTTTTTTCCAAACTGTCCGAGAACTGAAAATCCGGGTATTGTTCCGTACCATGCACGAAATGAACGGCGGATGGTATTCTTGGGCTTCCCATCCGAAAGATTTTCGTAAGGCGTTCCGGCACGTGCATGCTCTTTCGCGAAAAAACGGACTTTCGTCCTCGCGATTCAAGATGGTATTTTCGGTCAATTCGCTCGACCTCCCCACCGACGATGAGCGCCCAAATCAATCCTCACGCCTGTATCATTGCGAGTTGGATGGGCCGATTCGGGAAGAGAAACCCTTTTGCCCTACGTTCGAAGATTATTGGCCCTGAGACGAATACGTCGATGCCGTGGGGACGACCTTGTACAATTGGGGACGCGCCAAGCCGGAATTTTGGGCCGGATGGAAAACGGCTGAAGAAATGCTCGGCAATTACGCCTTATTGAAACGCCTTGAAAGATACGGCAAACCAGTCGGCCTCGACGAAGTTGGAACGACCGCAGTACGGTTCAAGGGGCAGTGGACTTGGGAAAAGGCCCGAAAATCCTATTTGGAAAACTTTGCCGACAAGAACGCTTGGATTGCCGACCTTGCCCGTTTTTCGGCATATTCCGAAAAACTCTCCTATGCGCTTTATTTCAACGTTGATGCTACCTACGGACTTTCGAAGCCCGTGCACGGCGAATTGGATTGGAAGGTCCTTTCACCCGATCATCCGTCCGATTACCGCGCCGCTCTCGATTTTCTCGCGCTCGGAAACGGCAAGGGCCCCTATGCTCCGAAAACGGTAAAACGTACGCCGAAAAAGGAATATCGAACGGCAGGAGGCTGATCGTTCTAATTGCGAAGCATCGAGAACGTTACCGCACCCAGGTTTTTCCGCTTCCGTTCGACCAAGCCGAAGTCTGCAAGGAATTGTCGGTATAGAAACATCCGTTCGTCGTGCCTCAAAATCCGCCCATGGCTCCGAATAATGCCCCGGGATTCCGCCCCCCGTTATGTCACCAGCATCCGCTGGTTGAACAGTCGCACCCCTGAAGTCCTTTCGAACAATTGGAATAACTGTTATTGACCGAAAAGAATCCGCTGCTCGGTCAGGCTACCGAAATTTGTATCGTTCAAATGCCTGCCGCCGTCGCGTCGAAATTGGCGGCGAGCTTGTAGTAGTTGACCCGGCTTTGGCAATCCTGTTTGAATACGGGGGGATTTCCCGCGGAATAGGGGGCGATTTGGTTGATGATCGAATCGCTCAATTTTCCAACGAATGTTTGACCTGGATCAAGAACCGTCGAAACCGCTGATGAAACCATGTGGGTACTCGCCGCAACGGTGCTTATCGAACGCGCTACGAGCGTCCAGCCGCCGCCGTCGGAAGTCATGTCGCAATAGACATTGATTTCGCTTCCGGCGGGCTTGACGGTATAAATGCCATCCCCGGTCAACCCCGAATAGGTATAATTTCCGGAGGCGGGATTCCTATATCCGTTGCAACTGGTCGCGAAGGTATTGTCCGACCATTTCCGCCCGGAACCGTTTGCTACGATGTTGACGAACGGATTCGAGCAGACGATGTTCCCCGAAGCGTCAAACCCCGTGACGTACTGCCCGGAAGGACAGTTTACCGAAGTCGTTTTCGATTTGAGGTGGTCAATATTGTTCACGATGGCGTTCCATCCTTGTGAAGTGAGTCCACTCCCCGAAGAGACTTGGGACATCGTGCCGTTCCATGCGCCGTAGGATATCGAAAGGATCCCTACCGTTCAAAAGAATACGAGAGCTGAATGAAAGGCTTTGGAGAGTTCCTTGTGCATGCCAGGGGGCGAAAAACAAACGCGGGAATTATAGGACGATTATTTTTTGAAGTCAACTGTGTCTGAAGCGTTCCGCTCCCTCGCCGCTGAATGCGGTTTCGGACGCGGAGGTCGGACATCGTTTTGCTCTTTGTAATAAGGAAAACTCAGTTTCGAGCATACCACTTGGATATGGATTACAACTTTTCTTCAGTAAACCGCATTAGCAAAGGGTTTCTGATAAAATTAAGGAATTTTTTTGAATGCTGTTTTGGCTATGCAAAGGCAAAGTAGCGTTACTTAGATGTGCTAACTATAGAATGTGGAAGTTTTTTTATGAAATCATTTCGTATTCGTATCTTATTATATATAGTATAAAACATAGTTTAATACGTAATCAAATACATATGAAATTCTATACTACTACCGATCTCCAAAGAAATTCAGCAAGCATTACAAAAGAAAAAACCCCTTCTTATATTATTCGAAGATGAAAGCCTGAATGAATTCTTCTTCCTTTTTTTACTGAATGTGATGATTTTATTGAAGAGTATATGGAAGCGTATGAAATGCATAAAAATCGTGAATTTTTACAAGAAGCTTTGAAAAAATCCGAAGCGTCAGGAATTGCATCTTTCACTATTTAATCATGATAGTGTTTCATTTTACCAAACAAGCCCTGAAAGAATTTGAATCATTTGATCCGAACATACAAAACATGCTTTCGGAATCGCTTATTTCTTTGAAAGATAATGAAAGATTGAAGGCTTCAAGTAAACGAGTTGTAAATCTTCTTCCCGCAACAGAGAGACTTAGAATTTGAAATTATAGATTTTTGTACAAAAGGGAATGAGACGATGTTATTTTCCTCAAAATAGGACATCGAAGAGATATTTATAAGTAATTTTTAGATTATGATTATTTATATTTCTTTATTTTGCGTAAGTGCGCTTTGTGTATTTCTCGCAAAAGAATTATTAAAGAAATTCCTCTTTTTTAAAAGCTTTTCCGAAAATTCATCTTTGATGATACATTGGAGTTATCGGTCCGAAGTTTCTTGAATGCGAAATATCGTACTTCAATGAGAGACTCCTTTCTGTATTCTTGTAGGATTTGAACTTCGAATTCCTTTGCTTGGATATACATGATTTGATTACTACGGTTTTGTCCGTTCTGATGAAAATCATAGAGTGATAATTTCCACCTATTTCAAGAAAGGCAAGAGGGTACATTTTAGATTTATGAAGAATAGTGATATTCCCGTAGTTATTCATTCAAACGACGAAGATCAATCAAAAAAACCGAATGCAGTTTTCTCTCCTCATTGGTGGCAAGTTCTTTGAGTGTATAGTGGGGATAATTAACTCCACCAACCTCTCCAAATAACCACAAACTCTCCATTTTCTCACGCTCATACCACTAAGATTCCACCTACTACTTAGAACTCGCCATTTCTCAAAAACATTATAAATGGCTTACCAAAGCCACAAACTGACTATCAGTTTTATTGACTATCACTCTGCCATACGTAAAAATCATCAATTTTCCGGAATTTTCTGCTAACTCCAGAAACAGCATAAAGGAGCCATCTCTGGCTCCTTTTGATACTTTCATACTGAATGGCAGCCCCAGTAGGAATCTTCCTCGCCGCTGAATGCGGCTTCGGACTCGGAGGTCGGGCATCGTTGTCGTCCTCGAATCCTTCGGATTCGTCCTCCGTTCGACTCCTACTCTCGGATAGCTGATTGAAAAAACAAAACCCCCCGCTTGCGCAGGAGGTTTATTTTTTCAATGGCAGCCCCAGTAGGAGTCGAACCTACCCCGAGGGATTTGGAGTCCCTAATTCTAGCCGATAAACTATGGGGCTAGGAACGGGAAGGGGAGACCCCTTCACCGTATGTTCATTAGATGGAATATTTCTGGAACGAAACGACGTTGCCGGCACCGATGAAGTCGCGGACCTTTTGATCCGGGTTGACGACGAACGGTTGGGTTTCGAGGGCGTTTTCCTCCTTGAGCTTGGCCATCTTTCCTTCGATGATCTTCGAGAGGATGTCAGCCGGCTTTCCGGCGTTCTTCGGATCTTCCTGCATCTGTGCGAGAGCGATTTCGCGTTCCTTCGCGACGAATTCGGCATCTACGTCGTCCGGGCGGCAAACGAGCGGCTGCGAAGCGACGACATGCATCGCAACGAGCTTGAGGTTTTCAGCGTCGGTTCCGGCCTTGGCAACGACGAGGGCACCGTTTTTAAAGTTGGAATGGACGTAGGAAGCGAGAACGTCGCCTTCGACCTTGGAGAGGGTCTTGATGACGAGGTTTTCGCCAACTTTGAGGGTGTATTCGGAGGCCTTGAGCGCTTCGGCCTTTTCGAGGGCTTCGGCGTCGGTGGCGGACTGCTTGCGGATTTCGATGAACGCGGTAAGCATTTCTTCGAAGGTTTCGTTGCGGGCGACGAAGTCGGTTTCGCAGGTAACGACCGCTACGTAAGCGGCATTGCCTTCTACGACAATCTTGATCTTGCCTTCGGAGGTTTCGTTTCCGGCGCGCTTGGCAGCCTTGGCGATTCCCTTCTTGCGAAGGACTTCGATGGCGGCTTCGATGTCGCCGTTCGTTTCGACGAGCGCGTTCTTGCAGTCGCCCATTCCAACGCCGGTGCGGTCGCGGAGCTCCTTGACCATTTGTGCGGTAACCATGTGGTTTTTGGGGTTAGGTTATTTTTTATCGCCGTTCACGGCTTCAACGAGGGCTTTTACGAACCCGGGAAGGTAGCGTTCGCCCGAGAAGGCCTTGTAGGCGGAATAGGCTCCCAAAACGAGATAGAAGAGCCAGAGAATCCAAAAAACGTATCCGACCAGAAGCGTGAAGAAAAAGTAGGACGCCCCAACGCGAACGTGGTAAGCGACGAAGTCTTCGCGCCCCTTATCGAGAAAATAAGGGAGGAAGAAACCTAGTGGGAAGTAGCAGACCGCACCAAGGACGCGTTGGCCCTTGGGCGGAAGATCGTTTTTAGAAAAAACGTCGTCGGTTCCGTTCGGCATGTTTCCAAGGGGTGAATCTTATTTCGACGATTACTCTTCGGAAGCTTCGGTTTCGGAAACTTCTTCGGATCCGGCCTTCGGAGCCATCCGTTCGGTCTTGAAGATGTTTTCTTTCTTTGCGCGGAAGAGCGCGGGCTTGAGATATTCGAGAACGAATTTGAGCGACTTGATGGAGTTGACGTTGCACGGAACGAAGTCGGTGGTATTGTCGATGTCTCCGGTCGATCCGAGGAGGGCGTAGGTAGGAAGTTTCAGCTTCTTCGCTTCGGTGAGGGCGAGGAGTTCGTAGTATCCGTCAACGACGAGAACGGCATCCGGAGTGCGCTTGAGGTCTTTGATACCTTCGTAGGCCTTGCGGAGCTTTTCGAGTTCCTTAAGCTTTTGGGACTTTTCCTTTTTGGTAAGGGTGTCGAGAGCGCCGTCTTCGAGATCCTTTTCGATCTTGTTATAGGTGGCGATGCGACGTTTGATGGTCGGGAAGTTGGTGAGGAGGCCCGGAACCCACTTGCTGTCGATGTAGTAGCAGTTGGTCGCGGTGGCGATTTCGCGGACGAGGTCGCGCGCTTGGAGCTTGGTTCCTACGATGAGGACGCTCTTTCCCTTCGCGGAGAGGTCAGCAAGGGCTGCCTTAACCGCTTCGAGGCGGGTAGCGGTCTTCGAGAGGTCGAAGACGTGAGTGTGGTTCTGGGTGCCGTAGATGTAGTCGCGCATTTTTGCGGACCAATACTGGCGTTTGTGTCCGATATGCACCGCATTGGCGAGCATATCCTTAACGAGGGCGGAATTTGCCGTCATAAAAAGAAAAAAAGATAATCCTTAAAAGGGTTTGGCGACCGGCGTGAGGAATGCGGAAATCCGCATCAGGACGCGCCGTTAACGTCGAAAAAACCCGGTCTCCGCTTCTTGTTCCGAAGGGAAACCGGGGGAATTATATGCGGATTTCTCGATACGCAAGCGGAACTTGCGACTTTTTATCCGTTTTTCCTAAGGGGTTTTGCGCGTGACGACATTTTTCTTTCTCGGGGGCTTGCGGAGTTCGTCGGCTTTCGCTTTGAGGCTCTCGGCGACATAGGTCCATACGGCTTTTTCCCCGCCGGCCTTGAGCGATTTGGCATATTTGGCAACCACGGCTGATGCACGGTCGAGCGAATTCGCTTTTTCCGCCCCGGTCTTTTTCGTTTCGAGCTTGAGATTCGTCACGATCCGTTCGGTAACCGTACGGTCGATTCGCGGTTTGATGCCCGCCGGAAGGTTTTTGGACGTGGCGTTTTTACCGAGTTTGAGAAGCGATTCGGCCTTGGCGATTTCCGCGACGGTCTGGTAGGGGTTTTTCGACGCGACGAGGTTCCTTTTTCGGCCCGCTTGGGAAACGGCAGTTTGCCCGGAGACATTTTGCGAAACGGTTCCGGATGGCGCGTTCCCTGAAGACGAAACCGAAGATGACGAACTTCCGCCGCCGCTACCGCCACCGCCTCCTCCTCCGGAAGGGGCGGCGACGTTCTTAGTGCGCACCGTGAAGGTTGAACTCGTTCCTCAGGCGGTAAGCGTCGCCGAAGAGGTCGCGTAAGCGGTTGAAGAAGAAACGAGGCGGATTTTCACGCTGTCTCCGGCAGAAACGTTTCCGGTCGTCGAAACGAACGATCCGTTGTTGACCGAATAAGTTCCGCCGACGATGGAAATTTGGGTCGGAACGTTGAATCCCGTGAGGGTGACCGGATCAGAATCGACGCTCGAGGCAAGTTCGACGTCGTACTTGGGAGTGAAAGAGAATGCGTCCGGCGTCGAATCGCTCGCGACGGCAAAACCGTAGTACGAGAAGCGTGAAGCCTGGAACTCGCAAACTCCCGAGGTTACCTGACAATTTGCCGCCAATTCGAATGAGATGCCGTCGTCGGAATGGTAAACGCGAAGCGTTCGTCCCTCGAGCGCGAGTCCGACGTTGATCCGGACGATCGCGGTCGCACCGCTGAACGAAAGGCGCGAGGAGGCGTGGCCGATGGCGTAGACCGCGCCGGTTTGCGAATATCCCGCGTCGCTGATCGATCCGCTGACTGAAGCGGTTCGTGGTCCCGAAAAACCTCCGTCCCATCCCGTCGTTGAAATAGAGAGTCCGTCCAAGGGGAACGTGACGGAATCCTGTCCGTCGTCACCGTAAACGGTAACCGAACCGCTCGCGCTTCCGAACGTCACTCCCGTCGAAGTCGCCTCCGAAAATACGAGCGAACCGGTTGCGGAAACGTCGTCGCCGTATTCGGCGGAATTGACGACCAGGGGCGTTTTTATGCCGACCGACGAACTGGGTTGTCCCGAAATTCCTTCAACGGAGGCCTTGGCCCGAACGTAATACACAGTATCGCTTTGGAGGTTCGAGACCGAAATCGAATGCGAAGTTCCGCTCATCGAACCTACCGCTCCGCTCGAGAAGGAAAGGTCGGTGGAATATTCGATTTCTCCAAGCGCGAAGATGTCGGAAACGAAGGTGGCGGTAATCTCCCCCTGTCCCGAAGTGACGGCGAGATGGGAAACGACCGGAACGCGGATGACCGAAACGCTTGCCGTCGAAACGCGTCCCACGTGGTCGGTCGCTTCGAGGACGAACGAATTGGAGCCCGGATCGAGCGGAAGGGTTCTCGACCAGTTGCCGTTGGCAGCGGGGAGCGATGTTCCATTTAAGGTCAGCGAAACGATTCCGCCCGCGTCGCTTGCCGAACCGGTAAGGACGATTTGGTTTCCGGTTACGTGCTGCCCGTCCGAATGCGAAGCGATGGACGACGAGGGGGCGTTCAAATCGAGGAAGGCCGTCGCCGATGCCACGCTGGTTGCGGAAGCTTCGTCGGTAAAAGTGGTCATGACGGTCTTGTTTCCTTCGCCGGCCGAAAGTTCGACCGAAACGTCAATCGAAGATCCGGCGGAAACGCTTCCGGTAACGCTCGACGCAAGGTCGCCCGTGATTTCGAAATCGACGTTCTTATTCGCCGAAACGGAGAGCGTAACTTGGGTCGAAGAAACGTGCGAACCGCTCGCGAAAACGACGTTTCCATCGCTTGGGAGCACCGATTTTCCGAACGTCCCGAGGGCTACGGCTCCGGAATTGCCCACCGGATCGGCGGCATGGACTTCGTAGGAGAGGATTCCGTCGGGAAGGGAAGAGAGGTTCGCGTTTGCAAGGGCGAATCCGGACGAATCGATTCCGGCGGACGCCTGCACGGAGAGTCCGGTTCCGGAGTACAGGCGGAAATGGGCGGTTCCGCCGACTTCGGAAGCTTCGAAAACGGCGCTTACTGGAACGGAAGTTTCCTGTCCGGAAACGACGACGTTCCCATTATTGACCGTTACGGTCGAGGGGGCGTTCGGAGCCTGGGTATCGACGTTTACTGAGGCGGTGGCGGAAATCGAAGAGTTTCCGGCTTTATCGAACGACGTTACGCGGACGTAGTGGATTCCATCGGATAGGGCGAGCGTCGTTCCGGTTGCCGAAGCGGTACCGCTTTGGGTTACCGAAGAAAATCCAGAATCGGAGGCGACTTCATAGAAATAGGGGGAAGCCTTCAGCGATGATCCGGTATCGGTCGAAGCCGTCCACGAAACGTTCACGGAAGCGCCGGAAGACGCTGCCGGAACCAAGACTGAAACCGTCGAAGGGGCGGTTGCGTCAACGAAGAACGACGCCTCCATGATGGAGGAAACGAAGCTTCGGTCGTTGCGGTATTGGAAGCGTACCGATCCGGTTCCTTCGACGGCGGTCGAAAGAGGAACGCTCACGCTTCCGCTTCCCGTTCCACGGGAAATTTTGCCGAGCGAGTTTTCGAACGCGTAGGTTCCGCTTCCTCCCATTTGGAGAACGGCGGAGAGCCCGTTTTTGGAATGGATGCCGTTTTCTCCGGTGGCCGAAACGACCGAAACCGTTCCCGTGAGCGATTCCACGTGGACGGCGTCAATTCCTACCTGGTCGAGTCCGGAACTCACGCTCGAATCTTTTACGTAGCGCCATTCGAAGGTATGGTTGCCCGCGTTTATCGGATAGGCGTAAGGGGTCCACGAACGTTCTCCGGAAAAATCGGCGAAAAGCGATCCGTCCACATAGAGGCGGAGTTCGTCGAAAATCGCTTCGGTCGAAGTTCTCGCGAAGAAGGTGAGGTATCCGGTCGAAGTTTCGGCGGCAAGGCTTACCGAAGCGCTCTGCGAATCGGAAATCGCAGGCGATTGGAGCGAATTGCTTCCGACGGCACCGGTGGAAGTTACGACCGTCCACGCTCCGGTTCCGGCTCCGGTGGTCCACCCCGAGGGGAGGGAGGTTCCGTTTTCAAAGCTTTCGTCGGCGGTAATGAAGGCCGGATATTGGGTTTCGGCATAGACGCCTACCGCGTCCCAAGCGGCTTCGACCGAAGCGACGTAATTGGAATCAAGGGAGTTCGCCGCGTCAATCCATGCCTGCCGGGCATCGGAATGGCTCGCGTCGGAGGGAAGGAAGTGCGAGTTGGTTTCGAAAGCGACGTCGAAGGCCGAGTCGAGCCCGATTCCGTCCACGCTGTAGAGGAGTCCGTCGTTTTCCCCGCTTCCGCCTTCGGCGAGAAGGTAGTAGAAAAAGTTTTGTACGCCGCTGTTCTGGTGGACGCCCCCGTTATCGGAATTTCAAAAGTACCAGTGGGTTCCGCGGTAACGGGTGGGTTGCGCCCCCCATGCCCCCACGGTTTCCGGGTTGGCGGGGTTGCGCAAGTCGCGGAGGGCTTCTTGGGATGCTCCGGGAAGCCGCATGATGTCTTCGCCCATGAGCCAGTCGGATTGTCCGGCGGTGCTTGAAGGGTATGTTGAACGCCCATCGGGTTGAACCATGAGTTCCACGGTGGCTCAGACGATGTCGGAAAACGATTCGTTGAGCGCTCCGGGTTCGTCCAAGTAGATGAGGTTGGAAGTGTTTTCGGTCCATGCGTGGCCAAATTCATGGGCCACGACGTCGAGCGCCGCGAACCCAGAAAAATTCACTCCGTCCCCATCGCCGAAATAGAATCCGACTCCCGGATACCAAAACGCGTTGTTCACGCCGGTTCCGTAATGGACGATGAAGGGGAGTTCGTTTTGGTTGACGTCCTGAAAGGCGATGTCGTCAACGGTGAATCCGTAGGGTTTGAAAAAATCGAGGGTCTTTTGGGCGTTGTAAGCGGCCGAGATTTCGTGGCGGTCGGAGGTTCCCCAATTCGCGGTTGGACGCATGGCGTACCAATCGGCGTCAACGTAAGCTCCCGAATTGCTCGAATAGTTGATGACGGAAGTTTTTCGATCATAAGGATCCCAAAGGTAGTATCCAGAAGGATTCCCGGTGTAATAGGTTCCCGAAAGGGAAACCGAAACGCCCCCTTCCCCTTCGAGAAGGTTTCCCGTGACATTAGCGGGATTGGTGCTTTTGAGGGTTTCGAATTCGCGGATGGTTTTTCCGGTTTCGGCATCGATTTGGAACGCCCTGCGCGAAAGCCCCTTCTTTTCGTCTTCGAAGGATGCCTCGTACTGCCAGATGAGCCGGCCTTGCGAACCTTGGGGGAGAATGGCCTTCTTGGGAACGGAGAGATTGAGGCGATTTTTTGCTCCATAGCGTTTTTGGGCGGTTTCGAGCGCCTTGGCGGCCGAAATTTTTTCGGTGGTCGAAACCTTCAAATCCGGACGGTATTTTCCGTCAATCTGATAGAGCTTTCCGTTTTCATCCACGTGTCCGATGAGTTCTCCGCCGAGAATCTCGATGCCAGAATGGCTTTGGGCGATTCGCACGTGGCGCTCCCCGGTCCTTTCGGAAACCCGGATTTCCGAAAGGGTAAGGACCGGTTTCGATTTGCCGGAATCCGCTCCGTAGAGAGGGGAGAGATCGCTTAAGACCGCCTCGATGTCGGAGACGGGATTTTTTGAAGCCTTCAGCGAAAGCCCCCGGATTTGCGAAGGCCGTTCGGCTTCGTCGCTCCAACGGATTTTGGTTTCGGCATATTTTGCCGTTTTTCCGGATTTCTTGAATGATTCCGCCTGTTTCGCGAGACGCGATTTCAAAACCTCGGGCGCCTTTTCAAGCGAAACGCTTGCGGATTGCCCGGCATTTTTTTGCGGGACTTTCGGCGTCCGTTCGGCCCATGCGGAAACTGGAAGGAAGGCTTGCGCCAAAAGGGCCGCGACGGTAAATGAGGCGACGAATCGTTTTTGGAAAAACGGCATACCGGATGAGGTTACGGCAATATCCCCATTATTCCATCACAAAGGCTTCCGTTTTGCAACAAACTCGATACAATCCCTCCCGTTCTTTTGCTGACCGCCATATGAAATACGAAATCGTCATGGGCCTTGAGACCCACGTCCGCGTAAAATCCGCAACGAAAATGTTTTGTTCCTGCCGCAATGCCGTTGCGCTTGCGGAGGAACCGAACGAAAACGTCTGCGGAGTCTGCATGGGTTTTCCGGGCATGCTTCCCGTTTTGAACGACAAGATCGTGGATTTGGCCGTCCGCGCTTCCAACGCGATGCGCATGACCGTCAACGAAGTTTCCAAATTTGACCGGAAATCCTATTTTTACCCGGATCTTCCGGCAGGGTTCCAGATTACCCAGCTGTTCCATCCCATCGCCGAACATGGCGAAGTGAAAACGATGGTCGAAGGCGTTGAAAAAACCTTCCGCATCCACCGGATGCACATCGAAAACGACGCCGGAAAACTCGTCCATGCCGGATCGAGCACCCTTCTCGACTACAACCGCGCCGGGTCGCCGCTTATGGAAATCGTTACCGAACCGGATTTCCGCTCCAAAGCCGACGTCGTTGCCTATCTCGAAGAACTCCAAAAAATCATGCGGTGGTGCGGGGCTTCCGATGCCGACATGGAAAAGGGGCAGCTCCGTTGCGACGTGAACATCTCCATCCGCCCGGTTGGGTCGAGCGAGCTCAACAACCGCGTCGAACTCAAAAACCTTAACTCGTTTTCGGCCATCGGTCGCGCCATCGACCATGAATTCGCCCGCCAAATCGAAATCGTCGAATCGGGCGGACGCATAACGCAGGAAACCCGCGGATGGGACGACGAACACGGCGAATCGCGTTCGCAGCGTTCCAAGGAAGACGCCATGGACTACCGGTATTTTCCGGAACCCGACCTTCCGCCCTTGGTCGTATCGAAAGAATACGTGCTCGAACGCGCGGTAAAGGAGCTGCCGATGGACCGACGCCGAAAATATTTGAACGAATTCGGACTCGGGGAGGACGACGCGCGCATCCTTTCGAACGAACGGACGCTTTCCGATTATTACGAGGAACTCGTCCGGCTTACCGGAGACGCCAAGAAATCGTGTTCGTACGTGACGACGGTGCTTTTCGCGATCATTCAAGAATACAATAACAACTCGGTTTTCGGTGATATTAAAACTTTCGCCGACGTTCCGGCGGCGGAGCTCGCCCGGGTAATCGCGCTTGTGAACGGCGACGAACTTTCTTCGACCAATTCGAAAACGGTCGTCGAAGAACTCTTTGAAAACGGCGGTTCGACCGACGAAATCGTCGATCGTCTCGGCCTTCGCCAGGTCAACGATTCGAGCGCTCTCGAAGCCGTAGTGGAACAGGTAATCACCGAATTTGCCGCGCAAGTCGCCGAATATCAGGCTGGAAAAATCCAGCTTTTCGGCTTTTTGGTCGGATCCTGCATGAAGGCTTCGAAGGGGCAGGGGAATCCGAAAATGTTTACCGAAATGCTGAAAAAACGGCTCGGATAACCGCCGTTTAGTTGACAATTCAAATCGCGACGGTATAAACCCACCGTCGCGATTTTTGCGCCATCAAACCAAAACCGAAAGGAGGCCCCCATGGGCAATAAAGAAATCCCGCTTGTCGAGATCGATACGGCATGCGTCCCCCGGGTCAACACGTACCTTGAATCCATCAGGGCTGGCGACGACGACGTTCTCAAGATGCGCCTTGCCGAAATGCGCAAGGAAAAATGGACCCGCGCGGAGTGGAACGTCTTCGGGATTGCCGCCCGCGTCGTATTGATCCGTCATCCCGCGTATTCGGCGGTACTGCAAATCGTCCAGGAAATGGGCGGATACTGAACCGGGAAGGAAGCAATCCATGAATGCTCCGGCAAGAAGAAATCCGCGCGAAGAGAGGGAAATCGCGCGGCGCAAAAAGACCTGGAATTGGGCCGTCCGCCACAGTCTCTTGGTCTCCGTCAACATGGCCGCCAAGGCTGAAATCCAGGATTTGACGCTCGAACTGCTTACGCGCTCGGCGAAAGGACTTTCGAAAGACCGGTTGGAGAAATGGCTTTCGAAACCCCGGTCTCCGGAAACCTGGAACCTCATTTCGCTCGTTCTCCAAACCCTCTTCGAAGATCATCCGTCGGTCCCCGAGATTCTCCGGAAAATCGAAGAAATTGGCTGTCTCGAGTGGAAAAAGAATCCGCGTTAATTTTGGAAAATCCCGTTCGTTGGAAAGGAGGCGAACGGAAAACCCCCGCGAAAAGCGGGGGTTTTCCTTATTCCGTTTCTGTCGTCGTCAATATCTCGCACCCATCTTCGGTCACGAGAAGGGTATGTTCGAATTGGGCGGAAATCTTCCCGTCCTGCGTTTTTACCGTCCATCCGTCGGGAAGGAGTTTGGTTTTGTGGGTGCCGAGGTTGATCATCGGCTCGATGGTGAAGATCATGCCCGGTTCCATTTTTGCCCCCGAATCCTTGGGGGCCTTATGGACGACGTAGGGTTCTTCGTGAAAATGGATGCCCGTTCCGTGTCCGGTATATTCGCGCACGACCCCGTACCCGAGTTTCTCGGCGTAATTCGCAATGGCGTATCCGATGTTTCCGAAACGGTTTCCGGGGCGGACTTCCGAGATCCCGATGTCGAGGCATTTTTTGGCCGTGTCAACGAGCTTTTTCGCCCCGGGAGAAACGTTCCCTACCAAATAGGTGCGGGAAGTGTCGCCGAAGTATCCGTCTACGATGGTGGTGACGTCAACGTTGACGATGTCCCCGTCTTTAAGGATGGTTTTTCCGTTCGGGATTCCGTGGCAAACCACGTCGCCTATCGATATGCAGGTGAATTTTGGGTATCCGTTGTAGCCGATGCAGGCGGAAACCCCGCCGTTCTTAAGAATGAAGGCGTTGCAGACGTTGTCGAGTTCTTCGGTAGTGATTCCGGGCTTGATATAGCCGGCAATCATGTCGAGGGTCGCGGCAGCAAGTTTGGAAGACTTCCTGATTCCCTCGATTTGTTCGGGAGTCTTAATGATGATGCCGCTTTGGCGCTTGGCTTTCGTCATAAGGAAAAAGAAACGGAAGGGCGAGTATATTCCCATTGCGGGCGAACGCAAATTGCAAAAATCCCCGCTCGGAATATTATCCCCGCCATGCGGCATCTGAACGTCAAAATACAGCGTTACGAGCTTCCCGGATGAGAAATTCTCATGCGGGACGTTTCGCTCATCATTAATCACGACGACCGAATCGCCGTCGTATGAGGCAACGGAGCGGGAAAAACGACCTTCATGAAGGTCGTTACCGGAGAGAGGACCTTGGCCGACGAAGAGGGCGAAAAGTTCATGGGGCGCTTCGAAGGCTCGGTCGATAACACCGGAGGCCTCACGCTCGGGTATTTGGCGCAAATCCACTTCGACTTCGAAGAAAAAACCGTCTTCGAAGAGCTTCGCAACGCCTTTCCCCAGGTTTTGGAAGCCGAAACCGAGCTCGATTCCGCCGAAGCCGGAATGAACGACGGAGGCGGCGTCGAACGTTACGCCGAAGCGATCGAGCGTTTCAAGGCCGTCTGAGGCTACGACTACGAGCGCGAAATCGACCGCGTCGCTCGGGGGATCGGCATATTTCCGCTTCTTCATTCCAAGCTTAAAGAGGTTTCCGGAGGTCAGCGAACCAAAATCGCCCTCGCGAAAATTCTGCTCCTCAAACCCGATTTCCTCCTTTTGGACGAACCGACGAACTTCATCGACATGGGGAGCGTCGAATGGTTGGAAAAATACCTTCAGGAAACGTGGAAGGGCGGATACCTCATCATTTCGCACGACCGCGAATTCCTCGACGCGACCTGTACCAAGGTTTACGACGTCGTTAAAGGACGTCCGATCGTCGAATACGTGGGCAACTATTCCGATTACGTCTTCGAAAAACGCAAGCGGGAAGAGCGGCTTTTGGAAGAATACGAGCGACACGCGGAACTGATCAAGTCCGAAAAAGCGCTCATCAACCGCTTCCGCGCCGGTTCGCGCGCGGGCTTTGCCAAGAGTCGCGAAAAGATGCTCGAACGGCTCGAGGAGCCGGAAAAACCTTTCATTCCGGAACGCCCGAAATTCCGTTTCGAATTTTCCGAACGTCCGGGTGAAAAGATTCTCGAGCTTAAAGAAGCGTTCATCGGACGAAAAGACCCCCTCTTTTTCGTGAGCGAGATCGTCATGTACGAAAAGATGCGAGTGGGAATTGTGGGCGAAAACGGAGTGGGAAAGTCAACCCTGGTCAAAACCCTGTTGGGTGACATCCCCCTCCTTGACGGCTATTTTTCCAAAAACAAGGGGCTTGACGTGGCCTATTATTCCCAAATGCACGAAGAACTCGACCTTGATTCGACGGTATTCGCCAATTTTGAAAAAGCCGGATTCGCGTTCACTCGCGAAAGGCTCGCGTCGGTGTTGGGGAACTACGGTTTCGCGTACGGGGACGTCGATCGGAAGGTCCGGGATTTTTCCGGAGGACAGGTTTCGAAGATATTGTTTTCCATGATCGGACTCCGCCCCTCGAACCTTCTCGTTTTGGACGAACCGACCAACCATCTCGACTACGATTCCCGCGAATCGCTCGAAAAGGCGCTGCGCGAATATCCGGGGTCGATCATTTTCATTTCGCACGACCGCTATTTCGTCAACAAAGTCGCGTCACACCTTTGGATTGTTGAAGACGGTGAATTGACGTTGTCCTATGGGAATTATGCCGATTACCGACTTAAGAAAGACCGGGGGATATCGTATGACGTTTCCCTCTGGAACGACGAGGGAGAACTCGATTTGGTTCTGGAAGAGAAGCTTGGAAAGGCCGAGGCCAAACGCATCCGTGAAAAATTCGGAAGGGACCGTCGAAAATAATCCCTTCCCTTCGAAACGGTTTTCAAAACGCTCTCCATGCCCAAGAACTTGCCTGCCTCACGAAACGAAGCCTCCGCAGAAAGCGGAGGATGCCCCCTGCAACGGAGGATGCCCCAGAATATTCGGATAAATGCCAAAACCCGCGAATTCGTGGCACGGGCGGTTTTGGCATTGGACCGAGTGGAGCTCGCCGGAAGAACCCCCGTCGAATATGCCGAACGGATACTGCGTCACGGACCAAAAAAAGCGCTCTTTCTCCTTGGGCAACTCGAGCGGATGGCTTTTTCCGTAGGGGATTCGGAACGGATCGAATTTTTTGGTTCGGCCAAGCGCGAAGCCGCTTCGAAAATTCTTCTCTCCGGACTTTCCCATTTGGAACGTTCGGGCTTTCCGGAAGCGAAATTCCAAGATTGGAAGAATTGGATCCTCCTGCGGGCGGCTACTGACCCCGCCGCTTTTGATTTTTGGATTTCGTGGGAGTCCCGCTTCGAACTTGAACGGGCGGTTTTCCAAAGCCGCGGTACGCCCATCGATTTCGTTTTGTAGCGCGGAAAACCGGGGAGAAACCGATTTTACTTTGGGCGCCGTTTCCGTATAATCCGCCCGACTATTTTTGGTACCCCGTATTATGTCCGGAGCAAAAACCTACGATTCCAGCAATATCCAGATTCTCGAAGGGCTCGAGCCGGTGCGCAAACGCCCCGGAATGTACATCGGTTCGACCGACGAACGCGGCCTCCACCACCTCATCTGGGAAATCGTCGATAACTCCATCGACGAGGCCATGGCCGGCTATGCGAAGAACATTACCGTCGTGCTCCATGAGGACAATTCTTGTTCCGTCAAAGACGACGGTCGCGGTATTCCGGTGGACATCCACCCAAAAACGGGCAAATCCACGCTCGAAACCGTCCTCACGGTTCTCCATGCCGGTGGCAAGTTCGGCGGCGAAGAATCCGGTTACAAGGTCTCGGGCGGTCTCCATGGCGTCGGCGCGTCGGTCGTAAACGCCCTTTCCAACAAACTCGAAGCCACCGTACATAAGGACGGGGGGGTTCACATCCAAAGCTTCAAACGGGGCGTCCCGGACGCTCAGGTCGAAAAGGTCGGCAAGGCTTCCGACACGGGAACCACCGTCCGTTTTTGGCCGGACGACACCATGTTCACAACCGTGGATTTCGACTACGATACCGTCTTGAACCGCCTCCGCCAACAAGCCTACCTCACCCGTGGAATTACGCTCACCCTTCAGGACGAACGCTCCGGAAAACGCGCGCGTTTTTATTTCGAAGGGGGAATCAAATCCTACGTATTCCACTTGAACCGCCGTGACGAAGCCATCGGCGACATTTTTTGGGCCGATAAGAACGTGGACGGAGTGCAGGTCGAAGTCGCCATGCAGTACAAGAAGGACGATTATACCGAAAAGGTCGTCACCTTCGTCAACAACATCCACACCCCCGAAGGCGGAACCCACTTGGTCGGTTTCCGCACGGCGCTTACCCGCATCGTCAATAAATATGCCCGCGAGCAGGAAATTCTCAAAGAAAAGGATTCCAACCTCGGCAACGAAGACATGTCCGAAGGGATTACCGCCATCGTTTCGGTAAAGGTTGCCGAACCGCAGTTCGAAGGGCAGACCAAAGCCAAGCTTGGAAACAGCGAAGTGCGCGGAATCGTTGACCGCGTAGTCGCGGAAGCGCTCTACGATTTCCTTCAGGAAAATCCCAAAACCGCCCGCGGACTCATCGAAAAGTGCCTTCTCGCGTTCCGCGCCCGCATGGCCGCCCGAAACGCCCGCGACACCATTATCCGCAAGGGCGCCCTCGAAGGCATGACGCTCCCGGGAAAACTTGCCGACTGTTCTTCCCGCGATCCGCGAAAATCGGAACTTTACATCGTCGAAGGAGACTCGGCAGGAGGATCCGCGAAACAGGGGCGCGACCGCGAGTTTCAGGCGATCCTCCCGCTCCGCGGAAAGATTCTCAATACCGAACAGGCCCGTATCGATAAGATTTTCGGCAACCAAGAAATCAAAAACCTGATCATCGCGCTTGGCACGTCCATCGGCGACACGTTCGACATTTCCAAACTCCGCTACCACCGCATCGTCATCATGACGGACGCCGACGTTGACGGCGCGCACATCCGCACGCTCCTTCTGACGTTCCTCTACCGCTACATGCGCCCGCTCATCGATGCCGGAAACGTCTTCATTGCGCTCCCGCCGCTCTACAAGCTCCAAAAAGGCAAACAGGTTTGGTACGCGTTCAACGACGAAGAAAAACTCCGCCTCATTGCCGAGCACGGCATTTCTTCGGAAGGTACCCAGCGCTACAAGGGTCTCGGAGAAATGAATCCCGACCAGCTCAAGGAAACCACCATGGATCCGGCTGTCCGCAAGATGAACCGCGTTACCGTCCTCGATGCCGAACGCGCCAACGAAACCTTCCGCGTTCTCATGGGCGAAGAAGTCATGCCGCGTAAGCGCTTCATCCTCAGTCGGGCGAAACACGTTACCAACTTGGATATCTAAGGATATGCCCTTCACCCTCGACCGTTACGCCGCAGCCGAACACCTCGCCGTCTCGACGAGGACTTTGGACCGATACGTCAAAGCTGGAAAGCTCCGTTCGAAAAAGGTAGGGAAAAAGGTGTTCGTCCACGACGGGGATTTGGAAATACTTAAAACCGAACTCGGTCGGGAGGTTGACGACCGTGCCCGGCAGGAGGACCTTCCAAAATCGTTTTCGACCGTTTCGAACGCTTCGGAAATCATCTTCTTTGAAGACCAGAAAGACACCGGGTTCAAACGTCGTTCGGTCATCGTCGATTATCAAGACCTTTTTGAAGACGCGCAAAAACGCATCGACGAGAAGGACCGGGTCATTCGGGAACTTTCTTTTCGCGTAGGGCAAGCCGAAGCCGAGCTGAAAAATTCAGTTTCGATGATCGAATTCAAAAAGACCGCCTACCTTCTCGAAGCCGCCAAAACCAAGGGCGAAGACGAAAAAAATCAGGCCGCCAAAGAAATCGAGTCCCTCTCAAAGAGGCTCGAGAACGAAAAAACCGTCACGGTCATTCTCGCGGTCGCCCTCGCCCTCCTTCTTTTAGGCTTTATCGGCGTTTGGTTCGCCACCATCTAATCCCGTTCGCGGGATTTTTCTTCGCCTCCATTTCCTTATCCAGATATTCCATGCTCGTTCGAAACGCTAAACGTTTCCTTCTCAAACTTTCCGGCGAAGCCCTCCAAGGATCGGCAGGATACGGAATCGACGTCGATTTCCTCCACACTCTCGCGACCAAGGTCGTCGCCCTCGCGAATGCGGGGAAAGAGGTCGTCATCGTGATCGGATGAGGCAACATCTTCCGAGGTGCGACGATGGCCGCCAAAGGCCTCGACCGCTCGCAAGGCGACTACATGGGAATGCTCGCGACCGTTATCAACGGGATCGCGCTTTGAGACGCCATCGAACGCCATGGAAGGGAAGTGCGGATCATGAGCGCCCTTGAAATCAACCGCGTAAGTGAACTTTTCATCCAGCGCCGCGCCGTCAAACACCTGAAAAACGGCCGCGTCGTCATTGCGGTGGGATGATCGGGGAATCCCTATTTCACCACCGACTCCGCCGCGGTGCTCCGCGCGCTCGAGCTCCATTGCGACGTGCTCGTTAAAGGCACGAAGGTCGATGGAGTGTACGATAAGGATCCTGCCAAGTATCCCGATGCCATCCGCTACGAAACCGTTACTGGAAGCGAAGCGTTAAACAAAAACCTCCGTATCATGGATCAAAGCGCGATCGCTCTTGCCAAGGACGAAAAACTTCCCCTCTTCGTCTGCCGAATCGAGGATATCGACCGGCTCGGAAGCGAAGAAGTGCGGGGGACGCTCGTGGTTCCGGAATAGTTTCTCCGCCTACCAACTTTTCTTTCCGCGAACGTTTTCGGAATCCTGAAAGAAGCCTTCGAAAAACGAATCGCCGAAAAAAAGTTCCCGCAAAGCGTTCGGAACGTTTCCGTCGGAATTTTGCGTTCCGTCGGGACGGACGTATTTCCCCCGGTTTTCTTGAAGTTCCACGAGGCCTTTGAGGGCATTTTCGAGCTCTTGGCGTTCTGCCGGGGAGAGTGGAACGGTGACGTTGGCGCCTTTGTTTCCTCCCGGATCGCTTCGAAGCGTTTGCGGATCTCCGCCATTGGTCCAATTCCCTTGGTTGGGAACGGGAGAGGCGGGGAGGGGAGGATCTTTTTCCGAGGCCCCTTCTTGTTCGCTCCCGCCTTCTTTTAGTCCTTCTTCTGGAGGCTGGTTCTTTTTCGGTTCTTCTTTCTTTAGTTCTTCTTGTTCGGGCGGCGTTTCTTCTTTCTTGGCCTCTTCCTCGCTTCGTTTTTCTTCGTCCTTTTTTCTTTCCTCGTCAAGAAGCCGTTTAATCACTTCGTAATTGTGCGCCGCATCCTCGTTTTGGCGCAATCGGTATGATCCACTGAAAGCCTCAAGCGCCGATTCGAGCTGAATCTTGCGGGTTTCGGAATCGTTTTGCATGGCGGTATGGGCCCGCGCGATTCCAAAAGCGTAGAGCCGCAAAGCGTCGAGATTCAGTTTCTCACCCTCTTCGGAGCGATCGTTGCCCTTCATGAGAATGTTGGTCGCGTCGAGGTATTTTCCGCTTGCGACAAGCGATGCTCACAAGGCGACGTTGGCGCGGTCTTTCAGCGATGAACCGCTAAAAGCGTCCTTGCCCGCTCGGCGGAAATAGAAGGCCGAGCGTTCGTAGCTCCCGTTTTTCGCCTGCAGCCACCCCAAAACGAAAGACGCCTCTCCCGTATGGACGGCGAGGTTTAAGAGAAAAAGGGAAGTGATTGCGGTTACTGAGCCCGCAAGAATGGCCTTTTGGTTCATAGGGGCATTTTATCCTGAATGGCGAACGCGGCAAACCAAGAAAGGAGCGCAAAAATCCAAAACGGTTCGATTTTTTCAGCAGGAGGGGAAACGCCGCCGTTTTGTGGATTCGAAGTGACGACCTTCGAAAGGGCTTTGGAAAAGGCGGTCTTCGCGTCCTTTTCGTTCGTCGCGGCTCCAAGAGTGGCTTTGGCAAGACGTTCGGACGCTTCGGGATTGGCTCTTGAAATGACGGGATTCCCCTTTTCGTCGCGCACGGCGACTGGAGATCCGAAAACGTCCAACCCCGCAGGAACGACGGCTCCTTCCGGACTTCCGAACGTTATGGCAAGGGTTTCGGCAATTTTATCGGATTGAGCGTAGATGGCGCGGAGTTCTGGAACTTCGGGAGTATCTTCGCGATCGCCGCCGTCGCTTAAAAATACGACGAGCGATTTTGGTCCTTCGGGGGAAAAAGCGGTCTCGGAAAGCTTTCGCGAAACCAAACGCAGGGCATTTTGCAGATCGGTTCCGACGGTTTGGGAATAACGGCTCGAAATCCCCGAAAGAAAGTATCAAAACGTCCGCGCGTCTTCGGTCGCCGGAACGGCTTCAAAGGCTTCTCCCGAGAAAACGACGAGCGAATGCCGATTTTGCGGATATTTGGAAACCGCCCATGAAACGAACGACTTGGCCCGGTCCAACCGACTCGTTTTTTCGAGCGGATCAACCGCGTCCATCGAGCGGGAGACGTCGAGCACGAACATGACGTTTCGGCTTTCGGAACCGCTCTCGATCCGATAGGAAAATCCGAAAAGGCCGGCAAGCACCGCAAGGCATGCCGTAAGGAAGCATGCGCGACGGAGAATCCGCCGGAATTTCGATACGCGATAGTTTCCCGAACTTTCGGCAAGTTTCAAGGGTTTTACCGGGAGAATCGAGGGATCATCGGAAGCGAGCCTCGAAAAAAGAGCGGTTAAAACGATGGAAACGAGCGCCAAAAGGGCGAAAGGGAAACGGATTTCGGAATACCGCTTTTCGGTTTCGATAAACGATTCCTTTTTCGTTGCCTGATCAAGGGCGGAAAAAATGGTTTCGAGCCCCTTTTGATCACGGGCATTCGCGAACATCCCCGAAGTGGTCGTCGAGATGAAGGCCATGAGTTCGGCATCGACGATGGCGCGAATCGGTTTCCCGTCCGGTCAGAGGAAATAGTGTTTTTCTCAGGTCCGCTTGTCGGTCACGAAAAGGTCGATTCCTCCAGGGTCCCCAATTCCCACGGAGTGCACTTTTACTCCTTTTTCCTGCAGGAGTTTCGCGACGGGTCTTGGATCGACCCCCACGTTGGCTTCGCCGTCGGTTACGAGGATGACGTTTTTGTCGCCGGTAGCCCCGGAGAGCGATTCGGAAGCAAGAAGCAGTCCTTCTCCGATGTTGGTTCCCGAAAATCCCGGAATTTCTTGTCGAACCGAATCGGTCGTAACCTTCGAAAGAATTGTGGAAAACGCTTCCAGATCGGAGGTGAGCGGAGAAAAAAGAAAGGGTTTTCCCGCAAAAACGACGAGTCAAAAACGGTCTCCGTCGCGCTTCGCGACAAACTCCGAGATGACCTTTTTCGCCACGTCGATGCGATTGGGCATGAGGTCTTCCGCGAGCATCGATTTTGAAACGTCGAGCACGAAGACGACGTCAGTGCCTTCTTTGCGCTCGATTTGTTTGGTAAACGGTTGTCTTGGGTCGGCAAGAAGGATTGAGACGGCAATGATGGCGAGTGAGGCAAAGAAAGCCTGGAGTCCCACGAGCGGAGTGCTTTTTTGTCCTTCACGGACGTTTTTCGTGCGGAAATACCTTCAAAACCGGGCCTCCCAAAAAACGAGTGCGGCAACCGGGAGCGAAAGAATCGCCGTAAAAAACCATTCCGGACGCAAGAATTCGACGCTACCCATGTTCGCGTTGGATGAGGAAATCGACGGAAAGTTCTTTGAGCGCGAGTTTTGCGGATGTTTCGCGTTCGGGCGCATATTCAAGGCGACGGACGAGTCCGGCGAGTTTTTCAAATTCGGGGTCTTTGTCCATCGCGATTACCGCTTCGCTTGCCGTCATGCTTGGAAAAAACGGGTTTCCGTAGCGTTCGCTGAGATATTTTCGAAGGATTTTCCAAAGCTCCTCCGCGAAATGTTCCGAATCGCAATCAAGGGACCGTATCGACGAAACGGCTTCTTCGAGCGCCGTTTTCGGGCGGTTCCTTTCGGCTTCGATTGCCGAAAAAAGCTTCGAATAGTGCGCCACCGCCGCTCCGACGAGGATGCCCACGATGACCGCGAAAAGGAATTCCGGCAGGAAATTGGAAAAAAAATCCGAATCCGGAGCCGGAAACCTCACGTCCCGAAGTTCGGCGAGCGCGCCGCTATTTGCCGTAGTATTCTCCATAAATTCGCGCAAGGTTCTTTTTGCAGACGGCTTCTTCGCGGCATACGAACACCCTTGCTGGAACGCGCAAGTCAACGTAGGCCATGCCTCATTTCGCTAAAATCCCCCCTTCTTGCGAATTCCAAAAGACGAGGGTGGACAACTGCCGCCGGTCGGTTCCGTCGAGGGAGAAGATGAGCCGCGCTCCCGAATCCAGGGATACGTGGACTTCCTGTTCAAGACGAAAATACGCGTATTTGGAAATGACGATTCCAGGAAGGGCTTCTTTCATCGCGTCACGGAGAGAGAGCATCCGTTTCATGGACTCTTCGGCGATGCCTTCCCGGTAATCGAGAAATCCGGCCTCAGCCAAATCGGGGTCGATGATGCTGATTTCCGCGAGCTCCGGATTCCGGCTTCTCGCGTATACTAAAATGCCGTTTCCGGTAACTCCGTAATAGCGTTCGAGGGAAGGGAAGTACGTGACGAATTCGGGCGGCCACGAGGACAGCACGATCTTGAGTCCGTTCGGATAAAGCTTGGAGACCCGCGCCTCGCGGATGTTTTTTTGCATGGCGATCACGGCGGAAGCTACCGCCCGAGATTCGACTGAAAATATGGGCGCTCCGTAAAATTCTTCGATGGACTTGTAGGCGATGTTAACGTCGCTCCCGGAATCGAGACGCTCGACAATGACCTTCGACGGCGATATTCGAAAATAGGTGGAACCGAAAATCAAATAGCCGGAAAGCAAAACGAGCACTGCCGCGATCGATGCCGACACCGCGCGGATAGCATCGCTTTCTTCGCGGATTTTTGCGTAGATGGTCGAAGCGAAACGAAATTTTCCCCCGCGACCGCACGAATCGAAGATAGTAACCGATTTTGGTCGCGCCGTTGAAACGAGGTATTTCTTAGTTTTTTCTTCGCGCACGCGATCGCGAAAATTCTTCCTCTCGAAGTATCGGAGAAACGCTTCGGAATAGGTTTTGATCCGCTTAAGCGCCCGCATGCGATTTGGAGATTTCATCAAGAATCGTAAGCACCCGTTCTTCGGAGGAAATTTCGCCTTCCAAGTCTTTTTTCGTCCTAAAGCGGATTATAGGCGCCTTGTGGAGGCCGATTTTCCGGGAAAGTTCATGGCGCAGCGAGCCCGCCATGGGTGCGAGCGCCTTGGGCAGGTCCTTGGCGGCGGAAATCGAATCGACGAAAACGTCGGCGTAAGAGAGGTCGGGTGAAACGCGCACCGAAACCACCGAAACGATACCGAATTTTTCATCCTGTTCGGTATCGCGAAGGCGTTCGACGGCGGCTTGCGTGACGCGGGCGGAAAGGTAGGCGCCGATTTTATCGGTTCTCGAAGTCATTTTTTTGGAAAAATTACCGTCCGATATTACGGAAGAGCGTTCCGTATTCAAGCCGAAAGCGGCTTCTTGGCGAGGGTCTTATCCCTTGGCCGAAGCCCAATTTGAACCGGTGGCGATATCAACGGGCAGACGATAGCCCGGAAGGGCGGTTTCCATCGCTTCGCGCACGAGGATTTCCAGGTCGGGCATTTCGGATTCCGGCCCCTCGAAGACGAGCTCGTCGTGGACCTGCATGATCATCCGGCTTTCGAACTTTCCCCGTTTAAGGCGTTCAGCCACGCTGACCATCGCGCGCTTGACGACGTCGGCGGCGGTTCATTGAACGGGCATATTCGTCGCTTCACGTTCGGCGCCTTTGCGAATGTTTTGGTTGGAGTCATTCAATCCTTTGACGAACCGCTTGCGGCCGAGGGCAGTTTCGACGTATCCGGTCGTCCGGGCTTTTTCGAGGAGCGCGTCGTAATAGGCGCGGACTCCGGAGTAGCGTTCGAAAAACGCGGCGATGTATCCGGTCGCTTCGGCGGGCGAAGTGCCGATGGTTTTGGAAAGCCCGAATCCGGTAATCCCGTAAATGACTCCGAAATTGACCGTTTTGGCGATGCGGCGCATGTCCTTGCTGATTTCTTTCGCGGTTGGAAAGAGAAATTTCGCCGTTTCGGCGTGAATGTCGCGCCCGAGTTCGAAGGCGTTCAAAAGCGCCCCGTCGCTCGAAAGGTGGGCGAGAATACGGAGTTCGATTTGGGAATAGTCAGCCACGAGGTATTTCCACCCGGCTTCGGCAGGACGGAAACATCCCTTGATTCTTGCGGGATACCCTTCTCCGGATGGAACGTTTTGAAGGTTGGGCGATTCGCTCGAAAGGCGTCCGGTCGAAGTGGCTACCTGATTGTAGGTCGTATGGATGCGGCCGCCTTCGCCGATTTCCTTTAAGAGCCCTTCGGCGTAGGTCGCGCGGAGTTTTTCGTAAGAACGGTATTCGAGGATGAGGTTCGCGATGGCGTAATTTTTCCCAATTTCTTCGAGCGTGTCCGAATCAACCGAAAACCCGGTCTTGATCTTTTTTCCCGAAGGAATCTTCAGTTTGTCGAAAAGCACATATTGGACCTGTTTGGCCGAATTGGGATTGAACGGTTCACCAATCAAATCGATCATTTCGAGTTCGAGGTTTTTTGATTTTTCGCGGAGTTCTTCGCCGATGTCGCGGAGTTCTTTCGCGTCGGCATGCACGCCCGTGGCTTCCATTTGAGCCAAAACGGGAAGCAGTTCGCTCTCAAGTGCCGCGACTGCGTCGCCTGGGGGCGGGAGCATCTCTTTTTCGTCGCGAAAATCCTTGTCGGCGAAATAGGCCCGCTCAAAAGCCTCGGTCACGGCGTCGTCGGAAGCGGCGTATTCATGGATACGCTCGGCATATTCTCTAAAATCGGAAATCTTTCGCTTGGAATCGGAAAGCGCGAGGGAAATTTTGAGATCTTGAAATTTTGGCATGGGCTCGTGAAAAAGGCTCGCCGCCATTATCTCGCTGGAAGCGGCTTTCGCAAACGCAAATTGCCGCCTTATGCGCACGCCATCGCCACGCCTTGCGCGAATCGGTTCGCCGAGTAATATTGCGGTGCCGTTTTCCTCACCCATCTTTTCCATGGCTAAAACGTGTCCTCCGGCGCGCAAGCGCTTCGCCATCGCCGTATCCCTCGGACTTTTGGCAGGATTTCTTTGCACCTATCTCGCGTCTTCGGCGGTCCCTTCGATTTGGGGAACCGCGCTCATGTGGACGATTCTTGCTGACCGGATTCTTCTTGGAATGGTAATCGGCCTTGCGGGCGCTTACCTCATCCACCCGATTTTCCGTTTCCCGATTCCGGCGTGGTTCCGCGGAACGTGTTTGGGCGTTTTCGTATCTTTGCCGCTCGCCGCCGGCGCCATGGTCGCTCCGGCGGCCGGAACCGACGCTTGGACGACTTTTTGGCTTACGCTCGCCGCCGGCGCGGTATTCGGACTTATCATCGATCTCGTTGCCACTAAGTATGGCGGAGAAGGGGCGGAGTTGTTGAAATAGGACCCGTTTACGGACGTTCGTAAAAACTCCCTTCCGAGATTCGGAGGGGAGTTTCGTTTAAGAATGGAGCGCTCTAAATCTACGACTATGATCGGACAAGATTTTTCAGCATGCCCCCCCCGAGCAAATACGGAACCCCGAATGCCGCTCCGGCAACCACGACCGTCGCAAAATTTCCCAGACTCGGCAAATCCCGCAATACGAAAAAGCAGATTGCCGAAGAACCGAGCGCAAGCACTGAAACCGCGAAGGTTTCTTTTGCGAAAAACGTCGCCGCCCCCACCGCGCGACCCGCCGCCCGGGCCGTAAGGAAAAGAAGGAAAACCTGCGAAACCAACGTGACCACGGCCGCTCAAACGAAAGAGTATGTCGGAATCACGAGCGCGTTGCCGACGATATTCGCCAAGGCGATGATCCCGTTGATCTTTAAAAGCCGTTTCTGTTCGCCGGCGGCGACGAGCAAATAGGTAAAAAGCGACGAAAGGAAAAAGAAAAAGAACACGAACGCCACGATGCGCATCGCGTCGGACGAATCGTATCCGCTCGGACCGTCGGCAACGTAATTGGCATTGGAAATGAACTCCACTACCGGAACTGCCGCGATCGCGAGGAAGAGCGCCGTTCCCGCTCAGAAGAAAAAGAGGAGCGAATACGCCTTCTTTACGAGAGGCTCAAGCTCGGCGACGCCCTTCTTCATCGACTCGGTCAAAACCGGAAGCATCGAATTGAGAAACACCGTGCCGAACATCATGCCTACTTCGACGATCTTCATGGGAACTCCGTAGAGCGCGATATTGGTATCGGCAACGGCTTGGGGTTCGATAACCGAAAGCATGACCACGTCGGCCTTGAAAAACACGACGTTCAAAAAGAGCGCGGCTCAATAGGGGAGGGAGGCCTTCGTAATCCTCATCGCGCATTCGCGGTCGAATACGAACGATATTTTCTCGACCCTCCGGGAATAGAGGTAGAGCGAAACCGTCATGACGACGTTGCCCAGAAGCCCCGCGAGCATGACGAGCGCGAAAGCCGCCGTTTCATAAGGAAACGAATTTTCCATCGGATTCGGAAACGGCTTCGGCAATGCCACGTAGGCGATAAGGACGATTGCCGCGAAGGTCGTAATCTTTCCAAGCACCGTCGAAACGAACGAAAATTCGGTTTTGAGGTAGGCCTGCAAAAGCGAGAGGATCGACGAATTGACGAGCCCGAAAAACGTGAACACCCCGGCAATGAGCACGCCGATCATCGCGACGTCGGTGTCGTATCCGGGAATCACGGCCGCTACCGCGAGGGCCAAAGCGATAATGGCAAGCCCCATCACCGCGCGGATGGTCAGCACGGTTCCGGCGATTTTCCGAACTTCTTTCGCGTCTCCCTTGTGGTGCGAGATTTCGCGGACCGCTATGGTATAGAGTCCCAGGTCGGCGACGACCGCGAAGATCGAGAGGAAGTTGTAGATTTTGGAATAAAGCCCGTACCCCGCGATATCGAGATACCCGGTGAGAATCTTGATAAGGAATATCGAGATGAGCGCCGTCGCGATTTTTCCGCCGATTTGGGCGGCGGTGTTGAGGTAGACTTTTTTGGTGGCCATTTCGATTTCCGTTCGGGTTCTATGGGGGCTATTCGAAGTTTTTTAAAACTTCACGGTCTCCGTTTTGGTATTCCAGCACGAGGACTCACGATGCCGAACGGACGTGCCGCACGTTTTTTTCGGTCGAATATACGAGATCGCGCTTTCAGAAGGAATCGACGAACACGTAAGAAAGCGAGGCGTTTTCGAGATTAAGAAGCGAAGTCCTCTTTTCGTCCCCTCTCCGAACGAGCGCGACAACCGTTCCGTCAGACCGGATGACGACGTCACCATAAATCGCGATTTTTTCGACGTTCTTGGATGCCGCATCAAAAACGTAGGCGTCTTTCGCGTCCGAAAAAACGAAATGCCCATCTTTGGGAGCCCGTTCGATCTTGCTTATTCCAGCGGGAAGCGAAGGAAAATGGCGTCTTCCGGTTTGGAGGTCGAAAAGCGACGAAGCACCCCCGGCATCAACCCATACGAGCCCGTCGTCGGAAACGGTGGCGGAAGCGTTCGGATTTTCGGTCGAAAAAAGAATTCGGTCTTTTCCGTCACCATCCCGTTCAACCAATCGAAAAGAGGGGTTCGCGTCGGTGAAATAGTCTTTTTCGCGATAGTGTCCAAGATAGGTTCGAAGGGTTGCCGTTGCCATTTCGTCGGACATGACCGAGCGCTTGCCGCGGAGTTCGGCCACCCGGTCGCGAGTTTCGGCGACGTAGGATTCGGTTTTCACGTCGCGGCGCAGATCGATAATCCGGTATATCCGGTCGCGGCTCCTCAAGGAAAGCCGTTCGCGATAATCGGCCCATCCGTCCGCGCTGACGACGAGTTCGTAGTCGAACGGGGGAATTTTTTTGAGCGTGCATTCGTTGGCACATTCGATCGCGAGAACGTTGGCCGCGCCCTTCATGATTTTTACGGTTGCGGTCCTGGGGCCGCTTATGCCGATGCGGAGTTCGGAAACGTTCCGAACGAAGAAGAGGTAGAACGCTCCGGCCACGACCGAAATCGTAACCAAAAGCACGAGTACGGCGATTTGTCGATTGCTCATTTGAAAAAGAAAATTCCGCACGAAAGCGGATTTCGATATACTCAAGGCCGAGTATACCGATTTGAACGCCGCTTGCAAATGACCCAGGAACTCCAGGAAATCGTTTCCAAATACTTCGACAACGTCACCGTTCCACCGGTAATCTGTTCGGACTATTCGGCGTTCGACGCCATCGCCGAAATCACCGGATTCCGGGTTTCGACGCGGGAAGAGCTTTTTGAGTCCCCGCTCCCCGAAATCATGACCTTCGAAGCAACGGTGAAATTCGGTCGGGAATCGAAAACCCAAAAAGAGGCCGAGGAAATGTTCCGAAAGGGCGAAAAACGGCGGGAGCCGACCTATTCGGTCGAAGACGTTCGGAACATCATCGCCAAGGCCGCTCTTACCGGACAGTGAACCGACCGAAAAACCGTCGTGCTTTTTGATGCCGACGGACTTACTCCCGAAGCGGCGAACGCGCTTTTAAAAACCTTGGAAGACGTTCCGAAAGGCACGCTCTTCCTTTTGACGGTCAAATCGCGCTCGAAGCTTTTGGACACGGTGCTTTCGCGATGCCTGTATTCCGATTCGAACGAATCGGCCCTCGAACCCGATGAAGAAATACGCTCGGCCGTGGAATCCTTCGTTTCGGGCGATTTTTGACCGCTCGTTTCTTTTTCGGTCAAATCCAAACCCGAGCGTTCCAAATGCCTCTCGGCACTTTCCTGCCTTGGAGACGCGATTCTTCGTTGACGCGTCGCGGACGAAGCTTCGGCGGCGGCGGTTGCCGAAGCGTATTCGAACATCGCCACGACCAACGTAACCCCCCATCTCGAACTCGACCGCGCGCTTTTCGTCGTTGCCTCCCATTTGGAAAGACTTCGCGCTTCGCGGTAGCCGTTTGGAAAAAATCTTTACTTCAAATATACTTTGAATATATGCTCGGTAACCATTTCCCGAGCCTTTTCCATATTATCCGAAGGTGCTTCGATCTTCGCGGAGAGTTTCGTTTCCGAAGTGCCGATATCAACGACCGAAAGACGGACTTTGGCGTTTGGAATTTTGGAGAGCGCCGAGGTGAGCGCATCGGAAAGCCGGGAAATTTCAAACGACGTTGGAACCGAAAAGGGAATGTCGGCGGTTTTGAATTGGTTTTGACTCAGGTTTTCCACCGGTTCGGCGTTGAGGTATTTGTTGGGCATGAAAACGGAGTGCCCATTTTTATCGGTAAGACGGGTGTAGGAGAGCGTTATTTCTTCGACCGTTCCTTCAAATCCCTTGACTCGGATACGGTCATGGATCTTGAAAAAATTTCCAAAAATGAGCGAGAGGCTTCCAAAAAGATTGGAGGCGAATTCTTTGGACGCAAGGGCAAAAACAAGTCCACCGATTCCGGCTCCGGTAAGGAGGGTCGAGACGTTCACGCCGAAAATGGAGAGTACGAAAACCAGTCCGAATCCCCAAATGAGGGCCGATGCGGCATATTTGAGAAGCGGAAGGATTTTTTTTGCCAAAGGACTCGAACGAAGGACTTTGGAAAAGACTTTATCGAGCGCGATGACCGCCACAACGTTCGTGAGCCAGAGTCCGGCTAAAGCGCTTAGGGCCGAAAGCGAACGGTCGGTAATGTTCCAGTATTTTTGAGACGCGGGAGATATCTCGACGAAAAAATCCCATCCCATGGAACGAACGAATGCTTGGAAGGCGAAAGTCGCCGCGAAGATACAAAGGGGAAGGAGGGCGCGCATAGATTTTTAGAGGAAGAAAAACCAATTTCGCAGAGTATACGGAACTTCGCAAAAAAACTCGAAAAATCGTTTGCATTTCTTTTTCGGTCGGTTATATTTTCCCCGCTTTGAGGAACGCCCCAAAGCCAAAACCCATGGATTGGTAGCTCAGTCGGTTAGAGCAGGGGCCTCTTAAGCCCAAGGTCGAGGGTTCGAGTCCCTCCCGATCCACCATGTTAAATTTGCAAAGGTTCTTCGTCGCATGACGGAGAGCTTTTTAGCATATAAGTTTTAAAAAAAATCAACTCAAGAACCTTAAATACCCTCCTATGAGAATCTATATTACCGGACCCGGTTGATCCTGAAAATCCACCCTCGCCAAAAAGCTCGGCGAGCACTTTGGGGTTCCGGTTATCCATTTGGACGAACTGCTCTGGAGCGACGATTGGACGGAGAACGTGAATTATGCGGAGCTTCAAAAAGAAGCCATCGCGAAGTCGGAATGGATTATCGAATGACCGAGTTGTTCCATCGTAAAATCCATGCCATTGGTCGATAGGATTGTTATCCTCGATTATCCTCCGCTTTGAAACGTGCGGAGGATGTTGGCAAGGTGGCTGAAGTCATACTTAGGAAAAGAAAAGAGGGTATGAATGGCTTTGGCTGATAAATTGAATCCTGGTTTTATAATGAGAACATTTGTTTGGAGAAAGAGACAACTTCCTAGACTTCTTGGAAATATCGAAACAAACGGACTGAAGAATAGGGTTTTGAGATTGACGGATCCCAGCATTTGATTCGAAACGGTCACGGCGGAATTGGAAAAACTTTAGTTCATAGGATTCCTGTACGGTTTATCACATCTCAAAAATAGATTATCCTAAGCTGGAAGAAGTTTACGAAAGATCGATGCGGGAGCTTGGCGAATTTTTCGAGCTCAACTGGACTCGCAACCGTCCACATCTTGTCGCTGAATACTTTTTTAGCTTTCCGAAGGAATTTCCATTTTTGTTTCAGGTCAAAATAAGCTCAAGAACCGGCCTGAGAAACTGCTGAAATTTCTAGAATTTCATGAAAATGGTGGTGCCGGCGTATATTCTGAAGCTGGATTTGCCATTGCATTCCTCGTAAATGTTCATGGGAAGGAAAAGCTTTTGGAACTTATTAAAAAAACTAAGACGACGGGCTCGAGGGAATCCTTCTACGAACTTTTCGAATCGATTTATGGCTTTCAACCCGCTTACATAGATACGTCTACTTCGATTTCTTCTACTCACGAGATGAGCAAAAGCTCCGCAAATAATGCGGGGCTTTTGTTCTATGAATCAACCAACGTTGGGATTGGAGATTCCTATGGTTAGTGATCATTATGTTTCTCCTTCAGCTTATAAGCTTTCGGTCCGAGATCGAGGTCGATTTCTGCCCAAATTTTAAGTTCCGGAGTATCCTTTACGGATGGCTCGGTTAAAAGCGAGACGGTTTTGAAGAATTTTCCTGTCGGCTCTTCGTGCAGGTTCGGGTCGAACGTAACGGTTATCGTAGCCGTGTCGCCGGGATTAAGAGAAGTTTTGTCTATCTTGGCTGACGTGCATGCGCAGCTCGTGGGAACCCCCTTGATAACGAGAGGTTCTTTCCCGTTGTACATGAAAGGAAAAGAATGCTCGACCTTTCCGCCGGACTGTTTGATCCTTCAAAAATCGTATTCCTTTTCATCAATGGTGAAATCTTCTTTCTTTCCCTGGTTTACTACGGTTCCGGATGCCGAATTGCCGATGCTATTTGGATCATTCGGAACGGAGCTGCACGATGCGAGCAATAAGACCAGGAGGAGCGAAAGCGCGATGATGCGATATGGTTTTTTGTTCATGCGTTCCATTGTTATCGCTTAAAGGCCTACTGCACGACGTTTCAGAAAAAGGAGAGGTCTATCTGCGGAGTGTCAGCCGAATCGGTGGTGAGTATAACGTCGCGCTTTATCGGTCCCACCGCATTCGGACCATGGGCCATCGGATCAAATATGGCAACGAGTTCAGCCTGTTCGTTCGGAGCGAGCATTACGGCAACCTTCGTCGGACCGGGGTTGGCATGTCCGGGCATGGTGATCCTCGGGGAAACATCGTTTCCGTTCTTTTGAAGAGTCGCTACGGTGCACATGCAGCTTGTCTGTCCGGCCAATATCGTAAGCGGTTCCGTGCCGGAATTTTTGAGCGTGAATTTCGCGGATACCTTGCCTCCCCGGATCGGAATGTTTCCAAGGTTCAAGGGTACGGCTGTTTCCACGGCGATTTTTCACTTGCCGTCGGAAGTGGAATCGGAGTCCGGTCCAGAAGAGAATGCCGCGAAAGCGACAAGCCCTACAAGCATGACGGATAGGATGATTATCCCCGCCTCGAACGCGTATTTTTTCAGGAATTTCTTCATTACTTCTATTGATTAGTTGTTAGGGAAAGATTTCGAACCAAGCCGCCCCGGAAGGAGCGGCCAGTTCCTACCGTTCCATGGCGTCGTAAAGCGCTACGAAGAGTCATGCGGCCAGCAATGCCACAACGTTCCAGATGACGAGTCAGGAAAGATAGTATCCGAATCCGAAGTAGTCCGACGCGAATGCTGCGTCCGCGTGGAGCGCGTATCGCATGAAAAGCGTCCTGATCGGCGGATAGAGCGCCACTCCGGCGTAGCATACCGTGTAGACTATGCTAGTCCAGACCGCGACGACCTTCAAAAGGCGCCGCGTATCCAAAGCATCTGTTTTCATAGGATGATAAATGAGGAATTAAGATACCTTCCGAATTCCTTTCTTACTGCTCCACCTTGAATCCGAATCCCATTCCGGAGTGAAGGTGTTCCGTAATGTGGCAGTGAGCCATCCAGGATCCGGGATTGGACATATCCACGAGGATTTCCACCGGTTGCCCGGAGGGTACGAGAACCGTATCCTTCCATACTGGATTCTCGACTCTTTTTCCGTTTTCCGAGAGGACGATGAATCGTTGTCCGTGCATGTGGAAGGGGTGCTGCATCGGATGGGTCGTACCCGTTTCGTTTACGATGCTGATTTTCACCAGGTCGCCCTTCTTGAATTTCCAGTCGATGTCGGCGTTTGTTTGATTCGTATCGGTATCGTTTATCTGCCAGGTGACCATATCGCTATTCGATATGGCGTTCATTGGCCCCATCGTGTCTTCCCACTCGATCCCGTCTGCGGAAATATGGTTTTCATCCATGCCGCCATGGGACATGCCGTGCATGTTGCCCATATTTCCCATCTCATCCATATCGAGCGAGAAAGAAAGATTTTTGTCCGCCTTTTTCGCATAATATGGCTCGAATTTTGCCATCTCAACAACCACCTCCTCGTAGCTTTTTAGCATGGCAAAAGATTTGGAGTAATCCTGGTCGGAAGACGCATCGGAAACTTTAACCGATCCGATCGTATAGGACTTTTCGGGCGTCTTGTGTACGATCTTGTAATCTCCTGCCTTCTCAAAGTACGCTTCGACTATATATCTCTCCGCCGGAGCGATCCGTACGGAATCCTGAAAAGCTTCTTTTCCATACTTCCCGACGTCCGATCCGACCAACTTAACCTTCGCTCCCGTGATAGAAATGTTGAATGTGCGGACGCTTGCGGCATTGGTGAGATAGAATCGGATAACATCGCCCCGCTTCGCTTGGAGCGAATATTTATCGGTTCCATTGAGAAGAAGCGTATTTCCATATCGCCCCATGATCGCGTAGTTCGTTTTGTCCTTCGGATACGCGGCGGTATTTCATTTCTTGATCAGGATGTCGCTTATGAAGAGGTACTCTTCGCGATTGACCGAATTGGTGAATCCGGAGGCGGCATCCGTGACGATGAAATTACCGTAAAGCCCCATGCCCTGCCCAATGTCGTCCCGGATGTGCGGATGGTACCAGAATGCTCCGGCGTCCGGAAATTTGAGCGTATATTCGACGGTGTTGCCGCTCCCGAAAGAAACTGGTGTTATTCCGCCCTGCTCGGGAGGAATTCCGTCGAATGCCTCCTCTACTCGAACGCCGTGAGGATGGAGCGTTGTATCGAGATCGCCGAGATTATTCGTGAGACGGATTTTCACGCTCGCCCCCTTCGTCGTCCGGATAACCGGACCCGGAACGGAGCCGTTATACGCAAGCAGAGTCACGGTATTTTTTCCTATTTTTTTCTTTACCCGAGTCACGGTGAGATCATAGGAATCTCCGTCTTTGAGATCGACTACCTGAGTGGGTCGTGCCTCGCTAAGAAGCGATTGATCGATCTTTTTAAACGTGTTATTTTTCGGAATTTCGCGCTGACCCAAGTTCGGAAGGAAAGTATATGCAGAAAATGCTGCCACCGCGCCGAGCAGGAATGCGAGCGGAACAATGTAATAGGCTGGTTTCATAGAGTGTTTGGATTATTGATTAAATTATTCGAGCTCCGTACCTCTTCCGAGGAGCGACTTTCCCGCTCCGGCTTTGCCGAAAGCGTAGAAAAGTCCCGGGCGGAGGAAGAGTTCGATCGCGGTCGAGAGGACGAGTCCTCCGAAGATCACCGTCGCGAGCGGAAAGAGGAGTTCTTTCCCCATGGCCGATCCAGAGACGATGAGCGGCAGGAGCGCGAGCGCTGCCGTCAGCGCGGTCATCATGACGGGAACGACGCGTTCGAGCGATCCGCGGATCACGAGCTCTTCGGACCACTCCATCTTATCCACCCGCATGAGGTGGAGGTAGTGCGAGACGAGCATGATCCCGTTTCGCGAGACGATTCCGATGAGCGCGATGAATCCGACCAGATGCGCGGTGGACAGGACGTTCCCCGTTACGAGCACGGCGATCATGCCTCCGAGGAACGCGACGACGACCGAGAGGAGTATCTGTCCCACGAGCATGATGCTCCGGAAATGCCAATAGAGGATCATGACGACTCCCGCTATTACGAAGAGCGCGATGAGCGAAAGCCTCTTCGTCGCTTCTTTCTGAGCTTGGTAATCCCCTTCGTACGATACGAAATACCCTGCCGGGATTCCAAGGGCTGACACCTTCGTTTTCAGTTCTTCCACCGTGCTCACTACGTCCCGATCCTGAACGAATCCGGTTATCAGTATCCGGCGTTGCGCCCCGTCATGGCTGATGCGGTTCTGGCCGTCGGTGCGCTTGATTGCGGCGTACTGACTGAGCGTCACCGGCTTGTCGGACGACGTCGAGACGAGGAGGTTGCCCAAGGAGCGAAGGTCGCCCCTCCAATCCGGATCGAACTTCACGATGAGCGGATACCGTTCGTTTCCGTCGAGCACTTCCGCCGCCTGCATTCCCATGACTCAGGTTTCTAGGGCTTCGTTTGCCATGCCGATGCTGATGCCGTAATTCGCGGCGGCGTTCCGGTCGATGTCCACGGAAATCTGCGGAACCCGTTCTTCCTGCTCGATTTGGGCATTGACTATTCCCGGAACCTTGTTCATCGCGCCGAGGATGTTCCCGGCTTGCAAACGGAGCGTTTCCAAATCCTTTCCGTACAATCTGAGGACGATAGGCGCTCGGACTCCCGAAACGAGTTCCTGCATGCGATGGGTGATCGGCTGTCCGAGGGAGAAGATGACCTTCCCCTCATATTCCTTATATACTTTTAATATCTCCCGCTCTATGTCTTCCTTGTCCGCTTTTTCGGTGTCGATGAGTATCTCGAATTCGGCGCTGTTCACGCCGCTCGCGTGCGCGTCGGCATCGGATCGCCCGATGGTGGAAGCGAAATGCTTCACGCCGGGTATCTTCGTGATTTTTCCGGTCACTTCGTTCACGACCGACTTCGTGTATTCGATGGAGCTGCCGTTCGGCACGAACATCATGGTCGTGAAAGTCGGCTCGTTGAAAGCGGGCAATCCTTCCTTTCCGGCCAAGACGTAGAGTCCGGCAGTAAGGATTATGCTTGCCAGAGCCGCGGCGAGAATCGATTTCGGATGCGCCATACTGAAACGGATGGGGCGGATTGCGAAGTCCTTCACCTTTCGGATGAATTGCGTATCGTCCGCTTCGTATCCGGGAGGCAGTTTTTCCTTGGAATCCCCGTACTTCTTCGCGCGCTCCTCGATGTATTTCGGCAGGAAATACGACGCGAGCACCGGGACGAGCGAAAGCGATACTATGAGCGAAGCGAGAAGCGCCACGATGTACGCGGTACCGATCGGCGCGAGAAGCTTTCCATCGACCCCCGGAAGGAGGAGGAGCGGAACGAAGACGATCGCTACGAGTATTGTCGCGTAGACGATGGAGTTTCGCACTTCCTTGGACGACTCGAATACGACCCTGAGCGATGATTTTCGCTCTCCTTTCGGGAGGAGCGCGTTCTCTCGGAGCCGCCGGAACACGTTTTCTATATCGACGATCGCGTCATCCACGAGTTCCCCGATCGCCATGGTCAATCCTCACAGGGTCATTACGTTGATTCCGAGACCAAGGGCATTGAATACGATGAACGCGACGAGGAGCGAGAACGGGATCGATATGAGCGTTATGGCGGTCGTACGGACGTTCGCGAGGAAGAGGGTAATGACGACCGCCACGACGACCGCCGAATCGCGAAGCGCTTCCTCGACGTTTTTGAGTCCGCCGTTAATAAACCATTCCTGGCGGAATATTTCCCCGGAAAGCTCTACGCCTTTCGGGAGATTGGGCCTGAGTTCCGCGAGCGCCTCGTCGATCGCTTTCGTGAGCGCGAGGGTATTCGCGTCGTTCTGTTTCACGATGCGGAGTATCACGCCCGGCTTCCCTTCGATGGTAGCGTCTCCGCGTTTGTTCGGATCCGGTGCGAAAACGACGTCCGCAACATCTGCGAGCGTGACGATCCGGGGTTTTCATCCGACGTTGGTTCCGCCCATTCCGGCGGGGCCGGATGCGGGAACCGTCTTGATGACGGTCTTTTTCAGTTCTTCGACGAAAGTGGTTCGGGCCAGGATTCGAATGGGCGACTCCCTATTTCCTTCAATGAGGAATCCGCCCGCCTTATTCTCGTTGGCCGTTCTCATGGCGTCGGAAACTTCCATTACGGATATGCCGAACGCGGAGAGTTTTTCGGGTTTGAGGAGTATCTGGTACTGTTTCGATTCGCCTCCCATTACGAGGACGTTCGCAACTCACGGAATGGTTAGGAGCCTTTGTTTCACGGTCCAGTCCGCTATCGAACGGAGTTTCATGGGATCCGCCGAGCCGTCGGGGGAAATTACCCCGGCCCAAACGATTTCCCCGAGGAGCGAGGTCGTTGGTCCGAGAGACGTTTTCACGTTCGATGGAACGTTAACGGACGCGAGTTTCTCGTTGACGATCTGCCGGTTCCGATAAAGATCCGTTCACCAGTCAAACTCGACATTGATGATCGACAGCCCGACGGCGCTCTGCGAGCGGACGGCTATGACGCCGGGGGCTCCGTTGAGTACGCGTTCGATCGGAAACGTGACGAGGCTTTCTATTTCTTCCGGGGCCCACCCGTCCGCTTCCGCGAACACGGTGACCCGGGGACGGTTCAGGTCCGGGAGGACGTCGATCGGAAGCTTCCCAAGGGAAATCGCTCCGAAAACAAGAAGCCCGATGGAAGCGAAGAGCACGAGGAACCGGTTCGAGAGACAGAATTTGATTACGGCATTGAGCATGTTGTATCGGTTAGGGAATAAGTTTTTTTAATGCTTATGCCCTTCCGGCATGGACAAAGCCGCGCCCGCAGGAGCCGATACGGTCGGCTTTTCCATCGGGGAGACCTTTACCCCGTCTTCGAGGAACGCGTAGTTCTTCGGGAGCTCGACGATACGGTCGTCTTTAGTAAGTCCGGACGATACGTATACGTCGAGACCTACGGTGCGTTCGGTCGAGATCTCCTTGGATTTTACGATGCCCTTGGAATCGACCGTGAAGACGGAGAGTTTTCCGTCGTCCGATTGCGCTACCGATGCCGACGGAATGAGGAGCATGTTTCCCGCCTTTTCCATTTCGACCCGGACGCTCGATCCAACCTGGATGCTTTCGATCTCCTCGTTAAATTCGGCTTCGATAACAACCCCCTTCGTCGCGGACCCGACTGCCGGGGAAACCCGGGCGATCCTCGCGGTGAGTTTTCGGAGCGGTTCGGCCGTGCGGTAGAATCGGATTTCCTTATCGATCGTCGCATCGAGGAGGTCCGTTTCCGGAATCTCGAAGCGCACGAAGGTTTTTGGCGCCTGCTTCTTGGAAGCGGTGCCTACGATGTCGTAGAACGGGGACGACATGGATACGGATTCCCCGACGTTGACGTAACGCCTGGTAATCTTTCCGTCGAAAGGCGCGCGGACCTCGTTCGAGAATCCCGCGGATTCGAGGACTCCGAGGGCTTCGTTCGCCGCCTGGAGGGAAGATCTCGCGTCGATGAGCATCTTTTCCGCTTCCGTGACCATCTTGTCGGCTTCGGAAAGCGACATGATTTTATCGGCGTTTTCGGCGGTCACCATTTTGGAAGCCTCGTTCTCGGATTCGCTCTTCATGTTGCGGACTTCCGCGATCATCCGGTCCTTTTCGGCACGTGCCATGGCGAGTTCCTTTTCTACGACCGAACGCTCCGCTTTCAGCTTGTCGAGCATGAGCGTTTCGTTCGCGAGTTCGGCGGAAGACACGCTCGTTTCCTTCGCGAGCATGCTCTTCTGTTCCTCGTACATGTTGAGGATCGTGAGGATTCCGTTCATGGAATCGGTCTTCGCCTCGAAAAGCATCTTTTTGTCGGCGGTAAGCATGTCCTCGCCGTAATCGGCGGACACGACCGTCGCGTCGAGCACCCTTATCCCCTTGTCCACGGTGTCAGCGACTTCCCGAGCGAACGCGAAGGATTCGTCCTTGGTAAGCGAATCTATCTCCTGGTACTTCGCATGGAAGGTTGCCATCGCGTTCGTGAAGGCATTTACGGTGGAGGAGTTCCTCGCTCCGAAATACGTGTTCCTGAGCTGATTTACGCTATAGAGCGACGAATCCGCTCCGTAAAAAATTTGCAGGAGCGTCGCGTGGGCATTCTTGATCGCGGTTTTCACGGTCGTCTCGCGGAGTGCGAGCTTGTCGGATTCGAGGGCCACCGACGCTTCGGTCTTCTTCTTCATGTTTTCGACCGTCTTTTCCTGGGAAGAAATCTGAACGTCCATGGAAGCGAGATCGGATTCGAGCTTCGCGACCTTCGCGTCCTGTTCGAGCGCGGTCTTGTCGAGTTGGCTCGAAGTGGTATCGGTGACTCGGTTCGCGATCGTGTTCGCGTTCGCGATTTTGAGATCGGCGGCGGCGAGGATCTTTTCCCGGCGGGACTTCGCTTCGGCGAGGGTGAGTTCGGCGGACTTCACCATTCCTACTGAACGGGTCCGTTCGGCTTTCCGGTCCGCGATCATGTTCGCGATGTCCGGGGAGTATTCCGCCGGAAGCAGACGTGCTACCACCTGCCCTTTCTTAACGGTATCACCCACGTTCGCGAGGTACGCCTCGATGATTCCGTTCCGGTACGCGTAGATCTGACCGTTCTTTTCGGTCTGGATTTCCCCGAGGTACGAAGTGATGGCTGCCTTGGTTCCGACGTAGGCCTTGGGCTTCACGTAGGTGACCATCCGCTCCATTTTGGAGTGGTCGGCTGCTGCCGTTTTCTTACGGGGGACCTGTCCGGGCGATTCTATGTAGGCGTACAGCGCGTACCCAACTCCCGCGATGGCGAACAAGGAAGCCCCAACCTTTATGATCATTGATTTCTTCATTTGTTAAACGTTAGTGGTAGGCTACTGGCTTTCTGTCGCCTCCTCATGAGCAGCGCCTTCCATGGCAGAACCGTCTTCCATGGTGTGGACATCGCCCGGAGCGTGGCTTTCGGACTCTTCGTGAATTTTTCCGGCCATGGACGATCCGTCTTCCATAGCGTGGAAATCTCATTCGGTATGTTCGGCGGAGGATTCATGGATCGCCCCATCCATATTGGAACCGTCGTCCATGGTATGGCTTGATCCGGTCGAACAGGATGCGAGGAGGAGTACGAGACCGAGCGAAAGCGCGACTATAAGAATGTTCTTCTTCATGGGATGGTAAAAGTTATTTGTAAGCAATCAGATTAAAATAGAAGCACGAAAAATCCCTTCGGGCAGGCGGAATCATGCCATACTGAAACGTATGCGAAATTCCCCTTACGGAAGGGATGCGGTCGTGGCTTAGTCGAGGCGCTTTACGATGCCGACGAGTGCTGCATAGCCTCGTTTATCGACGCACGGAGGGGCGGTCTGAGGATGGCTCGCGGCCGAAATCGAAACGTCGTTTCCGATCGAATCGAGAAGGGAGGAAAGATGGAGGGATGATACTTTGGCTACTTTCTCTGCAGGACGGGTTCCGGGAGTCGCAATATGCGATTGCATATGGTCGGGGTCGCAGCAATCCATGATCGGATAGTCGCCGCCGTGCGGATGCTCACAGATAGTGTCGGTATCGGCAATGGCATCTTCCGAAATTCTGGATCAATCATCCATGGACGATCAGGAATGGTGCATCAGAATTTCGCTGGCGTCCGCTGCGGACGCCAAAGCACTTCCGCACACGGGCAGAAGGAGGAAGTTGGCGAGGATGACAGCGACAAGCCGTTTCACGGAGGAGGTAATAAGAAGTGAGTCTAGTTCCTTTGCGTTACGTTCCATACGCGCATAACTTCTTCGGAGAACTCCGCGATGGCTTCCGGGTCTCCGGATTGAATTCTTTTCACCCCGCACGTTTGGAGGTGGTTTTCGAGAAGCGCCGCGTTCGCGCTTCGGAGGAGTCCGATGGTCGCGTTGATCTGCTGGGCAATATCGGCGCAGTAAGCTTCGTCCTCCAGCATTCTATCTATCTTTTCGAGCATTCACCGGCATTTCTTCGTTCCTATCAGGATTTTCGTCCGTTTTTCGGTTCTCATCACCTATTTTTAGAAATACCATTACCTATGGTGGAGGTATACTATTAATTTATTTCATGAAGTCAATTTCATACAAAGATTGCATAAAAATATCTCCGGCAAAGGCGTCCGTCCTCCCGCTCGTGAATATCGGAATCCTTTCAAAGCGAAAAATTGGGCGTGCTTAGTGTCCAAGCGACTTTAAAATGACGTTCTTTACGAAGACGAGCTCCGTAATACGCTTTCTTTGCATCTCGCGGGCAATCCGACTCTTTTTTACGGCTTCGATGCGTTTTTCGATGGTGTCAATGGCCGTGAGCCGGGCTTGTTCGGAATAAGCGGAAACCCGTTTAAAAATGGGGGCTTCCGATTTTCGAACGTGGCGGGCATAAGCCGCGCGATCAACGTAAGCGTCGCACTCGCCCGAATACGCTACGGCAGTTTTTCCGGCGCCGCAGGCGTTGCCGTAGGTTACGCCGTCGATTCCGCAGACGGGAGCGTATTCCATGGTGCACATGCGCGGTTCGTCCTCGACGACGGCAGCGGCCATGGGAAGAATGTCCGGATTTTCGGAATACAGCATCGGAACGGCGGTTTCGACCGCGAGTACCGAGAGGGGGATAAGCGCTGCAACGAGAGCGGCAGAGGTAGTGGCGAAAGCTTTCATGTTGGAAGTTGTTACGGATAAGCGTTCGAAAGGGGAGACGGAAAATTTTTCTAAAAGTGACGGAAATCTTTGAAAATTTCGAGGTCAAATTTGCGACAATCGCCAAAGGGAGTAATCTTTCCTCCAAAAAACCGTAAAAAAACACTTCCTCCTATGCGCCTTTTTTTTCTGCGTCACGGCGAAACCGTCGAATGAGCCGCCGGAATCATTCTCTGACGGCTCCCCGGAACGCTTTCCCAAAAAGGAAGGGAAGAAACCGCCATGCTTGCCGAACGGTTGGCTTCAATGGGGGTCCGGTTCGATAAAATCGTCTCAAGCGACCTTTCCCGAGCGGTCGAAACTTCAAAAGTCATCTCCAAAAAGCTCGCGATTCCCATCGAACTCCGCTCCGAAATCCGCGAACGCGGAGCTGGAATCGCGGAAGGAAAAACCGAAGATGAAATCGATTGGGAAATTTACGAAACCAAACCGTTCCCTTATCGGAAGCATTCCGGAGGGGAGAGCTTTTTCGAAGTGAAAAAACGTTCCCGCGCATTCTTGGAATCGTTCCCGCCCGATTCGGAAGGAAACGTTTTGGTCGTAAGCCACAGCGTATTCATTGCGATGGCCTATGCGGAGATTTCCAAAATTTCCATGAAAAAGGCCGTAAAAGTCCGTCCGGAAGCCGGAACGATGGTTTATGACACGAAAAAACGGACGATGGAATTCGTCCGTTTGGAATAAGAAAAAATCGTCCTTACTCGATTCCCGCGAGAAACAATATCTTGTCAGCGACGACCTTCCTGATGAACTCGCAGCGTTCGGGGGCCGAAATTCTCATCGATTCCTTTCGGTTGGCATAAGCGCATCAGCCGCGGCAATGCCATTTCGCAAAACAATCGGAGCATTCCGGAAGGCTTGCGACGTCGATTTTTTGAAATTCGACAATCCGCGATTCATTGAGCTTGAGTCCGGTTTGAGTCACGGCCCCAAAATCGTAACTTCGGGCAAAATCATCGGAATCGTTGAACGATACCGTGCACGAAGAAACCGTTCCATTCGGGGCGATGGAAAAATTCGGCGCCGAAACTCCGCACGGATATTGCGATATCGAGTGGATGTCCGTTCCGGTAAGCGGAACGTCGATTCAAAGGCGACGGTATTTTTTCCAAGTCCGAACGTACTCTTCGCGCAGGGCTTCGTAGTTGAAATTTTCTCCCGAAGAAGCCTTTCAGAGACGGTCTTTCAGTGCGATGAAAAGGTGCTCTATCCGAAAAGTTTCATAAATTTCGTCCACCACCGTGCCGATGATTCCGGCATTTTCTTCGGAGGCGACCATGGCGACGTTCACGGTTGATCCGGCTTCCGAAAACCGCCGGATGTTCTCCCATACCGTTTTCGAGATTTGGGCGTTCTTCGTTCCGTAGCGTGGATGGTTTTCGAGAAACCCGTCCCATGAAACCTGTATTCCGTTAAAAAGCGGAACCATTCGCTCGGCCACCGATCGCGAAAGCACCCCGTTCGTCAGGAGTTTCGTTACCAATTGGATGCCTTCGGCACCAACCCGTTCGTCCGCGTGTGCGACGACTTTTTCAATGAGTCCGGATTGCAGCGTGGGTTCGCCTCCGGAAAAGGCGAGTTCGATTTCACCCATCCCCGTTTCCTTGGCGAATTCGACCATTTGCGAAACCGCCCGGAGGGCAAGTTCCTCGTCCATGTGCTTGCCTTTTCCCGCTTGAGCGCTCACGCTGCAATAAGAGCAATTGAGGTTGCAGGCGGAAGTCACGTTCATCCGGACTTTCAGCTTCTTCCGCTCGTCGGCAAATCCTTTCTCCGAAACGAATTCGGGAACGTTTTCAGGGTTGGAGGCGGCCTCTTTCCAGTCCGCCGGAATTTCGGACTTGGAAACGGTTCATTCGTGAACGCTGAAAAATCGGGTCAACGGAGCATAGGCGAGTGTCCGGTTGCCGTGGGTTACCGCGTAAATTTCGTTTTCGAGAAAATTCCTATCCTGGAGCGGGCGCATGTTTCAAAGAAAAGAAAAACGGGGGGCGGCAAGCCCCCCGTGCCGTTCGGGCGAATCCCGGGAGTTCGAAAACCTCGGAATTACCCCTGCTTCTTCCCGGGAGCGGGACGGATGGCCGTCTTCCGGGTGTTCCCGCAACTGGAGAACGCCGAAGCGTTGGCGCCATCGACGATCCGCCCCTGAACGGGTTGTGCGGGCATTTTCTTTTGGTCTGTCTTCATAAGGCCTCCTAAAGCCGGAAATGCGTTTTCGCCAAACATTGGCGATATCTCTATATTTAAGAAAAGCGATATGTCAACTCCTCATGCCATAAAAACGCGGCACGAGGGCGGCAATTAATCTCCGTTTTCCGTCCTCTTCTCGCCAATGGCGTACCAATCGACGTTTCTCGTCGCGTACATAAGAAGCGCGAGAACGAGAAAAATGCCGAAGCTTCAAAGCAGAAGGGCGTAATCCTCGGAAGACAGGATGACGTAGATGAACGCGTAGAGAATGCCGAGAATCGCGGCGATAGTGGCCGTGAGCGCTTTTGATTTGAAGGCTACCGCGACGTAGGCGGTGATGAGCGCCGTGGTCAACGTGGCCGAAGCGAGATAGGCAAGATCAAACGAGAAGTGTTCCGAGAGCGAGAGCGTCAGGGTATAGAACACCACGAGCGCGAATCCGACGAGAAGGTATTGGATGGGATGTATCCGGAGCTTATGGAGTATTTCCATGAGGAAGAACGCGACGAACGTGAGTCCGACGATGAGGATGGCGTAATTGACTGTCCGGGAGGTTTTCGAATAGGAATCAACGCCCGGCTTGAGGCTCACTCCGAAGGCCGAGTTTCCGATATTGAGACCGGAAGCTTCGGAATCCTGAGTCGTCGAAGCGTATTTCATCGAACGTTCGGCCATCATGCCGTATCCGTCCCAGTTTCCGCCGCCTTCATAGGAAACTCCGGTCGGAACGTATCCAAGCGAATAAGCGTTGTCTACCCAGTGTTGGGGAAAATTCCGGTTGTAATCGAGGATTTTCCACTCGGCTTGGAATCCCGATTCGTTGACCGTCCGGCTCGAAGGAAGGAACGCGCCGTCGAAACTCGGATTCGGCCAAGCGGAAGACATTTTTACCGAGGTCGTTTTTCCGAGCGGGACGAACTTCATCCATTCCGAACCGCGCAGCACGATTTCCGACGAGAACGAAACGGTTCCGCTCATGGACGAAAGATCGATTTTCGCGGAGGTTCCGTTCGACAATACGCCACGAATTTCCGAGCCTGGAACAAACGGGCTCGACGCACTGCCGAAAGTGATTTCCGAAACGGCTTCGACCCCCTTGGAGTCGCTGAATCCAATCGTGACCAGCGCTTTCGAGTAATCGGGCGTTCCAAGCTTTTCAAAAAGGGCGGAAAGTCATTCGAGATCGAACTTCCCCCGGATGACATTCGCGCTCCGGTAAACCGTCACGTCGTAAATGCCTCGGCTCCGGATCGACGGATCCATCGAAGTCTCGTAAGAAAGTTCGCTCGGCAAAACGTGGACGAAACCCGTTTTCGGCCCCGTTTGGGCCATGATGCCGTTCGGCGTGAGATAGCGGACTTCTTTCGAAGCGTAGGGAATGGAAAGAATCGGTCCCGCGAGCGTAGTGCTCGCCCCCCATTTCGAAGCGATTTCGGCGGTCGCGGCCGATTTGAGGGAACTTCGGTCGCGAACGAGATCTTGAACCATGCTCGCCGGAATCATCAGGAGAAGTCCGAGGAATCCGCAAACGACGATCTTGAAGATCGGCGAATTCCTTACGGCCGTCTTAACGGGGGTGTCCATGGGATTTGGGGGTTATTCGCCCGATATCCTACGCGTTTTCGTCGTGATTCCAAATCCGGGCGCCTTGAAGGCGGAGCGAAAACGGGTTTACTATGGCCCACAACACGTTTTCAAAGGCGTCGAGATAGTCGCCGTCGTCAAAAAAATACCCCCGTTCGATCATTTTGAAGGTTTCGTCGAAGTCGTGGCCGTTTTCGCGGCAAAATTCGGCGAGTGCCCCATGAAGGGCTTTGGCATGGAGCGGATATCCGAAAACGTAGCGCTTCGACGGAAGTCATGATTTTTTTCGGTAACGCGCGTAAGCCCTCGCGGCAAAAATGTCGGTGAGGGCTTCGTTCATGTCGTTTATTTCGGGAAAAGACCGGTACGTCGGTTCGCCGTCGCCGTTTGAAGCGCCCACGAACGTGCACGAATATCCGAATCGCGTCGAAATTTCGCTCCAATCGGGATATTCGGGAATTTCCCCGACGTTTTCGAGAAAACGGAGCCACTTGGCAATGGCCGAACGCTTCCCTTCGTCGGTGAGGTACACATTGGCCGAGAGTGCGTGCATGACTTCGTGGAAAAGAACTTGCACCACGAAATCCTCAAAGGATTCGCGAGTGATTTCTTCCTCTTCTTCGAGACTTTTGAACACCGAATCGAAGTTGAGCCTCAGTCCGATTTTCGCTTCGCCGTTTTCGTACACCGGCTCGCAACCCCCCGAATATCTCGACACGAGCGGAGGAAGTTCTCATCCAAAAATTTCACGCTCGGTGGAAGAGGTGTATTCGGGAGCGAAAAGAATCGAATCGAACCGGGGGAATTCGCCTTGCAGCTCCTCCCGAAAACGGTCTCGAACATAATCGGTGCACGCTGGAATGACCGTCTCGATCAAAAGGAGATGAGCTCGGTTTTCGAGCGCGGCCATTTTTCGTTCTTCGAAGGCGACGTAACGGCCAATGTCGCGAGCATTCGGAATTTCTCAGAACGGCTGGCTGGCTCCTTTGCGGACAAACTCCAAAATCCGGCTCACGGCTCAGGATTCCACCGCCGATTCGATTGACCGTCGCGCGGTTTCGACGGTCTCCGGAGAAGAACGGTACGGCATGGATCGTTTTGCGGACATGGATTATCTATAATTTCAATTCTTCATTTGTCAAAAAAGACCCGCGAGAAATCGCGGGTCCGGGGGTGGATTTTTATTACCTATGGAAGTTAATTTGTCAAACATAAAATCCCGCTCCCGTTTTAAAGATTTTTCAATATACTTCCCGGGTTTTCATTTTTCCCTCCAATTACGATGGATTCCTATACCGCCCTATTCGCCCTCGCCGCTTTCGCTTCGGTTCTTATTTGAGGTTTCGTTTCCCTCCGTTTTAAAGACCGGCTCCATTTCGTCATGGCCTTTTCCGCCGGAGTGCTTCTCGGAATCGTTTCCTTTGAACTCCTTCCCGAAATCTTCGAGCTTGCCCACGAAGGCGGATACGAAGCGTCCCATGCGATGCTCGCGCTCGTTTGAGGTTTTTTAGCCTTCCATTTCCTCGAAAAGGCCGTGCTCATCCATCACAACCATGAATCCGACTACGCCAACCACCACCATCCGCACGTGGGAGCCGCATCCTCGCTCGCCCTCATTGGACACAGCTTCGTTGACGGAATAGGAATCGGGCTCGGTTTTCAAGTCGATCCCGCCGTAGGGTTCGCGGTCGCTCTCGCGGTCATCGCACACGGGTTCACCGACGGCATGAACACGGTCACCTTCATGCTCACCCACAAGAATACGGCGAACCGGACGAAAAAATTCCTTTTCGCAAACGCCGTGGCACCGGTTGCCGGAGCGCTTTCGACGCTGCTTTTCACCCTTCCGGAATACGGCTTGTTCCTGTATTTGGGAGCATTTGCCGGAATCGTCCTCTACATCGGGGCGAGCGACATCCTTCCGGAAGCGCACTCCAAAGAAAGCTCTTACCGAATGATCGCGCTCACCGCTTCGGGCTCGGCCTTCGCGTATTTTGCGGTGAACCTCGTAGCCCATGGCCATTAGGATACCGCCGCCGATTGCTTTAAAATTTAATGCCTACGATTATTTTTCGCCGATTCGCGTTCGGGGCGAATTTTTCGCGTAAAGGGCCTTGAGCGCCCCAAGTTTTTTTGTGGGAATTCCAAAAGAAAAGCTCGTTCCGCATCCGCAGCGTTCGCGAATCCCTTTGCTTATGAGAAGCCAGGTTTCCTTGCCGTTTTTCTCCATCCAAACGATTTTCGCGTCGGAAAGGCGCTCTGCATCGGATTGGGAAACCGAAACCAAAATTCCTCCCATGTTAAAAACCTCGTCGCCCGGCTTGCTCGGGGTTTCGGTTTCGACGGAAAGCTTCGTTCCGGCACAGCCCCCGGAAATCAGGCGGACGCGAACGCGCTCAACCCCCGATGAACGCAAACGGTCAAGGGTTTTTGAATCGAAAGAAAACGGCATGCGACAAAATGGTGAAAAGGGAAGGGAAAATCTATTCAATTTCTTTAAAAAATCAATAGTATGGAGCCCCTTCGATACGAGAAAGGAAGTTCTGATGGACGGTTGTCGATGTTGCCGATGGATCCGCTCGGGAGTAAACGCGGCGCTCATCATTTTCGCATGTTCATCCGCAAACGCGTATGATGGCGCCTTGGGGAACCGCGGTTCCCCTTCCGTTAACCCGCTCGTAAATTTCGTCGCCTGGATAGCTCCGAAAATCCGGGCCGTCATGAACGAACACTCCGGCATCGTCGCTGAAAAACTTCCCATCGAAATCGCGGTCGCGCAAGCGGCTCTCGAAACCGATTGGGGACGGCACAAGCCGGCGCTGAAGCGGAAAAACTTCTTTGGACTCACCCGCAAAGACGGTACCTACATGCGGTTTGAGAGCGCCGAGGATTCCATTCGCAGCTATGTCAAATCCCTCTCGGGAAACGGAACGTATTCCGATCTTCGTAAGAAGCTCGAAATTACCGACCATCCCGAAAAACTCGTGGAGGAACTCGATAGGTACGCCGAGGACGAAGACTACGTTCCAAAGCTCAAATCAATGGTTCGTTCCGTTCGAAAAATCCTTCCGGAGGCCGAGGCGGAAGACCTGCCCGAACCCCTCCTCTAACCGCCGGCAAAAAATCCGGCCAACCCCCGTCGAAAAGGCGGGGGTTTTCTATCCGATGGATTTCCGAACCGATTCAAGCGCGAGCACCAGTTCGCCGAACTTTTCGGCGGACGAAAGTTTTCGGAACCGTTCGAGCCAATCGGCATATGCCCGAAATCTTTCCGATTCGGCATTTTTCGACGAAATTCCGGAAAACACCATGGTTTCCATCCGGGCGATTTTCCGGTCGATTACGGACGAAAGTTTTTCGGAATCCGTCGCGCCTCCGGTAAGGGAATCCGTTTTGAACGCGTGCTCCAATCCAAAACAAAAGAGCCAGAACGCCTGCGAACGAAGCAGGAGATCGAGGTTTTCGAGCGCCCTGCCGCATGCCGCGGAATCGGAAAGCCCAATCGCTCGGTTAAGTTCTTTGACGGGCTCTTCGAACGACCTCCGCACCGTCAAAAACGGCCGTACCGGAAAATCAAAACCGGAAAGTGCGTAGCCTTCGAAAATCGAGGCCACCCGTTTTGCCCGAACCACCGCGTCTTCTTCTCCGGAAAACCGAACGACGAAAGCTCCGTAGAGGGATTTCCAGGCGGTCCGCTCCTTTTCTAAGGAAAATTCGACGGCTTTCGCCTGGTTTTCGAAGGCGAGGCGTTTGCCTATCCGGTCTTGAAAAGCTTTTTGCGCGTCATGGAGGGCTCAGACGATTCGAAGCCGGTCTTGCGAACGGTTTTTTAATCCGACCGAAAGAAGCCGATCCAGAAAGGCCCGCTGTTCGAAGAAGGTTTTTCTGGAGGAAAATTCGTTTCTGAGTCGTTCCAGGCTTCCGGCGTCGTGTTTGTCGGCATCGTAGGTTACGATCAGCCGTGCAAGCCGCGACGACGACTCGGAGAGGGCGTTCGCCCGTTCGGAGAGGAAGTTCTCGGCATAATACCGGCTTCTGAGATACGAATACGCGTCGGGGTATACCGAAGCCGAAGTCACGATCGAACTTTGGCGTTTGGACACCCGGATCGTCCGGTCTTGGAACGCGAGGATTTTTCCGTCTCCGCCACCATCCCGATCGACGATGGCCACAGCTTTTCCTCTTCCTCTCGAAGGGGCAATGGGAACGGAATTCGCGATAAGTTCTTTAAGCTTGGGAATCGCGGCGATTTTTGCTTTCACCTCCTCGTATTTTGCCCGGTTTCAGCGGCCTTTTATCGGAGGAAGGAAAATCCCCAGTTCGCGCAAAAGCGCCAATTCCAAGCGTTCGGGATGCACGACCGTCTGCAGCAGGGCTTCCGCTTCGTGGGAAAGGGGAATGGGGCCGTCGGAAAAAATTCGGAAATCTTCGGCGAGCGAGGCGAACTTTTGAAAATTGTAGTACCGGTTGGAGACCTTGGCCGACAACGCTTCGCGAAGGATGTTCGGAGAAACGTGCGGAGGCTTCGAGAGCCGCGTATTTTTTTCCGCCTCCTTCCGCTGGGTTTCGAGACATTCGGCGATTTCGGCGGCACCGATTTGCAAAACGAGCAGGTCTCCCACGAGTTTTTTTCTCCGCCTAGCCTCAAGCGAGGAGGCTGGAGCGTCTTCGGGAAGTTCCGAGACCTTCGCGCCGAGCGATTCGATAAGTTCGCCAATGGGGGAATCCTGCATGGGAATGGGTGGGTAATGAAATAGAAATACCTGACAACCCGGTTTTGTCAACCGTTGAGACGAAAAGATGGAACGAAACCCAAATGGAAGAAATTCCGCTTCGAGGTATACTGGCGGCAACTTCGTCACTTCCTTCTGATTTTCGGATTCCTCCCATGTCGAACCACATAGAACCGCTCTCGTCATTCTTACGTCCGAGCGACTGGAGCGAATTCGCCTGACAGAAAGCATTGGTCGGGGAAGGCGCTCCCATCCGCAAAATGCTCGAATCATGACATCTCGTTTCGATGATCTTTTGGTGACCTCCGGGAACCGGAAAAACGAGTCTCGCCTATCTTATTTCCAAAACCGTTGACGCCGACTTTTTCCACCTTTCGGGCGTCGTGAGTAAAAAAGAAGACCTGACCCAAATCATCGCGAAAGCCCGGAAAAACTTTCTCGAAGGACGAAGGACCGTCCTTTTTCTCGACGAAATTCACCGCTGGAACAAAGCTCAACAGGACGCGCTCCTTCCTTATGTCGAAAAAGGCATCGTGACCTTGATAGGCGCAACGACGGAAAATCCGAGTTTCACCATCGTCCGGGCGCTCCTTTCCCGCGCGAAGGTCTTCGTGTTCGAACCTCTTTCTCCCTCGGACGTCGCGGAACATCTCACGGCGAACCGACAAAAAATCCACGAACGGTTTCCGGAAATCCAAATCACCGATTCGGCCATAGGATGGCTCGCTGGAAAAACCGACGGCGATCTTCGTTTCGCGCTCTCGGTGCTCGAACAGGCGCTCGTCGTCAAGGGAGCCGGCACTCTCGAAGAAGCCGACATGGCCGAAAGCGCCGGGAAAACCATTGCCTATGACCGAAATGGCGATAACCACTACGATTCGATTTCGGCCATGCACAAATCGCTTCGCGATTCCGACGGCGACGCGGCCATCTATTACGTCGGACGAATGCTTGCCGGAGGAGAAGATCCCCGTTACGTGGCGCGGAGAATGATTAATTTCGCCGCCGAAGACGTGGGAATGGCCGATCCGCAAGCGCTTTCATACGCCAACATGGTGTATGACGTCTGCGAAAAAGTAGGAATGCCCGAGGCCGAACTCGAACTCTGCTGGCTCGCCTATTATCTCGCCGGGGCTCCGAAAGACAACCGGGTCTATCTGGCCATGCAAAAGATGCGGCGTGACGTCGAGGAATACGGAAACCTCCCCGTTCCGCTGCACTTACGAAACGCTCCGACCAAGCTTTTAGGGGAACTCGGGCACGCCAAGGGATACGAATACGCCCACGACCTTCCCGAGAAAAAATCCTCCCAGGAGCATTTTCCCAAAGGGCTCGAAGGGAGGAAATACTTCTTATCGGACTAAGTACGCGTTCGTCGCTTCGCGGACTTTCCCGGAAAATATTCCTTCCGGATTGGGAATTTTGAGCACTTCCTCACTAAATCGCGTAAGGAAGCCTTTCGTCGAAGGTCAGAAATATCCGGTGGGGGAGAGGGTTCCAAAATATCCGGCATCCTTCAGCATTTGCTGGAGCCGACGCACGTCGTCGGAAGTTTGTCCGTATGATACGTCCTTCGGGAACGGAACGGCAACCGTCGGGGAAGTTGGAATTTCGGCCACCACTGGTACGACGACGGTTCGAACCCGTTTTTTGTAGATCGGCTCAAAGAGGGTGATTCCGGCAATGGCCCGGGTTTTCGAGGCTTCGAGGCGTCCATAGGTTCGAAATACGCTCAAATGAAGCACGAAGCGGTTCCACCCGTCAATGGCCGAAAGATAGGTTTTTCGATCTATCGTAGAAGAAGAAAGGAGCAAATTGAATTTTCCCACGTAGCGTTTTTCGAGCTTTGACATGACGAGTTTTATGGGCTCGTAGTTCGTTCGGTAAACGGTTGCCCCGGTTGGATATTTGTACGTCGAAACGTACCGTTCCGCAATCTTTTTCGTCCAGGATTTGGCGCCCGCAAGAACCGATTCCGCCCAAGCGTATTCGCTTTTTTCCATATCGGTCAACGCAAAGGTCTTTGCTTTGTCGGAGAGAACGAAGAACAATACGAACGCGTTAATCGCTCGGTTGTATTCCTTTTTCAGTACCGAATCGAAGCCGAGATAGTACGCCGAATCGTCAATGCCGATTTCGATGGCGGATTTGACGAAAGCGCTTTTCACGTCGGCGTTCAGTATCCGGAGGTCCAAATAGGAGAGTGCTCCGGAAAGACTCGCAAAGTAGAAGAGATCCGCCGTGGAAGATGAAATCGTGGCCGGATTGTTGGACGCTTGGGGTTGGGAAGGAACGCCTGTCGCCCCACCCGAAGAAGACCCGCCTCCGGAAGACCCCCCAGAAGAACTTCCCCCGGAAGATCCACCGGAACTCGATCATCCTCCCGAAGACCCGCCTCCGTATACGACGCAAACCCCTCCCGAGAGAACGTATCCGACATTGCACGAAACCACGCAGGCCGGATAGGCGGAAACGCTTCCGTTCGTGGGGGCGGAAACCGAACAGGAAAAGGCGTAGGCGAAGTTTTGGGTTCTCGAATTGCCCGCAAGGTCGGTCGAATAGGTTGAAACGACCGTCGGCGAAGAAAACGATATCGGCGAAGAATAGACGGGGGAGGCCGCGTTCGCCGCTCCGATTCCGAAAGCGTACCGAATCGTTCCGCTTTCGGAGAGCGAAAACGCAAGGCTTACCGTTCCGGTATAGGTTCCCGGAGTTTTCGAAGGCGTGGCCGAAGGTGCGGCGCCGTCCTCGGAAACGCCGATGTAATAGCTTCCGCTTTGATAGTTGGCGTCGCCGTCGATTTCGATGCGGGGAATTTCGCCGGAAGAGAAAAATCCGTCACCAAAAGAAATGGTTCCCCGAGCCCCCGAACCAGCCGAATAGGAAACCGAACTCGCGAAACGCGAATCGACCCTTGCCCGGATTTGTCCGGCAGCGAGCGGAAGTGCCGGAATCCGGTTCCAATAAAGGTCATAAGCGTCAAGGAACCCATCGCCGTCAAGATCGAGCGTCACGGCGCGGACAAGGACCGCTTTCGAAGAAACGGTGACGGTTGCCGTATTCGTCGAACTCGACGAATCATCCCCGTCGCCACAAACTCCGTTAACCCCGCAATCAGTAACGATCGCGGAGAGCGTATAAGTACCGTCGGCGATTCCGGCAGTACGGTAACGCGCCGCGACAACGCCGTCGCAATTTCCGGGAAATTCGTAAGAAAAGCCCCCGGAAGTAATCGAAACGTTCGAAAAAGAAGAGCAGTCGGAGTTTGCCGTGGAATACGAAATCGCCGAAACGCCGGAAGGCATTCCGGAAAGCGTCACTTTGTGACGGCGTTCAAAACCGGAAAGGGGAGTGACGAAGGTCCGAACGTAGAGGTCCGATCCGCTCGACGAAACCGTGATATCCCGCGCGAAGCTCGCCCCTCCGCCGTTCAAATCGAGGTTTTTTACCGCATAGGAAGCCGCGTCCGCCGACGGAAACGCGAGCATTGCCAAAAACGGAAGGAAGGGGAGGAAGAAGCGTTTCATAAAAACGGGCGTTATTTCGTTATGGTCACGACGGCGTTCTTTGGCGATGAAATCCCAGAAACGTCCATCACGTTCATTGCGTAGCTGCCTTCCGATATTCCGGCCGGAATCTTCACGATGGCCACGGAGTCGTTTATGAGACGGAACGAGGCGTTATGGATGACAAGGCTGTTGGAGAGCTGTACTGACACGATTTTTGAAAATCCCCGCCCCTGGAGCGTAACGTAGGATTCGCGCGAATTCGGAACCGAAGACGGGGTTATCGCCGAAATGCCCACCAATTGTCCGTCCGATTCGAAAACGATGCCCTCCTTGAGAGGAACGAGTTTCCCTTCTTTCGTAAGGACGGCGGCGAAATATTCTCCCGCCGCAAACGAAGCGCGGTCAACCACGAAAACGTAGTGCCCCGAATGATAGGCTCATTCGAAGGGTTTTCCTCCGATAAGCACCCGGGAAATGGAATTTTCGGTTCCTCAAAAAAGGGAGACGGCGTTGTTCACGTCGGAAGAAAACGTTCGTACGGGAAAGAAAAAATCAGTTCCGCTTCCAAACGCCTGGGGTGGGGTTTGCGAAATGGTCGCGACGTTTTCCGAAGGGCCCGAATCTTTGGGCGTTCCATTGGGGAAATCCGATTCGGGAGTCCATTCGGAATGGAAGACGATTTTCGGCGTTACGAAACGGTCGTTTCCCGTCGCTCCGGGAAATTTTGCCTTAAGCCGTAAAAATACGTTCGATTCGCCGCGGTATTTTTTCCGCGAGAGCTCTTCGTGGGCGATTTCGTTTCCATCGGAAAGCGCAATGAGGGAATAGCGCTCGAAGATCGCATTCCAGTCAAAAACGTAAGAGTACCATCCCGGATAATCGGCAAAAAACGCGAATTCGAGATCGTCTTCTTTCCGGTAGGGAACCGTGGAAAAAAACTCCGTTTCCCAAGTGAGATTCCGGACGTAAGAATCAGCTCCGGGAGCGCTTCGGATTGAGGACGGCGAATCGGAATCCTGAAAACGGACGAAAGAAGCGACCGCGAAAACCATGAGGGAAATTCCTGCGAACGCGGCAAAAAAAACGGGTCTTTTTTGAAGCGCGGCACGAATTCGAAAGCCTGCCATTCTTTAAAATACGTAAAAATCAACCGTCTTGACCGTGACCGGCGCGCCGGATTGGTCGTCGAGCGTAACGGTTACCGGAACCTTTTTCGCCGGAACGGAAGGGGCGTAATACGTAAAGTCGATGTCCGCATATCCTCCGACTACGGAAGCAGATCCGTTTTGGGGAACGACGGCACCGCTCACGGTGGTAACCGTGTAAACGATGGCGGTTCCCGAATTATCGGGATCGTGAACCTTGAGCGAGACCGTTTGCGATTCGTTTCGAAAGACCGTGATCACCGGAAGCGAAGGAACGACTCCCGTGACGACCGGAGGATTTCCTAAGAGTCCGACCGTTGCCGATATGGATATCGATTCGTCGGAAAATGCGGCGTTCCAAGAAAGACCGGCGGCGATCGATGAGATCACGGCGGCAATTGCGGCGAAGGTTCGTATGTCTGTGCGAACTTTGGTCATTTGAATGGGGGAAAACGGTTCCTCCTTTTCCCTACTTCTTCATGGACGCGAGAATTTCCGCCTTGAGTTTTTCTTTGGCCTTGGGAGCGGCAACGAAAACGTAGTATCAAAGCGATCCGAGAATCGAAAGGATGAGAAGGACGACCAAGAAATTCATGCCGACGTACTGCTCCTCATAGGAAACGTCGAAGGTTTTCGTTTCTTCGAAATCCTTTTTGACCTTATCCTTTCCCTCGTAGGAAAGCGCGAGTTTCGCCGTGAAGGTTTTCGTAACGGTTCTCGTATGGACCGATTCGTAAAATTTGAGGTATTGGCGTTTTTCGGCCGCTTTGTCGGCATAGTATTCGGAGAGCCCCTTGAAACTGACGGTTTTGGTGCCGTTTTCGTTGAGGACCTGGTATCCGAACCCTTCCCATTTCGAGTCGAAGCGGCGTTCGGAATTCGGGAGGACGTTTCCGAGGGCATCATTTACCGGAACGTAGTCCACGAGCCGTTCTCCGACGTAAGCGCCTTGGGGGGAAAGAACCGCTTCTTTTCCGATGCCTTTGAGGATTTCACCGTTTTCATCGACGATTTCAATCTTTCCCGTGGGCTTCAAATGAACGTTCCCTTCATTTTTAAAACGGGTGGAAAACACGACTGGGAAAGCTTCAAACGACTTTCGAGGAGAGAATTTTGAAGCCGCAAGCGTTCCGATTTCGAAAGAACCGAGGCTTCCGGAAATCTTGGCTTCCCCCGGGACGTCCACGAGAACGAGGGCTCAAAGACGCTGGACGATGGCAAGTTGGGCTTTGTCAGGGGCGGGCGAAAAGAAGATGGCGCCGTAGTGTCCTCCTGGTTCGGCACCCGACGGGGCTTTGATCGAAAAGCGAACCTCTCGGGTTTCGCCGTTGGCGAGGGTAAGGTTCTTGTCTTCGATCGAAATCCAATTGGAGAGCGAAAATTCGTCGGACCCTTGGTTTTGCGGTTTGACGAAAGACGGAGTTCCGGAGTCGTCTCCGGCGACGAAGTCTTCCTTGGAAGTGTAGAGCGTGATGGG
>JANJWP010000014.1 GCA_024709505.1 Candidatus Altimarinota bacterium | reverse complement strand
AATGTTGCCGCCGCCCCGGAGGGCGGTACGGACTTTTTTTGAAATTTCGCTTGGTTGAAGTTTTTCCCCCGCCGGCCCTTGGGAGGGCGGCGGGGACGGAAGGCCGTTGGGCCTCCCTGTGCGTCGGATGTTAAGGAGCTTTCCGTTGAAAACGGGCCCTTCGAAAAGAGCCCGCACATCTTATGGGTTTTACGGTAAGTGTCAAAAGAAAAATGAATGAAAAAACGGGATGTGATATCCCGTTTTTTCGTCTATGAATTTTCGGAAGGTTCCGAATCCGTTTTCGGTTCTTCGATGACGAAATCCTTGGTCGGAGAGTAAAAATCCAGTTCTTTAGCATCGATATTGGCAACGACGCGGTCGAGCAAATCAGAAAGCCGAAGCTCTTCTTGCGTACCGTTAAGCATGTCCTTCAATTGGCAAATGCCCTTCTTCGCTTCCATGATTCCAACGATGGCCACGTACCTGGCTCACAGACGATTGGCCTTTTTCATTTGAACCTTGAGCGAGGGCGTCCCGAGGGAAAGCATCGAATTCACGCCCCGGTTGCGGGCTTCTATCGAAAGGGGAAGGATCATTTTCGTCGCATCTTCCCCGAGTTGAATGAAATAGAGGTGGATCGCGTCCTTATTTCGGAGTTTGACGCCGGTATCGACGAGAGTTTCTATGAGGCGTTCCGCACCGAGCGCGAATCCGACGGCGGGGACGGATTCCTTATGCCCGATGTTTTTGGAAAGGTCGTCGTAGCGACCTCCGCCGCCGAAAGCGTCCTGAGTGCGCCCGGAACCGTCAACCCATTCCCAAACGGTATGGCTGTAATAGTCGAGCCCTCGCACGAGCGTGTGGTCTTCCTCGTATTCGACTCCGAGAATGTCGAGATAGGCCTTTACCTTGGAATAGAAATCTTTCGATTCCTTTTTGAGAAAATCGGTAATTTTCGGAGCGACCTTGAGAAGTTCTTTGACGTCCTCGTTCTTCGAATCAAGAATTCGAAGCGGGTTCGCCCGCAAGCGGGCGATGTCCGTCTCATCAAGGAGGTGGGCCCGGGCTTCGAAAAACGATTGGAGTTCCTGAACGTATTTCTCCCGTTCTTTGGCGACGCCCAAGGAATTGAGCTTCAACTTATAGCGCCCCTTCAGTCCGATATTGTCGAGAACCGAACATCCGATATGGATCATTTTCGCGTCGAGGACCGGATCGATTTCGCCGATGATTTCAGCGCCCACTTGGTGGAATTGGCGGTAGCGGCCCTTTTGCGGGCGATCGTAACGAAAGTGCGGTTCGATGTAGTAGAGATAGACCGGCTGGGGTTCGTCGAGAAAATTTTCCAGATACGCCCGCATGACTCCGGCCGTCGATTCGGGTTTGAGGACGAGTTCGCGCCCCTTACGGTCTTGGAACGAGTACATTTCTTTCGAAACGACGTCGCTTCCGATTCCGGCGGAACGCACGATGAGCTCCTGCATTTCCACGATGGGAGTCGAGATGCGGGTGAATCCGTTTTTTCGAAATTCGTGGCGCGCGACCTTTTTCAGAAAATTGAAGTACCTCTGGTACTCCCCGAAAATATCCTGCATGCCACGGACTTTCTGCGGAACGGATGACGACATGGAAAAACTCGAAAAGGAATGAAAAAAGGCTCGAATGTGGAGTTTCGAAGCCGCTATGACTTACCGAGTTTAGACGACTTTACGGAAAAATCAACGCGATTCGGGGTTTTCGTCGGACCCTACCGATCGGAGAGTTGAACTTCGAAAGGAACGGGCTCGAAAGACCCGAGCACGTTTTTGCGGTAGACCTTGATGCGGACTGTTTCTCCCGGAAACTTCTCGGAAAGAGCTTCTTTTACCCCATAGGCCGAACCGATGTTTTTCCCGTCGATTTCAAAAATGACGTCGCCCTCCTTGATTCCGGCCTTTTCCGCAGGAGATCCGGGCGCGACCGCTGGAAAACCCTTCTCCCCGGCTACGAGGGCTCACGAGATCTTCGCCATTCCCATTTCGGCAGCGTTTTCGGACGTAAGCTGGGCATAGCGGATTCCAAGGAACGCCCGCTTGATGGATCCGCGCTCAATGACGGAATCCACCACCCCACGAACGATTTTTTCGGAAAGCGGAATGGCGAATCCGATTCCGTTCGCTCCTTGGGTGACGGCGGTATTGATTCCGACTACCCGGCCCGAGAGGTTGACAAGCGGACCTCCGGAATTTCCGGGATTGATGGCGGCATCAGTTTGAATGAGGCCGGTCAACGGTTCGCTCGCACCGTCGGGAGAACCCGCCTCTATCGAACGTCAAAGCCCCGAAACGACTCCGAACGTCACGGTGTTTTGAAATTCCGAAAGGGCGTTTCCGATGGCAATGGCGAACGAGCCGACCGAAAGGTCGGACGTTTGCGCAACCGAAACGGCCGGAACCGCCGAATCATAGGGTTTTCCATCCTTACGATACGCCCGGACGACTGCCAAATCGGTGGTCGGATCGAATGCGAGAACCTTCCCTTCAAGCTCTTCGCCGTTTGAAAGAACAATCGAATACTCGGCATTCGGATCGGAGACAACGTGCTTATTGGTAAGCAGATACCCGTCGGACCGAACGAAGAATCCGGTTCCTCCGCCCACCTTCTTCCGAACGGTTCCCGAAGGCTCGTAAAAGAATCCGAAAGGATCGGTCCGATAGACCTTCATGTCCTTCGTGACGACGATCGAAACCACCGAAGCGCCCACTTTGGAAGCCACCGCCTTTACCTCGCTTTCGATATCGGCAACCGAAACCGACTCGGAAGATCGAACTTGCGAAGGGATATCGGACGGGGCGACGGTCGAAACCGGAGTTCGGACCGAGGGAAAATACTTGACGAAGGCGAAAGATACGGCCGCGGAGGCGGCGATGGAAAACGCGACGGTCGAAACGAGGAGGTTTTTTAACGGATGCATGCTCGGATGTTAGGACGGCGGAAACGACGACCGATTATACGGTTTCCAAAAAACCGGGCAAGGGAAACCTCGAAAATCAAGGGTTTTTTGCCTTGTGCTGGGGCATGTGGTAGCATCGTGAAAGAACATTCAGCCAAACAGACCATGGCAGAGACTCCGGAGCGCTCAGGAATTCCCAAAAACCGAACCGAAAATCTTCGGGGACGGGAAATTTCGGCCGGCGTCGGGAATGCAGAAAAAATCGGCGTCGGGAATGCAGAAAAAATCCGGAAGGTTCCGGAAAGTTTGCGCGAAGCCTTGAAGTCCGCCATGGACGTCGCCATATCCCGAATCATGGTCAAAGTCGCTTCAAAGGAAGGCATGCCAACCGATGCCAAAGCCTATTTGACCGAAATCGTGGCGGTCCTTCGAGAAACCGACGCGAAACTTCCCAAAAACCATCCGCTCCGGGGAATGTCCGCGCTCGTCATCGAGAATTTTCTCACCCCCGAGGAACAGGGCGCCCTGTTCGTGCGGACCGCGCTCGAAAACGGATATGCGATTGCCCAGGAAGGAAAAAGACTCTCGGCGGGACCGAAAGAATTCGATACCGGAATGCGCGCCCTGCGTTCGACGCTCGGACTCGCGATGGACCTCGCTAAAAGAAAGCCGGAAAAAATCGATGCGATCCTTTTGGAAATCAAACAGATTCCCGAAGCGTCCGAACTTCTTTTTCGGTTCCCGGATTTGGAGACCGTGCTGTTGAAAATCCTTCCGGAAATCGCAAAAAACGTCGATAAGGACACGTTTCTTCGGACGTTCGACGAATTCTCAAAGGAAATCCGCGATAGCGCCCTTTCCATTCTGACAGGACGCCAGCTCTCCGAAAAAGAACGCGCCGACATCGCGGTGAAAATCGCGCACGAGTCGGCGAAGCTCGTGGATTCGTCGATAACGAAAGGGGCCGTGACCGCCGGAGTGGAAGGGCTCTCGAATCTCGCGGCCATCCGCAACAGCCCCCTTGCGTCAAAACTCCTCGCCCTCGTGAAACGGAGCGAGCTTTCGGACGAAGACCGTTTTGCACTCGTAAAAAAAGCGAATGAGGGCGTCATTCTCTTTACGAAGAACCCTCCGGACGAAAAAGAATTGGAAAAGTACGCGAATTCAACCTTTGAAACCGTTTCGAAACTTTCGGCCAAGCTTCCGAAAGACTTGGTCGCAGAAGCCTTGGCCATGATTTTCCGATCGGGCGAAAAATCAGGGGCGAAAATGGAAATTCGCGACTCCAAAGAACTTCTCGCACTCCTTCGGGATAACGGAGCCAAACTCCTCAGCGCAGCGGGGAAATACGTGGAGGGAAAATGGGCGAAAATCAAAGCGTCCGTCACGGGTGAAAAACCCCGGGAAACGGGCATAGAATCTTTGGAAGACTTCTTTCGTTTCGCGCTCGAAGAACGCATTCTCGAAACCAATATGGAGCTTGCGAGGGGCGAACTCGTGGAAAGGATCAAAACGATCGTGGAATTCGATCTCTCTTCCTTCTCAATCGAACTCAAATCGAGACTTTCGGTCGAAATGCCGAAAGAGGTTGTCGGAAAACCGAAGGGAAATTCCGCGCCAGCCGAACTGAAAGACGCCCTTTCGAACCGGGTATTCGCCGAAATGGTCTCGACGTTTTTCTGACCGGACAGGCCCGCGAAAATTACGAAGGAGCTTCTCGCCAAAAGGGTTTCCGCGTCCGCGGCTGCGGCCATTGATTCCCTGCCCGGAAAAAACGTGAAGATTTCGGGGATGGACATTCCGAAAAGCGCGCTCAAAATAGCCGTGACGAGTCCGGAATTCCATTCGTTCGCCGCGGACGCGTTCGCAAAATTGGCCGGCGAATCGGGAAAAAACGGAGCGTCAATGGAAAAACTCGCCGCCATCGTGGCGGCAATCATGAAAGATCCGCTTTGAAACAAATACGTGGGCGAACGGACCCGGCAATACGCCATCGACGCGTTTTATTCCATGCCCGCAGGCGAAATGGCCGAAATTCTCTCGGGAAATTTGGAAAATTCGGGAATCGCGAAATACCTGAAAAAACCGGACGGCGCATTAGCCTTCGACAAGCGCGACATCACGGAAATGATCAATATCCTCCGGGATGGCGAAATTCTCCCGAAAGAAACGCTCTCGGGGCTTCTTCGAAAAGAAAATCTCACCCCTCCGATCGATGCGGTGAAGATTTTTTGAGAACTGCTCGCCTCGCTTTCGAAAGAACGGTTTTCGATCCTGCTGGAGAAGGTTTGTGTTCGAAGGGCCGACGGATCCGCAAGCCTCCTCGAGAAAGGGCTTTCGATTTCCAAATCGGAAAATCCGGCTCCTCCTTCGAACGAACGGATCGGAGAAATGATCGGACTCATTTTTGAGGCGGCTTCTAAAACCGATCCCGAAACGCGCAAGATATTCTTCGAACGGCTTGCGACGGATTCTAAAACGGCCGAGTACGGCATCACGTTCCTCCGGGCCTTCGGAAAAGAACGGATTTCCGCCTTCGCAAAACGGCATCCGGACGTGTTTTCGGACGTGTTTTCCGGAAAATTGGATCCGCGCCACGATACCGAACGGCTTCTTCCTCTCGCGGTGGACGTCATGTACGCTTCGGATTCCGCAACGGACGCGAAACTCGTTTCCGCAACGAAAAGCGCGTTTCCGGAATTTGCGGGACTCCTTGGTACCGAAGTGTTTTGAGGGACCATTGCCGACCATCTCGACCGGGTTCGAAAAGCCGTCCCCCGGGAAAAAATGCTCTCGTTCGTCACGATCTACCGAAGCGAACTCGCTTCGCTTGGAAAAAATTTCGATGCGGCAAAAGCGGCAAAACTCGCCGCGGCCTTGCTTTTGGAAGTCGATTCGGAAAAACTCGTCTCCCTCGTAGACGTTTCGAAACTTTCCGGAACCGAACGGTTTGCCGCCGAAAAGCTTCCGCAAATCCAAAAGGCACTCGATTCTTTCCGGAACGAGACCGTCCAAACTCCCGACGAACGAAAGGTTTCACGATTGGATTCGCTCATCGAATCGGGAATCCGGATTCAGGAAGGCAAAATTTCCCCCAAGGAAGCGGAATTCTTCGCGGGAGAAACGTTCGAACTGCTCTCGCGATTCCTTCCCACGATGGGAGAATGGAAAATTCCCGAAGGCGGGGGCGCACCTTCCGAAGCGGGAGAACGGTTCAAAAAAGAATTCTTCTCGAACAATTTGGGATTCGTTCTCTCCCAAGCTCTCCCCTACCTTTTCGGTCGCCCCACCGAAAAGATCGTGGAGAAGTATTTCGCTGACATGGGAAATAAGGAGGCATTTATCAAAACCCTCTCGGCGACGGTAACGGGTCCTCGAAACGCATAAGAAAACCCGCCCCTTTCCGGGGCGGGTTTTTCCAGGCTTCGTCTAGGCTTCGTCGCGGATACGAATCTTTTCTATTGCGACGCACCTCCCATCTTGAACTTCGACCAAGACGGCATGAAGCGAACCCGGGCCTTCCGTGAGGGGTTCGGGTTTTTTCGAAAACAAGCTTACTCCCGTCACCATGGTCGGAAGCCTTCCTTCGAACGCCTGTCCAATGGCACTATGCAAAGGACCGGTCATTCCGACGTCGGCAATCATTCCCGTTCCGCTCGGCAAAACGTGTTCGTCGTTGGTTTGAACATGAGTGTGGGTTCCATACACGAACGTTGCCCGGCCCGAGAGATATTCGGCCATGCAGTAAATTTCGGCGGTGGTTTCGCGATGGAAATCGACGATGACCGCATCCAAACTTTCGGGCTCAGCGTTTTGAAAAATTTCGTCCGCCTTCAAGAAGGGGTTGTACACTTCGTCCTTCAAAAAGGTGGACGACAGAAGGTTGACGATGAGGATCCTCTTTCCGTTTCTTTCGACGACGCGGGTTCCCTTTCAGGGAATCGGATACCCCGGGACATCGTAGTAGTTCGCCGGGCGGATTTGGATGGAATCGGGATCCGCGAGCTCTTCGGAAAGGTCTTTGAGGTGTGCAAAAACGTGGTTCCCTCCAGTAAGGCAGTCGAATCCGAGTTCGCGCATGAAAGCGACGTGTTCGGGAACGGGCCCCTTGCCACTCGTCAGGTTTTCACTGTTGGCAATGAGGAAGTCTGGCGAAAATTTCGCCTTTAGGGCGGGCAGGTGGCGGGCGACGAGCTCTCGCCCCATGCGTCCGTAAACGTCTCAGAAGATGAGGATTTTCATGGAAGAGAGTATAGCCGGAACCGAAAAAATGAAAAGTTGCGGGAACGCGGGGATTATTCTGAAACGCCCAATTCCTTGGCCACTTTCGCTGCATGCCCCGTCGCTTTGACGTTCCGCCATTCTTTCAAGACGCTTCCGCTCGAATCAAGAAGGAACGTCGAGCGAATGACGCCCGTGTAGATTTTTCCGTAATTCTTTTTCTCGCCGATAACGGAAAACTCGTCGTGAAGGGTCCGATCATCGCAAAGAAGATCAATTCCGATTCCGCACGAATCCACGAACTCGGCGTGACTCCGGTCGTCGTCGAGCGAAACCCCCACGATGGAAATTCCCGCTTTGAAAAAGGCCGGCTTGACTCGGGTGAAGTCCTGGGCTTCGAGGGTGCATCCCGGAGTGTGATCCTTGGGATAGAAATACAAAAGCGTCTTGGGCGAGCGCGAGAGAATTTCACCAAGCCTGGTATTTCGGACGCCGTTTTGGGATACGACGCGGTAGGTTTTGGAAAGATTCATGGAAAACGAAATTACAGGCGGAAAAACGAGGCTATTCGCAGCGGAATCACATATGCCGGCGAACGGCGGGAGCGGGACGAATTGATTCGCGGAAGAAGGCATTTTACGAGGATGGCTCCCAAGAAAAAACCGAAAATTACGTCCCCCGGATAGTGCACGCCCGCAAGGACCCTCGCTAAAAGCATGGGGATTCCAAGGCTAAGAAGGCCGTAGGCCAAAGCCTTGTCTTGAAACAGGAGATGCGCCGCCATGAAAGAAGCGCCCGCAAAAATGCCGTGTCCAGACGGGAACGAATTATCGGGCAAATGGTCGATGAGAGGGCGGAGTGCCGAAACCGATTCCGGACGCGGACGAGCCGGAAGGCCAAAATTCAAAATCCAATACAGCGCGAACGCGGCCATGACGGCGTAAAAAAATGCGAGGGCGTCCTTTTTGCGCCCTTCGTCATTCCCCTTTCGAAAACGCGCGTCAAGCCAAAGGACCACAAGCAAAATGGCGGTTACGAGCACTTCGACGTCGGAAAAGAAACGGACGAGCGCGACTTGCCACCCGGAATTGGGGTCAATCAGGGAACGCAGCGCATTAAGCGCCGCCACGTCAGCGGATTGCAGGGTTTCGAGCAACATGGTTTTTTAGGAAAATTTCTACGCGAAAAGTATACGCGCGGACGCGAAAACGAAAAGTGGAACTTCGATGCGGTCAATCCTCGTGCGAAAACGAAATTCTCGGATTGACAAATGTCCGACGTTCGGCATATTGGAGCGACCAAAACCAAACCGACAAAAAAGGAAGGAGTGTTTCATGAGCCGAATTTTTCCGGATTCCCACCTCAATTATTCCCTACTGTCGAAGGCGTCCATCGACGTTCCGCGATTCCGCCGTTATACGGAGGCAATCCGGGCGCTCGAACGCGCGAAAACGCTTCTCGATTGCAATCAGAGCTGGATCGGCGAAGCGGTTTCCCTTGGAGGAACCGACCGTCTCAAGGGCTTTCTCAAGATTCTCGAGCGCGACGTTCACGAAGGAGGATGGGGGGAATTCTCCAAAAACGCCCTCTACCATGCAACCTCCAAATCCGAGTGCCTTCAACAAGCCGTACTTCTCGTCTTTCCCGATTGCGTGGAAATGTCGGAAGAACGGACTCTCCGCGCCCTGCTCGAACGGTTTTGATTCGATCGAACCGCCCGACATCCACCCCCGCTCTTGCGGGGGATTTTTTTATTTCTCTTTCCCAGAAATCGGCTAAAATGTTCGACGTAATTTTAATCATTCCACTTTCTCCGCCATGGCTTCGCGAAAAACGGGTTTGTCCGCCGTTTCCGATTCCGTCTCCTCCCGGGTCTCCCGCACGCTCCGCAAGGCGGCGTCGAAGAAACTCTCGGGATTCACCCTCGCCGAACTCGTCGTCGTGATAACGATTTTGGCGGTTCTCGCCACGATAGGATTCCTCGCGCTCTCCGGATACTCTTCCGACGCCCGCGACGCCCGCGCGAAGGCCAACGTCCGCGCGGCGCATTCGGCGATCGCGAACGAATCCGCCCTCACGGGCAACTCGCCCCGCTACTACGTTTCCCACGACGCCGACTACGCCCTCTCCGGAGCGTACCTCTACGTCGATGGAACCCCCGTCGCCCTCACGGGAGGGAACGTCGGGGAAGCCCCGGCGGATTCGAACTACACCGCCGGACAACCTCGGTGGGACCGGCTCAAACTCGACGGCGGGAAGTTCCGCGTTTCCGGAATTTCCGCGGACTCCCGCTTGGCCGCCGCCTTCGCGCCCTTCCTTCCGGAAGCCCTCGCCGCCTTCGACAGGACCGCGCTTTCCGCCGGGGCCGCCGACGTCCCGACGGCTTCCGCGAACGGACGCGTCCGTACCGCGGCGTTCTTCCAGGTGGCCGGCATCCTTCCGGACGCCGGAACCGCGGTCGTTTTCGGGAATTTCCCGGCGCCTTCCGCCGCCGACTTCGCCGCATCGGAATCCAACGGCAAGCCCGCCGCCGCGGGACTCGTCCGCAACCCGGACGCCGGACCGGCCGAAGCCCTCGCGGATTCGTCAACGGTTTCGGCGTCGGAAGGATCCGGGGACGGAGGGGATTCCGGAATTCCGGCCCCGGCTTCCTGCGCCCTCCCGTGGGGCGGGACGCTCGCGCACGGGGATTCCGCCACGGCATACCGGGCAGCGACCTACCCCGACTCCTCATGCGCTTCGGAAACCCGGACGTGTTCGGACGGAACCCTCTCCGGAACGTTCGCGGACGCGTCGTGCGGCTGGGTTTGCCCGGCGGGCTTCGTCCGGGTTCCGGGAAACCCGGACTTCCCGACCGCTGCCGGGGATTTCTGCCTCGCGAAGTACGAGATGAAGTTCGCGGACACGTCCGAAAGTCCGGGGCAGTGCGGCGGACTTCCGGGCATCGCCTGCGATTCGGAACCTTCCGGGGACGGGTGGAAAACCTGGAAATACGCCGCGGGGGCCGCATACGCGAGCACAGCGGAATGAACCCCCGTCGCCGACCTCACCCAAAGCCAGGCCATCGCCGCATGCGCCTCCCTTTGAAGCGGCTACCACCTCGTGACCAACGACGAATGGATGACCGTCGCCCGCAACGCCGAATCGGTCGCGGCGAACTGGTCGGGAGGATCGGTGGGGTCGGGCGGGATGTTCCGGGGAAACAACGGTTTGGAATTTGATTCGCTCGGATGCGACGGCGCCGGAACCGACCATGTCGCCGCGGCTTCCGCGGACAACGCCGCGCTCTCGTCCAGCCGTTCGAGCTGCGCCGACAAACGCCAACTCAAACTCACCAACGGGGAAATCGTCTGGGACCTCGCCGGAAACGTTTGGGAACACGTCAACGGGGCGAACACCTTGGACGGAACGGGCTATGGTACCATGGCCGGACAAGTTTGTGCATGATCCGACAACTGGTACTCGTTTTCCGGCACCGACGGCGCGGCCGGGGGAACCTGTTCCTTCAGCGCCCCGTATTCCTACGCGGGATACGGTCCCGCGACCGCGAACATGAACGCCTCAAACGGAATCGGACGCATCCATTCGTATCCGACCGGAGGTTCCAACCGCGTGCTGCTTCGCGGATACGGTGGCAATAGCGGCGACTACGCCGGAATTTTTGCAAAACACTTAGATTGGGGAACAACTTCTTCGTATCGGGTCGTCGGTTTTCGCTGCGCCCTCCAATAAAATCACGTCTAAATTACCTTTCTTTGAAAAAGGGTGATTTGAGCGTATCCACTGGATCGTACCCTCCCTTCGAATAAGGATTGCACCGGAATACCCGCCAAACTGATTTTCCCAAACCGACGAAGAACCCCTTTTTTTGGAACGCTTCGACCGCGTATTCACTGCAAGACGGAATATGTTTGCAATAGGGCGGACGATTCATGGCCTTCGCCCAAAGCGAGTGGTCGGGAGAAAAATACCGCTGGTAAAAGCGGATGGAAGCGACGGCAGCACGGGCAAATATTGACAATTTCGTTTAGTTTCGTAGTATTTTTTTCACACCGACATTCTATTCGGAGGAAATAAAAATGCGAACTGTTCCGCCCAGTACGGACAAAGCCCGACGGGAAAGACGAAAGGAAACGCTCGAACGGCATCGGGCATGGAAAGAAGAAGAACTTGCCCATTCTAAAGCGATTGACCGAGTCATTGGCATGCCGATACTGGCATTTGCCGCAGCGGTGGTTCTCGTCGGTACGGCGATTGCCTTTTGGCCGAAATAAAAATTTTTTACGAAAGGAAGTTCCATGCTTATCGCAACCGAACCCACCTGTGCGGAACGGCATCTGAAGAAGTGGTCGCCCTTGTACGCTTTGGCCGTCATCGGCGTTTGGACCGGGATACTGGTCTCTGGCAATGCCTACTCGAACGGACGAATGGCCGCGCTTCAAGAAGCGAGCGAAAACATCATCGCCACCACCGTGGACGTTTCTTCCGGAGCCGGTACGATTCGCCAACGCATCCACACCGAAATCCGAAACGGCGCCTGCGTCGCGACGGTACAAACCTATAAGCGGGCAAATGCCCAGTCCTGGTATGCGGAACCGCCTTCGGTATCTGTAATGCCCTGTGAAAAACCCGAAGGAACGTAGGGGGGCGTTCCAATAAAAAAGCCCCGCTTCATGCGGGGCCTTCTTTTATTGAAGCCTATTTTACTGATTCAACGACCTTGGCAAACACCTGCGGATGGCTGATGGCAAGATTGGAAAGGTTCTTGCGGTCGATTTCCATGCGCTTCTTGTAGGCGAGGTTGATGAACGCGCTGTAAGAAAGTCCGAGTGGGCGGAGCGCCGAATTCAAACGGACGATCCAAAGGGCGCGGAAATCGCGCTTCTTAGTGCGGCGATGGATGTAAGCATTCGTTCCCGCCTTGGCAAGGGCGTTCTTTACGCGGGAAAAAACGTTTCCATTCATCAAACGATATCCCTTCGCGAGAGCGATGAGTTTCTTATGGCGCTTATGGGTGGCAAGACCACGTTTTACGCGAGTCATAGTACGCTGAAATTAGATAGGTAACTCGTTCTCGATTATGCGAACGGAAGGCAACGCTTGAGAGCGGTGGCGTTTGCCGAAGAAGCTTCGACGCCGTACTTGTTGCGGCCCTTGGCTTTTTTCGACTTGTTGGCGAGAAGGTGGCGCTTGCAGGATTTCGGAAGCATGAACTTTCCGGAGCCCGTGATTTTGACGCGCTTCTTGGCGCTGGAATGGGTCTTGCACTTCATATTCTCGAAGGTTTTGGATTGGGTAAGCTATTTTTTCGGGTAGAGGAGAATGGAAAGGGTGTTTCCCGCTCGGGTAATCTTTCCGTCCAGCTTGTACGCCTCGGCAATGGAGTTCATGAATTCCTTCATTTTATCCATGGCGAGCGCTTCGTAGTGGTTTTCACGACCGCGGAGGCGGAGTTCGATTTTCAGGGGATGTCCCGCGGCACCGAACTTGAGCGCCTGTGCGCGACGGATGTCAACGTCGTGATCGCCGATCTTATAGGTGAGCTTCAGGGTTTTGACGTCGGCCTTTTTCGAATTGCTTCGGGCCTGCGCCTGCGTCTTTTGCTGTTTGAAGAGAAACTTGCCGTAGTCCATGATTTTTGCCATGACCACGTCGTCTTTCATTCCCATCTCGACCAAGTCGAGTTCTTTTTCTTCGGCGAGGGCCAAAGCCTCCGAAAGGGAAAGGATTCCGAGCGGTTCGCCTTCTTCGGAAATGACTTGAAGGCGGCTCGCGACGATGTCGGAGTTAATCCTCCGCTGTTTCTCTTTGGAAACCGGTTTGGACATCCGCATTATTCCTTGGAAGCGGCCTTTTTCGCCGGAGCCTTCTTGGCTGCCGGAGCCTTCTCGGCCTTGGGAGCGGCTGCTTTTTTTGCTGCCGGAGCCTTCTTGGCTGCCGGAGCCTTCTCGGTTTTCGCCTTCTTGGCTGCCGGAGCGTCGCCGCCCGGAACCGATTTTACGAGCTTAGCGAACGCCGATTTCTTTCGGGCCGCGTTGTTCGAATGGATGATGTTCTTCTTCGCAAGCGTATCGATGCGGGAGTAAACTTCGGAAAGAAGTTCTGCGAAATCGCCGGATTTTACGGCGACGGCACGTTCAAGCTTCTTTACGGACTCCTTGTAAAGTTCGGAAAAATGGCGGTTGCGGGAGCGCTTCTTTTCGCTCTGAGCGAGGGCCTTTTTCGCGGATTTCGTCGTAGGCATTCCGGAACGGATGATAAAAGGTACAAATTGAGAAACGCCCGGAATAATAGACGCAAAGTCCCGGGGGCGCCTCATAAAAGTACGCGCATTGTATGGAATCCCCCGAGGGTGTCAAATCCGATTTCCGCAAGGCGAAAAAAATCCCCGGGCGCTCCCGTTAGGGGCGGCGGGGATTTGGTCTTCCCAGGAAATTACGAACCGAAACCGAAGCGGCGGCGGGTAATGAAGAATCCGATTCCGAGCGCGAGGGAAAGGAGCGCGATGACTTGGGCCGGACCGGTTTGGACCTTGGTGGCTTCGGCATAGTCAGCCGATTCGGTAACGGCGTCGGAACAGACGGCCTTTACGGCGAAATCCTCGAATTTAACGCTGTCCTTCGCCAAATGGATGGTGTAGGAAGTAACTTTTACGTTCTCAATGAGACCGTAAGATCCGGAGGTGTCTTTTTTGTAAACGTTGTAGCTCAATGCTTCGGGGATGGAATCCCAAGAGAGGACGCTTTGATCTTCGGTGGTTGCGACCTTGAGGCCCGAAACGTTGGCGATGGAACACTTGCCGGCGGCATTGAGGCTGATTTCAGCTTCGAGAAGGTCGGATTCGACTCCGGTCACCGGAGACCCCGCGATATCGAGTCCGGCGATCTTGAAGAAGTATTTTCCGGGTTCGAGATTATCGACGTACCACTTATAGGTGGCGCCCGAAGCGGAAGTTCCAGAACCGGAGAGGACGATCTTCGCTTTTTCGAAGGTGACCGATTCTTCCGAAAGGGCTCCGGAATCAGTCCCGTAGGAGAACTTGAACTTGGAAACCGATTCCGGTTCGTTTACGACCGAGAAAGTGAAGGTTGCGCGGGTTTCGGAGGTTTCGACCTTGACGTTTTCGAACGCCGGCTTCGGGAGTTCGGTAACGGTAACGGTTTCGGCGGCGGTCTTGACGGTCTTTTTTCCCATGTCGTTGGCAAGCGTGACGTCGAGCGGATATTCGCCCGGGGTCATCGGCGCGACGACGGTTCCAACATATATCCCCTCGCCCGTCGAACCTACGGTGACGTTTCCGGCGGTGACTCCGGAGGCCTGCTCCTTAAAAACTTCGATGCTGTCGCCAAAGGAAACCGAAACTTCCTTGAGCTTCGGATCGGCCGCGATGGTGACGTTAAGAACGGTTCCGGCTTTTACGGTTTTTCCTTCCTTAATGGTGACGGACTTGAACGCCGGACCTTCGGAAGCGGCTACCGAGAACGAAATCTTTCCGGAAGTTCCGATTTCTTTGTCGGAACCGTCGAGAACCTTCACTTCGAGAACGTTTTGTTCTTGGTCGATGCCCTTGAGCTTGTAGAGGATGGCTCCCTTGTCGTCGGTCTGGCCTTCGCCCGATTTTTCTCCGTTGAGAAACACCTGGAACTTGGAATTTTTCTTGGAAGTTCCAACGATGTCGGTTTCGGTTCCGGAAACGGTTCCGCCCGCTTCGGGCGTAGTAATGGCAACCGACTCCGATCCGGTTACGCCCGGTCCGGAGTCACCCTCGGTGACGTTAACCTTGGCAACGCCTTCAACCTTGTCGTCGTCGATGTCGATGACCGAAACGGTCATGTTTCCAGCCTTGGAAAACGCGAGGCCCTTGGAGAAGGTTTTGGATCCTTGATCGGCGGAAACGAAGGTGTAGCCTTCGGCATACGGGATGGTGGCTTTGGAATCGTTATCGACGGTAACGTAGACGGTTCCGGCATAGTCGGCAACGACGGCACCGTCCTTATCGAGAGCCTTCACGGTAAGGTCAAGCGCTTCGCCGACCTTGGCGGATTGGTTGACGGTGAGTGAGAATTTCGCGATTTTTCCAGCGGCAAATACGGCCTGATGGGGAAAGAAGAACGCGACGGAGAGAAAAGCGGCGAGAAGTCGTTTCATAAGGTTGGCCCGAAAGGAGTTAAGGGATTTTTTATGCTATACTTCCCTATATTATCAGAAAAACCCGCCTTTGAAAACGGATTATGCTTTACAATGCAACTATTTTATTTTTAATTATTCTCTTTAGGAAAATCGTGGCCGTTTTGAAATTCGTATTTCCCCATGGAAAAGCGTTCCGCCATTTCTTTTGGGATTTTTTGTCCGGCAATCACAAAGGCTTTTTGGCGCACCGAATCGAGCACGACTTCGACTCGATGGGGATCGAGTTCCGAAAAAAGATCGTCGAAAAGGAGGAAAAGCGGCTTTCCGCCGGTTTCTTCGAGGAATTGGGCGGATAGAAGCTTGAGCGCGAAAAGCAGGGACTTGTTCTCCCCTCTCGAAAGGTAGGCCTCCGTCCGGACTTCGCCGGAGGCGACGGCGACCGAAAGGGAAAAATCGTCAAGATGAGGGCCGACGTAGGTATGGCCGAGCATCACGTCGCGTTCACGGTTTTTGGCAAGGTAGGCCAAAACGCTTCCTTCGATGTCGGAGAGGTCGGTCTTGGTTTCATAACGGAAACGGACGTCGTACTTTCCGTCGAGAAATTCGCCGAGTTTCGATGAGCGGGCAAGAACATAATCGACGAATTTCAGGCGGTAACGGAGATATTCGGCGGCCTTGGCGGCGAAAAGGGGATCCCAAACCGAAAGGTCTTCGGATTTCGCTTCGCCTTCGGCGATCTTTTTCAAGAGGACGTTCCGGTTTTTGAGCGCGGCGGCGTATTCCTTTTTAAGTTTGGAAAATTCGGGGAACGCGAGGGAAACGGGTTCGTCCAAAAAATCCCGGCGGAGCGAAGGACCGAGATAGAGGACGTTCATTTCGATGGGCGAAAAAAGCATCGCCCTCAAAGGAAGCCTTTCGAGGTAGGTCGAACGGGAAACGTTTTCGCCCTGCACGGCGAACGAGACCGATTTCTTTTGGACGTCGCAAGAAATGCGGAACTCGTAGGAAAGCCCTGACTCGTTTTCGATATTGGCCCGGACGAAAAACGCGCCTTCGAAGCCCGAGGCGAGCTCGGTAGCACGCTTTCCGGGAGGTAGGGCGCCGTTCAATGCGAAATAGGCGGCTTCGAGAAAATTGGTCTTTCCCGAGCCGTTGGGGCCGGAAACGGCGGTCCGCCCAAAGAGGGGAACCGCCGTCTCGAAATGGTTCTTAAACCGGTAGCAGGCGATTTGGACGACCCGCATTATCCCATGATGTTAGGAATGGCGATTTGGTCGGCCACGACGCGTTGCGGCGAACGGGCAAGGAGTTCTTTTCGGGTGGGATCGGGCTTTTCCTTGACGACGTCGCCGCGGAGCGGAAGTACCGAAGGGAAGGTCGGCTCGATTCCCTCGAGAGATTCGGACGGAACCGAAGAGAGAACTTCGACGTAATCGACGACCGAAGAAAGGTCGGTGCGGTACTTTTCGAGCTCTTCGGGCGAGAGCGAAAGCCGGGAGAGTCTCGCTATGTGGGCGATTTGTTCTTGCGTGAGCGACATTTTTGGGTATTCTTCGGGACAATTTAGAGCCCGAACATCCTATCGGTTCGATGGAAAAAATCAACGCGAACCTTCTCGCTAAAATCCGTGCCGCGGCCTTCCCGGACGAACTTTCGGCGGTGGCCGTGCGGCTCTCGGTCGCCAAAACCGTCTTCGTTCTGGCGGCGAGTTTGTATTTTTCGTTCTACCTTTTTGCGGTTTGAGGCTTCGCGCCCGGAATCACCGGGCCGCTGGCGTACTTTTTATTCCCGGCGTTTTTGTTTTCGACCTACGCCTTCGCTTATGAGCTTTCGAACTATTGGATAAAGGTGTATTCCGAAAACCTCTCCCCTCTCCGTTATGCGATTCTCGGCCTTTGTGCCGTAATGTTCGTTTTGGGCGTTTGGGCCCACTTCGCTTAATTTTTTCCGCCTTATGAAACACGCTTCCCTCGCGGCCACAGTTGCCGCCTGCTTCCTTCTCGTTTCGTGCGGGTCTTCGTCAACCGACACCGCTTCGTTGACGAAATACGAGGGTTCGGGATTTTCGATCGACGTGCCGAAAAGCTGGATTCCCAAGGATTCCAAAGAAATCCCCACTCCAAAAAACGGAACCGTCGCCCTCGCGATGACGTCGTCGGACATTTCTTCGGGCTTCGCGAACAACATGCTCATTCTTAAAGATTCCCTTCAGCCGGGCGAAAACGGAGAAAAGATGACCTCGAAAAAGTATTCGGTCGTCAATCAAGCCCTTACGACCGGCGCTTACGAAGAATACGTCAAGCTCGACGAGAAAGAGATTTCCTACCCGGATTCGGACGTTGCCAATCTCTACGTCTTCGAAGCAAAATACAACCGCACCACGCCAAAAAAACGCTTTATCCAAACGGCGAAAATCTGCGGGGGCGACGTCTATCTCATTACCATCGGCATCGAGCTCAACTCCGGATCGACCGCCCGGTACGAAGGGCTCGCCAAAAGCTTCCAGTGCGTAAAATAGATATCTCGGGCCGGGCGGAAGCGCCCGGCTTTTTGGTGCGCGAAGTCGGACTTGCATCAAACGAAAATTCCCTATAATGGCCGGGCTAATCCGCTTGGCGCCCTGGTAGAGCGGTTATACAGAGGCCTGCAAAGCCTTGGAGAGCGGTTCGACTCCGCTGGGTGCCTCCAGACCAACATTGAAACCCCCGAGAAATCGGGGGTTTTGCTTTTGTGGGTAATGCCTATCGTAGTTCGACCGAAAAATGAGGCATTTCCGTCATAGGACGTTCGGAATCCGATTTTGTAGCTTAATGAAGAGAAGATTCGCCTATTGAAAAGTTCGACTCCGGTTGGTGTGCGATTCGATTTTCGAATCCAGGACTATCTTGTTGACTTGAGGCCAGAATCATTTACGGACTTACTCGAAAAATTCGAGAATGTTCAGCCATTATATTTTTACCACGCGGAATACTTTTTTATCCAAACCTTCCCCAAATACGAAATCCAACCGCTCGTGAGCTTTTTTGTTATATCTGGAAACGGTTTGCGGCGATGGATCAAATTGTCCGTATTTCGGAACGTAACCAGATTTGAAGCCCCATAGGATATCGGGGATAAGGAAAAGCCTGAGTCTTTCTAAAGCTCACGGGTACCCGAAAACTTCAGGATACGTTTTGTTGATCCTATCAAGTACGCCGCCCTGAAAATCTTCGTACCAACATTCCAGATCAGGCTCGACGTACTGAACGGCATCGAAACAAAAATTGACGATTTTCGCCAATTCGAAATCCACGGGGGCTACGCTCGCCAATTCGAAATCCAACAATCATGATACTTCATCCCCGTCAACTAGTACATTCTCAAAGTGGATATCCCCATGGACGAGCGCAAACGCCCCATCTTTCGAAAGAGCGTCCTTATGAGTTTCGTAATACTTCTTAAGAAAAGAGACTGCCTCCTGATCGATCTTCGGATCCTTGGAAGCCTGATGAAAACATTCGCTGACTTCACGCTCGAATATCGACGTCCATTCTCCCGGAGAATTCAGGAACGCGAAATCCCCGACCGGAAGTTCATGCAATCACCTCAACCGATTCGATAGGCCCGCCATTATCCGATCCTTCCCTTTCTCATCAGAAAAGGGCCATCTTCGTGCTAATGTGGTTCATGATAGCTCTTCCATGACGCAGACCCCTCAGTCGATATTGGGAACTTCCGATTCCACGAATGCTATCTTCGGGGCGATTCCAAGGCCTTCAAGCCTTTTCATAACCCCGATTTCTCGATGAAATGCGGACGAATCGGAGTTCCTGTAAAACTTGGCAATGAACCCGCCATCCAAACGATACGTAGTATTCGTTCTCCCAGATGTTACACGGGAGAACGTGGAAGAAATCGGAAATCCCTTAGACTTGAGATAGTCGGCAAAAAACGCTTTTTCGCTTTTCGTTCCAACGGATAATTTTTCTGTATGTTTCGACATGCCGAGAAAGAATATTACGAGTGAATTCTTCGAGCCGCGCGTCTCAGAACGGAACTCGTGGCTCCTTATCGAACACGTCGGATAACGCTTCGGAAAACCGCTCGGACTCGGCCTCGTCCCAACGTTCGGATGCTCGCCAAAGACGGATGTCATCCCATTGTTCACGGTAATACCCCACGTCGGAGGCGACGACGTGGCACCCACAATCTTTAGCCATCTCCAGTTGTCCACTATGCGTTCACCAACGGTACGGGAGAATGACGGCATGGCTTTCGAAAAAAGACCGTATGATGAGTTCGTCCGTAATATGCGGTATCGATACCGTCTCGAATTCCGGATTCGCAAGGAGCGTCGCAAGCTGCGGATCGGATTGTTCCGCGGCTTTCAGCTTGTCGGAACGTACAAGGATTTTCAGTTTCGCGAAACGTTTTCGGGCGAACTTGAGAAACGCTTCCAAAGCGGGGCGAATTTCTTTGCTTTTACGCAAATCTCCCGCCAGATAGACGAATTGGCGGGGATCTTTCGATATCCCTTCAGATAAACGCCGAACTTCGGCAGGGTGGGCCATGTATCCGCAAGGGACGACCCCGATTTCTTTTTCGCTTCAGAATGTCTGACGTAACCAGTCCGCGCATCATTGCGTAAGAGTGAGTATCCGGTCGGCGCGTTCGTACATGAGTTTTTCATACTCGCCACTGAAATCCTCACTCACAAGACTTCTCCGATCGTGACAGGTCCAAACGACAGCCTTCGAATGGGAACGGAAGTGTTCCAAAAGATCGCGGAGCACTTCTTGTCGTATCAGGTAGTACTCGAAATGGATATGTACCAGATCGTAGGACTCGGGGGGATATTTCCTTTCGAAAGAATTCGGAGCGCAAGCGGCTTCGTCGGAGAACGTATCGTCATCGGGGTTCACGAAAACGACGTCCTTCCCATTATCGAACCGCACGTTATACGGATGGTACGAAGGAAGGCTGAGGATGCGGACAGCGGGAAGGAATTCGGACAATTTGGCGGACACATCGTCCAGGGATTCGAACGTCCGGTGCGGCAATCCTTGATCGGCACAGTATTTCGCGAGGGTCGCGCGGCAGAATACGAAATCCGCGGAATCAGCCATTTCGTAATCCGTCGATCCGTCTCAAACGACGAAGACGTTCTTCGGTCCTGATTTTCGCAATCGGTCCAGGATTGCGCGTTTGTCCGGAGAGGAAAGCCTGCTTATGCCACCCCACGGAAAACGAACGCTCCAGGTCCCCAAAGCTTCGTCATAAGCGAGTTTGTTGCATATCACGACCGTTGCTCACTCCGGGACGTTCGACAAATCTTCGAAACTCTCCGGAAAAAAGGTCGCACGGTCCGACATTGCCGCCCGAATGCAAATGTCCCATCATCCGCTTACGATGATCGGGACGATTGACGTGGAATCCAAGAACGCGAAGAAATCGCGGTACCCGTTTCTCATGGGCGTCTCCGTTTTCACGAATTCTTCCAATTCCCCAGGTTTGGCACGCAACATCGACACGAATTGGGAATTCATTTCTTCGTGCGACGATTCGCCCGATTCGTAACGCCGTCCGACTTCCTGCCAATCGCCCGAAGCGAATCGCCGCAATACCTCGTCGGTGACGTCGAAAGAATTGAGCGTTCCGTCGAAATCGCACAAGAGGATGTCAAAATCCGAAACGGAATACGGGGGCATGTCATCGCGAATCTGCATGGGCGTACTGGCGCTAGGATGTTTTCGCGACCGAAAAGTCGTATTCGCGCTTCGCGTCCACTAGGCGCCGAACGAGTTCGCGTGCGGTTTCCGGCGTGGCGTTCGGGTTGAGCGGATATATTCTGAGGGCGTGCATGGGGGCTCCGGTAGCGGTATACAGTGCCGCGGACGATTTGCTTACGGCAATGGCCGATTCTCCCGACGAACGGCTGGAAAGGAGCCATTTCGCGAACGCGTTCATGTACCGATCGTTCCGATTGAGCCTTTCGGTATCCGAAAATTCCGCAACGTATTCCTCATCGGTAGCAGTCCCCGGGAGGTAGCACCTCACGAAAACGTCCGGTCAGAAGGAATCGGGGTTCGCGATATGGATTCATTCGGACGCGGATAGGCGGATTTCGGACCTGACGATTTCGGATATTTCCATGGAATGTCAGAGCAATGCGCGATATCCATCGCTTCCCATGGAGCGCAGCGACATCCACGTGGCGAGAATGTTGGCGGAAGAACGAGAAGTTTCCAAGGTAAGTTGCCCCGGATTGTAGGCCGCGTCGTCATGGAACAACGGCGTCATCATGTCGCCGTTTCGCCGGAGCCTGAGCAAATCCGCTTTATCCCGCACAATGATCATGCTGGAATTGTACGGCATGTATCAGGTCTTATGGAAATCCACTCAGAAAGAGTCGGCGAAGCGGAGTCAGGAAAGCCTCGTGGCAATCTTCTTAAGGCGTTCCAAAACGGGACCACTGAATCCTGAAGGGTTTTCCGAAAAATCGTAATCCAGAAAAAACAGATATGCCCAACCTATCACCGAATCCACGTGGATGTGCGGTCGGTACGGAAGCTTGAATTCGTTGACCAATCCGTTCCTCATCTCGAAAACGGTTTCAATGTCATCGATCCCCATTCACGAAGTCGTTCATCAAGCCACTTCCAAACACACTATCGTTTTTCATTGCCGAATCGCACTTTCACAGGCTTCTCTCATTTTCACGAGATCCGTCGTCTGGTCGGGATTCGAGGGGATCTGTACGTAATTCTTCTGTCATATGCCGATCCAATCGGCTCAAGTCTGATGGCAGTAATGCGCGGGTTTCGATCAGATGATGGTTCCTCAGGTCGGCAATCCGTCGAGATGATGCCCGGGAAACGCCTTGTGCAAACCGATCTTGAACGCGTACAGATTCGTTCCCGTTCAGCCGAAAGTAAAAACTCCGGCGGTTTCGTCCTCCGGGAGCCGTGCGAGTTTGGAAAGATACCTGGCGCAGTACAATTCGGCGTTCAGCGCGTCTCACGAGTCTTCGCCGGTAACGGCGTTCGGCATATAGAGGGAAACGGTCAAATACGTTGCCAAATGGACGAAATTCGGCGGCGCAAGCACGTTTTTGACCATGTACGGATCGAACGCTTTTACGGATCATCCCATGTGCCGAAAGATGTTGGAAACGGTATTAGACGGGTTTTCCAAGCCCGTACCGACGGAATCGACCTCCCGGCTGACTGCTGACGCTTTTTGGAACGAATCCCCGCAGGAGCGCGGATAATGAGGACCTTCCCCGTGTCATTCGATGGCGCTCTTCAAGGCCTTCTCGACCAATTCCAAAAGGAGGCTAGCATTCCCAGCCTCCTGATCGAGGAAGAATTTCTCACGGAGCGTTTCGAGAACGTCTTGGTAATTGGCGGATTTCCGCTTTGTAGACATTGCGCTGAATTCGACGGATAATTTCGGACTCCTACCCTTCTCGTGCGAGAACGGGGATATCGTTCCTGACGGCAAGCATTTTCGGAAGGAAGATATCCGTGCAACGGTTGGCCACCTCGGAAAAATCGTCACTTGATTGAAGCGCGTTTCGGCAGAATTCGAATGCTTCTATCGCCATGTCGCTCAAAATTCGGGACACGCCGATAACGGCGACATTTCCCGATTCGTACTCGGCCCGCACGCCCTCATAAAGTTTGTGCGATTCTTCGAAGAAATCTTTTCTCGAAGCCTCGAAAAACCGTGCGAAGGCCTTAAGTTTCTGAACGGTCGGAACGTTTTCATACGTGAAATACCCCGTCGTCCCTTTGGGAACGAGGCCTTTGACTTGTTTTGCGGACGGGGTCGACGGAATGACGTCCATCTGGCGGAACATCAAATGCATGGGAAGAAAATGCACCCGCCTGAGGAAACGGACGTTCGCGTCGATATCGGACTCCTGCGTCCACGGCGAGAACATCATGAAACCGAACTCGTAGAATACGCCTTCTTCCTCGAGGATGCGCAGACTTTCGAGCGCCTGTTCGACGCGGAACTCCTTTCTCATCATATCCAGAACCGACTGGCTACCGGATTCCAATCAAAGATATATTTCTTTCAGACCCGCCTTTTTCAATTCGCGCAGGAGCGATCGAGATTCTTCCTGAAGGTCGAGAACCCTTCATTCGAGAACCATTTCTATCCCCGGCAAACGCTCCGAAACGGATTTGGCAATTTTCATGTTTCGATCCGCCATGTCGGAACTTCAGAAGAAGCACGGATCGATAAACCGAAAACGCTTAATCGACGGATACACCGATCGGAGGTGGACCATTTCGTCCACGAGATGATCGGCGCTCCTCCCCCTCCAAAGGCCGTTTTTCGAAGGAGCGATGAATGGTCTGATAGCACAGAATGAACAACAACTGAAGCATCCCCGGCTCCCTTCCATGAGGATCTCCGAGATTTGGGATTCATCCGCGTGGCGATCCGCGAAAGGCAGGGAATCGAGATCGCCCTCGGGCATTCTCCGCAATGAAACAAGCACCTCTCACGATTGCTGGTCCCTGTACGCGATTCACGCGGTATCCTTCCATTCGCCGCCTTGCAATATCTTATCCACGAGTTCGGCCAAAGCCTGTTCTCATTCGCCCTTGACGACGGAATCGGCTCACGGAATCAAATCAAAAACTTTTTTCGTCTGAAGTGTCGGATAGTACCCTCAAAGAACCACGTGCGCTCCGGGGTCCGCGCTTTTGATCCTATTGACTAATTCGCTGACCCAAGGGGTCGCCGATTCGGAAAACAGCGTAATGCCGACTATGGCGCCCGTACTTCGCCCGACTTTCTCCAACACGTTTTCGACCGTGAGGTTCCGCAAGCGGGCATCAATGACTTCGGACGTCCGCCCGACCGAACGAAGGTATGAGGAAAGGTATCCCAGTCCGATGTATTCGTTCTTCATTCCTTCTTCCCGGTAACCGTATTCAGTGTTTGGATTGACCAGGAAAACTTCGGGCGTTTCAAGGTTCATGACGAGTTGGGTTGCGAAGTAACCTCCGAGCTACTTGCGGATTTCGAAGAAACCGCGTTTTCCAATCTTCAGCTTGAGCCCGTCGATGACATCCACCTGGGCGACAATGTCGACGACCTTCTCTTCTCCGATGGAAACGGCTCCGGCTTCGATTAGTTTCCTGATTGCTGATTTGCTGTTATCGGGAGTGAGCGCGTGGCAGAGGTCGACCAATCCGACCTTCGGGGAATCGAATCCGAGCGAATCAAAAGCGACTTCCGCGTACTGCTTGGCGTCGAGGCTCCTGTTCTGAACCTGGTTGTAGAAGAAGTTTTCCGCCGCCTCGGCCTGTTCGGCTCCATGGTATTGCTTCACGATGTTGGAAGCGACGAGTTTTTTAATTGTCATGGGGTTTTCTCCGGATTCGAGCCTGCTTACGAGCGCGGACTTTTCCTCATCGCTGAAATCGGTCGTGAGTTCGACGTAGTTTTTCAGGAGCGAATCCGGAATGGACATGACCTTTCCAAATACGTCGTTCACGTCTTCGTTCAGCCCAATGTAGTTCCCTTGGGATTTGCTCATCTTGTCCTTGCCATCAGTGCCGGCGAGAAGCGGCATACAAATGACAGTTTGCGCAACCTTTCCTTTAACCTCCTGCATATATCCGCCCACGAGGCAATTGAGAAGCTGATCGGCGCCACCGATTTCGATATCGGCATCGATCATTACCGAATCGTGCCCCTGAAGAATCGGATAAACGAGTTCGTGAAGGGAAATCGGCACTCCGTTGTTGTAGCGGTTTTGAAAATCCTTTCTTTCAAGAATCTGGGCAAGGGTATGCTGAGACATGAGCTTGATCATTTCGGCAAGCCGCATTTCGTTGAACCATTTCGAATTGAACCTGACCTCGACCTTGCTAAGGTCAAGAACCTTGGAAAGCTGGTTGAGGTAGGTTTGGGAGTTGACTGCGACCTGTTCGCTGCTGAGCGGAGGACGGGACTTGTTCTTTCCGGTGGGATCGCCGATCTGGGCGGTAAAATCGCCGATAATCACGATGATTTTATGTCCGAAATCCTGAAATTCCTTGAGTTTTTTAAGAACTACCGCGTGGCCGAGATGCAAATCCGGCGCGGTAGGATCGAAACCGAGCTTTACGATGAGCGGTCGCCCCTCTTTCTCAACTTGTTTGAGCTTTTTTCTGATACCGCCTTCAGGTATGATGATTTGAGCGCTCTTCTCCAGAGATTTAGCTTGCAATTCAATATTCATAAAAAACATTTAGGAATTATCGGCAGTCTTCCATTGACTTTTGGAGCTTATTATTCAAAAAAATATTTTTGTCAAGTAAAAAGTAGGGCGGAAATGGTTAAAATATGTAAAATTAAAAAGAATCGGAAACGGATATCGAACGGTATCTTTCGGGAGAATTCCCACCTTCTCTCCATTCGAAAGCCAAAAGGCATCCCGAAAATTCGGTATTTATTCCTCACGGAGACGTGTCCAGCAAGATTAAAACACTTCCCCTTGTGGGGAGTTTTTAAGATGGTGCGAATCGACCTGGCGGAGTCGAACGGAGGGCAAACCGAGCGGAGCGAGGTCTTAGCGAGCCAACGATTTGGCTCGCGGCCCGGCCCGTCTCCCGGAGTCGCGAAGCGGCGTGAGGCACTCCTATTTGAGCTTTTTTCAAAATCCCCTATCCTAAATCCGAAAACCCCTCCGCGCCACCCCTTCATGAAAACCGCCTTTTCTTACTTTTCAAAAAACGCCGAACTGAACGGGATAGTCGATTCCCCTTCTAGTCCGGGAGCGCCTTTCGTCGTCTACGTCCCCGGCGTAAGCGGAGGAGCGTTGTCAGAAAAAACCGAACCGATGGCAGAGGCGTTCGTCCGTGCCGGATTTACGTTCATACGATTCGAACTCCGGTCGTACGTCAAACCGGATGCTTTCTCGCATGGTTCTTTAAAAGAAGACGTCACCGACATCCGGAACGCCATAGCGCACCTCTCCAGGAATTTTTGAATGGAGGACTTTTTCGTGGTCGCAAAAAGTTTTGGCGGACTGCGCGCGCTTTTGGCCGTGCACGAAAACGTTTCCGCGTTTGGATTTTTGGCTCCGGCGATTTTCACATCGGAAACATCGACGGTTGAAAATCTCCTCGCAAAGCCCTACGGACAAATCGAGCGCGTCGAAGATTTCAGAATCAAGAAATCGGAATGGAAAAAATGGAGAGTGCCGACGATCGTGGTCCATGGGGATGACGACGAGGTGGTCCCGCTTTCAAACTCCGAATCCCTGTTGTCGCTCATTCCCAAAAACGTTGTGAAAAAACTGTCCATCATCGCGTGAGCGGGGCATTCGTTCAATGAAAAGAATCAATTGGAAGCGACGGTCGCTGACATTTCTGACTTCTTTCGGTCCATAAATTGACGCGATCAGCCCTAATACCGTAGAATGTTCCATAAGCAATAACTTATCGCGTTATGGAAAACCGCATGAACACCGCAATGAAGGCTTTGGACCAGTCGGAAACAAGGTTAACGGCGGAAGATCGGGCGAGGAATGCGTTGGCGAATTTGAAATCCCGCATCGACGAAACCGGGGAAAGCCTAAAAAAACAACCCGATTCTTTTATCGAACTCAAGATTGCGTTTCTTGGAGCGTTTGACCACATCGTTTCAAGCTCGGCCGAAGATCTTGGATGCGAAAGGAAATTCAACGAATTCTCGCTCTGAAATATCGTCAAACTCGTGGATGAGCTTTCGGTATTTCCCGAGTTTGACGGATGCGTCGATGAGCTTTGGGACATTGTGGCACAGGGAACGATTCAAGAAATAGAAAAGCAAAATCCCGGAAGTTGGATGGAAGAATGCGACTCCCTCATGTCGGCATTTTCGGTCGTGCGAAATCTTGCGGAAGCCGGAGGAAAAAATCCAAGGCTCCACCAAAAAACCCTCGAGCTTATTGGAAATCCCATTTTTTACGGCATCCAAGAGACTTCCGATTCAAAATCCGCGCCCTTTTTTGCCTCGCAGAAAAATTCGGCATCAACTGGGGCACTCGTCAGAAAAGGATTCTCACAAATATTCGGATTCGCAGCGAAGCGACCGGAACCAAAATGAGAAGGCCGGCTTTCCCCAACCCGGGAAGAATTGGGAAACCGGAGGATTGACGCCCTGTTCATTGCGGCAACCTGATTCGCAAGATCAGGAAACCGAAAAGGGGCGTTCGAGCTCTTTAAAGAATGTTTTCGAATTCTGTCCGTTTGCGGTTCCAATCGGTGAGAAATCTTCTTTTATCAGAAGCTTAATGAAGTCCAGGACATACTCGCTCCGGATCCCGAACTTTTTGAAATGTTCGAATCGGAATTCCGAAAATTCCGCGATCCCGAATGAAGATCTTCAGCGCTCCTTTCGCTTGCGGAAATTCACTTCCAGGCATTCAAGGATCCAAAAAGAGCGGCGGAACTGCTTAAGGATCTTGGCGGCATCGAATTTCTTTCTTTAACGAGCCTCGTGGCATCCATACGGGATTTCGTCGCATCCGCAAACCCCGTCATCGATTCCGAAGGCGAAGCGATCCTCCGAGAACTCACGGAAGTTTTGGAAAAATCCTTCGAATATTCCAAAAATGCCGAGGGCATGTTGGAAATTTCGGGCGTTCTGAAGGAAAAATGAAATCCGAAACTCGCGAAGAAAATTGCAGCCCGCGTGATGGGACGCGTCGAAACGATGAAAAGCGCAAGCCATCGTTTTGGAACGCTCTTGCGTTTTTCGGAGATGGAAAACGATACGGCCATGACGGAGCGGCTGGTATCCGAAATGGAAGAGTTCGTCGATGAAAGGCTTGGGACATTCCACAGAAACGGATACGAAACGTTTGATACCGCTAAAATTCTTGCGAAACATTACGCCGCCGGGGGAAATTTGGGAGCCATCGATTCCCTCGTGTTGCGAACGAATGAAAAAGAAGATTTTCCCGAAGATTACGTCACGAAAATCCTCGAAGGGGCCATGATCGGATTCGTCGGATCCGGCGATTACGATTCGGCGTTCGAATGCGTGGAAAAAACTCCTCCGAGCAGCCAGGGAACAAACCTGAACCGCATGGTTCGTCTGCTTAGCGCCGCCGGAAAATTCAAGGAGGCTCTGGAATTCGCGGGAAAACGGAACCGATTCCGCGACGCGAACGTGATAGCCGACGATTCGTCCGACCTTATTGCCAAAATCATGCTGGACGCGAACGGGCAAGGCGCATCCACCGTCACGAAACGGTGTCTCGATCTCCTTTTGCTCCATCCGATGAACGAATACGTACTCAGGGATATCGTCAACGTATACCGAACGAATAGGGAAATTTTCGATTCGGGATATTTCTTAAAACTTTTTCCCCACGCTACGAAGTCATACAAATCCTGGGTGAGCACCAGCCATTTCAAGGCGGTACTCGAAACGTTTCGGGAAATCGATGCGGCAGACCTCTTTCCGCCATCCCCCGTTGCGCACGTCGTCGAACAAACAAAAATTCTCGTAAGAACGGCTTCGTAACGATAACGCCTCCGACATGCAAGAAATCCGAAACGTCGTCAACGTTCTCCCCGTTACTCCGGACAACAAGGTCATTCTCGGCTACAAAGACCGGGGAACGGGTGGAATGTGGATTCCGCTGGGCGGAAAACGCGAATTCGGCGAGAATGACGAATCCTGCATCAGACGGGAGCTCTCGGAAGAGCTTCTTATCGAACCCGGAGCGTTGGAATCGATAATCGAGAAATTGGAATGGCTGGGAAAGTTCGAAGGGCGAACTCCAAATACCGGCACGCCCGTGGTGGCTGCGGCATACGGCGTTCGAATTTTCGAACTGCCCTCTCCAAACTCCGAAATTCAAGAATTGCGGAGTTTTTCCTCCGAAGAATGTTTGCAAAACCCCCTGGTTTCAGAGGCTACGAAAGCGATGGTTTTACGACTGTTGGAAGACGGTAAGCTCGACTGATTTTCACCTTCTTCAAGCCGCGCGAGGATCTCTCTGAGATCAGGCCCCTCGAAATAGCCGCGCTTAACGGCATTCTATGCGGTTTCCTTGGAAACTCCGAATCTTTGCGAACATTGCGCGACTACGGGGTGGGCCTTATTTTTGACAAATCGGTTCGATTTCTTATAAATCGATAAAATCGAACCATGAACCACCCCTCCCCCGAACTCTCCGTCCTTTCGGCCGCCAATGCTCCGCGTTCGTTGCGCGAGGTCTCCAAAGACCGCCTCGAATTCTTTCACCGGATGCTTCCCGGCCAGCAAAAAGGAATTCTCGAATCGGCCTACGCCGAAGCCTCGGCGGACGAAGACCACTTTTCCGCGATCGAAAAAGCGATGTCGGATTTTCCGGCGAGCTTCTTCTCGATGATCCGCCGGATCCGCGGAACGTTTCGCCTTTCGCTTTGCGACGCCGAAACCCTCGAACTCCTGCGGGAACTCGTCGAAGAACGCCGAAAATCTCCGGAACATTCCAGAAACCGCGACTTTAAAGCGAATCTTGAAGCGCTTGTCCGCGCACTCGACGCAGAAGACGAATTTCGGCACGGCGGACTTGCCGAACCGGCGACGAAAACCCTTCGCATGGACGATTTCCCGTCCGTTGCGGAGACCGTCCAAAAATCCGTTCAAGAGTCCAATCCGAAACCCACGGCTCAAAACGTAACTGCCAAGACGGTTGCAAAAACCGGGGCGGTCTTGAGCTCGAAAACCGTCGTCGAACCGCGGCTCCCAAAGCCTTCGGCGAAACCCGATTCCGCAGTCGAAAAGCCCATCGAGAAGGCCGTCGAGGAGCCCGCCGAAAAAACTCCCCGGGTCTTCCGGAGGAATTCGGTCGAAGGCGTACGAACCGCCGTTTCCGAAGTTCTTGCCGCAGGCACTCCAAGGGAAAAGGGACTCCGCATCGGAAACCTTCCCGAAGTCCGCCAATTTTTCGAACGGAAAATCCGTGGTCGCGCTTTCGCTACCGAATTTGCACGGCTCTCCTACGAACTTCGTCGTAAGGGACCGTTTTATCTCAAGCCGTTCGGAATCGACTTTGAAATTCCGAAAGATTTGGAATCCTTTGCCAAACTCCTTGGAGTCGCGCCCTTTAAGAAAGACCTCTCCGAAGTCCTTGGATACGAAAATCCGACCGCATCGAACAAGCCGAGGAAACACGGAGCTTCCGAAAAACCGGAAGGCTTCGGCGCCATCGCCCGGCACTTTTCGGCCGAAGAAGTCTTCTTAGCGCTCGAAGCCCGATTCGTCGGAAGCGAAAGATGGTTGGAATTTTTAGGGGAATCGGGGCGGTAATCCGCGATTCTCCGGGGTTTCCCAATGAAAAACGTGACGAAAGGTTCCGAAAGGATATACTTCAAACCGTCATTCCGTTTCCCATGAAACATCTCGCCGATCAAGCGGCCATCTGCCGAAAAACCCTCCGAAACGCCGGACTTTCCGTTAACGGAACGTGTTCCGAAATTAAGGGGGACGGTTCGCAAAAGGCCGAAGAACTTGCCCGAACCGTAAGTCAAACGATAGACGACTGTACGCGATGCCGGAAAAGGCATTCCCATCAAAATCCGGATGACCGCCATACGGCGCACGTCATCGTGAAAACGCAAAAAACTTTGCGCGAAGGGCTCGCCAAAATCGAATCCGACGGGAAAACGAACGGAATTCCCGATAACGCCCTCCGTGGCATGATTCGACCGTAACCACAAAAAACCAAACGTGCTGAAATACCGATTGAGTTTCGACGATTTTTGAAAGAAATCGGTCAATTCAAGAGCGAAATTCGCTGGAAAATACAAGGATGAACTTGCCAAACTCTACGACGTTCTCGACCGCAACTTCGAAGACGAAACCGATTGGGGGCATTTCGACGTCGATTCCATCGCGACGGCGGGAAACAACATCCGCTTCCGGGTGAGCGATCCCGAATACGGCGGACGGCTTTTAGTAAACTGCGTCTTCTGGTACCATCACACCGACGAAAAATACGGCTACGTCAACGTTGATCTCGTCGCGACGGGCCTTAAACGCAAGGCTGAGACCAAATTCGTGGGAAAGTTCACCGTTACCGACCATGGAACCATAGAATCGGCCATACGCGCGGGATTGAAAACGTGCGTGAAGTTCTAGCCGAACCTATTGGACCTGGAATTCGGCGAAGGTTTCGTAATCGCTCGAAACCAGCTTGATATCGGCTCCGAGAGCGGAAAAAAGATTTTTTCCTTCGCGGAAGGTTTTTCCGTTGAAGTACGAAGTCCATACGGCCCTTTCGCCAGCCCAAACGCATTGAACCCCTGCGGGGCAAGTCGAATCGTTCAAATCGGAGAGTCCGACGAGAACCTTTGACGAAAGGAGAATCGCCTTACGTCCTTTTAGAAGACTGAATTTTTGCCCCGGCGATACTAACGGATACGCTTGGACTCCTGATTTCGAGGATTTCGCGGCGAACGTCCTCGAAAAAGCGACGTGTCCATCTTCGTAGGAAACCTTCGCGACGCGAACGCCCGATCCGAAATTCCTTTCGTCCCAAACAAGGGAGGTAACGTAAAATTTTCCACCGAGAACTTCGCGGTCGGGAGCGATTTTCGAAACGTTCTCGCGGACGTACCTTTCGATTTCCGAACGGTCGTCGCACTCGCCCGCGTAAGAAATTTGGGCCTTCACGGCTCCGGCGGAACAGGCGTTTCCATAAGTTTTTCCGTCGATGGAACATACGGGCCGGTATTCCGCCGTGCACATTACGGCTTCTTCGGCGGTAGCGGGTCAAAAACGGAAAGCTCCGGCCAAAATCGCGACGGAGAGCAGGAGGACATTTTTCATGGAGGAAAAAAAGAAAAGAGATACGACGGGGGCTCAAAGGATGATACGCATACAGGGGGGAAACGTGACAAAAAACGCCAAAGGCTCGTGCCGAAAGGGTTTTTTCGCATTGGATTTCCCCCGGTTTCGTTATAATCTGCCCATTCACACCGAAAAACCATGAAAACCTTCTACGTCACGACTCCCATCTACTATTCCAACGGCATTCCGCACATCGGCCATGCCTACGCGTCATTCATCGCCGACGTCATTGCCAAGCACCGCCGCAACCTCGGGTACGAGGTGAAGTTTTCGACGGGCGTTGACGAAAACAGCCAAAAGGTCGTCGAAAAAGCCGCCGAAGCCAAGATGGAAATCATGGAATACTGCGACTCGATGGCAGCCAAGCACCAAGCCGTTTGGGACGGGCTCGGCATTACCTATACCGATTTCGTTCGCACGACGACGCCCGAGCACAAGACCTTCGTCCAGGGCGTGCTCCAAAAATCGTTCGATAACGGCGATATTTACCTGGGCGAATACGAAGGGTTGTACTGCGTTGGTTGCGAAGCGTTCAAGAAGCCTTCCGACCTTACCGAAGACGGCCTTTGCCCCGATCACAAAAAGAAGCCCGACGTTATTAAGGAGCAAAACTATTTTTTTCGGCTCTCCAAATACGAAGCCCGGCTCAAGAAGCTTTTCGCGGAGAATCCGGACTTCATTTTTCCCCGATCCCGCGGAAACGAAGTGGTGGCGTTTATCGAAGAGGGGCTCGAAGACTTTTCCATCTCGCGCGAAGGAAGCACGTTTGGCATTCCCCTTCCCTTCGACAAAAACCACGTGACCTACGTTTGGTATGACGCGCTCTTCAACTACGTAAGCGCCTGCCAAAACGGCGACGAACGGTTTTGGCCCGCCGACGTCCACGTCGTCGGGAAAGACATCATCCGCTTCCATGCCATTTTTTGGCCCGCGATGCTTTTGTCGGCAGGATATGCCTTGCCGAAAAACATCGTTACGACGGGATATTTCACCATCGACGGGCAGAAGATTTCGAAAAGCCTCGGCAATGCCATCGATCCGGTGGAATTTTGCGGACAATACCCGAAGGAACTCCTCCTTCTCTACCTTCTCACGTCCTTCCCCATCGGCCAGGACGGCGACTTTTCGGTAGAACAGGCGGTCAACGCGTTCAATGCCAAGCTCGCCAACAATTTGGGAAACCTTTTAAACCGTTTCCTCGTGCTTTCGCTCAAGGAAGGCGGAAAGATCGACGGGGAAACCGATGCCGAACTTGCCGCAAAGGAAACCGCGTTCGTCGAAACCTTCCAAAAGGCGATGGCTTCCTACGACCTTCGAAGCGCGCTCGAATCAGCCTTCGAATTCGCCGACGCGCTCAACAAGTTCGTCGATACGAAAAAGCCGTGGGACAAAGAGGCCGTCGGGGTCGTCGATACGCTCCATACCGTGGGCGAAGGGCTGCGGGCAATCGCGGTTTGCCTCATGCCGTTTTTCCCGGAGAAAATGTCGGAAATGCTCGACCGCATGGGACTCGTCTCCCAACGCGAACGCCTGCTTGCCGGAAAATACGACGAAGTAATTTCGGAAAAGACCGCCTTCGAAGTCAAAGAAAAGGGCGAACCCCTTTTTCAGAGGATCGCCTAAATCATTGTGCGCGCGTCACGGAAGGTATTCGCGATTTGGTGATGATCCGCCTTACGCGAACGCCTCCGGATACAATTCGCGGAACTTCGTTTCGACGTACTCGAAGTAATGCCGCATGTCGAGCTTCGAACCGGTGGCTTCGATAAGAAGTTCCTCTCCGGTCTTGGTACGCCCTTTCGAATGCACGTGGGAAACGAGCCAATCGCGGATGGGCAGCAAATCGCCGCGACGGACCATCTCGGGAATGTCGCCGAATTCTTCCGACATTTTCGCGAAATACTGCGCCGAATGGAACGTTCCCACCGAATAGGTCGGAAAATATCAAAACGAACCGTCCGACCAATGGATGTCTTGTAAGATGCCCTCGCCCTCGTGGTCAAATTCGATACCGAGAAAGTCCCGGTATTTTTCGTTCCACAGGCGCGGCAGGTCGGCGACCGAAATCTTTCCGTTGATAAGATCGCGTTCGAGCTCAAAGCGGATGAGCACGTGGATATGGTAGCTTAACTCGTCCGATTCGGTCCGGCGCTTCGAAGGAGCGACCACGTTGGCCCGACGGTAAAATTCGTCGGGGGAAACGTCCGCGAGGTCTTCCGGATAGAGACGGGAAAGTTTTTCGGAGAGCCGATCCAAAAACGGACGCGACAGTCCCACGTGATTTTCGTAGAGCCGCGATTGCGATTCGTGGACCATGATGCTCGAATAGCATCCGCGCGGAAGCCCGTATTCGGAAAAAAGGAGGTTTTGTTCGTAAAGCCCGTGTCCTCCCTCGTGCATGATGGTCGAAATTACGCCCATGAGGCCGATGTCTTTTTCGCGGTAATAGATTCTGGTATCGAAGGGATTTCCCCCAATCATGAATCCGGCCGGGGATTCCTGAACGGTTCCTCGGGAAAGGTCGAAACCGATTTCGGAAAGAAGTTCCCGGAAAAGCGCCATGTCCTGGTCTTTGGTCTGGTCCTTATTTCTCGATGGAAATGTCAAAGGAGCGACGCCCCCGTTGGAAGCGTAAATCTTTCGAACGACGGGAACGAGCCGCTCGCGGACTCGGTCGAAAACGGCGTCGAGCTTCGATTGGGTAAGACCGTGGTCGTATTCGGCCAGCATCGCGTCATAGGGATTGCCTTCCGGAGCGACGAGCGAGGCGTATTCGCGCTGGAGGGTTACGAGACGCTCGAGCGACGGGGCAAAAATCGAAAAATCGCGCTTGTCGCGAGCTTCGTAATACGCCGCTTTTCCGAGGGTTTGGGCTTCGGCGAATTCCTTTACGAACCGTTCGGGAACCTTGCTCGCCTTTACGAATTCACGAACCGAGACCGCAACGTTGGACATCCGGTATTCGTCGAGATCGGCAGTTTTGAGCGATTCGAGAATCGCCGCGTATTCGGGGTCGGTCGCAAGACGGTGGATGATCGTTTGGATCGCGCCCATTTGTTCGGCGCGGACGACGGACGCTTTTTCCGGCATGGAAAACATGCTGTCGATATCAAGCACTTCCGAAACGTTGGAAAGGAGCGCGGCCGTTCTGAGCCGTTCCTGGTAAGCGTCGTAGGAGGAGTGGGAATTCATGAAAACGGAAGGGTTATTCAGGCTTGGATTTTGGGCGTGGACGATAGGTTCCATTCCTTGCGGCGTCCAAATCGGATTGCCGCTCCAAATCCGAAAAATCAAACTGGGCCTCGATGCGGGAGATCTTTTTCGCGAGGGCGTCGCCGCGGATTTTAGAAATCTGGAATTCGGTCTTACGATATTCGGAACGGACGTCTTCCCAAAGGGGGAAAACCGCGTTCAGACACGATTCGACCGTTTTGGCATACGGCTTATTCGCGAAATCCACGCGGAAGTTCGCGGAGGAAGACGCGCCATAGCGCTTAAGAAGAGTGGCAAAACGCTTTCTCCAACGCGAATAATCGCGTTCAAAAGCTTCTCTCGCGCGGGTTTCAGACATTTTGGAGGGCGTTCCGGATCCTTTTTCGGAGCGCGAAAAAATCTGAACCGCCCGAATATGGAACCTTGGGCGGTCCGCCTTGGTCACGAGGGTCGAAAGGTAGAAATCTTTCGAATCTCCCCATTGTCCCTCCTTGTCAAAAAACACTCCGAGGGTCTCCACGAAATACAAAAGGAGCGAAGAGAGGTCGCGAAGCTCGCTTTCGGCCGTTCCTTCGGTTATTTGGGAAGCGCGGTTCAAAATGGTTCTCACATGGTACTCGGGAAAATCCAAATCCTCCGAGAGAATGGAGAAAAGTTCGGCGCGCATCGCGAGAATTTGGGCCGATCGAACGCTCGGCGGCGCTTCCATTACCTGGAATACCCCTTCTCCAACCCGTTCGATGGTCGAGGAAACGGTCGTTTCGATCAGGGGAGTCGCCAATTCCACCCGATCGGGTTCGTCATGAATTTCGAGATGCAGTTCGGGAAACGGAAGGGATTCGAACGCCCGGATGACCGGAGTCGGTTCGGATTGGGAGGCGAATTCGGGATTTTCCAGCTTTTCCAACCCCGAAAAATCCGAAACGATGGCCAAAAGGAGTTCGTCGGAGATTGGATTTCCGGCTTTCGAATCCGAGGATTCGTCCGGAAAAGCGGTATTTCGCTCGGAAATCGAATTCATGATTAGCATTGGTGCGAATGAAATACTAAATCGAATTCTAAAAAGTCAAGCCGCTTCTTCGAAGCGAATGGATCACCCCTCTTGCGTTCGGCGGAAAACGTGCGAGAATGGGGGCGGTAATATCCCTAACCTCTCAATTACCATGCGCAAGAAAAACGCGGGAGTCCTTCTTCTTTGAGCGGCAATGGCGGCCTCCATGACCGGAGCGCACGCCTATGGCGACGCCTCTTCGGAAATGAAAACGGGGCAATATCAAGAAAAAGACGTCCAATACTGGGAAAACCAGAAGATCGAGAAGCAACAGAAGTCCACCGAAATGCGGAACAAGCTTTACGCCGAATTGAAGGCCAAAGGGTACGACGTGTCTTCCCTTTCCTCCGACCTCCTCGATGCGGCGAAAACCGACGAATCGGCGTTTTGGGAAGCGGTGAAAGCCATAAAAGAAAGGGCGCACGCGGCACAAAAGGCCGAATGGGAAAAGAAAAAGGCAGGGGAAAAAGCCGAATGGGAGAAAAAGCAATCCGAGCAGAAGGCGGAGTACGAAAAGAAAGAACTGGAGCGGAAGAAAAACGTTCCCGCGCAAAAGGACGCGCTCTCGCCCAAGCTCCGAAAAAGCCTCGAAACGCAACTGCGCGCGATTCCGGAGGAAAAGAAGGCCGAATTCTACGAACGGGCGAAAACCAATATCGGCGCCCTTATCGAAAAGGCCAAATCCGCCGGAAACATCAAGCTCGTAGCGAAACTCGAAGCCGTTTTGAAGATCGTCGAGGACATAATTGCCCCGACCTCCCCGGAGGATGCCGAAATTCTCGACGCGCTCTTCAAATAGGGTCCGTTTTCTTTCCGTAACGTGAAAAATCCCCGTTTCCGGGGATTTTTCTGACTTTTTCGTCACGTTCGTTACAATGCATTCGTCATATCCGGTGCGTACGCACCAGAATTTTCCAACGCCATGACCGACACCGTACGGATCGAGAATGCCGCCGCCGCTTTCAACGAAGGAGACCACCGCCGTTTCGGCGAAGTTTTCGACGCCCTTTCCGAAGACGTTTTCCGCTACGTTTCATATCGGGTAGAAGATCCGGCCGAACGAGAAGACATCGTCTCGGACGTATTCTTTAAAATACTGCGGAGCGGAAATCTTCCGGAAGAGTGGCCGGCACTGCGAAGGTTTTGTTACGCGGTCGCAAGAAACGCGGTCATCGACCGTTACCGGTCGAAGAAAACCACCGACGATCTCGACGATGCCGACACTTCGGGAAAAATTTCGCATTCTGTCGATCACGCTTCAAGAATCGACGACGCTTCGACCATCGAACGAGTGCTCCAATATCTCGAAACCGTAAATCCGGAATACAAGGAAATCCTCATTTTGCGAATTTGGGACGATCTCCCCTACGAAGACATTTCCGACATCACGGGAAAGTCGGTCGATAACTGTAAAAAAATCGTGTCGAGGGTTTTGGAAAACGTCCGCTCCAACGTGGCATACCTCTTCTTCTTCGCCCTCTTCATCCGCTAAGGAAAACCGCCATGGAAACGAAACGCAAAGCATCCAACATACTCGAAGAGCTTCGGACGGCGGGAAAAATCCCGACCGGGAAAGAAACCGAAATGCTGGACCTCATTGACCGAATGGTACGAAGCCGTCCGGAAACCGAAGTGGATCCGAAGTTTTTCGCGCGACTGCGTGAACGGCTTTTGGACGAAGCCCTTTGCCCCGACCGGAAACCGGAACATCGGGGAGCGTTTTGGACGAATTTCGCGAAATTCTTTTCGGTTCCGGTGGCGCTCGCGGGGATTGCCGCGATCGCTTCAACCTTGGGGATATTCGAATTGCTTCCGACAAAATCGGAAATTCCTACCACTACGACGGGAACGGTGGCTTTTAAAAGCCTTTCCGTCGATAATGGTCCGGGAATCGTTTCCGACACGGAAAACCCGGAAATCGAAAAAACGGATCGAAAACCGGTCGCGGTTCGGGCGGATGCCACGGCCCCAAAAACGGATGAGCGGAATTCGGGGATCAGCGAAACGGCAGAAAGGACGTTTTCGACCGAGCCGCCAACCGAAGATCGGAGCCTCGAGGATTTCGACGCCGAATTGAACGGAATCGAAAATGACGGAGTTCCGGCGGGCGGCGGATCGGATGATGGAGCGATGGGACTTCTTTCGATTCCCGCTCCGGAAGGATTGGCCATGAAAGCCTCACCGATGGCGGACATGGCGCCTTCTCCGGTTCGCTATTCCTTTTCGGGCACGCTTCCTCCCCTTCCTTCGGAAAAAATCTACTGGAGAATTCCCGCAACTTCGGTCCCGAACGTATCCGCGGATGGACTTTCGGGCTTTGCCGACGAAAACTCCTGAGACGTTTCGATCGTTCGAAATTTCGAAACCTGGCCGGAATGAAACGAGGAAAAACCGGAGGTCCTTACTGATTTCGAAATCGTTTCCGTGGTGGAATCTTTTGCCCGCCATGCCGGATTCGATCTCTCTCGGCACGCGAAACCTTCCGTCAAACGCGACGGCGGTTCGGCGACGGTTTCGTATGCGGCACTCCTTGGGGGCATTGGGATATTCGACGAATACGGATACCCGAAAACTTCGTGGTTCTCGGTCGATCTTTCCGATAAGCGGGTTTCCGGAGGATTCTTCGTAAACCTCAACATTTCGGAAATGCCTGCCGGAAAGCGGGCGGAAGACCGGGAGATTCTCGAGCGGGTTTCCGGAGGACCAACCTCTCCGAACGGAGGTCGAACGGTCGAAATTCGCACGGCGACGCCCTGCTACGTTTTGAAATACGTCGAAATCGGAGGAATCCCGAAAGAATCGCTCGTTCCGGGGTACCGCTTCGAGATTCCCGGGGATTTGGGATTGCCGAATCCCGTGGTGGCGGCGTTCGAATAGAAACGGCTACCCGATGGCCGCGAAAATCTCTTCGAGGGTCGTTTTTCCCCGCATGGCCTTCAATACGCCGTCCTCCCGCATGAGGATGAGATCGTTTTTGCGACCCTCCTCAAGAATTTTCGAAGGACTCTCCCCTTTTCGGACCAAATCGCGAACTCCCTCGGAAAAATGGAGGACCTCATAGATTCAAAGGCGCCCCCGAAAACCCGTGAATCCGCAATGTTCGCATCCTTTCGATCGGTGGAGTTTGAATCCGTCCTTACGCGCCTTTTCCACGGCGCCAATCCCAATGTCGCGCATCATCCAACGAATCGTGTCGGATTGGGCGGCGTCGGCTTCATAAGACTCGATGCAATGGGGACAGAGCTTGCGCACGAGCCTTTGGGCGATGATGATGTCGATGGAAGAAGCAAGAATGTATGACGGAACGCCCATGTTCATGAGGCGCTCCAAAGTTTCGGCCGCCGATTTCGTGTGGAGCGTCGAAAATACCAAATGTCCCGTAAGAGCCGATTGGGCAGCGATGTTCGCCGTTTCCAAATCGCGGATTTCGCCGATCATGATGATATCGGGATCCTGGCGGAGCAAGGCCTTCAATCCGTTGTGGTAGGTATAGCCGTTTTTTTCGTTCACCTCCGACTGCACGACCCCGGGAAGTTCGTATTCGATGGGATCTTCAAGGGTGATGATCTTGCGCGATTGGGTATTGAGTTCGCGAAGCATGGAATAGAGCGTCGTAGTCTTTCCCGATCCCGTCGGCCCCGTTACGAGAATCATTCCGTTCGTTTTCGAAAGGCTTTTGTCGATTTGGCGCTTGCTCGTCCACATGAATCCGAGGTCGGCGATTTTGGGCACCGAACTCGTCGAATCCAGTACGCGGCACACGACGTTCTCGCCCCATTTTACGGGGAGGGTCGAAATACGGACGTCGATCTTCTGTCCCTCTTCTTCGATGCGGTATTTTCCGTCCTGCGGAACGTTCGTGATGTTGAGTTTGAGTTCGGATTTGTATTTGAGGCGTTCGAGCATGAGTTTGTACTGCTGGCGGCTCAATCGCAAAACGGGTACGAGGGATCCGTCAATGCGGAAACGGACGACGGTGTCGCTTTCGGCAAGGTCGTAGTGCACGTCGGAACACCCAAAAGAGAGGGCTCCGCGGGTAATAACCGTCAACGCCCGGTCGCTGTCCTGATGGTCGAGAGCGTCGGAAACGAATTTTGAGAGTTCGTCGAAGCGTTCGGAACGAAAAGCCGCCCCTCCCGATTTTTTCGCGAGGGATTCTTTGACTTTTTCGAATTCTTCTTCGTTGGTAATTGCCGACATGCGTCTTGGCGGGAAGCGGAAAAGATACTCCAAAACATCGTAACACATCCATATCGTTATTGCAAAAACCGAGAGTTCGATATACTCGTGGCAAACGGAGGCAGTCCTATCATTCACCAAACCGGATATGGGCGACTGATTCGCTACCGTCGCGCTCATGGGTTCGTACGCAGTCGCCTGGCTGTTCGTATGGACCGTTTTTGAAAAGCGGCTCAACGTGCTCTACCGCCGACACGTCGATAAATGTTCCCCGTTTGCCGAAAACGGACTCAAAAAGATCGATCGCCGACAAAGGATCGTGATTCGGATAACCATGCTCTGCTTGCTTGGCATTTCGCTCGCAATCATCTATTTCATGACGAGCTAGCCCCCATGAACGCCATCATCGAAAACGATTCGAGCATCGTCTCACGACACCCAATCTACCTGTTCTACTTGGTAGGGAAAGGCGTCATACTCCTCGTTGCCGCCTTGGGGGTTGGAGCGCTCTTCACCTTCTATAAAAATGAGGTTCCGGAAGATTTGCTCCGGTACTTCGTGTTTCCCGCGGTGCTCGTTCTCGCAAATTATTCGATCCTCCAGTTCGCGCTCGGAATGGTAAAATTCCATAACAAGCTGGTCATCATCGTCCGCGACCGGATCATCATCATTACGAGTTCGCTTTTTTTACAGGAGGATATCGAAATCCTCGAACTTTCGAAGGTGATGAAGATCGACGTCGAATGCCACGGACTCCTTCAGAACATGCTCAACTACGGAGCGCTCATCATCGAACAGCAAAAAAACGACGTCCGCATCATGCATCTCATCCCCGATCCGTTCATGGTATTGCGGATCATCCGCGAAAAAACGGACTACCTTTCCGGAAACGTGGTGACGCCGAGCGATTTGGCCTTCTTCAAGGTTTAACCCTTCCGTCGTATGTCCTACCGCTTTCTCAGACCGGATCCATACCTTGAATCCAAGCATCTGCCGGAGCGGGCGGAATCCTTCTTCTTCACGCTCCAAAAAGACTTTGGACACATCGTGTTCGACGAACTTTGCGTGCTGAAAAAATTCGACGGCGAATTTCGGCTCGTATACCACCACTGCTACGAAAACGGCGCATGCCGACTTGGAGGGGAAACCGAAACCGAAGTCATTCGACAAATAGAACACCTCGTGGAATCGCTCCTCAAACGCGGGATGCTCGCCGATCACGAAGGCGTCTTCGACCTCAAGCGCGAGGGACGGGTGTTTGACGCCATGATCCACTTGGGCGATTACTTTTTCGCCCTCAACAACACGACCCACTCGATGCGCACCCTGGAAGAACGCTTTGGAATACCACGGGGCGGCGTCATCGGACGTATCCGCGAATATTGCCGAACCTTCGAATCCGAATAATCAAACCAAATGCCGTTCGTTATGAAAAACGAATCCTTCCGTTGCCTGCGGTGCGGAAAGGACGTAGCCACCCATCCGGAAGGTTCCGCGAGGAACCACTGTCCGTTTTGTCTCTCTTCGCTCCACGTTGATGCCGAATTCCCCTGAGACCGCGCTTCGGATTGTGGGGGAATCATGGACGCCGTAGATTTGGACGTTCGGAAAAATCGTTGATACGTCATCGTTCACGAATGTGGAAAATGCGGCAAACGCATCGCGAACAAAACCGCTCCGGACGACGAACTTTTTCCATTCCTTTCGGCACGCAGCGAACGTTTAGCAAAAGAACTTCCCCTTAGGTAGCATGCCGAAAAAGAAGGCCATTCCACCGCTTTCCGAAACCGTCGGAAATTTTTTCGGACGGGAGCGCCTCGATCCGGAAAACGGAATCCTGATCGCCCTTTCGTGAGGAAGCGATTCGGTCGGACTCCTTTTGGCGTGCGTCGAGCGGTTTTGAACCAAAAACCTCCGCGCCGCGCATTTCGACCACGGATTGCGGGGGGAGGAATCCGACCGCGACCGCGAATTCTGCCGCGATCTCTGCGAGCGCCTCGGCGTGGAATTTTCGGTTGGCACCGGGGATGTCACGGGCGAAGCCCGGATTCGAAAAACCGGCATCGAAGATTCGGCAAGAGCCCTTCGGTACGATTTTCTTTTTCAAACCGCGCGGAGCCTGGGGATGCGCTACGTATTGACCGGACATACCGCGGACGATCAGGCCGAAACGGTTTTGTCCCACTTCGTTCGCGGTTCGAAACTCGCGGGGCTTTCCGGAATTCCCAAAATTGATTCCCGAGGGCTTTTGCGCCCCCTCCTTTCGGTTCGGAAATCGGAAATCGTTGCTTTCCTCGCGTCAAAAAGCCAACCGTATCGTACCGATTCGAGCAACGCGGACCTCTCTTTTTCAAGAAATCGCATTCGGGCACTTCTCATTCCGGAAATCGAGGCGATGAATCCCGGTTTCTCAAAAACCATGGGGAGGTTCGCCGAATACGCCCGTGAACTCGATGCCCGCCTCGAAAACGAAGTTTCGGAATATTTGGATGCCCAAGAACCACCCCGGAGTTTCGACGTCGTTGAATTCGCAGAGCTCTCGGAATTTTTCCGGAAAGAAGTTCTCTCCAGGCTTTTCGTGCGGATGAACGGAAACGGCATCGGACTCTCCGAAGGGATGGTATCGGAAATGTTGCGTTTCTGTTCGATGCGGTACGGAGGAAAATCGAAAACGTTCGGAGCGCTTAGGCTCGAACGATGGAAATGACGCATTCGATACGACAAAATCCCCAAGGCCTAGGCCTTGGGGATTTTCGATGCCGGGAAAAGGCCAATCACGAATTCGGCGCCGCCCCCTTCGGGATCACGGATGGAGAGTTCCCATTTTTCGCGGTCGGCAATCTTTTTCACGATGGCAAGACCGAGTCAAAAACCTTCGAGCGGACGGGATTTGTCAGTTCGATAGAAGCGTCCGAAAATCTTCGGTTTTTCGGAGTCGGGAATGCCAATGCCGAAATCCCGAACGCGGACTTCACCCGCCATCGCCGAGACGACGATGCGCTTGCTGCCCGAATGGATGGCGGCATTCCGAACGAGATTCGTAACGATTTTTTCGAGTTCTAAAGCCGGCAAACGAGCGGAAAACCCGGGGAAATCAGCCACTTCGAGCGCAATGCCCCGATCTTCCAAAAAAGGAAGGAGCGGATCGGTGATGTCGTAGAGGAGTTCGGGAAACCGAACCTCTTCGGGTTCGGAAAACGTTCTCGATTCTTTACGAAGTTCGAGCAATCCAGAAGTGAGGCGCTCCATTTTATCGGCGGCGGCGAGAATGTTTTTCAGTTTTTGCGCCGACTTCTCGGAAAGTCCGGAAGAGGCGAGAACGAGTTCGGCCGAAGTGCGGATGACCGTGAGAGGGGTTCGGAGTTCGTGCCCCGCATCGGATACGAATTCCTTTTCGCGGATGATCGAATCGCGGATGCGTTCGTTAAAGCGATCGAAAGCCTTGGCAAGATATCCGATTTCATCGTTCGGAAAAGCATCGGCAATCTTGGTGTCAGAACGCTTTTCGGGATCGGTTTTTTCTACCAATTCCGCAAGGAGTTCGACGGGAGAGAGGATTTTCGCCGTCACGAGATAGGAAACGAAAAGCGCGACCAGGCTCGAAGCCGCCACGATGAAGGCTAAAATATTAGCGCGGAAGGCCAGCTTATTTAAAAGGTAGGCATCTTCTTTCACTCCTACCGCGACGTCGAATTCCCCCGAATGTCCGGCATAAAAAATATATGGTTCCCCATCGAGGGTTTCGTAGAAAAATCCCACCCGGCCTTTCGCGACGTCGTCCTTCAGCCGGGAAGGAAGCCCGACATCGATTCCATCGGCATGGCGCAAAATCGTCAGCACGCCCACGGAGGCCGCTGCCTGAACGTGCGAAAGCGCCGAATTTCCCAGACGTACGCCGTAAGGGGTGTGGATTGCGTCTTCGAGAACCGGAGCGAGCGTCAGAAACTGCGTGAAAAGAAGCTCTTCGGTTTCCATCCGAAGAGCTTGCGCATAAGCGAAATAGGTTCCGAGCGCCGTAAGGGAAATAAGAAAGGAACACGCGACGGTGAAGAGGACCGCGATACGGGTTCGGATCTTTAAGGGCTCGAAGAGACGGTTCATTAATCTTCCTTAATGACGTATCCCATGCCCCGAACGTTGCGGATAAGGCCTTTTTCAAACGGAATGTCCATTTTCGCACGGAGCATCTGCATGTGGGTTCGGACGACGTCGCTCGTAAGGTCGGAGGAATCTTCCCAAAGGGCGGCTTCGATTTCGGATTTCGAAACGACGCGACCGGCGTTCTTCATAAGCAATTCGAGAAGCTGAAAATGCTTTTTGGAAAGCGGAATGACCTTCCCTTCGCGACTCACGCTTTTCGTTGCCGTGGAAAGCGCGAGCGGACCAACCTGATACACGCGGTCGCCATGGTCCTGTGCGGTGGAATTTCCCCGACGGACCAGCGCGCGGATACGGGCTTCGAGTTCGCGCAGGGAAAACGGCTTGACGAGGTAGTCGTCGGCTCCAGCGTCAAGTCCTTCGACCTTGTCCGAGATTTCGCCCTTGGCGGTAAGCGCGATGATGGGTACGCTCAATCCCGCCTCGCGGATTTGTTTGATAATCGAAAAGCCGTCGATTCCCGGGAGCATGATATCGGTGACGATGCAGGAGAAACGACCCGAAAGGGCGAGTTTGAGTCCGTCGGTGCCGTTATCGGCGGTCTCAACCTCGTATCCGTGTTCGGTGCAATATTCCGCGACGTTTCCGGAAATCTCAACGTCGTCTTCGATGATAAGGATGGCCATAGGAAAAAAGTTACCGGTTATGAGCGCTTCTTCGTATCTACGAAATGGTTGGCTACCGCCTGTTGAACGAGCATGAAGAGCGTTCCTATCAACCAGTATACTCCGACTCCCGCGGGAAAGAAATAGGTTGATACGCCAATTATCGTCGGCATGCCCCAAAGCATGAAAGCGTTCATTGCGCGGGGATCGAGCGGGGATTCGGCCACGAGGCTTCCGTCTTCCTTCTTTTCGAATACCTGTGGAGCCTGGGATTCGGGAGTCCTCGAAAGAGAAAGTTTGATTTGAAGCCAAGTAAAGGCCATTACCGCCAAAGCAAGAAGGAATCCGGGGATTCCGCCTATCGCATTAAGCTCCATTCCAAGAAATTGGGTTTGCACGAGCGACGGCTCGAAAGAAGCCAACGGAGCATAAAGGAAAAACCGGTTCGTCGGATCGGCAATGCCGATGATTACCCAATACAGCACGATGAGAATCGGCATTTGAATGAGGAGCGGGAGGCAGGATCCCAAAGGATTGACCCCTTCCCGCTTGTAGAGTTCGAGGAGTTCCATTCCGATTTTCGCCTGATCTCCCTCGTATTTCTTTTGGACTTCCTTTACCTTCGGCTGAATCGCCTGCATCTTGCGCGAAGAGACGAGAACGTGATGCTGCGGCACGAGAAGCGCAAAGCGGATGAGCACCGTTATGGCGATGATGGCGAGTCAAAGGGAATGTCCGGGAAGGATTTCGATCAGGTATACGAACAGGTTGAATACCGGACGGTAAAACAGTTCGGAGAAGAGATTGCGGAAAAATCCGCGCTCCTCCAAAACCGCGTCGGCCACGGTTTCTCCCCCGCTGGATTTCAATTTGAAGGCGTATTGTCCGGGATTGGAAAAAATCGGGGCCAGAACCGAGACGTCAAGGGCTTTTTTCTCTCCGGGATTCAAAACTTCGGTCCGACAGAACGCTGAAAACTCGCCGTCGAGATTGATTTTCCGGTAATCCTTGAGTATTTCCAGATCGGCACACGTATCAAACGACACTCCGGAGGCCGTGGCGTTCGATACGGAAATTACGGGAACGTTGGGAACGGTTAGCGTCCGGCTCGCGACCGATAGTGAAACGCCCGTTTGAGCCGCGGGTTTCTCCGGTTTCGGAAGGAGGAAATTGAAAATGAGGAGAAAAACGGAAAATGCGAGGAGAAAATTCAGGAGTCGGTCTTTCATGGGAGAGGGTTAACTTTTGGCTTCGGAAGGATTGGTCCGCCGCGGGACGGTGGAAAATATTTTTGCGTACAGGTGGGAAACGTCCGCCTCGAACGCTCTCACGGTAGATGCGTCGCGATGGTTGAGCGGAAGCCCCTTTTTCGGAACGAGGACCACGTCGGCGGACGATGCCGTCCTCAAGTACGGACGGGCCAATTCATACGCTCGGCGGCGGAAAAAATTCCGGCTCACGGCGCATCTTACCGATTTTCCTGAAAAAATCGCGGCGAATCTTGGAAAACCGACGCGATTTTCGGAAACGTTCGCCACGAGAGAATACGAAAAGAAAGGTTTTTTATGTTTTAAAACCTTTCGGATTTCGCGTTCGACGAGCCTCCGATCCTTGCTGATCATGGGCCTTGAAAAAAGAACTAGCGGGCGCGGAAACGTTCGCTCGAGCCCGGATATTGGACAACGCGCGCAGTACCTCCGGCAACGATGTGGAGTTTGGATTTTCCTTTCGTTTCCTTGAAGCGGTTCGGGTAGCTTACGGCAAGAACCCAGCGACCCTTGCGGCGACGGGCGTTCAACACCTTCTGTCCGCCCTTGGATTCGGAGCGGGCGAGAAAGCCGTGGCAACGAAGGCGCTTGCGCTTTTTAAATTTACCGATCATATGCGGGAAAAATGAATTTCCAAAGGCGAGGAAGCCGCCCCAGTGGATTAAGTAGCGGGAGAATTGTATGGAAACGACTCCTTAAGTCAAAGGGAATTCCGAATTCCATTCTGACTCTTTCGAGAGAGCGTTTTCCGCCGCGACGGCTTGGGCTTTTTTCTTGGAAGTTCCAACACCTTTGCCAACGATTTTACCCCCGACTTTAACCGCGATTTCGTAGATTTTTTCGTGATCGGCGCCCGATTCCAAAACGAGTTCGTATTCCGGCGGGTTTCCAAAACGGGCTTGGGCGAGTTCCTGAAGGCGGGATTTTGGATCGACGTGCAATTCCGCTTCGAGAATTTCTTCCACCTGTGAAAGCACGTGTTCCGCGACGAAATCGCGTGCCGCGACAAAACCGGAAGCAAGGTAGAGGGCTCATAGGAACGCTTCGAACGTATTGGCCAATATATAGGGGTTCTTGTCTCATCCGGCAAGCGTTTCGCCCCTCGAAAGAAGTACCAAATCCCCAAAACCGAGGCGTTCGGAAGCTTTCGCGAGGTTTTTGCCACGCACGAGCGCCGAACGGATATCCGTCATTTCACCTTCGGTTTTTTCGGGATATTTCGCGTATAAAAACTCCGTCGCCACGAGTTCGAGAACCGCGTCGCCCAAAAATTCGAGACGTTCGTTCGACTCAGGAAAATCATACTCGTTCAACACCGAGCGGTGGATGAACGCGGGAATGAAGTCCGAAGCCTTCGCCGAAATCCGGAGAGCTTTAAGGGAATCAGATATTTTCGTTTCGAATTCGACGCGGTCGAACCGAAAAACTTTTTTGGCCATGTCGGGCCGGATGAATGATTAGAAGATTCCGTATGCCGGATTTTTTCCGTCCGACAATTCGGTTTTCAGGGAGGTCCGGTCGTTTTTTAGGGAATTCAAAACGCCGTTGACGAGCGTTTTGGACTGTTCATCGGAAAACTTTTTCGTCAACTCTATGGCTTCGTCGATGGAAACCTTCTCGGGAACCGCGTCGCACTCGAGATAAAGCATCTCGTAGGCGGCGATAAATATGGGGAGCAGGTTTACGACCGGCATCATCGGGATGTCGAATTTTGGGGCGTATTTCCGAACTACGGCGCAAAGTTCGGCTTCACGGCCGACGATTCCGGAAAACGATTCCGAAAAATACGCGTCGTTCGAAAGGTGCGAAAAGCGTTCGTCGAAATACGATTCCAAAAAGGAGGCCAACTCGAAGCGGTCCCTTAGGACGCTTCGCGCGTAGAGGGCCTGCAACAGGCATTCTCGCGTTTCGTGGCGGCTCGCTTTTTTCATGGAATCGGAAAAGGAAAAGAACTTTCACGACCAAAGCCCGAGGCTGTCCGGTCGAAAAAAGGGGCCGGCAGGAGCCGGCCCCTTCGGGGATTAGGCCCGAACCGTGGTAACCTTGGAAGCCTTGGCCACGTTGTAAACCTTGCGACCCTTGTAGGTGCCGGTAACGTCGGAGGCGAAGTGCGACAGACCAACGGCGTTGCCCTGTTCGTCGTATTGGAGGGAAACGAGATCCTTAAGCTTTTTCGCCTTGAGAAGCTGCCACTTTCCGTGGCGTTTGCCGGTTTGGACTTTGGAAGCCTTTTTCGGAGGAGAGAACGTCATAACAACGAAATGAGAAAGGAGACGTAAAAACGTGCGTTTACGAGAAAACGGGGGCAGTATATGGAAACCGGCAGCGGATGCAAATCGGATTTCCGTAAAACGAAGGCATTTACCTGCCCTTCCGAATCTTGGCGACGAAAAACCCTTCGAAACGCTCCGAAGGAAGGATTCGGAGGGTTTTCGAAATCTCCGGATGGAACGCCCGCCCCCCGAAAGACGCGATGCCTGGACGGGATTCCAAAACGTCGAAAACGCACGATTCAAGGCTTGCGGAAGGATGGCCTTCCAAAAAATCCGTCACGACGCCCTCGTTTTCCTCCGGAGCGAGGGTGCAAGTTGAATAAACGAGCGTTCCGCCCGGACGTAAGGCGGAAAAAGCGGCGGAGAGCAGGGTTTTTTGGAGTTCCGCTTTTTCTTCGATGTTTTTCGCCGTCCAAAAGCCGAAGGTTTTTTCGTCGGAAATCCGAATTCTCCCCTCGGCGGAGCATGGAACGTCGAGCAATATTGCGTCGAACCCGTCGCCGGAAAAGCGTTCGAGATAGGGGATGGCGTCGATTTTTACGGGCTTGACGGACTGCGCCCCCTGAAGCCGGCAGTTGTAGGCGAGTTTATCGAAGCGTATCTGGTGTTTTTCGAGGGCGACGATTTCCCCGCCGCCGGAAAGCATGTCGGCAATTTGGGTCGTTTTTGAGCCTGGAGCCGCGCACACGTCAAGAACTCGAGCACCTTGGCGCAGTTCGAGAAACCGTGCGGGGATGAGACTCGAAAGTCCTTGGACGTAGATTTTTCCCGAATAGTAGGCGTCACTCCCCTTCAGCGCGTATTCATCCTCTTTTGGAACGACGTAAGCCCCCGGAATGGGATCGAACCGTTCGAAACGGATGCCTTTCGCGGATAAGGCCGACTCAACCTCGAAAACGTTGGATTTCAGTCCGTTCACCCGAAAAGAAGCCGGTCGTTCGGCGGAGAATCCCGAAAGCGCCAAACGGAAATCCGGCTCGGACAAAAAAGAAGAAAACCGGTCGAGAAGGGCAGGAGGAAGCGGTTTCGTCATGAAAGGAAAAGAGAATGGCGAACGTTCCAAACTTGGAAAAGCGACTCCTTCAAGATATACTCGCCTTTACCCAAAAGTAAATGCCCGAAAACTTTTCGAACGTCCATTCCCGAACCGTCGATTTCCTCGTTAGGGCCATCGACAATTTCGGCGACGTCGGATTCGCGCTCGATTTGGGGGAATCGCTCCTGTTTTTGCGACCGGAATGGCGCGTGCGGTTTTTTTGTGACGACCGGGGAGTTTTCGATCGGTTGACGCTTGGAATGCCCCACCCGAAAATGGAATACCGAAATCTTGGGGAATACCGGAATTTCCAACCTTCGTCCGCCGTGATTTCGTTTTTTGATTTCATCCCACCGGAAACCGAAGGGCATATTGAAAAACTCCTGCGGATTTCGTACCTGCGGTTCGATGCCGGAGTGTCATCGATGAACGCGACCCGCTATCGGGCGGAACGGAGCGAAGTGGTACATTTGGTTCCTTCGCCCGTCGAATGATGAGCCGGGATTATCGTATCCGAATCGGAAGCGGAACCCGTGCGAAATTCGCCCAAAAAATCATTCGTAAGCGTTTTTTGCTATCCGGAAACGCTTGGGAAGATTGATGCCATCCAAAGATTCTCCCCCATTCCGTTCGGCGTTTTCGGAAAGGACGTCGAATACGTCCGCTTCGACGAATACGAAAGGCTTTTGCGGGAATTTTCCGGAAACGTGGTTCGGGGGGAAAACAGCGCCGTGAAGGCGATGCTTTCGGGCAGGCCGTTCCTTTGGGATTTCTACAAGGAGAAAAACGGCGCCCACATCGAGAAAATCGAAGATTTCCTTGCGTTCGTCCGACCATTTTTCGATTCCGAGGAATCGTTTCGGAAATACGCGACTGCGACCCGCGCGTTCAACTCGCCGAATTTCTCCGAACTGGATGCACAGATATGCGCGGAAATTCTCGCGATCCCCTCGGAAAGCATAACGAAAGCCTTCCTGAAAATATCTGAGAACACATGAAAAAAGAGTTTCATCCAATCAATCATTCAGGAAATCGAAGCAGAAAATCCCTCCGATCGACAACAGAAGCGCAATTACCCTACGGATTCACGTCTTTAGGGGTCGAATGAATATTTTGTATTCCATTTCCTAGTCCGCCGTAAGCATTCAATCCCCAACACTTGACCCCGCCGGAAGTGGTGAGGGCGCAGGCGTGATAATACCCAGTACTTATGCTCGAGACCCCCGAAGAAAGTCCGACGACGTCTACGGGAATGCTGCTATTCGTGGTGGAACCGTTTCCGAGCTGGCCGTAGAGATTATATCCCCAGCATTTTACGGCTCCTGTCGAAAGAACGGCACAGGATTGGTAATATCCGGCGCTCACGCTCGAGACCCCCGAAGAAAGTCCGACGACGTCTACGGGAGAAGTGCGACGAGCAACGGCCGTTCCATCACCAAGTCCGCCGTAAGCGTTGTATCCCCAGCACTTCAAGGCCCCGGTTGAGAGGACAGCGCACGCGTGGTAAGTTCCAACGCTCACGCTCGAGACCCCCGAAGAAAGTCCGACGACGTCTACGGGAACGCTGCTGTCGGCGGTGGAACCGTTTCCGAGCTGGCCTTGTTGATTTCTTCCCCAACACTTGACCCCGCCGGAAGTGGTGAGGGCGCAGGCGTGATAATACCCAGTACTTATGCTCGAGACCCCCGAAGAAAGTCCGACGACGTCTACGGGAACGCTGCTGTCGGCGGTGGAACCGTTTCCGAGACTACCGTAAGCGTTGTATCCCCAGCACTTGACCCCGCCGGAAGTGGTGAGGGCGCAGGCGCTATGCACGCCCGCGGATATCTTAGTTATTCCCGAAGAAAGTCCGACGACGTCTACGGGAACGCTGCTATTCGTGGTGGAACCGTTTCCGAGACCACCGTAAGCGTTGTATCCCCAGCACTTGACCCCGCCGGAAGTGGTGAGGGCGCAGGCGTTGGAATATCCCATGCTGAGTCATTCGACACTCGAAGAAAGGCTGGAAACATTTCCAGGAATGGCGCTTCCGGCAGCGATTTGATGGTTTGTATTATTTCCGAGACGATCATTTCCATTAAACCCCCAACATTTTCCTTCTCCAGCGGAAGTAACGGCACAGGATGCGTACACTCAAGCACCCACCTGCGCTACGCCCGAAGAAAGTCCGACGACGTCCACCGGAACGGAGGAATTTGTAGTAATGCCGATTCCGAGTTGGCCGAATCCGTTCGACCCCCAGCACTTTGGAGATCAAGAAACGATGGCGCAGACATTGTAGGCTCAAATGGAAATCCGGGTAACCCTCGAAAGACTCGAAATGACAACGGGGACAGAAGAATTTCCAACTGTACCGTTACCGAATTGTCCATATGCATTCCATCCCCAGCATTTCACTACTCCGGAAGAAAGGACTGCGCAGGTTGTGGCGTTTCCTGCGAAAATTTGTTCCACGCCCGAAGAAAGTCCGACGACGTCTACGGGAACGCTGCTATTCGTGGTGGAATTGTTTCCGAGTTGGCCAACATGATTAAAACCCCAACACTTGACCCCGCCGGAAGTGGTGAGGGCGCAGGCGTCATGGGTTCCGACGCTTATTCGCTCCACGCCCGAAGAAAGTCCGACGACGTCTACGGGAACGCTGCTATTCGTGGTGGAATTGTTTCCGAGACCACCGTAAGCGTTGTATCCCCAGCACTTGACCCCGCCGGAAGTGGTGAGGGCGCAGGCGCTATTGTATCCGACGCTTATTCGCTCCACGCCCGAAGAAAGTCCGACGACGTCTACGGGAACGCTGCTATTCGTGGTGGAATTGTTTCCGAGTTGGCCGCTTACATTGTATCCCCAGCACTTGACCCCGCCGGAAGTGGTGAGGGCGCAGGTATGGGAATGTCCCGTCGTAATGTTTGATATTCCAGAAGTTAGCCCAGAAACGTTAACGGGAGAAGCACTATCAACCACAGAGTTGTTGCCAAGTTGACCGCTGGCGTTGTATCCCCAGCATTTGACCACTCAAGATGAAAGAATACCGCAAGCGTGAAAACCAAAACTCGCGTCGATTTCCTCATAGGCCATTTGACATGAGAAAAGCGTAGAATTCCATGCGTATCCATTGTCACAATCCCCGGAAACTGATTCGGAAGAATACGAAAGATTTCCATTGTCGCAAGACGCCGTCGCCCGATGAATCAAAGTACCGTTCGTAATCGAGCCCGTATGAAAAATTGAAGCGGATGCATCATGTCCAAGATCAGGCACATCATATATCGCAAGCGTTCCGGACCATGTCGCACCGGAGCAGGAGGCATAAATCGGAGCATCCGTGACAATACTGTCAATTAAAGCTTCCGTGGGATTTGTGGGATTTTTAATCAGCCCAGAAATGGAACCGGATACCGACGTTGGAAAATTCCCTTCAACATACACCCTTCCGGCTGAAGAAATTCCCGCAACTTGGAAGAAGCTTCGAGTACGGCTTTTTCCAGAAGGCAGTATTTCCGGAACCTCAATAGCACCGACGAGCGGGTCGAAATTGGCGAAGGCGGTTTGAACGATAGAAAAAGCATCGGATTTTGCGATTCGGAATTTTAATGGATCTAGGCGGAGCAGAGACCAATCGGGAATCCCAGCGGTATAATTGGCGGTCGGATCGGAATATGAACCAGGAACAAAAATGACTCAAGAAAAAGTTGCTCCCGACAAGGTTGCTCACGTTTGAAAAACGATGTATTTCCTAGGAGATTCTCCGGAAAGTGCGCTTTCGGAAGATATGGCCGAATATACGCTTCGAACATTGGCACGGTTCGCCACATCCCTTGCAGAATCAGAATAACCAGAAAAGGCGAGGAAACCCATGACAGAGAGAACCGCGAGAATTGCAATTACAACAATGAGTTCCACCAGCGTAAAGGCAGAAATATTGAATCGCTTGAATAACATATGCCTACGGCTAGGGAAAATGGAAGTTGAGAATCCTCAACAGGAAGATATCGTCCTACTTTTATTTGTCAAAAAAACATTCAAATAACGGTTGGAACTACGGTTATGCGAACGGGAGAATATGCAGTTGAAAGACATGACTAGCGCTCACTAAATCGAAGACCGTTCCGCGGACGAAAAAACGCCCCGAAGGGCGTTTTGTGCCGGAACCCCCGCCTAACTCGCGAGTTCCGCCACCGATTTCTCTGCCACCACTCCGATACGGGGCAGGAATTCGGCGTTTTCTTTCCAAAATTCCAGCATTCCGCTCGTATCGAGCGAGCGTTCCAGAAGATGGAAATAGCTTTCATCTTCCGGAGCGCTCTTTCCACGAGGAACTACTTGCACGAGATTCGGTTCCCCGGTTCCGGGAGTTACCACCGAGAGGGTAAAGAACTTCGAAACCTCGAGTTCGAACCAATCGGAGAGGAAATGCAGAAGCTTGGCTTCCCCGGGAATACGGAAGTTTACCGCCTGATTTGTACGCAGCGGACCGTCGGCCATCTTGAACCCCTTTCTTTTCAAAATTGACTCGGAGTGAATCTTAATGACTCTTTATTAATTGTCAAAATTTCAAAGGGACTCTCTCTTGAAGCACAAAAAATCCGTCTTTTTGGGACGGATTTTTTTAAAAAACTATTTGGCGCGCTCCTGGTATTCGCCGGTTTCGGTATTGACTACGATGGTCTCGCCGTTTTCGATGAATCCGGGAACCTTCAGGACATAACCGGTTGAGACCGTCGCGTCCTTGGTAACCTTTCCATCGGCGGTGTTTCCTTTGACGCCGGGTTCGCATTCGACGATTTCCAGTCTGACGGTCGCCGGAAGGATGATTCCCACGAAACGTCCTTCGTAGGATTGCACGTCAACCATGAGCCCTTCGGTAAGAAAGTTCTTCGCGTCACCGATGTCGTCTTCGGTGAGTTCGATTTGTTCGTAGGTTTCCTGATTCATGAAAGCGTAGGAACCTGCCGATTCGTACAGGTACTCGAATTTTACCCGGGAAAGGGTGATGTCTTCGAATTTTTCTTCGGAATCGAACACCCGATCTTGGGTATTGCCTACGAGGAGGTTTTTCAGACGCATCTTGATATTGGTCGCACCGCGGCCTCCGCGGTGGATTTCAAACTTCACGACGAGCATGAGATCGTTCCCAATTTTGAGAACGGTTCCCGGACGGGACTGCATTGCGGTCTTCATGAAAAAAAGAAAAGGAATGGGGGGAGGAATGGACGCTTTCGAGCGAAAAACGGTTTTACACCGAAAAAATCCCTCTCGGGAGATGGAGCCACCCATGGGACTTGAACCCACGACCTACGCGTTACGAGTGCGTTGCTCTACCGACTGAGCTAGGGTGGCAAAAATGGTCAGGAAGATGAGACTCGAACTCACAACCCCCAGCACCCCATGCTGGTGCGCTAGCCAATTGCGCCACTTCCTGAAGGGTTTCGATACGAATGACGGACGTGGGTGCGTCCGGGGGAATGCCCCTTTTGCAAAATTCGGCAGACCGAAGTTCGAATTGGTGCCCAAGATGAGACTCGAACTCACACGGGGTTGCCCCCACAGGCTTCTGAGACCTGCGTGTCTACCATTCCACCACCTGGGCGAGGCGGGCGAATTATAGCGAAAAGGCGGGGACTGGCAAATCGGAATGCTCTGACACGATCGTAATGGAACCCGAACCGGACGAAAGGGTAATTCCTTCTTTTGGAAGGGTTCCGGAAATCTCAAGCGAATAACCGCCGAAGCGCAAAGTCAACGGAGAATCCGGATGGGGCGGAGCGCTTGGCAGAGCGGGATCTTTCGGGGTTTCCGAAACCGAAGGATTTTGGGGAATCGGAAAGGATTCCGAACGGAAGGATTCCGGGGGAATTCGCGGCAAAACTCCCGGATATTCCGAAACGTAGCGAAAAAAATCGGAGGCCTTCGTCACGGCCTTCGGAACTTCGGATTCGGTGGCAAAATAGGCGTCCGCCGCTTTCTCCCGGATGCTCTCACGAACGTCGGCACCGATTACCGACGATCTCGGATCAAAAAGAACCACGACGAAAACGATAATCGAAAGCAGGAGCAAAAGAAGGAGCGTCGGAAGGTCTCGGTCGTTCGGGGGAGTTTCCGTTTTCGGGGGTTCCGGAGAATTTTTAGGAAGGGATTCCGCCATGGGCGCTATTGATGGATTTCAGTTGCGACGGCGTTGGAAAGACCGGCTTCATTATTATCGGATCCGGTATTGTTTGCGGGACGATTGAAATAAAACGTCTGAGCGGTTCCATAACTGGATCGCACCTGCAACCGGTAAGTGGATTCGGTTCAAAGAGAATTAAAATTGGTTCCATTGGTTCGCGGATAGGGGGTCGAACCGCTGGAAACCTGAAGCGAAGACGTGTCGGTCCAAACGCCGGTAACGGCGGCATAAGCGATATGCGACGCGAGTACCGTTCATGAAAACGCAAGCCCGGCGACCACGGAATTTCGAATGGATGTCTCCATAAAAATGGTTGGCAGATATTTAATCTTGGGACATTCTTTCCAGCATCCGCTCGAACGCCCGTTCTTCAAATCCGTATTCGCAGACGAGGTGTCGGGCTTTTTCTACGGCTTCGGAGGAGAACTCAGGCATTCCCGCCGGAGCGAGGGTTTTAGCGATTTTCAACGCTTTCGCTCCGAGCGAAGCTTCTTCGGAAGCCCGCTCGGGAAAATCGGCAGCCCGGATGAATTCGATCAGGTCTTCGCTGAATTTCCATTCTTCAAAAATGAGGCCCGTAACGGCCGAAGAAGAAAGGCCGAATACGGCCTCTTCCGCCAAAGCGCGATCCCCAATGGATTCCATGGATTCGCGAAAGGCCGGGGCAAGCCCTTTTTCCAAGGCGGTTTTCGAAATGACGACGATTCCCAAGTCTTGCAACGAAGCCGCGAACTGCAAATCTTCTCGGATGGAAGACAAAGACGGATCGGACCAAAAGCCGATAATTTCGCTTTGACGGTTCGAATTGGCGGTCAATTCTTCCTGGGTAATTCCATAAGGCGACAAGTCGGTGCGCAAATGCCCGTTGATGCTTGTGCACATCGCCACGTTAATGATCATCCGGTACCCGAGAACCTGAAGGATATCCTCGTCGGTGCGGATTTTTCTCGCGGGACCATACGCTACGGAATTGGAAATCCGGACGAGATTGGCCTTAATGACCGTATCGTCATGGATAACCTTTAAAAGCCGATCGATGTCGGGAGGATTCGAGCGTTTGAGGGCGTAAATGTCGAGGATCGTTTGTGGAAGGGGCGCGAGATTTTTCACCCTTCCGACCACTTCGCCCCGGATATCGAACGGCTCCCCCGCCGGTTCGGCTGGGGAAAGGAGGGAGACGACGCTCCCGGTAACGAGGGACGAGACGGCGGTCGAGCCTCCGGATTCCGGAAGTTCGGACGCGGGAATCCGCGTGGGCAAAGAAGGTTGGAGATTGGAAGAATGCATGGGGGGTTTGAACGAATTCGCCTTATTAACGTTTAATTCACTAGACGAAGCATACGCGTTTTAACGGGAAAAAGAAATCGGAAATAAAAGAAAATCCCCCGTCTTTCAACGGGGGATTTCGTGATTTTCATGGTGCCCAGAAGAGGACTCGAACCTCCACACCTTTCGGCATACGCACCTCAAGCGTACGTGTCTACCATTCCACCACCTGGGCATTTCGCGGATTGCTTCTTTTTGAGGTTCTTCATGGTGCCCCCGGCAGGAGTCGAACCCACGACCTCCTGGTTCGAAGCCAGGCGCTCTATCCAGCTGAGCTACAAGGGCAGGGCATCCGCTCTATTGACGGGAAGCGAGGGAAGTATATAGGGACGGTTCTTTTTGTAAAATCGAAATGCGAAAAAAATCACGGGGCGAACGAAGGCCAAGAAAAACTCCCGTTTCCGGGAGCTTTTCTTGAGAGCTATTTCTTGGCGGCCGCGCTGATGGCGGTGGCTCTGGCATCCTTGCTGATATCGTAGAGAAGCGGTGCGGCGAGGCAAATGGAAGAGTACGTTCCGACCACGGTTCCAAAGAGGAGGGCGAGAACGAATCCGGAAATCGCTTCCGGCCCGAAGAAAAAGAGAGCCAGGAGGGTAAGGAACACCGTGAGCGAAGTGTAAATCGAACGGGCAAGGGTGTCGTTGACCGAATCGTTGATGAGGACTCCGAAATCCTTTTTCCGGTTCGCGGGAATTTTGAGGTTCGAGCGGATACGGTCCATGATGACGATGGTGTCGTTAATGGAGTATCCGAGGACCGTGAGCATCGCGGTAATGAAAAACGTGTCGATCTTGAATTCCGGGAAAAAGAACGACGAGGCAACGTAGAGTCCGAAAGCGATGAGAACGTCGTGCACGAGGGACGCGGCGGTAACGAATCCGAACGAGAAGCTCGTGAATCCTTCGATTGACCCGCGGAAAGCGTAAGCGATATATGCCGAGATGAACAAAACCACCATGGCAAGAGTGAGGTAAGCGGTCTCCTTAATGTAATCCCCGAAAGATTCGCCGACGTTCACGTACCGGGCAAGTTCGACGTCCGTCGCGGCATCCGAAACCACCGAGGTTACCGCCGATTTGAACGCTTCTTTGGATTTTTCCAAATCCGCATCGCCCATTCCTTCAAGGCGGGAAAAACCGGCTTCGACCACGAGGAGCTCTTCGCCGGACACCTTGTAGACGTTCACGTTGTTCACGACTTCCTTTCCTGCGAAGACCGCCGAATTTTTCACGGCTTCGACGGCGGATCTTACGGAAGGAACGTCGATTTCCCCGCGGTAAGAATATTCGGACGTGGTTCATCCGGTCATGTCGATTCCGAGATTGAGGGGAAGCAGCCACCCAGCGGCCACCGAAGCGGCCATGAGAACGGCACCCACTCCATAGAACGCGAAGCGGTGCTTAATGAAGTCGAAGCGCATAGGAAACGGTTACGTTTTCCCCCGGAATCCCGGGGGTTTTCGGGGTATTTATACGAACGCAGCTTGAAGAAGTCAAAACGGAATGGGGTTTGTTTTTGATTGTAGGCGAAAAATGCGGTATACTGCCAGTCGGTCATGAAACCGATTCCCCATGCAATATAAGATTCCCGTACAGATCGAAAACGAGGATACCATTTTCCTCGGCCTTTCCATTCGCCAAATCGTCATTATCATGACGGGAGCGGGACTCGGGTATTCGATCTTCAAAAAGCTCGAACCTTCCATCGGAACCGAGGCGGCCCTCATTCCGGCCCTTCTTTTTGCCGGACTCGGCGCGGTCATCGCGCTCTTCAAGAATTCCGAAATGACGTTCCTCCCCTTCCTCTTGAACCTCATCCGGCTGCAGCTCAACGTTGGGACGCGCGTATGGCAAAAAGGCGTCGATTCGCACTCGACGTTCGTTGACGTCGGTTACGTCACTTCTTACGCCAACGCCAAAAGCAAGATCGAAAGCAAAAACGCGGGCGAAGCGTTCGAAACCGTCGAAAACCAACTTTCTAAAATTTAGCGAACATGGCCGACGTTACCGGAGCCGGCGTAAAGGCGGCAAAAACCCCGGGGAAAGATTCCACCACCCAAAAATACCTTCCGTTTTCGGAAATCCGCGACAACTGCGTCTTTATGAAAGACGGTTCCTCACGGATGGTTTTACGGGTGCGGGCATTGAATTTCAACCTGAAGAGCGAAGAAGAACAAGATGCTATCATCATGGGATACCAACGGTTTTTAAATTCCCTCCGGTTCCCCATCCAGATCATCGTTCGATCGCTGAAGGTCGATATCGAAGGGTACCTTCAAAAACTGAAGAATCTCGCCGTAAAACAACAGAACTCCCTCCTGCAGGAACAAACCTACCGCTACATCGATTTTTTGACCAATTTGGTTGACATGGCGCAAATCATGCGCAAGGACTTCTACATCGTCGTCCCCTACGATACCGATTTGGAACGAAGCGTCCGCGACACTGGAATGTTCGGCATGTTTCGTTCGTTTTGGTCCGCCATCACGAGCGAGGAAAGCGTCGCCTCGATTCGCGAAAAGCGCCGTCGCGCTGATTCGCTCAAACGGGGAAATCTCGAACGGGTAAGCCAAATCAAAACCGCGCTCGAGTCCATCGGACTCAAAAGCGACGAGCTGAAAAAAGAGGAACTCATCCGACTTCTCATCGACCATTACAACCCCAAGCTCGGCGGCGAAACCAAACTCCGGGCCGAGAGCGGAACGCTCGGGCTCGAGGGATAACCCGCCCCGATGACAACGGATGACAACGCTTGTTTCCCGTTTGGGGAAATCCCGGTTTTTCCGGGATTTTTCTTCGGAAGCAGCGAGCGAAGGGAGTAGGATTCGAATATGAAAACCTCGAAACGACCGATCGCACCAACGGAAAAAATGCCGCCGAAAGAAAATCTTCGAACCGACGTCGGCGGTTTTTGAGAAACGCTCGCCGTCGAACATCTCGCGAAAGCGGGTTTTCGCATTATCGAAAGGAATTGGACGGCAAGGGCCGCCGAAATCGATGTCGTCGCCCGGGACCGCATGGGAACGGTTTGGTTTTTCGAAGTGAAATTCCGGAGACAAAAATCAGCAGGAACGGCGGTCGAATCTTTTACCATCAAAAAACGGCGCGATTTTTTTCGCGCCGTTTCGCTCTACTGCTTTCGTGTTGGGCTCGACTTCGACCGAACCCGTGCCTGACTTGTCGCCATCGACCGAACAGAATCGGGATACCGGATTACGCGGTATTCGAACCTCTCAATCGAAGGGTAGTCATTTTGACTATCAAAGGCCCTTATTCTTCGCCCAAAGACGCTTTGAGCGCGTCGATCTTCGCCTGGTCTTCGTTGGCCTTCTCCCGGGCGGTACGTTCGGCGAAATAGATTTCGCGGAGCTGATTCCAACCCTCTTTCGCCTTTACGACGAGATCCCGAATGGTGTCCCCCTCTTTGGAGAGGAGTTTTTTGAATTCTTCGCGTTCGTCTTCGAATACCTTGATGAGTTCGTCGATCTGAAACTGCGAAAGCGTCGGGATCGCGTCAACGACGCGCTTTTTCTCGAAAACCGAAAGTGAGAGGGAGTGTTCGAGCAGGTCGATGAACGCGACTTCGTCAAACTCGGAAAGCGGATGGATCGACGCGAGTTCGAGGAAAATGGCATTGTCGGAGATTTGGACGTTTTGTTCGGACATGTTTAGGTACGGAAACGCGATGATTCTAGGGCTTCTTCGATCTTTTCGACCATTTCGTCGGAAATGACGGCGTTATGCCAGACTTTTTCGATGTCTTCGTCTTCTTCGAGGTCTGCTACGAGTCTATAAACTTTAAAAGCCTTGTCAAACTCCCCCACTTCGACTTCGGCATTGGGAAGGTATTCGAATCCGTGCGATTCCGGAACGAAACCGGCGGTTTTCATGGCGGATACCACGGCGGCGAGTTTTTTGGAATCGCATATGACGCGGGCGCCTTCCGGCTCGATGCCGTAATCCTCGGCATCACTCGCCATGACCGCCTCTTCAAATGCCGCGACGTCGGCGATAGGACCGAAATACGCGACTCCCTTGTGACGGAACGCGAAGTTCGAAACCGAACCGGTTTCGCCCAAAGCGCCACCATATTTGGAGAAAACGTGTCGGACGTTGGGGGCCGTGCGGTTGCGATTGTCGGTAAGCCCTTTCGCGATGATGGCGACGCCTCCGGGACCGTAACCCTCGTAAGAGATTTCTTCGATTTGCGCCGCGTCCTTGTCGAGGCCCGCGCCGCGCCTGACGGCACGGTCGATGTTATCGGCCGGAACGTTGTCCTTTTTAGCGGCGGCTATGGCGTCGGCGAGGTGCGGATTCTTTAAAGGATCGCTTCCGCGTTGGGCGGCGAGAGCGATGAGTTTCGCGTGGATGCTAAAGACTTTTCCGCGGGATTTCGCGGCCAATTCCTTTTGGCGTTGTACGACGGGTCAGCGTCCCATGGAAGTTTGGCGGTAATAAGGTATCGAGAGCGCGATTTTAGTCGGAGTCGCCCCGAAGGCAAGGGTTTAGCGGTATGGCCCTCCTTCGAGCTTCTTCAAATTTTCTTTCAGCCACCAATCGGTCGAATGGCTTTCGGTCATGGTCTTCCAAAGCTTTTTCGCGCTCTCGGTTTTTAAAGCCTTTCCAACGTTGTCGATCCAATTCTGCGCGACGGGATATCCGGTTTCGACGAAGATTTTCCCTTGGAACGCCTGCTCAAGGTAGTCGGCGTCTTTGGCGATCGTTCCTTCAAGGGTGCTCCGCTCTTCGTATTGGTGGAACAAGTCCGCGATTTCCGGCCCGAAATCAAGGCCGTCCAATTGGTCGGACATCACCTTTTTTTCGATTTCCTTCTTGTTTTCGATATAGCGTGCGGCAATTTTGTGATGGTCGCCGATGCGGACTTCGGCCAAATCGTGCCAAACGAGCATCGCGGCGACCTTGTTGGCGTCGGCGCCTTCCATCTTCGCGAGGACGTAGCCGATTTGCGCAGCGTTCAAGGAATGTTCGGCAACGCTGTCGGGCGAAGGGATTCCGCAAAAACGCCATCCTTCGTGTTTGATGTTTTTCAGGTGGAAAGCCTCGAAGAGGAAATCGGTAATGCGCTTGGACATGGAAACGGGAAAGGATTCGATGGGAACTATATCCGAAGTACCGCTTCCGGGAAAACGAAAAGATTCGATTTTTGCAGCGAAACGCCTTGCGTGGTAGCATGGGAACAAGTATATATTCCCGAAAGAAAATGCTTACCGTACCGCACTCCCCCTCCATGAGGAAAGAATCGCCAGAGGCCGAACGCATCATAGAGTCCGCCGAGGCGGAAATTTTCGATGGGAAACTCGGGGATATCGCCGAGGTTACCTACGCGTATACGAAAATCGGGAGTGAAAAATACTTCAATCGGACGATATTTTCGCATTTTGCAGGGGTAAAGCCCGAAGAGGGCATGGAAAAAGCATTCAATGAGGCCGGGCGAAAACTGGTCGAAAAACGCTCGGACATCGCGCGGCACCTCGAGCGGATCGAAAGCTTGCCGAAAACGGCGGTTTCCGAGCGGATCGAAATCCTCAAGGGGTCGCTGTCGTATCTCGATACGATTTTGGAAATCACCCAAATCGGACTCCCTTTCGAGGCGGAAAAAGGTGGGCGACCTCACGCAATGGGCGAAAGCGAAGTGAATTCCGCCATAGCAAAGATGGAGGCGTTGGAACGGACGATATTCGGAGAATCCCTGCGGGAGGTTCCCGAAGAAAAAGCCTACGCTCTGCGGAGACTCGCCCGAGAATACGAAAATGGCGCATGGAGATTGGAAAACGGAGAAAAAGAAACCTTTCGAAAGCTGTTCCAAAAGCTTTGAGGAGACAAGCTTCCCCGGCCTTCATCCCGACAAGGAAGACGAAAGCGCTATGAAGACTGGAAAATGTCAGAAGACCCAAACGATGCCCCCGTATCGCGGAACGCTTACGTTGAAATTTTTCGAAGGGCATTTTCCGCCTATCGAATCGACAAGCCCGTCGTCGTGGAAGAACGAAGCAGCATTTACGACGGCGAAGACGCGCTTCGGATTCCGAATTCCGAAGAATACGCCATCCGTCGGTTTTCGCGGGTTCTCGGGCTCCTTCAGCACGAAATAGGAACGCACTATCTCATTGCCGAAAATAACCGCCAGGTACTATGAGGTTTTCGCGGAGGACGGAATCTCGAGCGCGAAGAAGGCATCGCGAGCATCGCGGAAGGGCTCGTGAACGGAGTCGGACTTCGGGAATTCGCAAAAACCCGGGCGAATCCCGGAGTATACGCGGGAGAAATCCTTACCGGAGAAGAATTGCGCACCCTGATACGATTGCAATACCGCATGTCCGGAAATTCCCATGCGGATGAGGTTTCCCTGCTTTTGCGAAGGAAAAGGAATTATCCCATGGGATACCGCTGAGCCCAGCACAAGGACGCGAGCTACGCGAGGGGCGAAAAAAAGGTGGCCGAATACCTTTTGAACGGTGGGGATTTACGAAAGCTTTTCGTCGCGAAAGTCGCGCTGGAAGACATGGAGACCGCATGGAACGTCGCACGGCGCGAGAAAATCGACATTCGGCTCCCGCTCCTCATCGAAGAACTCGTAAAAAGGTCGATCGAAAAAAAATCCTTTTCGAAACGGGAGATAGATCGGATGGCGCTCGATGCCTATCCGTTCCTAAAAGAAGTCCTTTCGGCGGATTCTCCAAAAGAATTTCCGGTGCCGCAAAAAGTCGAGGCCATTTTGAACGGCGGAAACCCGTCCGGCTAGGCTTTCGAAAAAAGGAAGAAGTATTCACGATTTCCAGCTTCTCCGGGCAATGCGGATTCGCGGAAAGAACGTTCTTCGAAGCCGAGGGTTTCGGCGGCTTTTCGAAAATTCGAAAGCGCTGCGTCAATCGATTTTTTATCGCGGGCGACGTAGTTTTTTTTCGTGAGGTTTTCTTTTCCTACCTCGAATTGCGGCTTAAACAAGAGGACGGCCCGGGCGTTCGGAGAAGCAAGACGGACAATGTCCGGCAATACTTTTTCGAGCGGAATGAACGAGAGGTCGGCGGTAACGAACGCAAACGTGCGTCCTGGAAAAAAATCGCGGACGTCGGTGTTTTCATGGATTTCTATGCGGGCATCCGTTCGGAGCGTCGGGTGCAGTTGATTGCTTCAAACGTCCACGGCCGCTACCTTGGAAGCGCCATTTGCCAAGAGAACCTGCACGAAACCGCCGGTGGAAGAACCGACATCCAAGCATTCGACGCCGTCCAACCGGATATTTTCTGCGGTGAGGAAGCGTTCGAGTTTCACGGCGCTGCGAGCGACGTACCGCGTTCTCAAATCTTCCGCAACCTCGACGGATTGGAGAGCGTCGTCAAGAATTTCGAGCGCGGGTTTTTTTGCCAATATGCCGCCTACTTTCACGAGCCCCTGTTCGATTAAAAACCTCGCCCGGTTACGCGAGATGGAGCGGGTTTCGGCAAGGTAGAGGTCGAGGCGCATGAACGGAAAGAACGAAGCGGACTAGACCCTCGTCTTCAAAAATTCCTTCAGCGCCGGACCCAAATCGTCGCGTTCCAAGGCGAAATCTATCGTCGCTTTGATGAATCCAAGCTTGTCTCCCGTATCATAGCGGATACCCTCCATCTCGAGGCCGTAAATATCACGGTCGGCAACCATTGCGGCAAACGCATCGGCAAGGCGGAGTTCGCCGTCTTTGCTCGTGGCTCCTCCGGATTTAACGATATAATCGAAAACTTCGGGCGTAATGACGTATTTTCCTATCGCTCAAAGGCGCGAAGACGTTTCTTCGGCCCTCGGTTTTTCTAAAAATCGATCGACCTTATGCATCCGTCCTTCGGAAGAGGATGATTCGACGATGCCATAGGAAGAAACTTTCTCGTCGGAAATCCGTTCGAGCGCGATGACCGGAGCCTGCTTGCGCGAAAACGCCTCGATGAGCTGTTCGGCACCGCCTTTTTTTCCTTTGATGAGGTCGTCCCCGAAAAGCACGAGGCACGGCTCGTCGCCAACGAAGGTGCGGGCACGGAGAATCGCATCGCCGTCGCCTTTCGGTATGGGTTGGCGGACGTAGGCGATCCTCGCGAGATTGGGAATGTTTTCGACCGACGCGAGAAGCGCGTGTTTTTTCTTTTCCACGAGGGTGTATTCGAGTTCGAACGAGGTGTCGAAGTGGTCTTCAATGGAATGTTTTCCGCGGCCCGTCACGATGACGATGTCGGTGATTCCGGCGGCAACCGCCTCTTCGACGAGATATTGGAGTACCGGCTTATCCACGACTGGAAGCATTTCTTTTGGCATGGCCTTGGTCGCCGGAAGAAAACGGGTTCCGTATCCGGCGGCGGCGATGACGCATTTGGTAATGGGTTTCATGGCGGTTTGAAAAAGGATGGATGCGGGCAATCATATCGAAAAGCCCCGTTTTGCCAACGGAGCCCGTTTAAAAAATGCTCCCCATTGAAATTTGGGCTATCCCCTGATTTTACAGGCTTCGAGATTGCGGTAAGTCAAGACGACCGAATACGAAAGGAGCGCGGCCCCGAGAACTTTCAATCCGAGCCCCCCTCCGGGAAAAACGGATACGAATCCCGAAAGGCCGAGAACGCTCGCGAGGGTGGGCGCACACGCGGGGCATCCGGCGACCAAAGCGGAAAAGAAGGCTCAAGCGGCCGCTAATCCGGAGTGGCCCTTGGAGGAATTTTTAAAAAGGATGAAACGATACGTCGCCATCGAAAGGTAAGCCCCAAAAAGCACGGCGTTAGCGAGTGCCGCGACGATTTCAGCCCGGGCATAAGCGCCGCCGAGATTCCCCACCGCCAAATCGTAGCGGAAAAAATAAGCGAACGCGAGGGAAAACGCCAAAAAACCGAGGAGGAACGATATCAAACAGGGAGCGCAGCGGAGAAGCTTCGAAATTTTATTCTGCATGCGCCGATATTACGACGTTTCTTCGAGCCTTCAAGTCCGAAAACGCGTCGAAAACCAAGCGCCGCCGAAAAGTCAGAGGAACAGCGCGGCCAGGGCGGCGGAAACGATCTTCGCAACCGAGGATGAAAACGCGGATCGCTCAGGGGGCGCCAGTGATTTTTGGGACGGCGCGAGAGGATCGGACATCCGTTCCGAAGCATCGATTTTGGACGGATATTCCAATCATGCGGATGTTGCGGCAACGAAAGATTCCCTTTCGGACGAACTTCCGGAAATCGTTTCGAGCTCTTCGCCGCCGACAATGAGCGATAAAGGAAAACGGATCGTTCCACCTGAAAGTTTCAGGACGTAGGAAAGCGAGTAGGTCGCTTTGGGTTTTTTCCCCAAAGTGGACGTCGAAGCTCCGTGTCGAATCCTTCCGTCGGAAAACTCCCAATATCCTTTCGCTCCTTTTGGAACCCCTTCGACTTTAAACGAAACGGGGCAGGAAGCGGAAGAAAAACACACGTACCGATATTTTCCGGGAGAAATTCTATCCACTCCCGCGGAGGCGACGATGCCAAATCCCTCGGGGATCGAAGGAATCTCCGGTTCAACGGAATCTCCATCGCCGACAAACGACGTGCTCTCGCCGATGAATCCCCCATTTTCCCGGGAAGATTCGATGCCGTCCGAATCGTTTGGGAAAATGTTGAAAGAAGATTCGTCGGAAGCCTCTTCGAAACGCACCGAATCGGACGAGGACGCCGAAATCCCGGAAGCGGGTTCGGGGGGCGGAGGAACGAATGCGATGCGCTCCGAAGAATATCCGGAAAACGAGGTCGTAAGGGTAATTGCCTGAACCGGCAATCCGGACGATTCGGTAAGGAGTTTCGAGGACGAAAGACTTTTCATCCGAAATTCCGAGGAAGTCGAAGCGTTCACTTTGAGTTTGGACTTCTCAAGGACGGTTCCCGAAAGCGTGAGAATCAGGAGGTTTTTCGAGATTCGCGCCGTCGAAAAATACCCCGGAACGGTTGCGGCCTTCTGCGCATAGAGCCCACCGCTTTGCGAATAGAGGGCGAAATCTTCTGGGGAAGCGGTTCCCGAAAGGTTTTCGGAATATCGGATTTCAACGGTATCGAAACGTCCGTCACCGTTCGTATCGGATATCGTGACGAAATCGGGGGAAGCTCGGGAGAAGGAAACGGGAACGACGGGGCTCGGGGTTGAAAAAACCATTGCGGATGCTGCTAACGGACCCGGAACCTGGGGTGGAGACGGGGGTGGAGACGGGAAAGAAGGCGAAGGCGAATCGCTCGAAACGCTCTCCGTTCACGAGGCGGTTGATCCCGTTTGGGCCAATTCGACCTCTTCGGAAGTTTCCATTCCGGCCTGGATCGACGAATGCCCTTCGGATCCGGAAAAAGAACTTTCGACGGGCGAATTTTCAACGGGAGCTTCCGAAGAATCAAAATCCGTTGCCGGATCGGCGGTGCCGGTTGCGGTTTCAAAAGCCGTGCCGGATTCCAAGAACGGGCATTCCGGAACCGGAAAGCCCGTTCGAACGATGGGAACGCCCTTCGAAGAAGAAACGTAGGAAAACTCGTCCAAAATCGTTTGGGCGGAATCGAATATCTTGAGGGTTTCGTTTTCGTTATTCAGGGCGATTTTGCTTCGACTTCTCGAAACCGTGAGGGTTCAACGGGGCAAAAGCACGTCTTCGACACTGAAAACGAAGGTCTTTCCCGCGGCGTCGGAAACGGAATGCCCGGAAAGCGCGAGCGGTTCGCAGGATGCGTTGGAGACCGAAAAATATTCGAGATTCAAATCGTCTTCGGTATTGGGAAGAAGTTCCGAAAAAAACGGAAACGCCACCGATTGGGAAAACGGAAGGAGGGCGACAAAAAGCGCGAAAACGGCGATACGGGAAATAGGCATGGAAACGGGGTTGAAAGCCCCCGAATCTTGTGCGATGGCGCCGGAGAAAAAAACGGAAAAAATCCCGAAAAAAATCGCCCCTATCGCCCTTTCTTGGCAAACAGGAGCAGGAATCGGTCCTTTAGAGTCTTTCGGTTCGTTTGAACCGAAAGAATAGGGCATTTGACGAGAAGCTCCTGGGTCTTGGGATCGTGACACACGAGAAGCTCCCCTTCCGCAATGGGAAACGTAACGACGAGTTCTTTTCGTCCGGGTTTTTTTCCGGGAGCCCTGATTTCCACCAAGCATATCGATCGCTCAAATCGGACGACGCGCTTGGTTTTCGCATCCGTTCGGATCGAAACCATTTCGGTAGGCGAAACCTTCAGTATGCGGAAAGAATCGAATCCCTCGATATCCAATTCGAGCACGTTGCCGCGTTCGAGCTCATGAACGACGGCCTCATGAACGAAGTCGTCGGAATTCAGATGGGAAAGAATTTCGCCCCCCGCTTCAATTTTTTCCGAAGTCACTTCATATTTCTTCAAAAGGTCCGCCGCCTTCCCGTCCACCATTTCGATTTCGCGTTCCAATTCGGCCATATCCTTGGCAAGGGCGCCCTTATAGGCGACCCGTTCCGGTTTCGGTCTTTTGGGCGGCTCGTCGATACGCAAATCCAAAACCTTCGCGGCCGCAATCGAAGCGGTTGAAACGGAAGAAGCTTTGCGTCGTTCGGCCACTTTTTGACGAAGGTCCCGCGCAGTGGATTCGAGCTCGGAAAGCGTTGCGTCTCACATGAGGTTTTTCGGTTATGCCACGGCTTTTTCGGGAACCCCGTCAGTACCTTCGAAATAAGCGTCGAATTCTTCGCGCAGCATTTCTTCTTTCTCTAAAAGCACGAGGGCGATTTTTTCGTGGAGTTCGCGATGGGTCTCGATGATTCATCGGGCCTTGGCATACGAAGTTTTCAATATCTCCCGAACCTTTTCGTCGATTTTTTCCTGCGTTCGTTCCGAGACGATTTTCCCCGACCCTTCGGCTCCGAGATAGTTTCCGGCAACTTGTTCGGCGGCGAAATTTTCCGGTCCGAGTTCGTCGTCAAAGCCATAGCGCATGACCATCGAACGGGCGATTTCGGTTGCCCGTTCGATGTCGCTTGAAGCGCCAGTCGTGACGTTTTCCGACCCGAAAAACACCTCTTCGGCGGCACGGCCTCCGTAAAAAGTCGCAAGTTCGTCGAAATATTTGGCTTTGGAAACGTAGGTCCGGTCTTTTTCGGGCAGGAACCAGGTTACCCCTCCGGCACCTCCGCGCGGAATGATGGAAATCTTATGGACCGGGTCGGTGTGCGCAAGCATTTTTCCAACGATGGCATGGCCGACCTCGTGGTACGCCGTGATCTTTTTTTCAAGCTCGGTCATCCGCATCGACTTCTTCGTATTGCCCATCACGACCTTTTCGATGGACTTTTGGATCATGTCGGCGGTAATGGTCTTCGAAGAAAGCTTTCCGGCGAGAATGGCCGCTTCGTTCAAGAGATTTCCGAGGTCAGCTCCGGAGAACCCCACGGTCGTCGCGGCGATCTTCGCGAAATCGACGTCGGGAGCCAAGGGCTTTCCCTTGGCATGGACGGCGAGGATTTTTTTACGATCTTCGAGATTCGGAAGGTTGATGACGATTTTCCGGTCGAAGCGTCCCGGACGCAAAAGCGCCTTATCGAGAACGTCGGCACGGTTGGTCGCGGCGAGGACGATGACGGAGGTTTCGTTGTCGAACCCGTCCATTTCGGTAAGGATTTGGTTGAGGGTCTGTTCGCGTTCATCGTGTCCGCCGCCGATTCCGGGAGAACGACGCTTGCCGATAGCGTCGATTTCGTCGATAAAGATGATAGAGGGGGCTTTTTCCTTCGCTTCCTTGAAGAGGTCGCGAACGCGCGCCGCTCCGACGCCGACGAACATTTCGACGAATTCGGAACCGGAAATCGAGAAAAACGGAACCCCGGCTTCTCCGGCCACCGCGCGGGCAAGGAGGGTCTTACCGGTTCCGGGAGGACCGGCCATGAGGACTCCGCGAGGAATTTTCGCCCCAAGGTCGCGGTATTTTTTGGGATTCTTCAAAAAATCAACGACTTCGGTCAAATCTTCTTTTTCCTCTTCGGAACCCGCGACGTCGGCAAAGGTAACCTTGTCTTTCGCCTTTGGGTCGTACACTCTGGCACGAGACTTGATGAACGCCATCGGATTGGATCCTCCCCCGCCCATGCGGGAAAATACAAAGAATACCGCACCGATGAGCAGAAGCGCTAAAAAGAGGGTCGGAAGGAGCTCCAAAAGCATTTTGCTTACCGAGTCATCTTTGATGACGATCTTCGTCGCGACATCCTTGGAATTGAATCCAAGATCGACGAGGCCGTCATTGGGAGGGAGGAGGATTTTATCGACCTCAACGTATTTTACCACCGTTTCGCCGACGACTTTTTCTTTTTCGGGGCGCTTAGCAAGAAGGGTCATCCCCTCGATGACGATTTCGGAATAGGTTCCCGAATGGTAATTGGCCACGACGTCCGAAAGCGCGGCTTTGTCGTTGACTTCTTCCTTAGGCGAACCTGAAAAAATCGCGAAGAACGACGAGACGACGAGCGCGACCAAAAAAAGCACGAGAAACGGATTCGGACGTGCGGGGCGTCGTCCTCCTGGGGCATTGGGCTGCTTGGGCGGAACGGTTCGCAAGAGTCCGGAAGATTTTTTTTCGGACGGTTTTTTTAGGGTGGGCGTTTTTTTCATTTCCTGAGGGGTTTCGAAAGCGGTTTTTAGGATTCTCCATCCTATTGGGAAAGCGGGAGAACGCAAGGACTATGGCAGCGTCGGATGGAGGTTTCGGATTCCGGCAGCGATTTTCCAACGGGGGTCGCGTTCTTGGAGGAGCTTGAACACTCCGTCGAAATGGAGGAGTCCATAGGTAACGAATATCTTCGGTTCTTCGGAAGAAATGATGGCCTCGACGAGAATTTCGTTCCGGTCGTCCAAAATCGAGGAAAACAGGTCTTCTTTCCCCAATCAGGCAAAAGCGGCTTCCCCGGCATCCCGGTTTTTAATGACGAATCCCATGATGGCCCGGTTGACGTAGCGCACGGCGGAGAGTTCGCGGGGACGGAGCCGATCGGCCTCTTCCGCCATGATTTTCGCGAGATCAACGGAGACCTCGGTCGATCCGGATGCCGACGCTTCAATCGAAACGGGTCAACGGCGTTTCTCGTAGGCCGAAACGATGTCGTCAACGCTCACGTCCACGTTTCGGTCGCGCGAATCGGAAGCTCCGGCAAGGTATGCTTGATCTTGGGGAACAAGACCGTAGAGCTTCGACATCGCGGCGTACAGGTTCTCGTCGAACTTGAACCCCATGAGCGCGTCGAATTTCCGGGCATTTTCGGGCGTTCACGGACGAACTCATTCATAAAAAAGCACGAAACCTTCGGAGCGCGCCTGGGCAATGTCGGCCTTAACCGCATCGTAGAACGCCTCCGATGCGATATGCGCCATGGCACGGAAACGAACCGTCTTTTCCCCATTGGAAATGACATATTCCGGAAGTTTGGCCGGGTCGATTTCGTTTTGGTATGCCGAAAATCCTCCGATGAAGAAGCCGACGGCGAATATGATCATCCCCATTCTTCGAACGTAGGTTCGAAAAAAATCCCGCAGTTTTGGAAAATCCTTTCGAAACGCATGTCCATAAAGGATTCTCGCCACGTAGAACAAGAATCCGTAAGCAACAAGCGCCAAAACCGTAGCAAGGGCCGATTCGACCCCGGAAACGTACCACGAAAAGGATACGAGCGCGACGATGGAAACGGTTCCCATCACATCGGAAACCGAAACTCCGGAGGAATTCCCGGACGTTTTCCGGAAAATGCTTGACAAGTTAATCAATTTACCTATAAAAAATTTGTATACTTTTTCTTTTTTCCATATATGAAACGGCTTAGTGCGGCGATTCTAGCAATTTTGGCGCTCGTTTCAACTTCGTCCGCCAACGCCGATTTTTTTCTGGATCGGGTCGTGGCGAATTCCCCGGAAAAAACGCGCGTTCAGAAAATTTCTCTGGGAAGCTATTCGTTTAAAAACCCTGCGAACGCGGCAAGCTACCGGGACGGCCTGTATTTTCTCTCGAAGGCCAAGAACGAAACGCTCCGCCGATTCGAAGACGGACGGATTTCGGCTTACCGCTTGGCCGACACCGCGAACGAACTTGAATACCTCGCATATTCCCTCGACCACTACTTCGCCAACCTTTCCGCCTACGAACGAACCGGTTCCAGATTTTACCGGGAACTTGCCGCATCCAATCTCTCCGATGCCCGGTCAATCTACGACCGCCTCAAGGCCGCAACCCTCAAACGCTAAAAATGCCGTTCGGTCCTTCGGAAAGCGGATACGACCGCTACCGGTTCTACGAGGAAACCCTCGAAGCGGTTTTCGAGGACAAGTTTTTCGATTACGTCTTTGGAAATCCCGATCCCCAACCGTTTCGCATAAAATGGCTTACGGAGGGCATGAGCGACCTTGATTTGTACGTCGGACGCGGATTGACCGAGGAAGAAATCGAAAAACTCGGCAAAGACCATCGGGATATCGAGGTGATTGCCCGGGTCACCACCGACGATCCATGGAAACTCGCGGGACTCCGTGCGATAAGGGAAGCCGGGGTTTTGGAAAAATTCGCCGTCGAAGAACTCGAATTCACCGAAGAACCCCTCGTTGAAAGCGGAAAAATCGCGCGGAACGTCTATTTTAAGATTCCTTATCCGTGCGAGTACCCCGAAATACGCAAGACGCTCTATAAATTCGCGATGGTATTGGAAAAAATCGGGTTTCGCAATAACGGCACGATCGAATTCGATTGGATGGAGGCCGTCCAAGGCAACGAATTCGCGCTTGCGGAGCACCTCGCTTCGTCCGAAGTTGAACGAATGGAAACCGAAGAGGCGGAAAGTTTGAGAAAAGCCCGTGCGACGGGAACCGAAATCGATCTTACGCAGGCAAAGCAAGCGCTCGAAAAAATACTTCGCAACGGAACGGGGGCATAACCATCTCCGGAGAATTTTTTACGACTTGAATTTTCGACGTTCCTTCTGTTGCTTGAGGTTTTCTTTCGTGCGTTCGATATCACGTTCAGCCTTGATGGCGGCGATTTCTTCGGGCTCCTTGAGTCCCCCGCCCTTCTTGAAGATGCTCGTGCGTCCTTTGAGTTCGATTTCGATGGGCGTTCCCGAAAATCCGAAATGTTCGCGAATGCGGTTTTCGAGGTAGCGCGGATAGCTGAAATGAAAGTGCCCCTCGTTGTTGACCGAAATAACGAAGCGGGGCGGTTCGATATCGACCTGCGAACCGTAGTATACTTTGGGCTTGTGCGATTTTCGGTTGCCCGTGGGCGCGTGCTGAAGGGTAACCTGTTCCAAAAATTCATTGAAGACGGCAGTCTTTACGCGCTTGCGACGTTCTTTCTTGATGGCGAGAGCAATGTCGAGAATGTCGTCGATCTTCTTTCCGTCGATGGCGGACGTGAAAAGCGCTTCCGCATAGTCGCAGAAGTCCAGCCGGCTCGCGACGTAGCGGCGGTAGCGTTCGCCGATTTCTTCGGCATCGGTATCAGGGCGGGCCAACACCTTGTCCCATTTGTTGAAGACGAAAATCAGTCCTTTTTTTGCCTCGATGGCTTTCCCCACGATGGCTTGGTCTTGGCCGGTGATTCCTTCGTCGGCATCCATGACGATGACCGCGACGTCAGAGCGTTCGACCGCACGTTCGCTCCGAAGCACGCTCCAGTCTTCGATGTTTCCCGAACCAATCTTTCCCGAGCGGCGGATTCCGGCCGTATCGATAAGGACGATTTTTTCGCCGTTGTGGGCAATTTCAGTGTCGATGGCGTCGCGGGTCGTTCCCGGCATGTCGCGTACCATGACGCGGTTCTCTCCGGTCATGGCATTGATGAGGCTCGATTTTCCCACGTTTGGACGTCCGATGATGGCCATCTTCAAAACCTCGTCGGAATATTCCGGTTCGGTGATGGAAAATTCGTTTTTCCGGAGAAATTCGGCGATCTTTTCGCGGAGATGAAAAAGTCCACGACCGTGGGAAACGGATGCTACCGCAAAATCGTCGAATCCAAGCGACAGGAGCGCGAAGGCCTCGCGCTCACGCTCGGGATTGTCAGCCTTGTTCGCGAGCACGATGACCGGTTTTCCAGAACGGCGTAAAAGTTTGGCGATTTCGTCGTCGAAGGATGTGATCTTATCGTATTCGAGCACGAACACGACCAAATCGCTCCGTCCGATGGATTCTTCGACGCGCTTGCGGACGTCTTTTAAAATTTCGTCATCGGTTCCGAAAGCCAAACCTCCGGAATCGGCCAAAAGGTACGAAACTCCGAATTCCTCGTCGTGAACCTTGTGTTCGACGATGTCGCGGGTGGTGTTTTCGATATCGGAAACGATGGCGATTCGGATGCCGGCCAAAGCGTTGAAAAGGCTGGATTTTCCAACGTTCGGACGTCCGACGATAGTGATTCTCGCGAGCATGCGGAATGGGTAAGAAAAGTGGTTTTAGCGTTTTTTCGGTTTTTTGGGTTCTTCTTTCTTTTTTCGCATGATCCGGACGTCCTCGATCGTGTTGTCAACCACCTTTTCGACCGTGAATTCGAAGCCGTCGTCAATCGTTCCGACGAAAATCGTTTCGCCATTGTCCGGAAAGGCCTCGAGAAGCGCGATAATCACGTAGGATACGGTTTCCCCTTCGTATGATCCAAGGCCGTATTGGAAGAGATCGACGTTCCCGAAATGTTCGAGGGCGTCTTCGAGTCCAACTTCACCCTTGACGTGAAGCGATCCGTCGCCGCGGCGACGGATGAAAACCTCTTCGCGGTCTTTTTCGTCCTTAATGTCTCAAAACACTTCTTCGACGATGTCTTCGAGAGTGACGATTCCGGCAACGCCGCCGTATTCATCCATGACGAGCGCGATGTGCTTGCGGGACTTCTGAAAGGTTTCGAATATCTGATCGAGCGGCTTGGTCAAAGGAACTTTGATGATTTTTTCCAAGTCCAAATCGGCGAGCTTCGTCGCGCCGATTCCCTGTTTTTGCCAAGAAAGAACTTCCCGAAGGGTAACGACGTGGTCAACGTCGTCACTGTCTTCGCCGTAAACGGGAAGACGGGTGTGCGAAAGGGCAAGAAAAATGTCGATGGCCTCGTCGATGGTCGATTCCTTGGAAATGAAGTCAACCTTAACCCGGGGCGTCATAACCGAAGACGCTTCGGTTTCGGAGAGATCGAGAACGCCCTTGATTTTTTTATGTTCGTGGGTTTCGACGGCCCCTTGTTCGTGGGAAATATCGATGAACGCTTCAAGTTCCTCGGAAGTCATCGAAGGGGCGCGATCAGGGGTTCCGAAAGCACGGCGGATTCCGATGACGAACCATTCTATGGCGACGGTAATCGGCGTGAGCGCCGTCATGAGTATCTCATAAAACGGGGCGACCGCGAGCGAAATGGGGCCCGCATACTTCGAAGCGATGGATTTCGGAGTGATTTCCCCGAAAAGGAGCAATATCATCGTCACCGCACCGGTGGCGATACCGATTCCGTATTCTCCCGGAAGGGAAAACGATTCGGCAATCTTGATCGACGCGACCGTCGCGAGCGCGGAGGCGGCGACGTTGGCGAGATTGTTCCCGATGAGGATGGTAATGAGCAACCGGTCGTTTTTTTTCTTAATCCTTCAAAGCGAGCGGGATCCCGCGCGTTTTTCTTTCACGTACCCCTGAACGGTATGTTCCGAGAGGGACATGAGCGCGATTTCGGTTCCGGAAAAGAAAGCCGAAAGGGTAATGAGGGAGAGGAAAATGATGAGGGACGTAGGGTCCATGCGAAAGTTGAAGGACTAAGCCGCGCGGGAGAGGGGGTTTTGAACTGGTGCCCCCGACAAGAATCGAACTTGTGTCTAAGCCTTAGGAGTGCCTTGTTCTATCCACTGAACTACAGGGGCAAAATTGCCCGCGCGGACTTTTCCACGAAAGGAAAAGGCCTCCTTTTTACGGAAGGCCTGGACATGATACGGAAAATCCGAATTAATCAAGCGGCGTGGGGAGCGGAAAATCAGAATCGCGATGGGTCGCGAACAAATAGTTACGCCGAACGACGGGCCGCGAGCGTTCGATTATGTTCGGGATTCTTCAGGATTTCGGCGGCAAGGTGGGAAAGACGGTCTGCCACGTGTTTCAAAACCGGAACGAAGGTATACGCGCCGTTTCGGTACAAGTATATCCGATCCACTGAAACCCGATCCACGATGACCGCGTATATGGTACCGTCGGAAAACGAACGCTCGATGCGAACGTGGTACCCCCCTTGGATAAGATAGGCTTGTCCAAGATGGGAAACCTTGAGGGCGAAGCGATCGTCGCCGATAAAGCTTCCTTCGGGATGGAATACGTTGCGTTTCGGCGCTTCATGCCGAACGGGGCGGGAATAATCCGGAACGGAGTCACGATCTCGGAGCGAAGGGGCGTTGCGATATCTCCGGGCGGTCGCCTCAAGTTCGAGGGAGAGCTGGTTGCCCGGAACGCCGTGGTGTTGCGTTGCCATGGGACAAAAGAAAGGAAATAGGGCGCGGCTTCCGGAACTTCTTGCCGGAGATTTTCCCATACTTCCTTACGATGTCAATACGCGAATGTGAAAATTGGGTGGAGAAATTCCGTTTAGAAGCAATTTTCCCCGCTAAAATCCATTACGCGAACGTTTCAGGCGATTCGTACCTTGAAGCGTCTTCGGGAGAACGCTGGATTTCCTCTTCGAATATCCTCTCGATGCGGATGTTCTTGATGAACGCCTTCCCGTCCTTTCCCGTTCAAAAATCAATTCGAAGGGAATACTCTCGAGTATCGCCTTTCGATTCGAGGATGGTGAGTTTGTGAAGTTCTTCGGGATTTCTACGATTTCGAAGACGAAAGAGCATCGCTATGTCCGGAATGAATGGGCGGATGTTGTGTTTTTTTTCATGTTCGGTCAAAACAATGTTCACCCCTCACGAAAGAACGAAAAACGAAAATCCGTCGATAATCGACGACTCGGCCCGAGAAACGCGGCGGACGTCTTTTGAGAGAGCGCTTCGTTCAGATTGGTTCCGAAGTGCGGAAAGATCCTTTTTCGTCAGGTATTCGATGGCGCCCGCAACGCCTTTCAGCCCACGAAAATTGCCGGTTTCAATGAAATCGGCAATCAGTTCGTCGGAAAATTTTTCGGTTTCGAACGAATTGGAAGACATCGGAAAGCCGTTTTAAATGCCCATTTCTTTCATCATCCTATCGGTGCGCGACGTTCCGGCCGCATAAGCGGTGATGTTTCCCAAATCCACCTTGGCAGTCTGAGGAGATTCGGGAGAGGGTTTCGCTTGTGCCGTTTGAGAAGGCTGGACTTTTGGCGCGGCAAGATTGATTTCTCCTTTCCAGGCTCAGCTCAGGGCTTCGGCAACTTGACCGCAAGCGGCATGCCCGTTCTTCGCGAGGGCTTCGGAAATTTTTCCGAATTCCTTATCGACTCCCCCGAGTTTCTTATCTATGTATCCCATTTTCTTTTCGATATTCCTTTTCGCGCTGTCGAAAGCCGACTTGGTATCGAGGACATATCCGTCACCCTGGATGTCGGTTCCGCACGTTTTCATGGCTTCGGCGCGAGCGGTTTCAAATCCTGACATATTCGAAAAATTAAAAATTAAGGAGCGTGGAAACTTCTTCGATCTCTTTCGTCCGGCTTTCAATTTCCTCTTCGGAGAGGGCCAGTTTGCGTATTTGACTGATTTCTTCAGCCATTCGATCAACGGAATTCGTCACGATATCGGCGATTTTTACGAACGTTTCGGGCAAATCTTCTTCCGGCACGTTCCTCAATGCCTCAACGACCGACCGATAAAACGCTTCTCCGGGTTCGTATCCGGTCACGCGTTCCATCATGACGAGAAGCTCGTAGGATTTTTGAATAATTTCCTGCCGCGTATCCATCGTAAGGGGAAAGAAAAATGCCACGATATTGCATCATATTTTGCAAGGGCTGTCAAAAAGGGGTCGGAGGATTGGGGAGACGGGGTTTTTCTCCTTGCCCGAAAAACCGGAAAATGGTATCGTGGCACACGGCCATCGAATCCATTTTGAAAGGAGGTGCTTCATGGCAACCGTCATCGTTACCCGTAACGGAAAGCCCGTCGAGGGCGCCCACGTTTTCGCCCAAACTACCGGAAATTTCCGCCAACATGACCGCGAAGGCCATACGGATTCTTCCGGCGAGGCGGAACTGGAAGACGGCGTCAACCGTTATTACGTCAACGTGAACGGAAAGCGCATGGAAACGGTGGGGAAACTCACCGGCACCATTCGCATTTCGCTCTGACGGACAAAAAACCGCCCGCTTCACGCGGGCGGTTTTCCATTTGGGCCTATCTTCCCCTTCCGGCCGAACGGCCCGTGCGGGAAGCTCCACCCCCTCCGCCGCTCCGTCCGCCGCCGAAATTCGAACGTCCGCCGAAACCCCCGCGTCAACCGAACTCGTTGGAATTGCGTCCGCCGGAGAATCCGGGCTTTACGAATCCCGGAGGTTTGGCATGGGGATTTCCTTTCGGTTTGGCGCCCTCGGGTTTTTCGTTCCTTTCCGGACGGACACTCCGTTCGAAGGAATCCGGACGTTCGGATTTTCCGTACCCCCGGTCTTCGTAGAGTCCACGTCCTTCGGGATTGCGATCTTTCTTGATGACCCGCCCCGGGACGACGCGCACGATTTCGCGGCCGACGGTCTGCCCCGGACGCTTGTAGAGAAGCGATCCGAATTTCGTTGCCTGAACCGAAAATTCCTTCGGAAGGAGGCTGTCGGAATAAAATCCGTATTTTTTAAGAATTTCAAAGAATTCCTCGAAAAACACGTATTTTCCATCCACTTCCCAAAACGGCACGCACATGACGACGGTACCTTTGTGGTCAAGTTGGCGAAGTCCTTGGAAAAAGCCTTCGTACATCGGATAGAGGGCTTTTTTTTGGTCCGCGACGGATGCGGCGGTAACGGTCTTAGCGGATTGGATTTCCCCTAAATACCCTTCGGTAACGATGGCGGCGCCACGAACGAATTCGGGTTGGGACGCGATCTTTTTCGCATCGAGAACGTAGGTTCGAAAATCGGCGCCGACGTCTTCGCAGAGGGGTTCGAGGGATTTCGCCGTCGATTCGGCCATTTTCTCGGAAATGTCGGTTCCAAGAAGGTCGCGGTATCCAAGGTCGAGCGCTTCGATCAGAACGGTTCAAAGTCCGCAGAACGGATCATATATCCGTTTCGGCACGAAAGAATGCTTGGCGTTGTCGGAAGATTCCGCGTTTCCGCGACCAGACACGAGATTGACCATCATTCGGGCAAGCTTCGGAGGAAGCATTCCCACCTCCATGTCGCGGCCTTTGTTCATGTCGCGGGCCGCGAAGGCGTCAACGTCCTGGCAGGCGAGAGTGATGGCGAAATACCCTTTTCGCTCTACTTCGAGATATGCGGTTTCCAAAAGGGTTTTGGAAAGCTTTCCCTTCTTGAAAGCGGCAGCATTGATGGTTTTATCGGAAGTATTGCAGGCGCGGACGGAAAAGTCGTTTTTAAGAAACTTCTTCACGCGAAGCGAAAGTTCGATGAGCGGCAACTGCGTTCAAACGGAGGCCAACGCGAAGGAGTGCTTCCCTTCTTTGGACATGGCCGTTCGGAGATATTCGGAAGACTTGGTCGCGAATTCGGTCGAAGCGCATTCCGAACGGATTTCGAACAGCCGGATTGAACCGCCGAGTTTCGCGAATGTCTCAAGGGCTTTTTCACGGCTCTCGAGCCGGACGAGCGCCAGCTCGGGAGAAACTGAAACGATGGATCAAAAACCGCATACGGAAGCGATTTCCGCAACAGAAAGCTTAAACTCGCGCCCAAGGGCGAAGGCGAATGTCGGAAAGGTTCTTGACATTTAATTTCAGGGGATTATAAGGATTCAGTACGGAATCTTTTCCGGACTAGGACGAGGAGAGTATCTTCGCAAACGACGTCAAACACAACTTTTTCATGCGGGGCCCCACGGTGTAGGATTCCGCGCAAACGATCAAAACCTTTCTGGAAGGAGTCGTCATGAAGATGAAACACGGTGCACGAAGCGACGCGAACGCGTCGCTCAAGTTTGGAGGCGGCGGAGAATCGCACGTTTCCATTCCCGGCGGATGCTCCCCTGCCGCTTCCACCGATTTCCGCTGAAAGGAGGTGATGGGGCTCCGGCTCCGTCTCGTTCGACCAAGGAAGGCGTTCTTCCCCTTGGAGCCTCCGAAAGGATGGTTGGTCGGCCTTCGGGCGACTTCGCAACGTACTGCCAAAAGAACGCATGGCCGGGCAACCTACGGGTTGCCCTTTTTCTTGGCTTCGAAAATCGGCGCGGACACTCTCGAAACGATGTTCGAAGTCCCTATTCCGCAACGATGCGCTCGAGGCCGATTCGGCCTTTTTCCTTGTCAACGGTAAGGACTTTGACTTTTACCACGTCGCCGACGTTGACGTATTTTTCGATATTTTCCACCCGCTCCTTGGCGATTTTGGAAATATGGATCATGCCCGATTGCTTGCCAAGTTCGACGATGGCGCCAACGCCTTCGAGAATTTTGACGACCTTGCCTTCGAGCAGCTCACCCGGTTCGATTTCACGAAGGAGTTCCTTGACGAACGCGAGGGCGTTTTGACCGTTTTCCTGGGTTTTCGCGGTAATCGATACGAATCCGTCGTCCTTCACGTCAACTTCGACCGAAAAATCCCGGCAGATTTTCTGAATCATTTCCCCGCCCTTGCCGATAAGTTCGCGGATGCGTTCTACCGGAATGGTGAGCGAGAGGATAGATGGGGCGTTCGGCGAGAGTTCCTTGCGCGGAAGGGCGAGTTCCTTGGACATTTCGGTGCGGATATATCCGAGAGCGCCCCTCGATTGTTCGAGAACGCGCTTCACGACATCGAGCGAAAGTCCCGCGATCTTGCAGTCCATCTGAAGCGCGGTGATGCCACGTTCGGTTCCCGCGACCTTGAAGTCGAGGTCTCCAAGAAAGTCTTCCTGCGCTTGGATGTCGGAAAGGATTTCGTACTTTCCGGTATCGTCGTCGTAGACCATGCCCATCGCGACGCCCGCGACCATCGCGCGGATCGGTACGCCAGCGTCCATAAGGGAGAGCGAAGAACCGCAGACGGAAGCCATCGAAGACGAGCCGTTACAGGTGGTGATTTCGGAAACCACGCGGATAAAGTACGGAAAGGATTCGAGCGGCGGAAGAACTGGTTCAAGGGCTTTTTCGGCAAGCCGGCCATGGCCGACCTCACGGCGGCCAACGCCGCGAAGCGGCTTGACCTCCCCCACCGAAAACGGGGGGAAATTATAGTGGTGGATATAGCGCTTGGTATCTTCCTCGAACATGTCATCAACGATTTGGATGTCGCCCGGGCCGCCCAAGGTCGTGATCGAAAGCGCCTGGGTGATGCCGCGTTCGAAAAGCACGGAGCCGTGAACTTTCGGAAGAATGCCCGCAGATGCGCGAACCTGACGAACATCACCAGGGGCTCGACCGTCCAGACGGACGCGGGTCGAGAGGACCTTGGCGCGCATCTTCTTCTTCACGGCGCCGTAGACGTGTTCACGAAGTTCCGTTTCGACGGCGTTAACGCCTGGTAAGGTCGGATCTTCGGAAACCTTTTCGGCATATGCCGCAAGATCGAATTTTTCGATTACCGCGTCTTCAAGATCATGGAGACGGTCATGAAATTCGGATTTTCCGGTACCGAAAAGCGGGGCGACAAGCTCGTCGGTGACCGTTTCCATAACGAACGTTTCAAGTTCGCGATCCGTTTCGCGGACGGTGAAGCGGAATTCCGGAAGCGCGTGGGATTTTTGATATTCCTTTACGAAATCTACCTGGGCCGCGCAGAGTTCCTTAATGAGGGCGTGAGCGAATTCGAATGCCGCGAGCATGGTGGAATCGTCGATTTCCTGCCCCTGGGATTCGACCATGGTGATGGCGTCGGCGGTACCGGCGACGGTAAGGTCGAGCTTGGATTTTTCGAGCACGTCGAAAGTCGGATCGAACACGAAACCCCCGTCGGTGAGCGCGATTCGCACGCCCGAGACGGGCCCTTCGAATTCGACGACTCCGGCAAGCTGGAGCGCCAAAGAAGCCCCGGTAATTCCGTGAAATCCATAATCGGAAACGCCGGAAGAAGAAAGGATGGTGGAAATGATTTGAACCTCGTTCAAAGAACCCTTCGGGAACATCGGGCGAATCGGACGATCGATGAGACGGGAGTTGAGCACGGCGGTTTCGCTCGGACGGCCTTCGCGTTTCATGAAGCGGTTTCCACCGATTTTTCCGGCGGCATAGTATTTCTCTTGGAATTCCACCGTGAGCGGAAAAAACGCCGCGGAAGGATTGGCTTCGTCTTTGAGTCCAACGGTCGTCAGAAGATAATTTCCGTCTTCGTCGCGAACGACGGCGGAACCGTTGGCAAGGAGTGCGAGGCGGGCGGATTCGAAGGTGAACTTCTTTCCGCCGACGACGTAGGATTTAACGACGGGACGCTTGTCCACGACGTTCTTATCGGAGAGTCCGGGAATCATGAAAATGGCCGGTTACGGATTAGTGCCGCGCGTAAGGCATTTCGCAAAAAACCGGCCACGACGCTCCGGTCATGGCGAATTTTTCGCGAAAGAAGAATCCGCGCGGACAAACCGGAGTATAGCGGAAAACGCTCCGTTCGCAAACCCTGCCGGAGCATTCTCGTTCAGTCGTGACAATTCGCAATAAGGAAACTACGGAAAGTTTCGAAAAACCCTCCACATCTGCCGTACGGATGGGAAATCGAAGAAATTTTCCGCAGAGGCCTCGAACGCGATGCTGCAGCCACAATGGGAACAGAGAGACTTTCCGTACCAACACGGGCTCTTGCGATTTCCCATGGAATCGAAACTGACGGCAGTTCCCGTTACGAACGGACATCCGTGAACCAGTGCCGTCTGGTTTTCAAGGATTTTGCCCATCTTAGAAGTCAACATGATGAAATTTCCGTATTTTTGACGGAGTTTCAAGATCGTTTTGACAACCTCCGCCCTCTCTTCGAAAGAGAGTCCCATTGGATCGGAAACTCCTCTGGAGGTGTGGAAAATAAAGTGCATCGCGAGAATTTTTGGAGAAAAATTCGCAAAACGCTCCGCAACCTCGGCAAGACTATCGCGATTCCATTTGTTCACCGTCATCGCGATGGTGAGCTTTCCTTCCGGATAAACTGAAATATTTGAAACGGTTTTCGCAAAACTTCCCGGTCAGCGTATCCAATCATGAACGCTTTCGGTTCCATCGATGGAAACCTGGATGACGCAGTTTTCGGGCAATCCGGAAAATGGTATCGAACCGCTCGTGAAAATCGAATTGTACGGAAAATACCCCATGAGTTCAGCAAGGAGATTCTTCCGGAGGAGCGGTTCGCCCCCCAACCATAGGGCTCGAACGAGAAACGGGAATTCTTTGCGGATTTTTTGGATTTTCAAACGCCATTCGCCATCCGCCAAATCTTGATCGGAGCGTTTTTCGAGATAGCAATGCCGGCAATCGAGCGGACAAGCGGACGTTATGTCGAACGCCGCCACCAATGGCGGGAAAGAAAGGGGCATGTCCTATCGAGAATTGGCAAAGAGCCGGGCCAGTTTCCATGCCGCTTGTGGATGGAAAAGGTTTTTGGGGGAATACTCGTAAGCGAGGCAACATCCGCAATCTTCACAGCGACTTTCTCCGTACCAACAAGGGGTTTTGCGATTTCCCATGGAATCAATGCTTACCATGAATCCCGTATTGAAGGGGCAGTTCTTCGTATAAATCCGCGGAGTAGGGCGCAAGTCCCGAATCATTGTGGGGGTAATGAACAGCAAATCCCGGTGCTTTGCATGGAGTTTTTCCATCAAATCGAGAACTTCCTGCCTTTTTACATCCTCAATCCCAAAGATGTCGGAAACATCTCGACACGTATGGAAATTGAAATGAATGCCCAAAATTTTCGGAGCGTCGGGGCGCGCGAAAAACTCAACCGTTTCTTCGATGCAATCGGCATTGAAGCGGTTAATCGTAAAAGAGACGGCATATCGGTTCTCCGGGGCGCTCAACATGTTCGCGATCGTTTTGCGGAACGTTCACTCCCCCCGAATGAAGTCGTGAATTTTTTCGGTTCCGTCAATCGAAATCTGAACGGCGCAATTTTCGGGCAATCCGGAAAGCGGCAAGAGCCCATTGCTGAACACGGAGTTGTATCGGAAACGGGAAAGCAATTCGACCAGCAGTTTTCGACGCAATAACGGCTCTCCGCCAAACCATACCGCATGGAGGAGCAATGGATGTTCGCGTTTAAGCGACTCGATCCTCTCGATCCACTGGGAATCCGAAAGATCGCGATCGGAGCGTTTTTCGAGATAGCAATGCCGACAATCAAGATTGCAGACCGAGGTAAGGTCGATCGAGGCGGCGAAAACGAATTTCGGTTTCATGGGAATTGGGGCGGTCCGATACCGGGAAAGTGTAAATCGAGATTCGCCGAATGCAACTCCGAGAAAGAAGTGCCGGCCAAACCGGAGGCCGAAACGCCCTCTTCGGTATCGCTTGGTTTTCCGCGGTTTCTCCATAGAATTGCGGCCAGTCACTTCAAACACCATGGCTTTTTTTGAAACGGCGGAGCGGTATTCCAACCATCTGCGGGAATCGATGAACCGGTTTCTCGAATCGAGGCTCCATTCGTTTCCCGAGTGAACCCCGAACCTTTTTCGGTCGCATCTTGAAAAAATTCAGCGTATGTGCGGAAGTGGAGGAAAGATGCTGCGTCCGGCATTGACGTGCCTTTTTTACGAAGGAATTTCCGGACAGGATGCCCAAGAAGTGTCCGAGAGCGCTTTCGCCTTCGAATTGTTCCACAATTACACCCTCGTTCACGACGATATTTACGACGAAGATTCCGAGCGGCGGGGAATGCCCACGATACACTCCCAATTCGAACGGGAATTTCCTTCCGCTAAAACTCCTTCGGGCCAGTCCCCCATCTATGCGGGGCCGACAAAAAGATATGGAGCCGTACAAGGGATCATTTCCGGAAAACTTCTCTTCACGTTCGGTCTCGAAGCCTTATTGGAATCAAATCTGAAATGGCAAACGAAAGAGCGGGCAATCCGAACGTATCTCAATACGTCGTTTTTCGACAACATCGGACAGGCGCTCGACTTAGAATACGAATCGGCAACCGAAACCTCGGAGGAAGCGTATTTCGACTTGGCCATATTAAAAACCGGCAGGCTTTTGGAGGCCAGCGCGGCTTTCGGGGCGATATTGGCCGGTGCTTCGGAGACATTCATCCGAAACGTCCGTCCATATGCCGAAAACGTGGCGATTTGCTTTCAGATTAAAGATGATTTGCTCGACTTGGGAATCTGAGGAAGCAAGGGTCGGGAGATCGGTTCCGACATACGGCAAGGAAAAAAGACATTCCCACACACCTGCCTCATGCGCATTCGCCCCGATTTCCAAAGCGACGCTCTCGGAAATCCGAAAGCATCTCCGGAATGCGTCGGGAAAGTGATATCGGCCATGATGGAATCCTGAGCGATCCACGAATCGGAGCGAATCGGAGAACTCCGCCTTGAAATGGCGCTCCAAAATTGCCGCGCGTTCCGAAAGGATTTCGGAAACGAAGCTTACGAACGTCTCATAGAATTTACAAAATACGTATGGGAAAGGAAAAAATAAGCCTCGTCGGAACAATCATTTCGGCCATGGAAAAACGGAACGTCCCGCTTTTGGAATGGGTTTTGGCCTTCCTCGCCATCGTGGCGATACGGTCATTCATCGAGGGGTTCGTAACCCAGCAGGGGTTTTTTCCGTTCGTCGGCCTCTCCCCCCGATTTTATTTCATCCACTTGCCCCTCTTTTATGCGGTTTCTTTCGTGGGGGCGATTGCCATTCTCCATTTTTGGAGCCGAGAGAAGATTACCAAGGTTTCGGCGTTCGTGCTTTCGCTCATGCTCATCCTATTTCTCCCCATAACGATTGACGCAATCGTGGGAACCTCCCTCGACAAGCATACCGGAACATCCTACCAATACTTCCAAACCCCGATGCCGTGGCCGGAATTCTTCACGTTTTTCGCAAACTACGTAATATCGGGTCCTTTGAATCTCGGCCTCATCCCCGATGGAAAATTCGTCCAACTCGGGAACAACTACGGAATCCATATTGAAATCGCCGTTCTGCTCGCGGTAGCCTTTTGGTACGTGTTCGAAAAAACCGGGAGCCTGCTGCGAGGAGTCGGAGCGCTCGTTTTTTTTGCCGCAGGGCTTTTCCCACTCTCCTTCGTGATTCCCATGGTTACCCAATTATCGGGGCTCAGAATCACGGAAGCCACGCTTTCCTTAGGGGCCTCCCATTTTCCGGAATTCACGATACGGCACATGTATTCGGTATTCCTCCTGGGATTGCTCATTCCAATCGTCGGCTACGTTTGGTACCGATACAATCCGAAAGAATTCGCTTCGATGATGAAAAATCTCCGGCCGAACCGAACCGTTCACGTCGTGGTGCTCGTCGTGCTTGGAGCGGTATTGGGAAGCTCGCTTGATTCCGAATCGCGAACTTGGGATTCCATGGACCTCATCGTCATCTCCGTCGCAATTCTCGCGATGATTTTGGAGTGGTTTTCGGCAGTGTGCCACAACGATATCGCAGATCGGAAGGGAGATGCGGTTTCAATGACCGATCGCCCCATCGTTACGGGAACCGTGAGCGTCGAACGCATGAAGGAATTCGCTATCGTTTCGCTCTTTTTGTCCTACTCGCTCGCCATTTTCGTTTCGGGCGTGTTTTTCGTATTCATTCTAACAAAATCGGCTATCAGTTATCTGTATTCTTCCTCGACTTTCCGATTCAAAGCCATTCCGATCATAGCAAATCTCGCCCTTGCGGGAGCCTATCTCATCACCCTCATGTCCGGATACGCCCTCGTACTCCCCGGTTCCGTGTTGGATTTTCCTTTTGAAATCGCGCTCGCCATGCTCGTGTTTTATACCCTTGCGACTCCGTTTAAGGATATAAAAGATTACGAGGGGGACAAAATCGACGGCATCGTAACGATTCCAGGGATTTTCGGACTCGAAAGAGGAAAGAAAATCATCGGGGGCATGGGAATCGCCGGATGCCTTTCGGTTCCCTTGATTTTAGGAGACGTCTCGGCTTTCACCCTTACCGCATCAACCATCGGATGATGCACGTTCTATGCGTTGGTAAACGCGAAAAAATACGATGAAAAAAGGATTTTCGCGCTCTTTTTTTCATACGTGGCATTCGTCGTAGCATACCTGTTCGTCACCTGGCGCTAACCATTTTGGCAAATGAAACGTTCTCTCCGAAGGCCATTCTCAACGCACCGGTGATGGAGACTTGTCGCGGCGATTGCCGTAACGCTCTTTCTTTTTAAAAATCTCGTTCTCTCGGTCTCGCTCGTTTCCCGTCTTCCCCAAAGGGAACCGTCGATTCCCGTAAAAATCCAAATCTCCGAACGGAGATGGGAAAAAGAGCGTTCGAAATCCGAAATCGAAGCGTTGGAACCGTTCGAAATCGAGAGCGTTCCTGATCCGAAACTCGATTCTTGAGCCAAATTCCTTCCTTAGTTCGCGATTTCCTCCCTTACCGAGACTCCCCGAAACGGAAGCGTTCGGCAATCTTTTCGGCTATGACGGCATGGGCGGCACTATTGGGATGGACTTCGTTTTCATAAAAATTTTCTTCCTTGCAGAGGGTTTCCGAAAGATCGACGGTTTCAGTCCCGTCGCTTTCGAGAAGCCTGAGAACGTTCTGCCAATCAGCATGAGTCGAACCGCTACCTTCGGGACTCGATTCGGAGAGTCCCGAGAAGCGTGACTTCCACTGGGCGAAAGTCATCTTGGAACAACCGAATCGATTGGGAACCAAAACGAACAAAAACCTTCATCCCGAAGACTCCACGCGAGCGCGGAGATCTTTCACGTAGGCCACGGTTTTACGGTAATCACGGGCGCGGGTCCGAAGCTCCAAGAACGAACGGGAATCGGAAGTCACCGAAAAATACGAGGGCTTCCGTCGCAACGAAGACTCCCAAAGACGATAAACGTGCGAGCGGGAGTACCAGGAGTCTTGGTGCGGAGTATCCACCAATCCTTCCGGAAAGCCCGTTTGAGAAAAATCAAGCTCCTCATTGCCCGCAACGTCAAAACGGAGGTGCTGCCGATAATCCCGAGAGAATGCCGAAAGGGATTCGATTTGGGAACGGTCAGGTCAAGCGGAATCACCGGATACGTGGTCTTCCAAAGGCGATCATACCAATCACTGGAGGATGACGACGTCGGGGGAATACCCGTTCCAAAAAATCCGATAGGCTTTTGCTAGGGTCGATGGACGCGCGGCGACATAGGAACCATTGAGGATTTCCCAATCCGAAAACATCCCCTCAAGTCGAGCCGCGAAGGTTTCTTCAAGCGGAACGGGAAAGCCGAATCCGACCGAATCCCCCAGTAGAAGAACCCGGGTGGACGTCTGGGTTTTCTCAATCGGATATTCCGTATCGGACCGCATTCCTACCGAATTGGTTTTCACGGAAAGGACGTATCGGTCCACTCGAAATCCTGCGACATTGAGGGGCCCCGTGGTGACGGCATAGGTATCCGAGAAATTTGGACGGTTAAAAAAGAATCCGGGCGGACGGTATTCGACGAGATGGTTGTTCGGCTGAGGAAAAAAACACCTCAACACGATTTCCACCATGGCAATCGAGAGTCCGATCGAGAGTCCGATCGAGAAAATCCGAAAAATTACCCCGCGAAAAAAAGGAGGCGGAAGGCGGAAGGCGGAAACGCGGAGATGAATTTTCGGCATCGATTACTGCGGAGAGGCGAATTTTTCAGGAGGAAAGTCCCGAACATTCCCGAAATATTGGGAATATACGGCAAAAGATCCGGACTTCGATTCATCTCCATGGGATGCTTTTCGCACGACGGACAACGCATCCGACAGGCGTTTGCATTCAGAAATTTCACGTTCCGCCGAGAAAGTGGATTCGCACGATTTCGATTCCCTCGCGGCGGCCCGAATCTTGCACTTCGAAACCCGGGCCGAAAAACCGTTCGAGATATTGCCGCCCGAATTTTTCCATGCGCCTTCCAGTTCACGGACCAGGGTTTCGTGTTTTTTGGAACCGCATTCGTCGAACCCCATCATGATGAGGGATTCGAGATTTTTCCGGGATTTTTCCACGAACTCCTTTTGTTTTTCAATATCCGGCGCTTTTACGGATTGCGGAGATTCGACGATCGGTTTTCGATTGGGGCGTTTTGACAAGGTTCCGGAAGACGACGCGGATTCCGAAATGCCTTGCGTTCCGGAAGACGAGACGGATTCCTGATTGGAAGAAGCGCAAGACGACAAAAGCAGCGCGCTTATCAAAGCGAAAACAGAAAGGTGATTCATAAAAGGTTTACGGGCAATAAATTTCATAAGCCGCGTTGGCATCGGGATATCCATGGCAATCTCCGGTAACGTATCCGGAAGTATTGCCTCAATCAAAACACATAATGTATGCTGATTTTACGGTCACGCCATCGCTCCGGCGGCAAATTCCATTTCCAGTGCGCCAACCGTATTCCGGATCGACTGTCAAGGGCGTGCTGGCATACCATCCGTAGGTACATGCCGGAATCGAAATCGAGCAGCTCGCGTTCGTTCCGCCGTTCGCTCCCTGGCACGTCCAAGTCCGAGTGGTCGCGCAGGCGGTCGAACCGTTGTCACCAGTGGGGGTTCCGGACGAGCATTGGCCCGCGGTTGCCGAGCACGATCCGTTAATCGGACAGGCCGGATTCGCCTTGGAACAAGAAGCGGTGGTTCCTCCATATTGCCCAACGCACGACCACGTTCGCGTGGTTCCGCAGGCGGTCGAACCGTTGTCACCCGAGACGGATCCGGCCGTACAGGTTGCAACAGTCGCCGAGCACGATCCGTTAACGGTGGGCATGCAAGCCGTTCCGCTCCATCCGTATCCGGAATCGCAGGCGTAACGACACTCGGTTGAACTTGGGGAAACGTCGTACGCGGTCACGGAATCCGCCGGAAACCATGCGGAACCGTTCCAAGTTTGAGAATAATTCGAGACGGTATTCCATACGGTGCCGGAAGACGGCTTCGGAACGCAATTGAACGTTTGGACGTTCGCCGCGCAAGCCGGGGACGACCATTGGGAATTCCAAGAATAGTTGGATGGACATGAAGCGGATCCATTCGAAGAAGATACCGAAAGAATTCCGTCATTACACGAAAACGCAAACGATGCCGAAAGGATTCCGTTAGCCGGAACGGATCCGAAGACGGAGGTTCCGATTATGGTCTCATTCCCCCCATGGGGAAGCGTTCGAATTTCCGAGAGCGCGTAAGTAAGGGACGAATGCTCTTGGGAAGCGGGAGTCGAACAATCGGCACGGCATGCCGAGCCATCCCACGAATACCCCGACAGACAAGTGAACGCGCAATTTTCGGAAGTTTCGGAATAATGCCAGGAAGAAGTTCCTTCATTGCCGTTCGTTTGGGCATGAGCGGGAAACGCTCCGGAACACGTGTCGCGAACGCACGTCGGTCCCGGTGCCGGAACGTAATCGGGATCGCAGGTAGGAATTTCTGATCCCAAAGCCACCGTGCCATTCGTACAGGTGGCCAATGTTTGAGCCGTGCCGTTGGAAACGGTTTTGGAAACGTTCTGGCTTTGTCCGTGAAGCATCGAAGAAACCGCGTATCCGGACATCGTCGTGGCCGCGCAGGAAGGGGCGTCACCAATGGCGGCACCGTCAACGAGGGCTCAGGTGGATGAATCGTTCGTTACGTCTCGCACGAGCCCGGCGACGAGATCGGTGGACGTAACCGTCGGATAATCCCCGATAACGGCAGCTTTGTTGTTTTCGAGCACTGCGGCAACCTGGGAAAAAGAACGGTTGCGCACGGAACCGGATCCTTCGTTCACATCGACCGCTCCGACGAGGAGATAGTCAGAATCGGTATCCGCGAAGGCCGAAAGGAAGGAAAGTACGATTGGTTGGCGATCAAGGAGGGCGATTTTGAATTCGTCCCTATTCAATCGAAGTTTTTCGTAATCGGGATTTCCGGCCGAATAATTGGTTAGGGGTTGGTTCCATTCGCCTCACTGCAACATGATGGGGAGTCCATCGAACATGACTATGGCCGAACCGCCGGTAAAGGAATAATTCGGATCGTGTTTGACGTAGTAGCGCATCGATCTTCCGGTAACCGCACTTTCGGCGGCTATGGCGGTATAAACGGAGCGGATATTGGTGCGGATGACCGATTCGCGAGCGTCGCCGCGATAGCCCGACAAAGAGAGGAACCCTATGGTGGCAAGGATGGCCAGCATGGCTACGACGACAATGAGTTCAGCCAAAGTAAATCCCGCGATTTTTTTTGGAGACTTGGCTTTTTCGTGGCAATGCCGGACAATGGGCGATTTCAGCATGGTGATTCGAATGTGACTGGTAAAAACCCGAATGTCATCCGGTCGAAATTGTAATTTACAATCCGCAATCCGCAAATATTTCCATTAAAATTCCGTTATTTATACGAAGATTCCGAAAATTTCCTCGCGAAAGGAATATCGGATTTTTCCACGACGCAATTACCCAGTACAAGAACGTCCATGTCAGTACGCAAAAAGCATTGATACGCGTTTTGAGGGGAGCAAACAATGGGGGCTCCGGCAACGTTGAACGAGGTGTTCACGAGCGCCGGAGATCCGAAATTCTTTTCAAAATCGCTCAATAATCGGAAAAACCTCCCATTCCTCTCATCCACCGTTTGTACGCGCGATGAACCGTCAACATGGGTCGCCGCCGGAAAATCACCCGTCTTCGCCCTGGCGGTAAAGAGCATGAACGGGGAATCCGATTTTGGAAAAACGAAACGGTCTCGAAACCGTTCTTGAAGAATGGATGGAGCAAAGGGACGAAAACTTTCGCGGAATTTAATCTTCCGATTCACCCGGTTCCAATTTTCCGGATTCCGGGCATCGGCCAATATGCTCCGATTTCCAAGCGCCCTAGGACCGAATTCCATACGTCACTGAAACCATCAGATGACCTTCTGACAGGAAAGGAGTCACGATACCGCTGCGGAAAGTGCCTCCTCACCATATGAATGGAAGGGGATTCCCGTGCGTGAAAGATATTCCGCAATGGATTCGTCGGAAAATTCCGGCCCCCAAAAAACGTCGGTCAAGGGTCGTGGGTTTGGACGTTCGTTTCCTAAAAGCCGATGCCAAGCGAAGAGCGCCGCTCCCACGGCCCCTCCGGCATCTCCGGCCGCCGGAAACACCCAAACGTCGTCGGCAATTCCCGAAAGGAGTATCCTGGAGTTGGCGACGCAATTGAGCGCCGAGCCTCCGGCAAGGCAAATCCGGCGACATCCCGTAGAATCGACCGCTCTCCGGCATACCGCTTCAAGAGCCTCTTCAAAAACGGATTGCGCGCTTGCGGCGACATCGAAATGCTCCTGTCGAAAAGGCTCTTGGGGGGTTCTCGGCAAGAAACCGAAGCACTCGCGGAATTTTTCGGGACAAATCATCGAGTCCGAATGGGCGTACCGGAAAAAGTCGGCATTGAGCGAATAGCTGCCGTCCGGGAAAAGACGGAGAATCCGATCGAAAATAAGCTCCTTGAAGCGTGGAACTCCGTATGGAGCAAGTCCCATGACCTTGTATTCCCCTTCGTTTACTTCGAATCACAAGTATTGCGTGAAAGCGCTGTAAAACAGTCCGAGCGAATCGGGGTATGCCACCGATTCCAAAAGTTCTACGGAATTTCCCGACCCCATTCAGATGGTCGTAGTATCCCATTCGCCCACCCCATCCACGGTAACGATTGCGGAGTCCGAAAAAGGAGACGTATAGAACGCGCTTGCCGCATGGGCTTCGTGATGTCGGACGAATACCGTATCCCCGCGATACCCCAGTTCCTTTCGGATCGTTTGTGGAATTCTCGTGGTTTTCGTAAGCGCGGATTCGAAGATTTTCGGAAATTCGAAAAATGCCTTGGGCCAATTCTGAATGTGGGATATGACGGTGCGTTCCAGTTTGAGAAAGGGCTTCTCGTAAAAAGCTACCAATTCGACGTCTTCGATTCCGATTCCAGCGCGCTGGAGACAGAACTCAACCGAACGGAGGGGAAATCCCGGATCATTTTTAACCCGGCTCAAGCGCTCCTCCTCGCAAGCCGCGACAATTTCACCGTCTTTCAAAAGGCAGGCGGCCGAATTATGGTAAAAGAAGGAAAGTCCGAGAACGTACATGTTAACTTTGGTATAGGTAGTCATTTTCGGAAACGGGCCGACGTTTGGAAATCCAGTTCGTCGAGCGCGTCGGAACCCTGAAATGGACAATCCTCCATCAGAGGGAATAGGCACCGAAAATGAGAACGTAGAAGATCGAAACGATTAGCCGGTTCATCCTTTTCCCTACGAATTCGGCGAAATACGAAAAATACACCGCCGGGCGGTTGAACAACGCGTTCACGAGGAATGCGAGAAGCATCCTCTGCCAATACGGAGAAATCAGCAGAACCCCGGAGACGATGGCGCCAATAAAGTACAAAGGGGCGGAAAATACCGCGTTGAACCGGTGATGTATCGAATGAATTTTTTCGATGGGATGAAGATTCGAGCGTTTCATGCCGCGCTTGTGTGACGATTACGATCCGAAAAGCCGATCGAGGATTGTCGATTCCCCTGCCCGCCACTTCCCCACTTCAATTTCCATCATGTCGATCTTTTCGGAAAAAAGGGCTCCTACAACGGTTTCGTACCCTTCTTTCGAATGCTTGGTGACATAGTATTTCAAAAAGAGCGCGAAGAGAACCTGTTCGGCGTAAAATACCTGCTTGTCGTCTTTGGTTCAACGTACCTCCGGAAAATCGGTAATCCCGCGATCATACAGCATGGATTCGACCCGTTCGGAAATTCCATAAACGGGATTTTCATAAGAAATTCCGAATTTTTTAAAAAACCGACGGAGCCTTTCGATGCTGATTCTAAGGTTTTGATCGGGATAAAGATCCATGTAGGGCACCATTCCGTCACCGACGGTACGAATGCCGCCCCGAATGGCGTAGAGTGACGAAAACCAATACATGGAGAGCTTCGAAAACATGAGCGCCACGGTCCCCAAGCGATATTTCCGAACGAAATGCCAGTACCGTTCGTATCCGATGAATTTATGCCAATTCCCTATGGGAACCACGGTGCGGACAAATTTTTCGGGACCGTAGGTATCACAAAGCTTTCGGTAATTCAGCAGGGTGTGGTCTTTGGCTCCAACGAAAGAAAATCGGTCAAATGTCAACAAATGGACCCTATCAAACCTTTCGGCAAACAAGGCGGCGGCGAGAGTGGAGTCGGATCATCCCGAAAAATGGACGATTGCTTCATTTTTGGGCGACATGTCCAAAAGGCTAGAACAGCGTGTAAATGAAGGGCGAAACTGCCGGGGCCGCCTGCGAAAATACCAGCAACGCGCTGAAAAGCAGCAAGATGGCAATCATGGGAACGAGCCAGTATTTCTTCTCGCGACGAAGGTAAAACGCTATTTCCGAGAAGACTCCCGGAGACTTGGCAGTTCCCTTAAGGTCAATGGGCATGGAAAACATTTTCGAAAATAAACTTCGCGATGAGTTCGTGTCATCGAACGTTTGGATGAACGTCGTCCCACGCCACCCAAAGCGACTCCGGATTCGAGACGGCAAGAGCGGGTGCGGAGTCAAAAACGGAATATCCGTGTTTTCGGAAGCGTTCCGCGACGGCCTCGTGCACGGATGCAAAGGGATAGGGCTGGGTTTGGTGGAGTTCGGGAATAAGCACGACGACGGTGTTTTCCGGATTAAGCAGTGACCGCATCCGGAAGATGTTCGCTTCGTAGTCGCGCAGGGAATCTCACGAATACAGCAAGGAATAATATTCGCCGTATCGGAGGTTCGGATTCATGACGGCCGCGATCTTTCTCCAAGCACTCACGATAAACGCGTAGGAGATGCTACGTTTCGAAAGGAAATTTTCAACGTATTTTTGGGTCTTTTCCGCATCGTTCAAATAAAATCCGAGCACGATCATGTCCGGACGGTATCGGAAAAGATCCAACTCGTATGCCGAGAGTTCTTGAAGGGTGTTATAATTCCCCACTCCGGCATTGATGACTTCATAATTCCGTTTTCCGGATTCGTTGAGCCACTTCTCGAGGAGTTTCGGATACGTCCGTTCCATTTCAACCCCGAAACCGAAGGTTACCGAATCGCCAAGGACGAGGATTCGAAAAGTCCCCTCGGATTTTTCATAAGAATATTCGCGATCCCGAAGGCCTTTCGAATTAATTGAAACGCTGGCCCCCATGATGCGCCGGGAGGAGTTCGGAATATGAACATGAGAGCGAGGATCATCCACCGACTTTTTCAGGGAAACGGCGTATTTCCACATTTCCACGTCATAATTCTGAACTACCGAAAAATATGCCCGGAATCCCATCTCCAAAACGATAAGCGTCGCGATAGTGGCGACGGTAACCGAAAAGAATCGAATAAGCGGGGCCCGGAAGCAGTTGAATTTCAATGACGCGAAAAAACGGATAAAAGCTCTTTTTTCGATAATTGAAACGATTATTTTTAGAAAACAGCCTTTCGCAAGGGCGTTTTCTCATCTTGAAAATTAGCCATTCACGCATCGTTACCCTGATTGCGTTCAATTTCCCGTCACCTCCACGAGGTGGCAATGAACCGCGAAATGCTCCGGATTCCCCCGATTGAGATGTTTAGTGCAACCGCACTGAATCGGCATTCCATTCCGTAAAATCCCCCGTCGGCTCCCCTAAGAAGGCATTCGCTCCGGCATGGCGGAAAAAACCGGAAAGGTCTTCGCCAAAATATTCGAAGATTTCCGAAAAAAGAAGCAGCATGGCGGAATACTCCACTCGAAGCGCGGGATTCGACAAACAATCTTCATGGCACTTCGCGAGCGCGGCGGTTTCATCCATGAGCAAATTGAGGGCCGCCTCGCGACGAAGCTCATCGTCACCCCGCGCGAATCCAAGGAGCTTCGGATTATGGCAGGGCGCCAAAAGACCTAGGATAGCGCGGTCGAATTCGGCTTCGCGCCCTTCCCGTTCGAAGGTTTTCAGTCCATCCAAAAGAAATTGCGCGTACCTTTTGGCAGAAACGACGTCCGGTAAAAAAGAACAGGCCTTGGAGCGGAGGCCGAGAAGAATCGGCAGAAGTTCGTCCGAACGCGGACGCCCGTCCATCGTTGCGTCTTCCGAAACTTCCGCCGAAAGCGACGTCGCATACGAACGGTATTCTTCACGGATCGAAAGGGACAGTTCGGCAATGACGGCGGGCGGGAATATCGAAAGGTTTCCCAAACCTCAAAAAGGATTTCCGGTCGCGAGATAGTAGGCCGCGATGACCTCGACGTTGGACGGATCGGTTCGGTCCATTTCGCTAAAAAATCCCCCGGCAGCTTCGAGGTCTTCCCTCTCGCAGGCGAAAAGGCAAAGTTTTGGCGCCACTTCGGGAAACTTTCCGGTAACGTAAAGGGCGGCGTATTTTTCTTCGGCTTCGCCGAAACGTCCGAGGCCATAACAAAGATCGGCCGCTTTCTTCAGGGCCCTTTCGTTTCCTAAATCCGCGGATTCGGCATACAACCGGAGCGCCCGGTCGAATTCCCCGAAAGCCGATTCGGCATCGGCCATCATTTCTTTGGCCAAAGCCGGATTTTCCATGCCGGAAACGAGAGATCGAACTTTTGCCAAAGCCAATTCCGAAGACGATCGGATTACCGGGGCTCACGAACGGAAGGCTTCGATCGCGACGTCGGCGAGTTCCCGGAAATTCGCGACAATATCGAGGAGCAGTCCCGAATTTTCCGGATCGGAAAGGTTCGATTTCGAAAGCCATTCGACCGCCTCGGCATGCCGCGATTTCCGAGCGAAGGCGAAAGCGACGAAAGAGGCGACTTCCGGAATGACCGGCAGGGCGGAAAGGCGTTCGGCGAACCGAAGGGTTTCTTGGGATATTTCGTCTTCCCGCGAAATCCGATCGACGAGCAAAAGCGCGCCGACCCCTTGGTTTTTAAAAGAAAATGGCCGCTCGGATCAAAAGACCAAGGAACGGACGCGGGGATAGTACGCGCTCCCATTTTCCGACGAAAGCTCCCGGAGGAGCCGATTTCGAAAATTCCTCGCGCTTTCCGGGAGCGCAGCCAAGAATTTCCCCTGTTTCCGAAGGATCGCGATATTCGAAACCATGGCGTCAACCCCCGGAGAATACCCAAGCGCTTCGAATAATTTTTCGAAAGCCCGGTGGAGCTCGATGAACCGGAAATCGAGAAAGTGTTCCATGGCATGTCCGAGGCGGCGGAAAAAAAGTTCGCCCACGGACGCCCGATCGTCGGATGCCAAGAAATCTCCACCGGTTACGAAGGAATAGTGGGCCTCGGAAACGAGTGGAATTCCCGATACGGAAAATTCCGAAAGGAAGGTTTTGGCGTCGCCTTCAAAATCGGCGGTACCGTGCGCGAGTCTCGTGAGCAACCGGGCATATGATCGGGTCGATACCGGATCCAAAAGGGTGAGTCACCGGAATTCCAATGCCCGAAGACGGATTTCCCAGGCTTCCTCGGAGCGTAAATCGAGCCCCTTGAGCGCTTCGGCCTCGATGGACCGGCTTTCATTCACGTAACGTTCGACCTCGTGATCCAAAAGATAGCGGACTTCGTCGGGGTTTTGCGTTATCGCTCCGGAAAGAACGGCTTCGATGAGAGTTTCGGAACCCTTAAGGGAAGAATGGGACAAAAGAACGTAGGGGTCGATATCCTCGCCCAAATACCGGGCTATCCGGGCGTATTTCATCGCGTCTTCGCGCTTTCGGAGGCGAAGCGAAAGGGGGATGAGCCGCAAGAGCGAGTGGGAATCCCGAAATGCTTCCCAATTGCGCACGTGGACCCCATGGGAAAGTTCCAGGTCGAATTCTTCGAGACAGGACGCGACGTTGCGGATGACGGCACTCGCCGATCCATACCGCGATTCGGCCTCGCGGTTGGAGAGGGCGGCAAATATTTCCCGGGCGGTTTTCGTTCGGCATTCAGAAACGAGCCCTTCGAACGAATCTTCCTGGGGAACTCGCAATCCTTCAATGACGGGATTTTCCGGAAGCGTCTTGGAAAAAACGACCGCTTCCCCTCCGGAACGGAAATCTTCGAATTCGATGTCGGTCCCGCAAAGGAGACGGTTCGAAGGCATGGAACGTTACGGAGAAATTAATGCCATTTGACGGCGGAAGCCGACGGAGGAACGAGCCGATCGGCGATTTCGTTCGCGAATTCGTCACCTCCCGGAATCTTACGGAGAAGCGACGATCACCGCAAAAGAATGTCGGCATGTCCGGATGTGCCCGAAAACGATTCGGAAAAATGCTGGATTTCGGCCATGGCGTAAATCGGCTCCCATTCCTCTTCCCCAAAATCGGCGACTCCGGCAATTTGAAGCGCGGTCAACCGCAAATCCGAAAGTCCGTGAAGATATTCGAGAAATTTCTTGGATTCGACGGGGGATGACAAAAGCCTTTCCGCCATGAGAAAGTAGTAAGCCGCCATGGGGAAGCGGTCTTTCACGAGGAGTTTTACGCCCTCTTCGGGGGACTCGGGAAAAAGCGCGAGCAATCTGGCAGCCACGAGACCCGAACGAAGGGCGTCGAAATCGACGGGAACTTCCGTTTCGAGACGCGAAAAAACCGAGAGAGCGAACTCGCGGCATTCGCGAAGGAACTCTTCCGACACCCCGCGTTTCGGAGGAGCGAAATATCCCGGAAGAAGTTCGAGCACCTTGATTTTCGACGCGAAATCCCCCGCGAACCGATCGCGAAGACGGAGTTCTTCCACCTTGGGAAGCTCGTGTTTTTCCGCCATGGACAAATACGTCGCGAAGGCTTCTTTGTCGCCCATTTTCCATGCGACGTCGCAGAGTTCCTGAAGTATCCTCGAATCACCCCGGTCACATACCGCAAGCATCCGCCGTCTCGCTTCCGGAAGATCCGACAATTCGTATGCAGCGATTCGTGCGGCATACGTTCCGGATTCGACGTCTCAAAGCGAAAAGGCCCGGTCGTATGCCGGAAGAACCGCCTTACGGAGAATTTCGGAATCCCTTGCGAAAGCGTGGTACGCCATAGCTAAATTTCCCCGAATGACGGCCGATTCAGGGGAAGCCTCCATCGCTTCGTAGGCGAAATCGGTCAGGAATTTCGGCTCCGATCCGGATTCCGAAAGCCAGGATTGAAAATCGGCGTCGATGCTTTCGGCCAAATCCGGAACGCTGACGGCCGAGCGGAGAAGATGGCGGAGAACGTTCGGATTCGAAACGTCCTTTGCCGAAAAAGCAAAGTCAAGGGCAGCGGAAAACTCCCCGGATTCGAACAGGAATTCCGAGAGGAGCGCGACGTCTTCATCGGAAATTCCGGAACGGATAAGGTCTTCCATCATTCGCTCGAGCGTTTCTTCCGCGATTTCCAATCCCGAAAAATACGTTTCGACGATATGGAACATGAGCTCGTTCCCACCCAACGCAAGGGATCCCCCGTTCGGAAAGTACACGCACGAAAACAGCCATCGAAAAAACGATTCTCCGCGCGATTCGACGATTCGGGACCTCAAATCGGCATACCAATCGCGCAAATCCGGGGAAAGGGCATCAAAGATCCTTCCGCGCTCGCGAAAATCCTCGGCGTTCGACTCGACGGCCGAAGCGATGTCGGCGTTCGAAGTCCGGTCGTCGGCAGGAGTCACGAGCGCGGCCGTTTCCTTCAACTTTTCCATCACGTCCTCATCCCCGATGGCCTGAAATCGATACGAAAGATAGGCCAAGTGGGTCGCGATGGCATCTCAAAAATCCGCAAACACGTCGTCGGGAACGGATACCGAATCCGAAATTTCTGGGGTTGAGTCACCAAACTTCGGACGATCTTCCGAAACGAGTTCCGCAAGCGATTCCTCCTCTATCCGATACACGTACGCGCGGGCATACGGCGACCAGTTTTCTTCGAAATAGCCCATGAGGAACTCCTTCCCGCCCTCCCGGGACATGTGGAAATCGAGTTCCTTGAGATAGGAGACGGCATATTCCGCGCTGGAAAGTTCGATAGCCCCAAATTGCAGGAGAGCAAGGCGGTTTTCAAACGCGTCGTCGAGTTCGTTTTGAGAAAGGCAGGCGGGATCCGAAATTTTCTCGACTTCCGACGAAAGCCAATCGTGAGCGGCAGTCATGACGGGTTTTCGCAAATATGCCCCCATGCCTCCGGCACGCTCCCGGGCGAGGAGAAACGAACGGCAAACGAACATTCCGGAAGGGAACGAAATCGTTTTCTCGGAAGGCGCCGTCGTTACCATTTGGGATTCCCCGGCCAAAAGCGAGACGATTCGGGAACACCGCAACCCTTTGGCGTATTCCCCGCGGAGAATATATCGGTTCCCCAAATCGCGAATCGTTTCTGGAAGGCGGTATTTCTCCCACATCCCTTCTAAAAATTCAATGCCTTCATCTTCCATCTTTGAGCGGAAAAGCATTTCGGCCATGTAGGCAATGGCATCGGTATTTCCAAGCGACAAAGCCTTTCCGTAGGATTGCGCGGCGAATTTCAGATCGCCTTGCGAGAAGTCGGACACGCAGCTTTCGAACAGCCTTCCGAGGTAGAGGTGGTCGGCGGGATCGGCGGGATCGGCGAAAATCCGCAGAGATTCCCGGAGGATCTTGAGCCCCTCGGCGATTTCCCGAATGAGGTATTCCGATACCGATTCGAAGTCGGTGCGATCCAAAACGGCCAAATACACCTCGCAAAACCGGCTCCGGAAAAAGGAATCGGATCGTGATTCGAAAGCGGCTTTTGCCGTTTTTGCGGCAAGACTCGGATATCCGTTCTCCAGAAGTTCGAACGCGACGGCTTCAAGCGCCCCTTTTTGGGAAAGGTTCAATCCCAAGCGCGAAAGGATTTCGGAGTTTTTTCCGGAAACGAAATCGGCTACGGCTGCGACGACGCCGTTTTTCGGAAGTTTCTTGGCGCTTCTGGGACGCATGAGTCCGGAAACTTTTTCCCGAACGCTCGCTTCCGTCATGCGGGATTGAATTCTTTCGTAGTTCGGAGAAGACGATCCGTGGCGCAAAAGCTCGGAATCGAAACCTTCCAGTGCGTCGGCGGGAGTTCCGGGAGCGAGAAAAACGCTTCAAACGCGCTGATCCATGGTTTTCATCGGTTATTCGAAGTGCCGTAACTTGGTATTTATAAATCCAATTTTAAGTATGTCAAATACGAACGGAAAACCCCCGGAAAACCGGGGGGTCGAGAGGTTTGCGGAAGAAAAAGTTATTGCGCGGATGAAATGGTCGCGTCAAGAATCGAAAAGAACTGTTCGACGCTGGAAAAATCCACGATTTTTCCGTTGAAGTACACCGACGGGGTATGGTTGAGCCCGAGGGCGTCAGCCTCCTTTTTGTCTTGGGAGATTCGATCGAGGTACCATCCTTCGCTCAAGCAGGCGGAGAATTCGTCGAGGTTTTCCACCCCAACGACCCGGGCGATTTCGTTTCGTTCGGCGTCGGATACGTCGGCGTTCATTTTAGCCTTTTCCAAAAGGTAGAGGCCGTTGCTGTATTCCAGATATTTTCCGGAAGGGAGCGAGCAAAGCGAGGCGAGCGCGTCCCCTTCGGCGTTTTGATGTTGCGGAAGGGGATAATTCTTATACGAAAGCGATATTTTTCCCGATTCGGCGTATTCGCGGAGTTTCGGCTCGATGAGTTCGTGGAACCGCTGGCACGCCGGACACTGGAAATCGGAAAACACCCGGACGTCAACCTTTGCCGAAGCGGGGCCGAACGAGGGTGATTCCACGGACTTGGAAACCGTGGAAACCCGCGGGCCCACCGACGAAGAGGCGGGTCAACAGGAAACGAGCAGGACGGATGCCAAAAGCGTTGCGGCAACAAAGGATTTTTTCATGGAAAATGGGGGAAATTTCCAACCCATGATAGGGAGAAAACTTTTTGAGTAAAGCCCGGGTTGCCAATCGGAAAGAACGCGATACCATGTCCCGTCGGCGAAGTTTTTCACGCCTTCGTCCGCACGAACGCCCCTTTTTTCCATCAATCAACCATGCCCTTCGAACTTCAACCCCTGCCATACGCAACCAACGCCCTTTCGCCTTGGATATCGGAGGAAACCCTCGAGTTCCACCACGGCAAACACCATAAGGCCTACGTCGATAACCTCAACGCCCTCGTTCCCGGAACCCCGTTTGAAAACCGTTCGCTCGAAGAAATCGTAAAAACCGCCGGAGCGGGGCCCGTTTTCAATAACGCCGCCCAAATTTGGAACCACGCGTTCTACTTTGAATCTCTGGCTCCGAACGCCGGAGGAGAGCCTTCGGGAAGCCTTCTGGAAGCCATCGTCCAGGATTTTTGATCGTTTGAGGCATTCAAGGCGAGATTTTCCGAAACCGCGATCAAGACCTTTGGTTCGGGTTGGGCTTGGCTGGTTTTACAACCGAATGGAACGCTCGCAATCACTTCGACCTCAAACGCCGCCTCGCCGCTCGCGGGCGAAGACGTTCCGCTCCTTACCTGCGACGTTTGGGAACATGCCTACTACGTTGACTACCGGAACCGTCGGGCCGAGTACGTCGAAAAATTTTGGAACCTCGTAAACTGGGAAAAGGTTGCCGAACGCTACGAAAAAAGTTGTCGGTAGTGGCGGTTTACCGTTTCCCAGACCGAACAAGAAGGTTTATGGCGCTTTGAAGAATGGTCCGCATTTCCACGTAGGCGGAGAACCATTCCTCGGGGTTTTTCGATCCGGCAAATTTTTTTCCCACGACCTGAAGGAAAGCGTTGGCCAAAGCAACGACGCTCTCCGAAAATTCCCCCTGCAACTCCGGATATTCGGCAAGTTCAGGCGAAATGTTCGCAAGGGCCGCGATACGTTCGGCAACGAAGGCGATTTTCGGCAGATTTTCGACCGTGACTTCCACGTCTCGAAGCCTTTCGATTCCCTTCGAAACCAAAAAGAATTCCGAGCGGATGGTTTCGACGAGTTCGGCAAGGCGCGCTTCCCGTTCAGCCATTGCCTCTTCGGTTTCGAAAGGAAGTTCGGACAATGCCTCCAAATCCCTTTCGACGGGTTTTACCGACGGTTCGGAAAATTTGTCAAAATTCGCGTCGATGGACATTATTCGGTAACGTGATGGACAAACTCCGCCAAAGCCCTCGTGTCCTCGACGATGGAATCGAGCGCTTCGCGAATTTCGCGAAGCGTCGATATGGCACGCGTGAGACGGTTTTCTACCATGGTTTTAGGCGGTTATTCTTTCCTTCATCCTACCATACGGCGTACATTCGCGCAAAAAACGAAACCCCTCCCGGAAACGGGAGGGGTTTCGAATGACTGGAAAAGACTTAGGCCGCCGAAACGTTGATTGCCTGAGGTCCCTTCTTGCCCTGTTCGATGTCGAACGTGACTGCCTGTCCTTCTTCGAGGGCTTCGAAAGCGGAAGCTCCGCCAACTACGCCGGTGAAGTGGAAAAACACGTCGGAAGATCCATCTTCCGGGCGAGCGAATCCGAATCCGGATTCTTTCTTAATCTTCTTAACGGTTCCCTGCATGAGGAAAAAAAGAAAAAATAATTCCGTATACGCTTCGCCCCCTTCATCGCTTCGGGTAGGTTCGGACCTATACGAGGGACAGTGTACTACGTTTTTGGAAAAGCAAAAGTTTTTTTACAATTCGAAGCGCCCCCTTCGTTTCAGGCCACGAACGCCGGTACTTCGAAAAAAACCGAAACCCCAAGGAGTTTCGGTTTTTTATTCCCGCACTAATGAACGAGAACCAGAACGACGGGTTCTTTCCCCGTTTCGTCGAACACGATGTCATGAAGTTTTTTCGACACGTGCTTTTTAAAGTGGAGCGCGTCCGGAAATTTCGAGAGGTCTTGGGAAAGGGTCATGTCAATGAAATCGCGCATCCGGCCTTCGAGCCTCGGAAAATTCGAAAGTTCCGGAAAGCCGGCCGTTTCGAAATTGACGAGGAATTGTCCGGGTTTTTTCGCAATGGAAACCGCGATGGTTCCGCCAGTCATGAGCTGTTGGCGTTCGTGGAGGTGTTCCTCGTTGGTATAGCCGATCATATACCCGTCAACTTCCACGAGCCGGTGCGGAACGTATTCGTCCGTCACGCGGAAGGAGTCTTTGGTGAATTCGAGAATCTGCCCATTTCGGCCAATGATGACCTTTTCCTTGGAATATCCCGATTCGTAGGCGTTCCGCGCATTTCCGTGAAGCATGTGCGGATAGCCGTAGATGGGCATGTAAACTTCGGGGCGGATGAGCGAAATCATCTTTTTGGTATCCTCCTGGCGGGCGTGTCCTCCGGCATGGATTTCGGATTCCTTGTATTGGTAAATACGCGGACCCTGCGAAAGGATGATGTCGAAAAGCCCTTGGACAGAACGTTCGTTTCCCGGAATGACCGAGGAAGAAAACACGACCGTGTCGTTCGGCTTAAGGAACGTATCCTTGGATTCTCCCGTCGCGATGCGCATGAGCGCTGCATAACGTTCGCCCTGCGCTCCAGTACAACAAATGGTGACTTCGTTATCCGGGAGCCGGTTGGCATCCTCCATCGTCACGATGGTTCCGGGTTTCGGACGGGCGTAGCCAAGTTTCATGGCAATATCCATGTAGTTGTTCATTCCGCGCCCGAGCAAAACAACCTTTCGGTTGAAGCGTTCGGCGGCCGCGATAATGATCATGACACGGTCGATGATCGACGAAAACGTCGCGGTAATGACTCGTCCTTCCGCTTCCGCGAAAATATCCTCGATGGATTCGATGACTTCGGATTCGGAGATGGAGGAACCTTTGAGATGGGCGTTGGTCGAGTCGGAAAGAAGCGCCCGGACGCCACGGTTCCCGATGGATTCGAGAAGTTCGTAATTGGTTGACGGGCGGTATGGAAGCGGGTTTTTGTCGAATTTCCAGTCGCCGGTATGAACGAAGCGTCCGACCGGAGTTTCGATAAGAAGCCCTACGGAGTCGGGAATGGAGTGATCGACCGTGAACGGCATGACGGAAAAATAGTCGGAGATTTCGATTTGCACGTCACGCTCGTAGTGCTTCATGTTGGAGAGCGGCGCGTTAATCTCGGCCTGCTTCATGGCGATGAGTTCGTAGGCCATCGGGGTCGCGTAGATCGGAACGTTCTGTCCGAGCTGTTTGACCGCGAAAGGAACGGCTCCGATATGGTCGATGTGTCCGTGGGTGATACAGATTCCCACGACCTTCTTCCCTTTCACGTGGGAAAGGTCCGGAATGGAACATTGGGTTCCAAATTGGTATTGATCGGCAAACTGAAGCCCCATGTCAACGATGAGGATTTCGTTTCCGTATTCGAAACCGATGCAGTTCAATCCGACCTGTTCAAGACCTCAAAACGGGACGATGCGGAGCGTATCTTTCGGAGCGTGGACGTGCGCCTTGTGCTCGGGGTAGGGCGCATGTTTTTTGAGCGCCTGCGCCGGCGTTACGAACGGGAAATTCCGCTTGGCACGGAACTTGGGAATCGAGACGAATGACGCGCCCGGACCGACGGCCGCATTGTCGGATTTTCCTCCTTTCGCGCCAGCGTTTTTAAAATATCCTTCGCGGGGTTCCTTGCGGGTGCCATGAGCGTTGTGGGGCTTTCCCCCACGACCGCCGTGAAGGCGCCCATTCCCATTGGAAAGAGAATTTACGTCCTGGTTATTCTCGGACGCTTCGCGACGAATCGGATCGGACGCTTTCGGACCGCGCTTAAGTCCGTCGGCCGCGGCGGAGTGACTCTGGAAGACTTTTTGTTCCGAGGGTTTGGACACCTTCTTCGGAGGGCGGGAGAATTCGCGTTTTTGAGCTCCGTCTTCGGGAGTCGGATTTTTGTATTCTTGCATGATTACGGAAAGAAAAACGGGGTAATGATGATGGGTTCGTGGAACGAAGTCGGAGCGTTTCGAAAGGGAAACGAGCCTCATCGTCCACGAACGTGTCGTGCGCTATGCCACGAGTATCGCGGCAATGATGAGGGGGGTTCGCCCAAAACGTTCGGAGACGGCCTTTTCCAGATCTTTCTTGACGATTTTTTCGAGATCGCGAGTTTCAATATCGGGCACGTCCTTGAGCGTTTCCTCATAGCTTCTGCGGGATTCGGAAACGAGAAATTTATGCCCATCGCGGATTTCTTGGGGAAGGAAGAATCCCCGACTTTCGATCCTTGGGGACTGAACGAGGGCGCGGAGATTCGCTTCGGCAAGAAAAACCAGCACCAAAACTCCAGAGTCAGCCGCCGCGGAGCGGGCAATCGCCACGTTTTTGGGAACCGTTCGGAGGCGGGATTTCTGAGGACCTCGCTTTTTGGGATCGAAGGGATGTTTTTGTCGGGAATGGGGACGGCTGGATCTCGGTCCTTTTGGGCCGTTTCGTCGGGGAGGCGTGGATTTCGAAGGTTCGAAAAACGCTTCGGTGGGAATCTCGTCGAAAAGTGGGGAATTCATAAGAAATCGGGGCGGAAGAGCCTCCCCTACGAAAGAAAAGGGGCGGGATCGAGCGCTTTTGGGAGAAATGAAGGAAGAGGGGATTCTATCCGTTACCGGATATAAAACAAGTATTTTTTCGAATCCATGGCGACCTTCGTCGTGTCCCAAAAATAGGACTTTAAGGGCGAAGAACTGAAATTCGTTCCTATGAACTCCCCCTCCTCGAATATCTTTTTAGCAAAGAATTCGTATTTCTTCGCAAGGGGCGCATTCTTTTTCGCGCGTTCGTAGAATTCGGAATTATGGAACACGAAAAACGAAAACGATTCGGCAAAATCTTCGTATTTGTTGGAAAGCGCGTATCCCGAAACGAAGTCCGCGAGTTTTGCGCCCTTCTTCTTCACTTTGTAGGAATCCCACGAGATTGCATAGAATTCGTCGGAAACGTCGCCGAAAACGCCGGGTTTGAGGTAGTGGATGTCCACCACGTGCCCAAGTTCGTGCACGAAAACCTTGATTTTTTCCGATTCGCCTTCGATGGAAGTGGCGATGATGAGTTCGTTTCCGGCAACTTGCCCCCTCGGTTGGACCCTTTCGGAATCGACGATGACCGAAATGGGCGTCACCTTCTCGCGGAAGGCCCGGGCGTTCAGATTGGCCCGAAGGAGATTGACGAGCGTTTCGTCAACCTTTACCGCATCGGGGCGAAACGCGAACATGATCTTCGAAGGGGCCGCCTTTTTTTTGGGAACGGCGGGTTCGGGAGCGTTTTCGACGGGTGATTCCGGAGGAGCGCTTTCTTTCGGCTCGAGCTCGTCGAATTCGAAGATGCGCTTGGAGCCCGAAAGATACGCAGTTTCTCGGTGGTCTATCGAAGAACTGTCGAACGAAGTCCCTTGCGAAGAAAAGAACGCGGCATGAAAAAAGGAGACGATGAAGGAAAAGAGCGCGAAAGCTCCGAAAAACAATACCGCATTCTGGGTTCCGGGAGTTCGGATTCGGGAAAGGAGCCCGGACGGAAATCCGATTCGCATGCTACCTTCCGGTGGAATAAAAGAAATTCACCGTCGCATTCACGAGCGGAAAAGACAAGAGGGCCAGGGCAAAACCGAGGACGGACCATTTGAGCGCTTCTTTTCCTTGCTTCAATTTCTCGTCGTCGCCAAAAGCCGAAACCATGTGGAATCCGGCGAACACGATGCCTGCGATGGCTACCACGGCCGCAAGGGTGATGACCCGGTTGGCAATCGCCACGATTTTCCCTTTCGCCCCGTTTTCGATGGTTCCATCGCCGATGGAAATGGCGCCTTGCGGTTTCGGAATCCCGGACGTATGGCCTCAGAAACACTCCGAAATATCCTTTCCCTCTTCCCAACAGCTCGCGGCCGAAACTTCCGACGGAAAGGAAATCGCCGCCGGAACCGCAAAGACGGGGAGAGCAAAGAGGAAAACCGTAAATTTAGCGAGATTTCGAGAAAAATTCATGGAACGAACCGCTACGTGATATTGAACCCGGTAACGATCCGGATGATGGCGTAGGATGCCGGAATAAGGGCCAAGCCGACTACCGCATACGTGAGGGCGATCCACGCTTTCTTGAATTCTTCCTCGTTTCCGCGGGCGGAAACGAGTTTGAATCCGAGATACACGAACACGCCGACCGTTACGACGGCCATGATTGAAAACAGGAGGTTCTGCAACGAAGGGAGAACGTTCCCCACGAAGGTGACGTCGGTCGAGGAATTCGCCGAGGCGAGCCCGCCTTCCACGAGCATGGCTTCGCGACTCGCGGCAAAAACGCGGGATTGGACGAGCCCCGAAAGAACGACGAAGGAAAAAAGGAGGTGTTTCATGACGGCTAGACGGTCAGGCGGTTGACGATGTCGATGATGGCGTAGGCGGCGATGGACAGGACGACTCAAAGGAGTGCGTAGGTTACGACGTTCTTTCCTTTTTTCACTTTTTCATCCTCTCCGAAGGCGGTGATGAAAAGGAATCCGCCCCAAGTCAGCGCGATGACGCCGATGACCCCCGTGTACATGACCATCTGCTTGGCAAGGGCGGATATGCTTCCCGCGGCGGTTTTTCCCGAAAAGGGCAATCCACCGATTTGCGGCTTGGGAAGGGCGTCGTCGGCAAACACCATCGAGACGGCGACGAAGCCGACGAAAAACGCGACCGAAAGGAGGGTTCCGAGCCGAACGCAGGAAAGGATTCGCTTTAGTTTGCGCTGATGATCCATGATACGACGTTTACGATAGCATAGGAAAGAAGGGCGACCGCCAGGGCCATGAGGTTGAATTTCAGCATGGTCTTGCCTTTTGCGGCTTCGTCGGGATTGACCGAGGAAAAGGCCATTCTGAGTCCCGCCACCGCGATGAGGAGCGCCGCGAGCGTCGCTATGGCAATGAGGAGGAGGTTCGAGACGTGTTCGAACATCATCTGGAGATTCCCTCTCGATCAGCGGTCATAGCGGAAGCTTGAGGGGCTGATGGTTTTAGGATCGAAGGAAAACCCGGTGGAATCGATGCGGTTTCCGCCGGGGGAAACCGCATCGTTCGGGGAAGTTCCCGAAGATTTTTCGGGAGCGGGAGGGCCGACGAAATCAGGACTGCTTTCAACTCAAGAAGGAGCGGGAGGGCCGACGAAATCAGCGTCCCCTTCGGCTCCGAAAGACCATGTCGGAGAAATGGCGAATCCCCATAGAACGGCGAATGCGAACGCTTTTTTTGAAAGTACCATGCGGATTTCCGGGATATACCGGGCAAAGTATAAGCAAAATGCGGAATTTCTGAAATACCGTTTTCCGAAAATCTGGATAAAATCGAAGCGGAAGTCCGCCCCCCACCCCTTATCATTCGCGTATGAAACTGTTTTTTTCCATTGCGGCGAACGCGCTCATCCTCTTTCTCATCGCCTATTTCGTCCCCGAAGTCGTCGCCGTGGGGGGATGGAAACTTTATTTGGTCTGAGGCGTCGTGCTCGGGCTTTTGAACGCGTTCGTCCGTCCCGTGCTCAAAATCTTCGGCTTTCCGTTCGTCATCATGACCTTCGGGCTATTCATTCTCGTCATTAACGGAATCATCCTCGCCCTTCTCGAAAAAATTATCGCGGCGCTCAACGTTTCCGGAATCGAATTCTCTACCGGAGGATTCGTCAATTTCGCAATTGCGGTTGTCATCTTCACCGTATTCAATACAATCTACGGCGTTTTCTTCAAGAAATAACCGCCACATCCAACCCTACCATGGAAACCCTCATCCAATACGGCCTTCTCGTCACGAGCATCCTTCTTTGCGCCATCGTCGTCGTCCAATCGAAAGGAACCTGACTCTCCATCGCCCCCGGAACCGGAGACTTCGGAAAATTCGAAAAGCGCGGGGCGGAAAAAACCCTCCATACCGCCACGATCGTTCTCGCAGTGGCCTTCACGGTCCTGTCGGTAGCGCACTTCTTCCTCGGATAAATACCCCGGGCGCTCCAAAGCGCCCTTCTTTTTTCAGATATGTCGGCCTTCAAAAGCGTCCGCAAATACCTCGCCATCCTCTCGGCGTTCTTCGTCGTCGCGTCGGGATTGCACCTCGTCGTCGCCTATCTGTATTCCGATTCGAAGTCCGTTCCCGAAAAAGGAGGCGCCATATCCGTCGGCTTCGTCGGTTCGGCTCCGGCCATCAGTCCGGCGTTTTTCCGAAAAGAACCTGCCGAAGACTTTATCCTCCGGTTCCTCTACCGCTCACTCCTCCGTTACGACCTCGATACCCGCACCATGCAAGGGGATTTGGCGAACTGCGATTTGGGAAAAAACTTCGCGGAAATCCGCTGCTTCTTCAAATCCGGAGCCCTCTGGAGCGATGGAACGCCGATTACGAAGGACGACGTTCTTGCGACCTACGCGCTTTTTTCGGAGACGGCGACGAACAAGGTACTGCAATCCGCGCTGGCAAAAACCACCGTGAGCGACGAAGGAAATGCCATCGTGTTCAGGACTTCGAGCGCCAACGTCGATCTTCTCGACGTTTTCACCATGCCCGTCGTCAGTGCCCGGATGGCCGAAAAGATTCGTTCGGGGAATTTTTCGATGGCGTCGGACGCGGTCTATTCCGGTCCGTTCGTTTTAGAAAACGCGACGCCCGAAACCGGAAATACGAGCGAAAAAATCACGGTGGTATCAAATCCCCATTCCCCTTCCGGACATCTGGTTTCCAAGTTCGCGTTCCGGTTTTTTCCCGATGCCGACTCGCTCGTTGCGGCAAAGGATTCGCTCAACCTCATCTACCCCAACCGCAACCTCCCGAGCGTGAATTCGCCGCGATTCGCGACGCTCAATCTCCTTCTTCCCGAATTCGTCGGAATTTTCGCGAATGCCGGAAAAATGCCCGACGAACTCCGCCGGTACGTTCTTTCGGTCATTGGAAACGCGAAGGTCATGCAAAACGTTCCCAATACCGGAAAACCCGTATCCAACCCGTTTTTTACGGAAGATTCCATCATTCCGGAGCCCGACAATAAAAATTACGAAGAACTCCTCTCGAAGCTGGGATACCAAAAAAAATCCGCGCTCATCGCCGCCGCCGAAGCCGCCGCAAAAGAATCGCTTGCCGGAAAAACGGCGCAAACCGCTGAAAACCGGTTTTTCGCATCGCCGACGAATAAAAAAACCTATGTCGGTGGCGAGAGCGACGACATCCTCATCTCCGGATCCGGTCCCGAGGGAGTGACTGCCGTTTACGTTGACGATTACGAATTGAAGGGATTCGTTCCGGGGTCCGGCAAATTCTATTACCGGGCGAAAATTTCGATCGGCACGATGAAGGAGGGTCGAAATGTCTACGTTCTCTCCTTTAAAGGGGCCGATGGAAAAAAGGCCGTCCAGGAATCGCTCGTAATCGAATACGTCAAGGATGCCGAAGCGCGGGAAGCCCGGAGGAAAGAAATCGCCGAAGGCGAACGTCTGGCCCGCGAAAGTACCGCCAATTCGGGTGCGACCTTGGAGGTCGCGTTGAAAAAGGCGCGGGAGCCTTTCGAAGGCCTTTCGTCCGACAAATACTATGCTAAAGACGGCAAGCCGCTTACGGTGAAACTCGCCTCCGTGGAACTTTCCCCCGCCATCCCCCCGATGGCCGAAGCCATCGAAAAAGCCCTCTCGTCCGTGGGAATAACGGTAGAGAGCGAAATCGTCACGCCCGAAGCCTTTCAGGCGAACGTCATTCGGGACGGAAAAAAGGAATATGACCTTCTTTTGACCGGGGTCAATCTCGGACTCATGGGCTACAACGTCTTTCCGTTTTTCCATTCCGGCCAAGCGCAAACGGGATTCAACTTTACCAAGGTGAAGAACCCCGGCCTCGACGCACTCCTGGAAGAACTGAAATCGAAGGACTTGAACGAGGAGGGGCTGAAATCGGTTCGCGAACGGATCCTCGCAATACTGAAACGGGAAGCGATCGTCCTGACCCTTTCGCGTCCGGTGGTTCCGTATTCGATCGATCGGGCGGTAAAAAACGCCAAAATCGTCGATACCATTCCGGCAAGCCCCTACCTCTTCGACATGCTCGAATCCACCTACGTCAAAGAAAGCCGGCTCGCGAATTTCAAGACGAAAAGCTTCTCGTCAGGATTCGAGTGGCTTTCGTCCACGTTGTTCGGGACCGAAAAATAATCCGTTTCCATGCGCGAAGAAATCGTCATGCCGGCCTGGAAGCTCTCGAGCGAGTCGGTAACCATTAAGAAATTCAACTTCCTGCCATCGCTTCTCGCGACGGCGTATTTGTCGTTCATCATCCTGTATCAGGTCGCCTGGAGTTACGTCTACCTCTTTAAGATGAAGGACCAATTTTTCAGCTACGTCATCGAATTCGCCCATTCTTCGTATTTCATCGAAACGCTCGTCGTCATTGGAGCGTTCTTCGTGCTGTATCTCATCGTGACGCCCATTGCGGAAGGAGGGCTCATCTATCTCATTTCGCACAAGGATTCGGGAGAAGGCTGGGACCGGCCTTTCGGACGGGCCCTCAGTGCCGGACTGAAAAATTTTCTGCCGATTTTCGAGGCCAACAACCTCCTCTCCCCGTTCAAGCTTCTCTCGATCATTACCTTCTACCTGTTCCTTCTCAGATTCTTTGGAAAAGAGTATGCCGTCGTCACGAGCGCGGTAGCGGCGACGTATCTCGCGTTCTCGTTTTTTATCAACATCCTCTTCGCCTATACCCGGTTTTTCATCGTCTTCGAAGGCGACAAGGCGTTTTCCGCGATGGGAAAATCGGTTCGAATGGCGCTCGACAACCTGGAAGTGACGTTCCGCCTCTATTTCACGTTGCTTCTCGTCTACGTTCGGACGATTCTTACCGTCATCGCTTTCATCGTGTTTCCGCTCGCCATTTCGGCCGTCCTCACCTACGTTACCGTCGCGTTCGTAAAAATAATCGCCATTGGCCTCATCAGCGTCATGGTACTGTTTTTTCTCGGATTCGTTTCGCACTTGAACAGCGTTCTCGAAATCTTTGTCGAGGCGCTTTGGTATAGGGCATGGAAAGACAACCGGGCATCTTTGGGAACCTCCTCGCAAGACTCCCGCGAAGAAGAGGGGGCGCACGACCACGATCGGATCGTTGGATAAAAACTTTACAAAACGAGTTTTTTGAGTATATTACTCACGAGCCAGTGGAACGGCTTTCCTCCTTTACGCCGTTCCCTGGTTTTTATTACGAAACGAGTACGTCCGAAAAATCATCCGTCACTCCGTCGCCCTTCCATTTGTGGAGGGCGTTTCTCGTAGCGAGCAACCCTAAAACCGACGCGGCCTTCCTTCTTGGCGAAACCGGGCCGGCGATTTCCACCATGTCGGAGATGTTCATGGAAAGAATGCGGTCCGCCGTTTCGCTTAAAATCGCCTCGCCGAACATCGACGCGCAAGCCGTCGTTACGATGGAGGTTTTTCCTTCAAAAGAAAAGTCCTTGATCCGTCCGTCTTCGATGAGGAGATATACCTCAAGCGCGTCGCCGCAGGTTCGGTTTTCTTCGAAATGGGAAACCGTGGCGTTCTCGATAATCCCCTTGTTCGGGGGATTTTTCGCATATTCGAGAAACATCGCGTCTTGCGACATGCTAGGAAACCAAAAGGAATAGGCAAAGGAGGGCGGTCGAAACGCCAACGAGCGAACGTTCGGCAAAAGAGAGCCTTTCCCGGAACGTCCACGCCGAAAGAACCGCCGTAAGAACGGTCGTGAAGAGTCCGATCGTATTGGCGAGATTCGCGGGGATGAGCGAATATGAAACGAGGAGGAATCCCGTTCCAAGGGCGAGGAACACGGCCATCGACACCCCGTTGGAAAACGATGCCGGATTCGAAACCCCAAACGTTTCGGACTTCCATCGGGCTCCGCGGAGCATCCTCAAGGAAGTCCGCGCCAAGAGCGCGGAAACCGCCGCGAGAAATATGGCCCCCTCAGCAAGAAACAAGCTCCAAACCGGCGAAGCCATTCCGGTTTTCACGACGTAGTTGGCGGTTCAAAAATACAACGTCCACGCGACGAGCGATGAAAGCGGAAGCCAGACGTGACGAAAAACGTTTCGGCCTTTGCGGTTTTCGAGAACGAGAAATGCGACGACTGAGACGAAGAACGATACGGCAATGGCGAGCTTCGGCCATGAGAGGGCCTCGGAGGCGAACATTTTCGCGTTCGCAAAGTAGAGGACGACGACGTATCCGTAGGCTATCGCGAGCGAGACTCCGAGAGGCATGTGCCGGGAAGATGCGAGGTAGGCGTAAATGCCCGCATATCCCGATACGCCCAAAAGCGTCGCGAGAACCAGAAGTTCGACGGTCGGCAAAAAAAACGATTGTCCCGAAAGCAGCGCGAAGAACAGCGAAAACGCCGTCACGAGCCCGTATTGGAATACGAATCCGGGGACGAGATCGGAAGATGCCGCGGCCTTTTTCCCAAACAGGTTCGCGACGGAATAGGAAAAAACCGAACAGAAAGCAAGAACGATTCCCATGGACTATTCGGAAGTTTCGGAAATGACCGCCTCAAGCACGCGGAAAAACGCGTCGAGGTCGTTTTCGTCGTTGTAAAAATAGAGGCTCATCCTCACGGTTCCATCGAGTCCGAGTTCAGCCGCAAGCGGTTCGGCACAGTGGTAACCGGCACGGACGCAGACGTTTGCGTCGGCGAAACGTTCCGCCAAATCCGAAACGTGGGCCCCCTTGAGGGTGAACGAAAAAATGCCGATTTTTTTATTCGGATCGATGGGTCCGACGAGCCGAACGGAATCGCCCAAAGACGCGAAACGTTCGAGCGCGCTCGAAATGAGGGGGCGTTCGGCTTCTTCGATGCGGGCGTATCCGCCAATTGATTCGAGGTATTCGCACGCATGAAGCAAGCTTACCGCACCGATGATATTGGGGGTTCCGGGCTCAAAACGGTACGGCAATCCCGCGGGGGCGAACGCTTCTTTTTTTACCCAATTGATGGCGCCTCCTCCGGAAAGCGCCGGTTCGAGGACTTTCAGAAGGTCTTTTCGCCCATACAGTACCCCCATGCCCGTATCGGCCATCATCTTATGGGCCGTAAAAAAGAGGAAGTCGGCATGCATCTCCTTCACGTCAACGCGATAATTCGGAACCGATTGGCTCGCATCAACGACGAAGAGGGGTTTTTCTCCGTTCCGGTCGCACATTCCGGAAATCCTTTTTCCCAAGGAAACGACGTCGAAAACCGCTCCGGTAACGTTGGAAGCTCCGGTAACAGCGACGACTTTCGTGTCGGGCGTCATTTTTGATTCGAAATCGGCGAAATCGATTTCACAATCGGAAGTCATTCCAAAATAATCGACCTCGACGCCGAACCATTCTTTTAAAACCAGCCAGGGAACGACGTTGGCATGGTGTTCCGCAATCGAAACGAGTACCCGGTCGCCCTTTTTCAAGCGCCCCGAACGGGCGAGCGAAAGGGAGAGGATATTTGCCGCGTACGTCGAATTGTAGGTGTAGACGATTTCTGCCGAGGTTGCCGCACCAATGAGATCACGGACCTTTTCCTTCGACCGTTCGTAGAGGATTTCCGAGCGTTCCGAAAGCCCGTAAGCGCCTCGATGGATATTGGCGTAATCAAATTCCACGAACCGTTTCACCCCTTCGATCACGGCATCGGGCTTTTGCGTCGAAGCGGTATTGTCAAGATAAGCCAATCCCGGGTGGTTGCGGAAGATGGGGAAGTCCTTTTTCAAGGGGTTCGTCGGATGTCGCATGCGCTTAGGCGGTTACGGTTTGAGATACGATATTCGAAATCGCGCTTTGGCAAAGATTTTCCGAGAACGAAAGAAGTCCGTCGGGAAGTCCGGAGAAAGTTTCGGAAATTTTCGCCGACACCAAGGAAGCCACGGCCTCCGGCGCGGACAATCCGCGGGAACGAAGGTAAAAAAGCCGGTCTTCGGAAAAACGTTCCACCGAACAGGCGTGCCGGGCTTTGACGTCGTCGGAAGCGATCTTCAATTCGGGAATCCCACGAACTTTCGCCGCACTTCCGAAAAGCACGTTCGACTGGACGGCTTCGGCATATGCCGAAGCGACGCCCGGACCGATTTCGGCCGAAGTCGAAACCGACAGCTCGGCACCCGAAAGAGCGAATGCCGCCACGTTTGAAACCGCGCGGGTTCCCGATGCCGAAGAAACCGTTTTCGAGGCGTAGGAAGTCGGCGAAAGCGCATCGGAAATAGCGACGGAACGAATGTCCGCTTCGGAAGAATCCCCTTCCAAAAAAATCTGAAAATCGGCCGAGGCTCAGGGAAAGACAAGGCTTCTTACGAAAATTTTCGACCGGGATTCCAAACGGAACCGGTAAATGGACGAAGATTTCGGAGAAGGAACGGCAATGACGACGAGCGTCTCGCCCTCCCCTACCGTAACGGCGGGTCCATCTGACGGGAATTTTGCGGTTCGAAGATCGAGAATGCGGGGCTTTACGGTTTTCATATCGTTGAAGTTACGACGGCCAGGGGCGAATTGCCGATTCCTGAAGCCGGCCGAATATTTTTCAGATCGGTGGTTCCGGATTACCCGGCATTGCCTTCGAGCTCCATGGCGATGAGCACGTTGAGTTCGGCCGCATATTCGAGGGGGAGTTCGCTGACGACCGGCGCCAAAAACCCGTTTACGACCATGGTCTTGGCATCGTCTTCGGAGAGTCACCGGGAGCGGAGATAAAAAAGTTCTTCTTCCGAAATCTTCCCCGCGGTCGCCTCCTGCGCAACGGTCGCGTCGGAGGCATCGACGCGAATGTCGGGAATGGCGTCGCTTCTCGATATCGAATCGAGGATGAGTCCGTCGCAATCGGCACGCGAAACCGCATGGGAAGCCGATTTCTTAATGTCGATAAGTCCGCGGTACGTGGAAATGCCGCCGCCCTTCGAGAGGGATTTCGAGACGATTTCGCTGGAAGTGGACCTTCCGATGTGAATGACCTTCGCTCCGTTATCGGTATTCTGTCCGGCGTTCGCAAAGGCGACGCCGACGTGCTTGGCCGAAGACCGGTCCCCCTTGAGCACCGAACAAGGATAGAGCATCGTTACTCCCGAGCCGAGCTGTCCGCCCACCCATTCGATAAATCCGTCTTCTTCGACGATGGCGCGTTTGGTATTGAGATTATAGGTGTCAATCGACCAGTTCTCCACTGAAGAATAGCGCATTTTGGCGCGCTTTCCGACGAAGATTTCCACGCATCCGGCATGGAGGCTTGACGTGCCGTATTTCGGAGCGCTGCAACCTTCGATATAGTGCGCGACGGCATCGTCTTCGAGCACGATGAGGGTATGCTCGAACTGCCCTCAAGATCTCACGTTCATACGGAAGTATGCCTGGAGCGGTTCGTCGATAACGACCCCTTTCGGGACGTAGAGGAACGTTCCCCCGCTCCAAACCGCCGCATGGAGGGCGGCAAACTTATGGTCGGAAATCGGAACCGCGCGCATGAAGTGGTTGCGGACCATTTCTTCGTGGTTGCGGATGGCGACCGACATGTCCTCGAAAATTACGCCCTTCTCGGCGAGCTCTTCTTTGAGCGAGTGGTAGACGACTTCGCTGTCATATTGGGCGCCCACGCCCGCGAGCACGCGCTTTTCGGCTTCGGGTATCCCGAGGCGGTCGAAGGTCTTTTTGATGGAATCGGGAACGTCGTCCCAAGACTTATTATCGCCGGCGCCCTCGGGCTTGGCAAAATAGGCGATGGAGTCGAGGTCCAAGCCGGAGAGATCGGGCCCCCATGCGGGAAGGGGTTTGGAGCGAAACACATCAAGAGCCTTGAGCCGGAGCGACAACATCCAATCCGGTTCGTTTTGCGAAGCGGAAATTCTTCGGACGACTTCCTCCGAGAGTCCGGGAACCGAAACGTGCGCGTATTCGACCTCGTCACGGGCATCGAAAAGTTCGCGCGAAATTTCGGCGAAGGGTTTCGGTGGAGTCCCGCCGGAAGCGATGCGAGCTTGATTTTCCATATTGACTTTTTTGATGCGATGATTATAGATTTTTAGCTTCAATGAAGAAAAGGAGGAACCATGTCGAAGGATGAACGAAGTTTGGTAAGAAAGCTCTTCATAACCATTTTAATCCTTGCCGGAATCTCGTTCCCCCTGTATTGGTGGGATGCGAAGGTTCTCGGAAGATGGGATTCCGATGGGGTGCTCATTTCGCTCTCCGCCATCGCCATCGTCCTCCTTGAGCCGCCCATTTCGTTCGCCATCCGCTCCTATCTCGCTTGGAGACGATCCGAACGCGAACGAATTAAGCGGGAGCGGGAGGCGGCGTTGCGGGAATCGCGGGAGCGGGAGGCGCGGCGGAAACGCCTGGAAGCCGAAGAAGCCGAAGCGGAAACGATACGCCGCCGGACCATCGAACTTGCCAATGCGGAATTTGCGGCCCGCCGCAAGGCCCCGCAAGGTCTCAAAGATTCGTAGCGAAAGGATTTGAGCGACCGGCAAAACCCGTCCGCGCCCCATGCGCGGACTTTTTTATTGCGAAGGCGGGCCGAAACCGGATTTCGCTATTTCGCCGACGATTTCCCGTCCTCCGGTTCGGACGATCCGCCCACTCTCCATGACGAACACCCGGTCGGGGGGCAATTCTTCGACGAGAGAGAAATTATGCGTCACGATGAGGAACGTCCGGTCCGGCGACCGGAGCGAAGCGAGCATCGAGGCAACCATTCGGAACGCGTCAACGTCGAGTCATGAATCGATTTCATCAAGAATGACGAGCTTGGGATTCAAAAGCCGCATCTGCAGGAGTTCAATCCGACGTTTTTCTCCTCCCGAAAACCCGACGTTCAGTTCCCGGTCGAGAAACGTCTCCGGAATTCCGAGAACCAACGCCTCCTTTTGGAAGAGGCGTTTGGCTAAAAAGGGAGAGAGCGGTTTCGTCGAAGGGCCTTCGCGCCGGATTTTGGCATTGACGACCGAACGCAAGTATTCGAAAAGCTTTACGCCCTTTATTTCGGGGACGTTTTGCAGGGAGAGAAAAATCCCTTTCGCGCTCCGGTCCTCCGGAGCAAGTCCGGAAATCGGTTCGTCATCGAGGAAAAACTCCCCTTGGACGACCGAATATTTCGGATGTCCGGCTATGGCAAGCGAGAGCGAGGATTTTCCCGAGCCGTTCTTTCCTAAGAGGTAGCACACCTCTCCGGAAGGAAGTTCGAGATTCACGGATTCGAGAATCCTCTTCCCCTCAGCCTCAACGCTCAGGTTTTGGATATGGAACACGAAAAAAATAAATAGTGACTAATTTAGTCGCATTTTACCGTTTCCGCCTTCACAATCAAGACGGACGGATAGAAAAAGCGAACGCTAGGATTTTTCCATCCTCGCGACGTTCACCGAAGAATCGTCATATGGATCGAGGTGGATGAGGATTTCCGCATGCTCGAACCGCCGGGTGATTTCCCATTCGATGCGGTCGGCAACTTCATGGGCGTCGTAGAGAAGGATGTCCGGATAAAAGACCAAATGGAATTCGACGTGGCGGGTCTTTCCGGATTTCCGGGTTTTAAAAAGGTGGTAGCTATCGGCGTTGCCAAGGGAGATTTCCCGCTCGATGATTTCCCGAATGGCGGCGACTTCTTCCTCGGGAAGACTTCGATCCATGAGCATGGAAACGGCCTCGCCCACGATGGCGAGCGCCGAATACACGATGTACGCTGAGACCGCGAGCGATATCCATGCGTCGATCGAGAGGATTCCCGTCATTTGCATGATCGCCACGCCGAAAAGCACCGCCCCTCCCGAAAGGAGGTCGGTTTTGTAGTGGAGCGCGTCGGCGGCGACGACCAAACTGCCGGTCGATTTCGCTACCCGGGCCAGATACCAAACGAGCCCTCCCGTCACCGCGAGGGAAAAAAGCATCACGTAGAGCGACGGTCCGAGGGTTTCCGGTCCTTTTCCTTCCAAAAGGCGACTGATCGAAACCGCTCCGATGGCAATTCCGGAGGCACCGACCACCACTCCTTCGAACAAGGCTCAAAGGCCTTCGACCTTTCCGAATCCGTAGTGGTAGTCCTTCGTCGCGGGCGATTCGGCTTTGCGTATGGCAAAAAGGTTCACGAGCGAAACGAAAAAGTCGAGGAGCGAATCCGCGGCACTCGCGAGAACCGCCATGCTTCCGGTCGCGATCCCCACCGCGGCCTTCGCGCAAGCGAGGATTACCGCGGCGGAAGAAGCGACAAGTATGGCCCGACGTTCTTTGGACATGTTCGGGAGAAAGAGGGTTTAAGGGGGCGGCCACGGAGCGTTCACCTCCCGGAAAACGCCAAAATCCTAACGGATGGTCAATCCCACCGGACAATGGTCGGAGCCCATGACTTCCTGCCGGATGAACGCGTTTTCGAGACGTTCGACGAGCGTGGACGAAACGAGGAAATAGTCGATGCGCCAACCGATATTTCGTTCCCGGGATCTCGCGAAGTTGCTCCACCAAGTGTATTGCTCCGGCAAATCCGGATAAAAGTGCCGGAAGGTATCGACGAACCCCCCATCGGCGAATTTCTGAAAACCCGAACGCTCCTCGTCGGTAAAACCGGCATTGCCACGATTGGCACGAGGATTCGTAAGGTCGATTTCCTTATGGGCCACGTTCAAATCGCCGCAGACGATAACGGGTTTGGATTCTTCGAGGGTTTTGAGATGGTCGAAAAAAAACGAGTCCCAAAGCTGGCGGTATTCGAGACGTTCGAGTTCGCGCTTGGAATTGGGAGTATAGACCGTCACGAAATAAAAATCCTCGAATTCCACGGTGGTGACGCGACCTTCGTCGTCGTCATGGATGATTCCGCCCATCCCATAGGTCACGGAAATCGGAGGAATCTTGGTGAGGACGGCGGTTCCGGAATACCCCGGACGTTCCGCGGCGTGCCAAAAGACATGGTATCCCATGGCGGAAAGCTCGAGAGGAACGGGGTTTTGATCTTCTTTGGCCTTTACTTCCTGCAATCCGACGACGTCGGGGTTTTCAACCGAAAGGTAATCGAGAAACCCTTTCGACACGCACGCGCGGATGCCGTTGACGTTCCAGGAGACGAATTTCATGGGAAAACGGGGAAGTGGATGGAAAAAGGTAGGTCCGGAGCTTGAAAATACCCCCGAAGCCTACCCTTCGCCAGCGAAAAATCAAGGCGGGAAGCCTGGAAAAACCGCTCGGCAACCGCTTTTTTTACACGAAGAAAACCTTGTGATACGATGAAAATGGTACCTCATTTTTTCCTTCCAATGTCAGAACTCTCCCGCGGAGGTTCGGAAGTTCCCGACTCCGGAACGCCTTCCGGTCAAAAAACGGCCAAAACCGCCACCGTCCGCAGACAGGTCCGCGAAAGACCGCGCCTTGGCGGTTCGCTCAAGGGAGTCTCCGAATCATCCGAAGGATTGGCCGACAAGACTCCAGCGGAACTCGTTGCCGAAATCGTTCGGATGCGCGCCATGGCGGAACTTGAACGGTCTTCCCGCTATGCGTTGGAGGAAATCGTGCGGAGCGAACGTTGCATCGAAGAGGTGCTGACCGATATCGACCGCATCGAATCGATTCCGGAACTCTTCGAATACATGTTGGAGCGCCTGCCACAAAAGCTCTGACCCGGAACGAAGCTCCATTTCCACCAAATGCGCGAACATCTCGTGGTCGAATCGGAGGCGTTCCGACGCAATCCGCAAATCAACGATTTGGGCGAAATTTTCCGACACGCGCTTTCGGCGTACCTCATGTCCGGATTCGAAAATTCGGGAATGGGAGGAAAAATCGAAGATCGGTACAAAATCCATCCCGACGAATTCCCCCGAAGCGACAAAGATCGGGACTACTATCCCATAACGATCCGCGACGCCGTCATTTGAGGGGCAAAGGACCGCAAGGTGGACGTCACCATCGGGTACGTCGAACTTCCCCGTCCCAAGCCGGGACGGGAACGTCAAACCGATCCTCACGAACAGGTTCGAAAGGTCGTCCGAGCATTCAAAGCCCGACTCGAACAGGTTCAGGGCATCCTTCTCATGGAAGAGCACAAACGGCTCGCGTGCGAAGACCCGCTCACGGGGATTTTGAACCGCCGGGGATTTTTCGAAACGGTCACGACGCTCCGAAAACAATACCCCGCATCGAATTTCTCGATCATCACGCTCGACCTAGACCACTTCAAATCCATCAACGACCGCTACGGTCACGACGCCGGGGACGATACCCTCAAGACCGTTTCGGCGAAAATCCGCGAAATCGTCGGAAACAGGAAGGACGTCGTTCCCGCGCGGTTTGGGGGCGAAGAGTTCGTCATTTATTGCCAATCCCCGGGAAATTCCGGAGCCAAGGCGCTTGCCGAGATGCTTCGAAAAGCCATGGAAACCATTTCCGTTCAGACGGCCAAAGAACGTTTCTCCGTTACCGCGAGCTTCGGGGTTTCCGACTCCCGCGGCGAATCGGAGCGGATCGAAGAAGCCATCGCTCGGGCCGACGCCCTTCTCTACCGGGCGAAAAAGGACGGCCGCAACCGCGTGGCAACGGCCGCTCCGGACGAAATCGTTTCGTGACCGGCACACCAAAAAAGCCTCCACTCCCCGAAAACCGACGCGGAAAACCGGCGTACCAGCTGGGTAAAAACGTTGCGATCGCTTTTTGACGGTGAGGAAACGCCATAATCCGAAAAACCGAAGAAAACCTCCTCTTCACTTCAACCGAAAATCGAAAAACGCTCGATTTTCGGGGTTTTTCGATTACACTCCGTTCGTTCTTTTTTCGAATCCCATGAACGTCGAAGCCCTTTCCCTTTCCGAACTCGCCTCCAAAATCCATTCGGGCGAACTTTCCCAAGCCGAAGTCCGTTCGGCGTTTCTCGAACGCGTGCGGAACCTTGACGCCAAAATCGAGGCGTTCAATCTCGTCTCGGAAGCCTTCCCCGATACTGACGCGACGCTTCCGCTCGCCGGAATTCCCCTCGGCGTAAAAGACGTCTTTTGCGAGAAAGACGTAAAAACGACGGCGAGTTCCAAGATGCTCGAAAATTTCTCGGCTCCCTACGAATCGACCGTCACCGCAAGGCTGAAGGCCGCGGGGGCCGTCAGCATGGGAAAGCTCAACATGGACGAATTCGCCATGGGCGGATCGGGCGAAAACAGCGCCGTACGCGTGACGAAAAATCCGTGGGCGCTCGACCGGATTCCGGGCGGATCGTCTTCGGGATCGGCCGCGGCCGTTGCGGCAGGACTCGTTCCCGCAGCGCTTGGAACCGACACGGGAGGATCGATCCGTCAGCCGGCCTCGATGTGCGGCGTCGTCGGATTCAAGCCGACCTACGGACGGCTTTCGCGCTATGGAATCATCGCCATGGCATCTTCGCTCGATACTCCGGGATTCTTTACCCGTACGGTTCGCGACAGCGCCCTTCTCTATGAAATCGCTGCCGGATATGATCCGCTCGATTCGACCTCGCTCGACCTTGACCATAAAATCGATTCGAACATTTGGAACGCCCAAGATTTGAAGGGCGTAAAAATCGGCATCCCCAAAGAATATTTCGTTGACGGCATGGAAGCCGACGTCAAGCGCGAAGTCGAGTCCGCCATCGAAAAAGCGCGCGAACTGGGCGCGGAAATCAAAGAAATTTCGCTTCCGCATACCCGGTACGGCCTCGCCGTCTATTACGTCGTCATGCCGGCGGAAGTTTCCACCAATCTTGCCCGATACGACGGACTTCGCTTCGGACATTCCTCGGCGGTTCCGGCCGACATCGCGAAGAACCGGTCGGAGGGCTTTGGAAAAGAAGCGCAGCGGCGTATCATGCTCGGCTCGTTCGTGCTTTCTTCGGGATTTTACGACGCCTACTACAAAAAGGCGTCGCTCGTGCGCGAACTCATTAAGAAAGACTTCGAAAATGCGTTTAAGGAAGCCGATGTCATCTTTACGCCCACGGCGCCCTCGGTGGCATGGAAGATCGGAGAAAAAACCGAAGATCCGCTCAAGATGTACCTCTCCGACATTTTTACCGTCAATGCGTCCCTCGCAGGGCTTCCGGGGCTTTCCCTTCCCATCGGGTACGGAAAAACCGAAGACGGTTCGGGAGATTCGACGGAACTTCCGATCGGTCTCCAAATCCTCGGTCCGCGTTTGGGCGAAGAAGCGGTGTTCAAGGTCTCGCACGTGTTGGAAAAAGCCTTGGCTTCCAAGGTTGCCAAACGTCCGAAAATCGGATAGCCCAACGTTTCGGCAAAAGAAAAAATCCTCCGTTTCGCGCGGGGGATTTTCGAATCGACGTCCTTTCGAATCGGCTTCTGGAGCATTATTGCCCGGAAGATTGCCTTTTTGCGACCGCATCGAGCGAATCGGAATATTTGGCGTTCGCCCAAGCCAGAAGCCCTTCCCGGGAAAGTTTTCCGACGTTTTCCGGAAGTTCCGCGGTGAAATACCGGGAATATCCGAAAACGTCGAAATAGGTTACCACGGTAGTTTCGCCGTTTTTCGTCACCCTCAGCGAAACGTCGGAGGGAAGGCTTGAAAGGACCGATTGCACGGCTTCGGAGATTTGGCGGTGCTTTGAAGAAATGACGATCGGAGCGCTCGCCGGATTCGGTTTCGCTTGGTCCGTTCCCGCGCCCGAATTGGGCACGGGATCCTTTGCGGTAGTTTTTTTCTTTTCGTATTTGGCGAGGCGATTTTCGAGTTCTTCCACCTTTGCGGAAAGCGCGTTCGCAGTTTCGAGCACTCCGGACGAAGACGAAACGAGCGATTCGATCTGTTCGACGCTCACGATGCGCTGATTCGGCGCAAGCGCGATCTTTCCTTCCACCGAACGCGAAAGTCTGGCATTTTCGGATTTGAGGGCGGAAACCTTTTCCCGGAGATCCGCGTTTTCTTCGGCAACGGTCGATTTTCCATAGAGAACGCCCGCGAGACCGGCGTTTACGAGAAGGGAAACCGCCATGACCAAGGTCTTTGCGTCGAGCTTGGGGCGCTTGGCAACCTTCGGTTCTTCGTCGAGGTCGAACGCGGACGGTTGTTTGGGAACTTTGGTCCCACCAAGCGGAACGCGGTGTTGCTCCGGACGAGAAAAGTCCAAATCCCCTGCGGTTCGATGGAAAATCTTCGTCGTCTGGCGCGTTGAGCCGGAAGTGTGGACGGACGCGAAAACGCCGTTTTGGGCGAGGATTTCTTGTTGCCTTGCCTTAGCCCGTTCGCTTGCGCGAGCCAAAAATTCCGATGGCTTCTTCCCAAACCATCCGAGAACGAAATCGGGAACGAGTTTCATGAAAGCGCGTTTTGGGAGATAGGGAAATTTCTCATTTTTATAAGAACGAAAATATGTTTGTCAATAAAATAGACAAAGTGTTGACATCGGTTTTTTGGCGAGTAAGTTATTCGGGCTTTCCCCTCGATTGGGAAAAATCGAAACGCAACTCGCACAAAGGAGCGAAAATTGAATGCCGTGACTGGAATTGGCGCCACCGACGCCTACGTGGCGCAGACGAAGGCGACCGAAAGGACCGCCCAAGCCGCCCAAACCGAAACCAAACTGACCGAAGCCAACCAGGCTCGCAGGCAGGAAGAAAGCCGCCGGGTAAACGAAAACACCGGCAGCCAACCTCTTGCCGCAGGCGGCACCCTCGGCACGAAAATCAACGTGCTCGCCTAAAGCCCCTTTTCACCGCCGAAAGGCCTCCTTTTCGGGCTTTATCCCCTTTAGCCCGATTTGCCCCGCATTCTCCCGCGGGGCTTTTTTATGGTTTTGACCGGACGTTCTTCGGGCGATTTTAGAACGATTCTTCGGGCGTTTCCTTGCGAAAAACCCCCTTCGACATGTATCCGTAATCCACAAGTTCAAAACCGCGCTTGCGGTAGTATTCGCGGGTTCCGGCCCCGGCGATGACAACGAGTTTTTTCAAAGCGGGATATCGAAGCGAAACGAGTTTTTCAGCTTCCGCGAGGAGACGTTTTCAAAATCCCCGATGCTGCGAAGGAACCTTTGAAAATCCGACTGATTCCTCGCCGATTCCCATTTGGTCGCCGTAGGTGTGGATTTCTCGGATGAGCGCGGCACTTTTGAGGCATTCGAAGATCGGCTCGTTTCCAGAGAACGCGCACGAAGGAATCCGCAATCGCAGTACCGAAAAAAGCGTCCGGTCGGATGGATCGACGAACTGGAAAAAAAACTCCTTCCCTCCCGAAGCGTCGTATTCCAAGATTTCCAAAACCGCTCGGGATGGATCGTTTGACTTGTCCCGCACTTCGCGAGCCGAAATGTCGGACCGGATTTCCCCGCGTTCGCGCATGGCCGCCTCGGTCACTTGGCGGAGGTTGGCCATTTTTGAGCCCGAAAGGATTTCGGAGGCGGGAATGTCGCGGTAAGCGCGGTTCAATCGGGCGTATTCGGGAATGCGCGATTCGAGGTCGGCCATGAGTTCCACGAGCTCTCCGTCGCCGTAGGGTTGGAATTTTCCGGCTTTCCAAAGCCGCTCTAAGGCGCTGTTGCCTACGACTACGGTCGGGTAAATTTTCACTTCGTCGGGTCGAAAGCCAGCATCGTCCCAAACGCGCGAAAACGATTCCCGGTCGATTTCGGGCGTCGAACCCGGAAGGTTGGGCATCATGTGCGCCACGACCTTGAACCCGGCATCCTTGAGGGCGCGCGTGGCGGCGATCGATTCGATGTTTCCATGGCCTCGACCCGTAGCGAAGTTGATTTGATCGACAGTGGTCTGATAACCGATTTCAACGCGGGTAATTCCGCATTCGCGGAAAAAGGCGAGCTCCTCGGGGGAAACGAGGTCGGGGCGGGTCTCGACGGCCATGCCGACGACGCGATTTCCGGCGTTCGAATTGCGTTCTTGGGCGACGATGAGGTTTGGGGAATGCTCGTCGGGGACGTTTTTGGGCAAAACGAAGGGCAGGTGTTTTTCAAAAGATGCCGATGCATCGGCATCTTCGAAGGCAATATCCGAAAACAGCGTGTGGGCGTCGTAGATTTTGCGAACGAAGTCCTCGCGGAAATCCTTCGGATACGCACCCCAACTTCCGCCGATGATCCGAACGTCGCATTTCTCGGGCGAATGCCCGGTAATGGAGAGGGCCCGAAGACGGTTCCAAACCTGCCTTACGGGGTCGAAAGCATTCGCTTCGGCCCGCATTACGGCAGGCTCTCCGGGAACGTAGCTTTTGGGGAGTCCCGGATTATCGGGACAATAGACGCATTTGCCCGGGCACGGAAAATTAGGCGTGAGAAGCGAAATGACCGAAACGCCCGAAAGGCTTCGGACCGCGCGGCGGCGGAGTACGCGCTTCATGCGCGGATCTTCCTGAAGACGACCGGTTTTAACGAGCGCCCGGTACCGTTCCGAGAGAAGCAGGGTCGGAACGCTGCCGGAAAGCCCCGCCTCGCCCGAAACGCGGTTGACGAGCTTGGCGAAAGCGGCCTTCGTCGAAACGTTCGAATCGGAGGAGAGTTCGAAGAGGATGCGGTCAAGGATTTCTCTGGAAACGCTTTTCATACGGAGCGTGAGTATAGCCGATGCCGGAGAAGTGCCAAATTTCCTTTGACACCCGCACCGTTTTTTATAGAATGCCCCCGCTTCGCAACGCTACTCCTCGCGGGGGTAACATAAAAGAGCGAGTGTACTGAGGCTTCAACCCTCGGGTGTGCCGGTTCGAACCCGGTCCCCCGCTCCAAATGCGAAAGACATACCTCTTGCGGATGTAGCTCAATTGGCTAGAGTACCACCTTGCCATGGTGGCTGTTGTGGGTTCGAGTCCCATCATCCGCTCCAATTGAACATCGAAACGCTTCTACCGAAAGGTTGGAGCGTTTTTACGTTTCACCGGAGATCCGGATTGACGGAAAGGAAATTTTTTCTTAAAGTTCAACCGATATTCATTATGCTTTTTCAACATTCAATGAAGGATCAAAATCCCCTTTCTTTCATCGGACGCATCCGAAAAATGACAATCCTGTTATCGGCGGTGATTTTGACGGCCGTTACGAGCCATGCTTCTTGGACGGCTTTCACTCCTTCCGATTACGCTCAGGACGCATCGCATCCCGGTGGATCACAGGTCCTTACGAGTTCAGCATGGAATCGATTGATAGATAACGTCCTGGACCTGAATTCGCGGATCGGATGAGGCGGCGCGAAAGCTTGGGTGAATTTCAACGGTACCGGATGTACTCCGAATTGCACGATTCGGGCAAGCTACAATGTTTCAAGCGTCGTACGGAATTCGGCCGGAAACTATACCGTAAATTTCTCAACCCCCCTGTCAAACGGCAATTACGTAGTGGCATCCGAACCTTACGTGGATGCCACCGACGGAACCATACGCCAACTCTGACCCATATCGAAAACTGCAGGATACGTACAAATCCGCCACATATATGCGGATGCAGGCGGTTTTCGTGGAGGATACGATTACGACCGGTTAGGCATAACGATTTTCGGAAACTAGGCGGATACGGCTATGGCCTTCCGAATTGTAAAAGCGGGTTTTTTCGGTATATTCCGACGCGATCCCCTTTCATAAGAACATGGCAAACTCCCACGGACTCTCGGCGCGGCTCGTCAAAAAACAGGCGGCGGCGCGCAAGCTCGCCAAGAATAAAAAGAAGGCGGCGGCGGTGTATTGCGGCAACGAAAACCGCGACGTGCGCAAAAACACGAGCTACAAGAAGCGCAAGCGTTACATGGAGAACAAGCAGAATTTCCCTAAGAAAAAGCTCCCCACCAAAAACGTCGATTCGCTCATCGAAATGGGAATTTTGGACGAGCGGGGGTTTTTCAAGAAGGGAAAGAAAAAGAATTTCATTACCGGAAGCATGGTCGATTTGAAGGGGTTCGACTATTACGGACTTCCTCGGGCGGGTTAGTGGCTCGAGGCGAAAATCCGATTTGCAAAACGCGATTTCTTCGCTATATTTCGCAGGCATTTCGCCATATGCAGCCATAGCTCAGTTGGATTAGAGCGCGACCCTGCGAAGGTCGAGGTCGCAGGTTCGAGCCCTGCTGGTTGCACCATTGAGACATTCTTGACATTTGGGCGACCTTTTCCCCGTCAGGGTAAAGCAGTTGCCCTTTTATATTCCAAACAAAAACGCAAACGGGATCGGTTTCGGCATCAGTCGGAACCGCTTTTTTCTTTTTTAAAAAAAGATTTGTTGCCCCGCAGGGTAAGCCCGAAGGGCTTGCATTGGCCGCTGTCCAAAACTCGTAGAGTTTTTGACGGCGATAGCCAATACTGTCCAAAACCCTAACGAAAACCCCGTTTTCGTGGGTTTTTGACGGTACTACGGACTACGGACGTTCAACGGTACTCAAAAAACCGAATCACGAACGTTCGTGGGGACTTCCGACCGCCACAGTAATGGCGGTAAGCACGGACTCCCCGAACGACCCGATTTTCCGCATGGCCGAGAGCCGGAAGGCTTGTAAAACCTGCGGTACGGACCGAAAAACGGCCCGTAAATTGGGGTATTTCAACGAACCCGAAATTCCCATGCGAAGAACCGCCACTCCGTCCGTCTTCGAAGAAGGTTCCGTGCTGTACTTCGGGGCGGACATGCTCGAATTCCTCCACGACCATGCCCGGCTCCGCTTCGAGTTCGACCCTTCCGGAATCGACTGCGACAACTCTGCCTCCGGATACGTCGCCATTCCTTTTTCCGACGGGTATTCGAAGCATTTTACCTACCGGCGGATAAAGAACGACGCGGCCTATTCCGCCGCATACGGTTTCACGTTCGTCATGGAAGACCGCGCCGTTGACGCTTTCGCCCTCTTCTATTCCGGAAAGAACGGGACCGTTGAAGGAAAAAGCAAGGTCGTCGTCTATTCTTCCTTTTTCGCGGCTTCCCGGCGCATTCCCGGATTCGGCCTTTCCGGTCTCCGGGAATTCCTCCGCCGCAACTTCGAAGTCGCTCCGGATTCCCTCTGGCGCCTCGACGTGTGCGCCGACTTCTCCGCTCCGCTTCCGGTCCTCCATTCCGCGCTTTTCTGAAAGGTCCGGCAATGGCACGCCACCATCGGCAAGGACCAAAAATACGAAGGGTTCGCGCAAACCTACTACACCCACGAACCCCGCAACTCCAAGAACCGGAACTACCTCTTCCGCACCTACGACAAGATCCTGGACTCTTTCCGGAAAGGGAAGTCCTTTCTCTTTCCCCATCTCGCTTGAGCCGAAGAAGTCCGGCGCGTCGAACTCGAACTCCGTCCGGACGCCTGCCGACGGCTTGCCCGGCATCCGCTCGACCTCGTGGACGGGGAAGAACTTCTCCGGAAAGTCTTCACGACCTTCCTTTCGAACCATTCGGTCCTCGACCTCGAAAAACTCCCCCTCCTTTCCTACCCCCGGTACGGAACCGACCTCGGAGCCGCGTACCTCGAACTCGGCCAACTTCCCGACACCTACGTTTCCCGCGCGAACGGGTACGTCCGGAAAATCCGCGAAGCCTCCGGATTCCACGGGCTCTTCCAACTCCTTACCGGAAAGAAGACCTCCTCCCAATACCGGGAACTTCCCGACGGGACGAGAGCCCTCAAGACCGTCGTCACGCGCGAGACCGACCCGCTCGACGTCGCGGAAAACGCCGTCCATTACGCCGTCTCCGAAGGCGTTCCGACGAAGAAAGTCCGCAAACTCCTTCGCAACCTCCTCCGGAAATATCCGGATTCCCCGATAAAAATAAAAATTCCCTCTCCATGAACCCAGCACTCCGCACGGCCATCGAAAAACAGGCCGAATTCGCTTCTTCCTACAAAAAGGAAGATCTCGAAATCCTCCTCAAAGTCCTCTCTCCCGAAGAACGCCGGATATTCGACGAACACCTCGCGTTCCTAAACCGCGTCGAAACCACCCCGGAAGGGATAACGCACCGTTCCGTAGCCTTCCTCCTACGCGAGTTCGGCGGCCTTACCGAAGACGAACTCGAACGCTATTCCCCGAAACTCCCGAAATGCCCGTGGAAAAAGAAGTTCCGCAACCGCTTGCACGGTTTCCGGCGGAAGTTTCCCAAGGCTTCGCTTCCACGTGCGCCCCATTCCGACTAATGTCCGGAAAAATCGCGGCCACCCCCGCCGAGATACGGGATCGTATCGTTTCCGTGAACCTCACGGAATTGGACGTGAAGATTTATTGGCGTATCGAAAAAATGAAAGGAGTGCCTAAATAGAAAAGAGGGGTGTTATCCCCTCTTCCCGTGTCGGCGGCCTTTCGAAACCCTTTTGGAAAATGGCCTTTGGTCAAGCCATTTGCGAATCTCTTCCTTTCTTTCGTCGGTTGCCAATTGAATCCACCAGACAGATACTATCGTCCGGCAGAAAATCAGTCCGAGCAAGATTATGGGATTCGCGTTGATCCACGTCAGGATGCCGACAACGGCATCCAGTAACATAGGACCAAAAGGTTATGGTGTACTGAGAAACTCCTTTTCTTGCAAAAAGGAGTTTCATCAATATTTTTACTTATGGCCTAGGTTATCTGAATAAGTCCGCAAATTTATTCTACGATACCTGGGCCATTTTTGTCAATACATTTTTCTATGTTGAAAAAATTTTGGAGTCCGGATAACGAACTTGAGAACATTGTCTTATTGACAGTTTTCCCCGCTCTCATACTCAGTGCGGGCAAAGATTCGATCATACGAATCTTGTTCGATTCTTTGTGAAGTTCTGGATGGCCTTTAATCATTAAAGCAATCGGGTTGGTTTTTATTCCGATTCTCATGATTTTCGCAACGCTCGTTTTCGCTATCGATGGAAGAAAAGTTTTTAAATACACCAAACTTTTTGCCATTTGCCAAGTATTGTTCATTTTATTTGCACTATTTTCTTGGATTCAAAAAGGCGGATCTTTTTAAGGTGGATAACTTATGGAAAAACGCCCTCCTTCCTAATGTAAAGGGCGTTTTTAAGTGGTTTTATACCGGATTTTTGCTTCTGCCGATAATGTAATCTCACTAAAATTTGGAGACATCTTGTACAAAAGTGCCTTCAGTCATATTTCTTCTCAAAGAATTTGAAGAATTACCCATTGCGTTGCCGCGACTCCATAAATGAGGGCATCTCGGGATTGTCTTATTGCTTCCAGTGTCCGAAACGCTCTATTTGCTCACGTGTATTCGTATTTTTCCGATATCGGACAAATCATCTCCAATACGCTCAGATATCAGTTATGCGCCGTGTTTGATTCGGAATCGTATAAATCTCCCGTGAGTTTACGCAAATTCACGCCTTCGACGTTCGGAAGTTTTAGTCTAAACTTCTTATTCCCTATCGTACTTCATGAAAACCATTCGGTTCGGCTTTGATTCTCTCAATCCCTTTCCTCAAGAAAGAACAATTGAAGCATGTCAGCGGCTTCTATGGTTTTTCGTGCGAGCATCTTCGCTGAATTTGGTTTTTCATGTCTGAGGAGGTATTCTAAGGATTCGTAATCGTCAAGCATCGTGTTAATAAGCAAATGACAGGCGTTAATGATTTCCGTTCAGTATACGTCGCCATCTGCGAGTCTCTGATTCAGGCGTCTGACACAACGTCTAAATTCCTTGATATTCATTGACAATCTCCGCAGTTCCAATCTGCCATCGTCCAAATATCTTTTATGAAGTTCATCAATTTTTTCGGATGGCATGTTCGGATTTTTCCGATTTTGCATGGCTACAATTTTTTTCATGCGAAGCGACTGCATCGGAAAACATTGATATGGTTTTTGAAACTTGTTGAATATACTGCCATTAATACATTTTTCAAACGGGCTGTATGTTATCTTCAAACTCACCGCAAGCCATTCGTTTATCTGCCGAGACATTTGCCAAACTCAAATCTCTTGAGATTGAACTTTGAGGCGTTAAACTCAAGACGCATGATGATAAGGTGGAGCATTTGATTTGGTTCTATCAACACTATAAGAATAACAATGGTTCAAATGCTTTGTTAGCAAAATAGTTTGACTTAGGTTGTATTTTATAGATAATTACTCCCGTAAGGACAGATCGACGGCCCGTTTCTTCCGCTTCCGTCACTCCTTTCGGTCAAACAAAAACCACATTGCACGGATAGCGGCCCCGCTTCTTCGGGGATAGTCAGAAAAGAAATTCGGGATACGTCGGGACATCCGTCCTTGCGGGTCCCTTTTTATTTTTTCTCATCCACCCCCGCCATGGCGGAAAACAAAGACCAAAAGACCGATCGCGTAGTCCGCGATACCGTCTACCGTAGCGAAAACGGCTACGTCTCCCTCGGAAAGTACGACTTTACGGTTCCCGATGGGGAACGCGCCGGACAAGTCATTCCGATGGTCGAAGTCAAGAAGATCGTCAAGGAATGGTCCGAGCACGAACGTGCGTACGTCGAACGCCGCCGGTTCATTCAAATCCCGGAGGAAACCTTCCGCGAAATGATCAAGGCCTACGTCGAAAAAAGCAAGGCCGCCGAAGCCGCGAAGATTCCCGAAGCCGCGAAGTAAGCCGTTCATTCAAGAAACCTCGAGGGCTGAAACATTCGGACAGGCGCAACAGCCCGTGCCCGTCCGGTGTTTTCGGCCCTTTTTTCGTTGCTTCCTGCCGGACTCGGCGGAACCTTCCGGGATTGGAGCCCCGGCGGTCCGGACTCCCCGCGTCCGGCAGGAGGTCGCGAACTCCGAAGCATCTTACTTCCCTACTCACCCCGCCCGTGCTTTCCATCGACAAGACGAAGCTCGCCAAAGGTCTCGCGGTTCTTTCCGTGGCAGTTCCGGTTTTTGCCGTAGCGCTCCCGTCCGCGAATGCCGCTACTCTCTCCGCCTCCGGAGTGGTTACCGAGACCCAAGAGGAAATCGACCGCACCAATGAAGCGATCCGCAACCAGGGTTCGAACGCCCTCACGGTGTTCTTCAACCACTGGCAAGCGACCCTCGCGGTCATCGGTGCCTTCATGGTCCTCGGCCTGCTTACGTCCATGGCCCACCGCCGATAACGGCCTGCCGTGCCGATTCCCGGATGGGAGTCGGTCGGAAGCCCGCTAACGTACCACGCGCATGCTCTGACTGGAACCCGATTTCGTCCGTCACGTCCTTACCGCTCCGGAACTTCTCGTTCTCGGAGCCTCCTTCGCGTCGTTCGAACAACTCGCGCTTTGGTTCCTTTCCCTCGGCTTCCTCGGCTTCCTGTTCGGATTGTCCTCCCTTAACAAATAGCCCGTGCGAAAACTCCTTGTCTTCTTCTCCGTCCTCTTGGCGTTTCCCTTCGGAACTTCCCCGGTTTCGGCGTATTCCTTGGGCGACTGCTCCTATTCCTCCGCCGACGGATCCGTGATTTCCGATCTCGTTTGTCCGGACGCGCCGTTTCCCGTTTCCGTGAGCGGTTCTTCCGTTCCGAACGCCGACCCGGATTCCCTTTCCGGAAATTACTTCCCCGCCGTCTATCACTCGGACGGCGTTTACTACGTCTCCCTCCGTTTCGTCCTCACGGCGGTCGTTTGGTTCGTCGCAGTCTTCCTGTTCGCCGTGATGTTCTACCACCTTTCCGTCGTTTCGTTCAAACTCGGCCTCTCCGTGTTCCGGAGGAAATCGCGGAACCCGTAACCCCTCGTCCCATGTTCTTCCGATATTTGCTCGTCGGCCTCGTTACCATGGCCGCCTTCCTCCGGCTCGTCGATGTTCCGGACGCCTTCGCCCTCGAATCCGTCTCCTCCCCGACTACCGCCCAAAAGGGGTACGTCACTCGTTGATACACCGAAGGTTATTGGCCCACTACCAACGCTTACTTTACTCTCACCGGTTCGCTTTCCGTCCGCTCCAAGGTCATCGGCGTCGCTCCGTATTTCCAATACGGCGTCGGTACCGGAACGGTTTCGACCATGGCGACTCCGAATCAGTTGGCTACTTGTTCGAATAACTGCGTGAATCTCTCTTCCAGTTGTACTATCGGTTCGGGTCATCATCAAGCGGTAACGAACCGAGTGTTCGGCGACGTCTATTTGGCTGAAGTTTGGTTCAAGTACGGCAATTGCTCCGCGAACTCCAACCAGGGTGCTTCCGGCGTCGTACGCGTCCTTTATAATGCCGTCACCCAGCAAGTCCTCCACCACACTTCCTCGAACTCGGTTTTCTACGCTTACCGCAACGGCTTCTTCCAACTCGTCTACTTCAACGGCAACAACCTCGACTACTACCGGATGGAGTCCGACCTTACTTGGACGCTCCTCGGTTCCGTCGCCAAGCCCGCGACCTTCCAAGCCCCGGCGACTCCGCCCCAGTACCTCGACACCGACGCCTTTTCCGACGGAACGACGCAACCGTCCTTCTTCTACCTCGCCGCCAACAACGGCCAGTACCTCTTCCTTCCGTACAACGATTCTTCCCCCGTCGTCGTCCGCCTCGATACCGGGGAATTCTCCACCAATTCCTTCTGGGATTCCTTCAAACAATACTTCGGTTGGTCTTCCGAAACGGACGCGATTCCCGACCTTTACGGAAAACGCCCGTACGGGGTGGTAGAACCCGCCGACGACAATTTCCTCGTCCTTTCCCATTCCACCGCTTCCGGCACGTCCCTCCTCGCCCAAAGCGTTTCCGTCCACTTCCACTTCATGCCGGAAACGTCCCTCATGGGCGTTTCTTCCTTCGACAATCCCAAGATGTACTTCGCCCGCCTCAACGGGACGTACGCCGTTTGGGACGTGGCTTGCGTCGAACCCGGCTACGACATATGCGCCGCCCATTCCGGCGGTTTCAAATGCCAGAACGCCCTCGGTAACCTCGGTCCCAACGCCGTATCCTGCAACGCTCCCGTCGAGTTTTCCGCGTACGACCCCGGTTCCGGCGGCGGATCATCGGGTTCCGGTTCTTCCGGTTCCGGTTGAACTTCCGGCGGCTCCACGACGTTCGATTTGGCGCAGTATCCCGATTCCGCGCAGACGTGCGCCCCGAAGTCTTTCTCCGGCACTTCGGCCTTCGAAACTTCCGTTCCGGAACTTGACCCCGCTTCCTGTTCTTGGCGCGTCGTCAACTCGGCCTACCGTTGCCAAAACTCCGAAGGATACCAATGCGTCGTCTCCGGAGATTCCTGCCTTCCTCAAATCCAAAATCCCGAACAGTACGCCTCGGGCTCCGTGGTTTATTCCGGGGACGTCGTGAAATACGAATGTTCCGCTTGAGACGTCCAATGCCGTTGGTATTCCAAGGATTCCTGCGGCCCGTCTTCCGTCTGCTACGCCGACGGCGATTACTGTCGCGTTATTCCCGGAGACGACGCGACCCCGGACTTCTCATGATCGCTTTGACCCGTTTCCTTTTCCGGAGTCCCGTCCCCCGATTCCGCGTATGACATCTCCAACCTCGGCGCGTTCGGTTCCGGTTCGGTATCCGTCTCCGGAATGGCGGGCGTCGGCTCGTTTTCGGGCGTCGCCCCGCTCACGGCGCTTACGCAGTCCGGATTCTGCGACATGTTCAATTCCGACGGATCCTTCGCCTACTATTCCGACGGCGAGCCTTTCGCCGTAACGATGTCCGTTTCGTGAATAGTTCCCGTCCCTTGGGTGGAAGAAAACGTGGTTCCCCACGTCGATCGGTTCATCGCCGCGTTTACCGCGCCGGTCAACAACCTCGGATCCGTGCTCCGGGTTTTCTGAACCTTTCCCGAAGGCTCCAAAGTCTGCGTCCTCGGGCGCGTGGCGGAAATCCGCTACCAATCCTCCTTGAAAAGCCTCAACGACGCGAAGCCGGTATCCGGATTCCAACCGGGACGCATGGGGTTTTTCGATTATCTCTTCCTTTTCGTTTTCGGAGTGCTCGTGCTCGTCTGATTGAAAAGGGCCGTTTCTAACGTTTCGTAACCATGTCCGCGCTTCTCCGAATCCTGTTCGCGTTCTTCTCGCGGACCATGCCGTTCCTCTCCGTCGCCGGTTCCGCCCTTACCGTGGTCGGCTCCGTCGCCGGAGCGTTCGTCACTTCGTCGTTTTCCCGCCTCTGGGGATGGGGATTGATCGTGGTTTCGTTCCTTCTCCGGTACTTTCCCGTACTCCTTTTCGCTACCGGAATAGCCCTCGTTTCGAACCTCCTCCTTTCCCTCGTGGCGTTCGTCCTCTACCACGTCAACGCCCTGCTTACCCTCGGTCTTTCCCCGTTCGTCACGGTCGATACCGTCCGGATCATCGGGAACGCCGCCCTCGGCGTCGTCGCGTTCTATCTCTTGAAACTCGCCGTGTTCCTCGGCTCCGGCGTCGCCGCTTCGGTTCCGTCAATCGCTCCGCAGGCCCCCGCTTGACCGCTCGGGATTTCCGCGCTTAAGAAATAACCCCTTCCGACCGTGTCCGACACCCTCTCGATGATATTGGTTTTCGCCGTCCTCTTTCCCGTGCTCTACGCCTTCGTGAGGCGCGACCCTTACGGGTTCAACGTGTACATGGGCGAATACGGTTCCGGCAAGACGCAGAACATGACGAAGTTCCTCAAACGCAAGGGGAAACACCAAATCAACGTCTCGAATTACTACACCGGCTATACCGACGTGCAAATCCAATCCGTCCACGACCTGCTCGCCGTTTTGGAAGACATGTACGATTACCACCGGTACGTTACCATGTGGCCGGAGCGGAAAAAACTCTTTTCCAAAAAACCTTGGCGCCTTCCTTCTTACGAAGCGCGTGCCGAAGAATTCCACCGGAAACACCCCGGACTCCGCCCCGGCGTGAACTTCACGCTCGCCCTCGACGAAGGATCGGTGTATTTCAATCCCCGCGAGGTCAAGGAAAATTTCGCCGGGAGGCTCCGCGGTCTCCTGAAGATTTTCTACCAACCGCGCAAAATCAAACTCCTGTTGCTCGTGGCCGTCCAAAGCCCCCACGAGATCGACGTCCGGATCCGCCGTCTCGCTTCCTATTACGTCAAGTATTACAAGGGCCTCGTCTTCTTCCGCTGGGCCAAGAAATACTATTTCCCCAATCCGGAAGAGATGGACTTCGAGAAGGCCGATCTCGTCGGAACCTCGTTCAACGTGAACTTCTACCCGTACTACCCCCGGTACGACTATTCCACCACGGAACTCGTGGATCCTTCGGAGGACTGCTACGTTCCATGATCCGTTTTCGCAGTTATCGCCGAAAGGGCGCCCGCTCCTCGCCCGTCCTTTTCCCAACGCATCGCCGACGTCGTTTCCCGTTTCCGCCGCTTATCCTTAAGAACCGCTAAAAACCCCGAGGCCACGCTTTAGCGGGCCCGGGGTTTTATAATCGTATTTTATTCGCGTAGGTTTGAATAAAATCGATAAAGGGATAATCTTTCGAAAATATAAATTCGAATTTTCTATGATTATATATTTCGATGAAAGTTATGACGGTGATAGGGATTGGCTGCTTCTTTGAGCCACCTTTCATCCGCATCAAAAGTTCTTGGCAAGAAGGATGCGTGAGATAAAGGGGAAACATGGTTTTCTCAATGCTGATGGAAGCCCCAAAGAGCTTAAATACAACCATTGCTATAATGCTAAAACTCTCGGGGTTGCAAAAGAATGCGTAGATGCTTTTTTTGAAAGCACGAGCTATTTTAGACTTATAGCTATCGAACAAGGGGCGGATTGGTTTGATATGAATAGATTTGGTTTTCCTTCGGACGATAAGAAGATGAAAATGGCCAAGATGTACAAGAAATTCACGGAATTGCTTTTGGCACACAATACAGTAAACGCTTTCAACGTTACGTTAATGACGGATGAATTAACCAGATGTGACGGCGATATATTTTTCGCATTGATGGAAAATTTGTTCTGTACCCCGGGATTACATTATTCTGAAAACAAAAAGGAACCGACGATTAAGCCTCCAATTCGGGAAGTACATTCTGATTTGGAACAATATCAGGTTCTGCAAATAACCGATTTGCTAATGGGGTGTGTCTTGAATAGCCTTAAGCCAACGAAAAATCCTTACAAAACAGAGATATCCGAATATCTATCGAATAAAGTATGATGTCCGTTAGACAAATCCGCATGGACTAGGTATTCCAAAAAGTATGCCGAAGAGCATTTTCCGAAATTTAATCTCTGGTATTGGAGGCCTTACTAAAAAGTAAGGGATTTTGTTTGAATTTCCGAATCACTAAAAAAGCCCGGGATATCCTCGAGTGGTAACGATAGACGAAACGATTCGTCATCTCCTCAAGACTCCCAAGCTCAAAATTAGAGTATCAAACTTTATTATCGCGTCAAAAGATTTTTCTCTTTTTCTTATAAAAGGGCTTGACTTTTGCACATCACATAATAGCGCCATTTTAAACGTATGTCAAGCTTGCTAAAATTCCTCCGAGGCTGATTGGATGCGTTGGAGCAAACGGAAAAATCCCCGATGGACTGATTATTGGACATGGGACGTTCAATGTCTTCCGTTTCTTGAGTGTTCGTCGCGTTTTCCGTATTTTTCGGCGTGATTTGGGAGTTTGGAAAAATGCTCGCTACATGGGTTTCGACCGAAGGAGCGGTCACTCTCAATGCGATGCTTTCCGTATTTTCTTGGTCGAATGTCATTACCAGTTCAGTAATGATGTCAGCATTGGTGTTCGTATCCGTTTTATTTTCTTCCAAAGGCGGGAATAAGGACATTCGGAACCCCTATTTGAAAATATTTCTCGCAGTATTGGGAATGATTTTCTTATTGGGCTTCATTCAAATTCAAAATAAATGATCCGTTTGCATTAAGGATCTTCCGAGTTCTCCCGGGCTCGTTGGACACATGCATTGTCCCCATTCCGAAAAGGACGAAAACGGAAAAACCATTTTACGAAAGTGATACGAATTGGCTTACGCTTGACCGGATCGTTCGATCTTGTTATGGATGGGCGAAAAGAACGCTCCCGGTTATTTGGGGTCGGTCATTTCCGTTCCGACGTCGAACGTAGTCCTTCATATTTGGAATACGGACGCTCCCGGCTGTTGGTCTTGATTGCGGAATTTTGCGATTTACCTATGAATGCGGTTCCCTTCCTGCGAATTATCCTCTTGAAGCGCCGTCCGAACGGACTAAGCCCCTTCCGGGGCTTTTATTTCGTTCAAATTTTCCTTCCGGATTTCCCATTCCGAAGCCGTTTTTCTATTGTTATTTGAAATATGCAATTATTTATTTGACTATAACAATTTTTTCGTCTACCATATCTCCGAGGTCGCAAAACCTCCGGTTCATTAACATCTCCGCCGCCGAAACTTTTCCCGAATACCTTTCCCGTATTCATACCGTTTTTCCCATGGAATCCCTGACCGATCAGTTCCTTCTTGAGAAGCGGTACAACGAGGGACTTTCCCCTTCGACCGTTTCCAAGTATTCCTATTTTTTCTCCCTCCTTTCCGACTCCGCGTTGGATTTGGAATCCCCGGAATCGCTCACTTCCCGGAACTTCCGCTCCTTCCTCGCTTCGGAAGGCTCCCGGAGGAACTGGAAACCCGTCACGTATAACACCGCCCGGAAGATTTACCGGACGTACTGCCGTTGGCTCGTGCGCGAAAAACTCCTTTCCGCCAATCCGTTCGACGAAATCGCGAAAATGAAGGAACCGCAGGTTCCGCGCAAGTCGCTTTCTTCGGAGCAATCGAAAAACCTCCGATACCTGTTGCCCAAACTTTTCGACGTTTCCACTTTCGTCGGATTCCGGAATTTCGCGGTTTTCCAAACCTTCCTCTACACCGGCCTCCGCCGCGGGGAACTCCTCTCCCTCTCCCCTTCGGATTTCGACCCGTTCTCGCGGTCGATACTCGTCCGCAAGGCGAAGATGGGAAAGTTCCGCATGGTTCCGGTTCCCGACCAACTCTTTCCGGTACTCTCCGACTATTCGGCTTTCCTCTCGAAATTTCCCGAACCTCCTTCGAGGTTCTTCCCTTCGAGGAACGGAAACCCCCTTACGGATAAGAACCTCCGTTCGGTTTTCGAATCCGTTTCCGGAAAGATGGGGTTCACGGTTTCCCCGCACCGCCTCCGCCACACGTTCGCTACGGAACTCGTCCGTCACGACTTCGACATCTTCAACGTCGCCGCCGTCCTCGGACATTCTTCCGTCCGGACCACGCAGATCTATCTGACGGCGGATCCCGATCGCATAGGCCGGAAAATCTCTTGCGTTCCTCTCTATTCGTAGGCTTGACTTTTCCGTTTCCCATAGCGGTTTTCCCTGCGAAGGTCGAGGTCGCAGGTTCGAGCCCTGCTGGTTGCACCATTTGAACGTTAAGAATAATTACCTTATTAAACTCTGTTTTCCCCGCCTCAAAGCGGTAGGAACAAGGGTTTAATAGGGTAATTTTCGTATTGTTCTGTGTATTTGTTATATGAGTTTGAATTTTTTCTCCATAACCCCTATCGAGAACTCTAATTTTATCAGTAAAAAAATTGGGATTAACAAGAGTTGGAGTATGGAGAGGTATTGGGATACCAGAAAAGACTAAAATTAATAAATACGAAAGACTAACTACCGTTATCAAAACTTTCTGGGATTCAAGAAATTAATAGCTACAATCCTTAGGTATTTTCTTGATTCGAGATTTTATGCTGAATCTTCAGAACATAGATGATGCCAAGGGAAAATTGCAACATTGTGATACTGGGAGGTTTAATAATAAGGATGTTAGTTTTCGAAATTTTCTAAAAAGGATAAAGGTTACGAAGTTTAGACACATCCTTGATTTGGAAATATTCTTCACACATCCCGTTACAGTAATATCGTGATCAAATAAGATATGAAAAACCAGTATCCTTCTTCTAATTGCTTGTAGTCATTTTAATTTCAAGAAAATCGATTCCACAAAACCTGACACGATTCTTCGCCGGCATACGTGGGGGGATGTATTAGCATTCACCAATTACGAATCCACTACCCAAAACTACTCTTACGAATTGGACTGGCGTGTTTGAGAAGCCCATAAATCTGGTGAAGGCAAAAGATTGCCAACGAGTCGTGCGTGGACAGGGTTGGGAAAGCATAGTTCTGATCCGACGAGAACTAATTCTCAAATCCAAGATCGGGAAGTCAGGCTTATAGATCTTGAAAGGCTTCTACCGGTTAGGAACTTTTCCAATAGCCTATTAAGAAAAATATATTCCACGGAATGAACCAGGGTAAACCCCGATATTGAGCAAGCCTTTGCATACATACTCGACATTCCGACCAATGTCGAGATCACTAAAATTGGATCACACGTAAATAAGCTGGCTTACCTCATATCTTACTCGAATGAACCGTACTCGAGCTATAATGCCGCGTCCGGAGAGGAGTCCCTAATTAATATCCTCATGGATATTTTTGAAACACCTAAAGACTCATTGATTCTTATAGATGAAATAGAGGCGGGATTTCACCCTTCCGTCCAAAGAAAAATAGCAGATGTCATACAGTACGTTTCTTGGCACGACAAAAAGCAGTTTATACTAACAACCCATTCCCCATCGTTACTATCAGCCTTCCCGAAAGAATCACGAAGGTTTATCGACAGAAAGGAAGATGGCAGTTACGAGACGGCTATCAACATTTCCGTGAATGCAGCATTTTCAAAAATGGATTCCCTTTCATATCCTCTAGTTAATCTGTATTGCGAGGATGAAGAGGCGAAATTCATCATTAGAAATATCCTTGTGGAAATTAATGAAACCAAGAGGAACTTTGATAGATTATTCAACATAATAACGTCAGGCCCCATAAATGAGGTAAAAAATGATTACACGAGACATAGGAGAAATTTCGATCAAATGAGAAGCAAGATTGGATATTGTTGCGTTTTTGACTGAGACTACAAGGATAACCCTGACTATTCCTCTTATCATGAAAATCCTGATGAGTTCGCCATTTTCCTATACCCTTTTGTTGCTCCAGAAAAATTTCTAGTGCAATCGTATCTGACCCTGAATCCAGGTCGCTCAGCACTAGCCAGTGCATTAAATCACACAGATCATCATTCTCTATTTCAAAAAATGGTCAGCCTATGATACGCGACAGACGAACATCAGGCGCGTCAAAAGTGCTGGGATAGTTTTAAGGGGACGGCTGAATACTCAATCCTTAAAAAGGATCTAACCAAGTTCTTTTTTAAAACAATTAAGCATTTTTCTAAACTATCTGATTAGTCATTTTAAATGACTAATTCTATATTGAGCACCATGTCTAAAAGGAAATTTTCAAAAGAAGAACAGGATAAAACTCAAAGGAAGTTTTCTGGCGAAGTGACAAGCGTTTTCGTCGGCTCCGGTTTTGAACGGATCTCTGGTGTGATCGGCAATTTCACCTTCCACTCCCAAACATCGGATCTCGATAATGTCTTCGTTTACGAAAACATTATTGTACTCGTTGAAGAAACGGTATCTGAGAACTCGGATTCTCTTAGCATACATCTCAGGAAAAAAGGTCAGTTTGCAGAATGCATACACAAAGATGAGGCCGGGTTTATCTTGAGGCTTTGTGAACTATTCCCCACTTTCAAAGCTTATTTCGATCGACATAGTTATTCGCCTGAACAGTACATACTAAGACATGTCTATGCTTCTCATAAGGACATAGGGGCAGTTCGCAAGGAAATATACCGAGACGCGCTTCGATTCCTGGACTATAAATTCTTACGATATTTTCATGGCATATCACAGACAATTAAAAAATCTGCAAAGTACGAAATATTCAAATTTTTAGAAATCCAGAAGGGACAAATTGGAAATCCGAGGCCGGCGAACTCAATAGAGTGCCAAGGTTTTGTGTTGGCAAAAGGACCAAGCGGCTTTCGGGACAATCATTTTGTAGCCTCCTTCTACATTTCACCTGCCTCCATAATTCCACTTGCCTATGTATTACGGCGGGATGGGAATTGGAAAGACAGGGATTCCTTTTACCAAAGGCTATTAGTACCCTGAAAAATCAGTTCTTTACGCGAACACTTGACCAAAGAGGAGCGCGTCTTTGTCAATAACGTCATAGTAACCCTCCCGGAAGGAACCAAGTTTTTAAATAAAAACGGGGATCAGATAAATTTCCAAAGGATTGGAATGAGCCAAGAGGCGGAGCCCGCCATAATAAAAATACCCGATGAGTTCAATAAGATTTGAATCATTGACGGGCAACACCGTATCTTTGCATACCACGAATGAACTGACTCGTATGAGTCTGCAATTGGCAAAATGAGAGGTAGGAGGAATTTACTAGCAACGGGAATAATTTTTCCCGAATGAACGCCTGAAGAGGATCGATTAGAATTTGAATCAAAACTATTTCTTGAGATCAACGACAAACAAAGTCGCGTAGGTAGCGCATTGAGACAGGACATCCAGTGCATCATTAAGCCTTTTGACCCCATCTCCATTGGCAAGGCTGTGATAAATAGGCTGGCCGAATCATGACCTCTTTCAGGATTACTAGAGTCACACTTCTTTGATATTTGAAAGATTAAGACTTCATCCATCGTTACATACTGACTCAAACCACTTGTAAACCCTAGCGCCAATGGGTTGTTTAAAGTTTGGCTAGATCCTCAGAAGGATAAGATCTTCGAGGAAGATCGGGTCGTGCTGGCCAGATATGTTGAATTCTGTGCCAAGGAAATTGGAGAACTATTCGATTCTTATAGAAAAAGATTAATTGCCGAAAAACTTTACGTTTTGGATAAAAAAATTAGCCGAGCGCTGTCAACAACCGCAATAAACGGGATGCTGCATTGCCTTAAAGATCTGATTGAGCAAAAGGGCATTATATATTCTCAGGTGGAATATGATGCATACTTAGCAAGAATGGATATAGACTTCTCTCCCGATGGCTTCCAATATAAATCAAGTCATTGGTGACAGCTTTGAAAGAAGATTTACGAACAATGCTTCTCTCAATAATTACATCCGTATTGGCGAGCTTCCCATCTAGTTGGGAAGAAAATTCAATTTAAATTTCTAAGTTTAATTTCTCCTTTCCAGGACTATAATCCGGCATCGTAAGACCCCTTCGGACTACGAAGAATATTGAGAAATAGTTGATCCATGCTGGAAAAGTTGTATTCAAAAATCACTCCCTACTACTCAAATGATTTGGGGGATTTGTTTGAATGAGATTGCGTATCCGTATTGAAGCACATCCAGACCGAGTCGGTTGATACCGTTTTTGCTGATCCTCCTTTCAACCTTAAGAAGCAGTACGGCGCAAAGAGCAATGATGATCTTGAAGAAGGCGAATACATAGAGTGGTGCAAAGCCTGGATTGACGAATGTGTAAGAGTTTTGAAGCCAGGGGGTGCCATATTCATCTACAATCTCCCGAAGTGGAATATGGTCCTGGGGGCGTATATGTACAGCCTATGACTGGATTTCCGGCACGACATCACGGTTGGGATGAAGAATTGCCTTCCTCCCCCCGGAAGGCTTTACCCAAGCCATTACAGCCTTCTCTATTTTACAAAAGGCAAACCTAAGACATTCAGGAAGATTAGAACCCCCGTGGAACTCTGCCGTCACTGCAAGAACGAGGTAAAGGATTACGGAGGACATAGGGACTCCATTAATCCCAACGGAATCAACCTCACCGACGTTTGGACTGATATCCCCACCGTTAGACATTGGAAGTTCAAATCTAAGGACAGGCCCGCAAATGCCTTGTCTACAAAGATGCTCGATCGAGTCGTGGAAATGACAACCAAGCCGAATGATGTCGTATTGGATCCGTTTGGAGGAAGCGGCACTACATTTGCCGTATGCGAATCAAAAGGACGTCGATGGATCTGAGTAGAATTGGATTTCTGCCCAGTTATCAAAGAAAGGCTTGAACTCAAGAACGTGGAACATCACAATAACACCGACTACATAGAGCCAGACAAGCTCCCTGAAATCCAGCTTGCAGCGTAGTCATAAAAAATCCGCCCAGTAAGGCGGATTTTTTATTTACCGAAGTGCTCTTCCGTCCGTTCACTTAGTGATATTCGCAACGGACATATCCGTTTCATCATGCTCAACCACCACGATCCTTAGTATTCATTTGGTACCCTCGCAAGATTTCCTCCAGTGAGGTATGTAAGGTCGGAGTTCCTGCACATTACCTACTCTGTCGGTAAGGTAGGGGTAGAGCGCTTTCGAAGGAACAATTAGAATTCACGCCCTCAAGACCCCGTCTTCTAATCACATGCAGAGCTTATTGAGCGATCTGTGACTGGAGGATATGTTACCAGTCTCCCATTCCAGGGCCACCAATCCGACTTCAAACTCACGAACAGCATCTATGTCTCCCGGCTTTATAACTCTACTTCCGGTGAATCCTTCTTTAAGTTCTGTCGGCCACTTCCCTTCCATTATCCAACCTGATTCTGCCAGATGGGCCATGGCCGCTTGCTTAATGGGGCTTACGCCATTTCACTTTTTCTCCGGTTTGATAACAAACTTTCCGGGTTTTCAGTGATGGATTTTTGCGATTGCTTCTTCCACGTGCTTCCATGAAGACAGCCAGTTCCCTGTCTTTTCGAATTCCCCATCACTCCAAACGTCTATTACCTCAACGATTTGCATATGAAAATTAGTTAATTTCGATGGAGTTTAGCGTTATGAGAGCTATGTGTCAAAACGGGTTACAGGGACTGCCATCTCCAGTCTTATGGGAAGGGAAAAACTAAGTTGTTTAAACATTGGAAATCCTTATTATTACGCAGCTTAGAAACATTGTCCGAATCGTCGAAAATAGGCGATTTTTTCGCAAAACGACAGAAAGGGCGGTCCGTATTTCCGGCCTCCCTAAGTCGTTTTGCGACGATCGGACGGCAATGTTTCTAAGCAAAACATCTCGGGTACGGACCGTCCTTTTTGTTTTGCCAAACACTATAAGGCTTTCGCGTACGCGGATGCCTTATTTTCTTTCATAAAGAATATGGACTTATGGACAAGAAGGACGTTATTGTCTATGTCGACCGTGATAATTCTTTCAGTAGGTTTGTCGGGCTGTTCTTCCGAAAAATCTGAACCGATTTCCCAATATCCAGGATGTGATTCAAAAGACATAGCTCTTTCAAATGGACAAGTCTGGGCTGCTTGTAACGTTGGAGCGAGCATGGCCTTTACTGGGGAAAACATTACCGATCCAATCAAATCCAGAGGGTGAAACAAAAGCAATGAATACCAACAGCTTAAACGGGTATTCTGAAGCTTCCATCAGTGGGGGAGAAACAAGGACATCACGAATGCCAGTACGTTTGCCGGGCCAGTGTCTCATCCATATGACAGCATAGAAAAAGGATTCATTACCGATGTAGGTAATCATATGAATTGGCTCAAGAGCCCGGAGACCAGGGATGACGAAATGCAACAAGCAGCTCTTTGGGGAGGACAAGGCGCTACTGACAACAGCGGAACGCACTTGTCTCTAGGCTCTCCCGAAGCAATGCAATGACCTTGTCAAAAAGGATATCACATACCCACCAAATTCGAATGGTGCCAAGCCATTCAGACCATAAATCCTCAGCTAATCTGCGATAAGGGGTACCAGAAGGATACATCGGTCATTTCCACTTTAAAACTTCCTCTCGCATGATACAGGAGCGGCGAAGACAAGGACGGGAGCTACTACATGCAGGGAGTGTCATGAGAATATTGGGCATCCGGCCCCTCTCACGGAGACATAGGAGGCGCAATCCTATTCAAAAAAGATGATATTCTGTTTAGCTATGCCCAGCATAAGACCGCTTGAATTAGCATACGCTGCCTAAGGAATGAGCTCACTAGCAGGGATAAATAGCGTTAGCAACACAATAAAATTAGCCCTATAGATAATTCGGATTATCTATAGGGCTTTCTTTCTGACTCTTACTTTTTAAATAAAAACATATGGAATATCCCATCGTAAACTCTATAGATAATTGTTTCAATGGATCTGGCAGCATCGAAATAACTGATTCTCCGGCCAAAGAACTCAAAAACGTTCTGGCACATATTATTTCGAGAGACTACGCAGCAAATACTCGAGAAGCCATTATTCGCGATATACGAGATTTCATCGAATGGTACGAAGAATCCTACGGGGAGCGGTTCTCTTTTTGACGAACCGTAGAGCGTGACATCGCCGACTTTAGAGATGCACTGAGGAGAAAATGAAGAGCCGTATCGACCGTTAATAGAAAACTTGCATCCATAAGAATTCTTTACGATTCTGCAATGGAGATGGGAGTGATTTCCAAGAATCCTTGCCGGAAAATCAAACAGCTCGCAATACAGTGACTCTCCCCCAAGTGACTTACCAGACAGGAATTGAGAAAATTTTTAAAGGAGGTGGAGATTCGTTGAAGTTCTAGGGATAAGGCTATGGCATACTTAATGGCTCACTCCGGATTACGCGTAGGCGAAGTGGTCCGACTTGAGACAAAAGACATACACATCTGAGAGCGTAGCGGATACGTGGATGTTTTGGATTCAAAGGGAAACAAATCTCGAAAGGTTCCACTACCGCTCGCCGTACGAGAAGCTCTTACAGAATATCTTGATGAAAGACTTGTAAAATATGGAAAAAGCAGTGGTTCGTTAAGATTGTTTCTCTGACAAAGATGACCTCTAACGGAAATAGCGGTTAACAAGGCCATGGACATATATTCGAAAGCATCCGGCCTATCTGTAAATCCTCACCGACTACGACATACTTTTGCCTATGCTTACCTTGAAGCTAATCCTGGGGACATAGTAGGATTAGCACAGATACTTGGACACTCTGATATCAATACCACCTCGATCTATACCCAAAATAGACTTGAGGACCTCCAAAAGCGTGTTGAAGGAATTTAGCGCGATTGAAATATCAAAAGAAATGGGTAATACGGCCATGGTACGATAATCTTTTCGATATGAGCGAAGTCCTATGACTCTTTATGAAGAATAATCGCGCTGATTTCAAGAAAATCATTGATGTATTGATTTTAACAGCATTCATTTTCCCATTCACTTTGGGACTAGCGATGCTCATCAAGGTAAAATTTAATTTCCTTGCCTCGATAGATTTCACCTCCCTGGACGAGAAAATGCTCTTTCCAGCACTCTTGTGGTCGGGCGTTGTTTCATATGCGATCTCTTTTGCCGTCTACGCGTTCGTTTATAAATTGAAATATGAATCTCAGTCTTATTTCAAATCAGGACTTATTGAACTGCTTAAACAAGACGTCGCATCATGAAAGAAGTTTGGCGAATTAGAAAAATATTTTTCCATTTGTCTCTATAGAAAAATAAAGCACAAGCAGGACAGGGATAGCATAATGGATGCCATAACTGAAATGCTAAATGCTGGAGAAATATACATTAAGAACTCCGAGAAGATCATTGGGAAATCCGAGAAGGGGTTTGACGAGGCCTTCATGAAAGAAAATCTAAGCAACATAGAATTCGGACTTGTAGAAAACCGCGGAAAGGGATTTTTTGAAAAATTCTTCGGAGGATATCACTAGAACGACTCATGAAGGTATTGATGTCTATAAAACCGGAGTTCGCCGAAAGGATATTCAACGGCGAAAAAGAATTTGAGTTTCGCAAGCGGGTCTTCAAGTGGGACGTGAAGACGGTGGTCGTGTATGCTTCATACCCGATATGCAAGCTGATAGGCGAATTCGAAGTCGGCGGAATACTATCGGGAGATCCGCAATTTATCTGGAGCTCCACTTGTGGCGGCTCGTGAATTTCGAACGAATCCTTCTTCGATTATTTTTCCGATCGAAAAATCTGACACGCCATAAAAATTAGGCGTGCCACTAGGTATCCCGAACCTCTCGACCTGAAGAGCCGGTATTGAATTGATCGTCCGCCCCAATCATTCCAATATTTAAAATCCTAGCGCAACAAGGTTACAGAGATAAAAATAATCCCCATGGCATAATACCATGGGGATTATTTCATTGTCCGATCTAAAGTTCTTCGAAATAATCCTTCCGCCTAAGCTCCTTCATTCCCGAGAGTATGGATTCCACTTGGAGTGCGAACCTTCTTACGTCGTCGAAAGAGAAGAGCTTCCTATCGAGGATAATTACGTCCCCATATTTCAGATCTGAGAAATACAATGATGCTACCGTCCTTCACGCGGCATCCACCAAGACTGAAAGCCTGTTATCGTTCGGAAGGGAAAGATTTAATCTTGCAACGATTTCAGAAGGACGGAAAAGGAAGAACTTGCCGAAATCAGTAAACTTGCTCCTATGTTTTCGAAAAAGGTTCTCGAGTTCGATGGCGAGATCCGCCCGCGAATACTTCTTATTCAATGTGATCATATTGCGAATCGTTAATAATAAGCGATTCGCAATTTTATTAAACGTCGAACAACTTTATTGGATCTTTAGGAATTCTTTGATCAACCGGCTTCGGATAAGGCTTTGCCACCTCTCATACCTGCATTACTTCCACGCGATGCATTTGTAGGTTGAAAACCCTGTCCATGAGTTTCTTATACAGCACTACGGTCAGATTCAACTCCTTAAAAGGCTTATAGAATGCCGGCAGGAACTCACATTCATTCATTGTAAAATCATAACGAATGCTCGCTTCAGAAGCGTCATCACGCAGCTTGGCCCGATCCAAGAGTCAATTAACCGTTTCCGAAAAAACTCTATCCCTCAGCTCAAGTACGGGCCTTACGGTTCAGGCGTTCTTTGATACGTTGATCTTCCCAGGAATACAGAAGCAGTAGGAAGGCTTGCTATACTCGAAAATAGACAAGACCTTTTTTGCTGCCCGCGAATCAAGACCCCCGTCCTTGACCATATTCTTGAGTTCGCGATCGAATTCGGGAAAAGAATCCGTCTGCAGGTTCGATAAAAATCTGTATGAGGGTAGCTTAGATTTAGCCTCCTTAATTTCCGTAATCAACGCGGCCAGCTCTTCATCCGGAATCCTTTCGAAAAAACGTTTGAAAACGTCCGAATCCAAGGTCATCAAGGATTCATTCTTACTCGAGGAAACGGTAAGGCCTTTATCGTCCCGGCTTGCCCGGTCTAAGATCTTGGAGAATTTCAGATAAGGAGTGAACTCCCTCTCCATGAAAGCCATACGGCTATTGGGATCGAAGCGCTTGTACATGACAGCATCCCGTACGATAGGCTTATTTTTGGCAAATTCGAAAAGGGCATCCAATTGCCCTTCTTCCAAATCCTCCTTAATGAAAAGCCTTTCCGTGATCTTCCCTCCTTTTGACGACTTAATTTGTCGAGGCTCGTAAAATTCGCCGAATCCCCCTTGCACAAGGAGACCGTGCACCTCTTCCCAGTTCTCAGGTCGATCAAAACCAACGTGAAAATCGTATCTATCGGACAGTTCACGATTTTCCTGATTCACCATCTTGAATTTGAAGCCGAACTCTTGCACGTCCGATTCGTCATATGCGATTCAGAGCGTCAGGAGTTCTCCACGCACTCTTCTAGTACCCGTTTGCGCGTAACGTTCCGGAACACCATCGCACAAGGGCGTCTTGGGATCAAAAAGAAAAAGGTATCGGGGCTCCTTTCTTTCGGGACCCTCATTACCTTCCAAGTAAATGTCATAGATCCCCTTCTGTAATTCCGAGAGTTTCTCGGACGATTTGCGAAGCAGCGCTGCGGTCGTTCAACGAATAATGAGCTCTCTAAGGAAACCCTCGTTGGCATTCATCGCCGCCTCACCCCTGGAGAGACTATCCATCGTTAACCGATCGTAGCATCAATTGCGATCGCCAATATTCATTGATAGAAGTTCTTCCATGGAATGCCCGAAACCGCTTCCTGTCATGGTGGTAATTGTTAAGTGACGTATTTAAATGTATAGAAATTTTCATACATGTAAAATTGCCAATTTACGCGCATAAAAATAATTTTTCCTAATTATTGGCTTTGTTTAGAGGAAAACGTCGTATTCAGTTACTACTAATAGGAAACTATTAATCATTTTGTCAATGCAAAAACAAAGTCCGGCCTCCTAAGAATGTATATGTTCATAGTAGCCTTTTGCGAACCCCGTATACGGGGAATGTATAAGAATTCTTATACATAAGCAAAAGGTTTTTATTTTCTTAGGCATTCCACTATCGATAAATTTGCAATCACAATTGGGGCAAAATAAGTCCCGGCATGATACCCGAAAAAAGGCCCGGCCAGTAGGTCAGGTCTTTTATTTAGATCAGAAGTATTTCTTTATTATTAAATTTAATTTTTATGAAACAGACTACACAGACTTCAACCACTACTCTCTTTTTTGAGAACAAAGAAGCCAAGAAGAAGGTTTACCTCTCAGAACTTAACGAACTCTGCTCCCGGCACAGAGTTACCGAAATGGATTACAAATCCACATCGGAAAGGTTTGAAACCCAATCGTTTATCTGCACCAAAATCAGAGACGCCATCGTCCTCGCACCTCCTTTCATGACCGATGTCATCAATATGAACGATGAGCGGCACTACATGAGCCAGATGTATTGAAATGGCATTACGAGGCCACTAAAGATGGGTTTCTATCGCGGATGAGACATTCTTTTCGATCCCAACGTAGAAAATGGGAAATACGAATTCACATCGGAAGAAATAGAGGCGATGAAGAAGTGCGGCAAAATCGCAAAATACGATCAACATTACTATCTCCCCATATCCGTAGACGGCGAGGCGTATCTTCTCCACCTCACTTCCGGTTCCAAGAACGCATTATCGGACCCGTACGGGCTAATGCGGTATAAAAGGACTTTCCTACCGGGAAAAAGAGTGGAATTCAGGAATTGAAAAGGTTATTCGCCTTTAGCCATCTCATCAGATGACGGGACAAGAGTGGACAACCCCAAAGACCATTTGGAAATCCGGAAGAAATTCAGGGATTTTATCATCGAAAGGAACGAATTTCATCGTTCCAAACTTCAGGAACTAGGCGAAACGGCAATTAAAAAACTGTCGGATCAGATATTGCTGGAAAAGAATCGGGAAGAAGATTCTTTAGAGGAGTTTTCGTTTGATTTCGGAGTCATGCCTACGGGAACGAGGGCGGAATTCGAAAAGCGGGGGTTGGACGAATCATCCGCTGATCGGGAAGTATTGCTGAAAGTCATCCAAGAAGTCGAAGAACAGAATATCCAAAAGGGCATTCAGAAACACAGGTATTTTACCAAGTAGTTCCAACCGATCCTATGCGATCCACAAATCTCCCGCCTTTCCGAGGGAAGGGCGGGTTTTTATATTCCGAAACTATCAAAACCTTATTCCATAATCTTTTATTCTATGATTCAACCGGAGCTATTAATAAAACCGACAACATTCAAAGAAAGCACTTACGGATCCTACAGGTTCTACGAGGTCGTACAATACGTAATGAATTGGGGCGGCGAAGTATTATCGGAGAATCAATTCGGCCTCTCCCCCCATTGGAAGACGCACAAGATATGCTTTGGAAAAAGAACTGGAACAAATTCCGTTAACAAGCTTGAGATATATGGGTATTTCCACCTTTCTTTCCTACAGGCATTTAAAAAATTCCTGGACGAGAATTTTCCGGCTTACGAATCCGGGAAAATTCCTTTGCTTTTCCATAGATTCACGTCGATCGTTGGACAAATAAGGAACGGGAAACTCGAAGAGTGTTCTGCCAACGATTTCGGTTACGCACAGGAGTATTGCAGGGTACATGAACACCGTAGGGACAAATACCTTTTACGGATTTACAGACTCGTTAAACCGAAAGAAGCTGGCCACTTTAAATTCGAAATAACTTTCATGAGAGATGAAAAATCTCCACGCAGCGCAAAGCGCTCCAACATTAAGAACAAAGCCAATGCAATGTTCGAATTATTACGGAAGGTCGAAAAGGGATTCCAGCCCATTCAGATTGAAAAGGACTTCAGCTGAGGGGTTGAGCTGGAAAAACTCTTCTCAAACGATTAAACAGCACATACGAAAGTAACGGGCAGGATGCTTAGATTAAGCGTTCTGCCCGTTTTGCGTATTCTTTTTCAAGTTTGAGAGAAATTATGCACATATATAATTCCCGAGCATTCTCAACAATTACCTATGGCGAAAAACGGAATAGAAGAGATGGGGGCACCACTCAAGAGAAGAAGGCAGGGCTTACAAGTCCTTGATGTCACCAAGAAACAGCTGCGAGTAGCAATCTATACTCGCGTGAGTTCTTACGAGCAAGTGGCTGAAGGATATGGACTGGAAACGCAGGAGCGCATCTTGCGCGAATACGTAGAAAGGAAACAGACGGACGGCTGGATATTTGATGAAAGGTATCTTTTCAAAGAGGAGGGCTATAGCGGAACACACGAATCCAGACCCGAACTCAACCGACTCAGAGTAGCCATGCAGAATCGGGAGATCGACATAGTCATAGTATGGAAGCTGGACAGACTATTCCGTTCAGTCAGTTTCTGTCTGGATATGGTACATAAGTACTTTCTGCCCAATAAAATAGATCTGGTCTCCGTTCAGGAACAGGTCGATATCACGAGCATCACGGGCCGAGTAATGCTTACGATCCTCCAAGCTTTTGCCGAAATGGAACGTTCGATGATCATCGAACGTACACGAGAAGGCAAGTTTTCAAAGTCCAGGGATGGCTACTACGTATGAGGCTTTGCGCCATACGGGTACGATCTCGAATGAGACAAGGAGAAGAAATTAGTTATCAATCCTTCGGAAGCCGCGATCGTTCGTAGGGTGTTCGAGATGTACGCAACAGAAGGAAAAACCCAATCGGAAATCGCTAAAATCCTAAGCGCCGAAGGGGTTCCGACAAAATCTGATGGGAAAAAGAATTACAAGCAAAAAATCCGCAATAGCGAAGGGTTCTGGAGACAGGATAACGTTTCCAAAATGCTCAACAGGACTGAGTACATAGGAAAATATTTTTACGGAAAAACCACCACCATAACTGACGCAAACGGCAAAAAGCATACCGTGCCAAATGATCCTGAAAACATGGTGGAACTCAGTTGTCCCGCCATTCTCGATGACGCCTCCTTATTCGAACGGGCACAAGAAATGCTCGAACAGAACAAGAAACTAACCCGATCGAAGGAAAAGGACAAGCACATGCTGGCATGACTCGTATGTTGTGGAGACGAAAACTGTCGCTGCTGATTCCAAGGATACAAATCTTCTAAGGGTACGAGGTACTACAGATGCCGTGGAAAGAAACGAACACAATACGAAACTCCTTGCCCTAATCCCCAAGTGTCGGCTAACTTCTTAGAATGATTGGTTTGGGACACAATCGAAGAAATCCTTAGGCATCCGGAGAAATTGAGAACTCATTTTACCGCGTTCTCAAGAGTGGACGATCTCATTGCCAAATACGAGAGGGATCTGGAACAGGTTGAAAAGAGCATCCAGAAAAAACTCAATGAAGCCGCCGAACTTGCTTTGGTTCTTGTGAAAGTTGAAAACGAGTCCATGAGACAGCGCTATCTGGATATGGTAAAATCCTTCGATAAGGACGTGGAAATTCTTACGAAAAGACGGGATGAACTATCAAAATTATTAGATACCGAAAGAAGCAAAGGTGAACTAGAAAAAAGCATAGAGAAACTCTCCGAGAGATATACGGAAAAGCTGGATTTTATTTCGAAGAATGCTGACGCCAAAGAAGATATCGTACGAATGCTTGTTCATCGTATTGATGTCAGCCCGGAAAATGTGATCATCTACTTCAAGTTTGATGACGAGGACCCTATGATATTAGAAAGGGCTAAAATTATAGAAACGAGTGAAAATACGGAGCAAAATGGTAATTATACCTTACGTCCGTTGCACCATTCGACACGCAAAAACCCGTCTTCTCGGACGGGTTTTTAAGTGGCGATAGGCAAATCCGGATTAGGGCTCGAACGCGAGGCATCCGCATCGCGGATGAGAAAGCCACTGACGTGGCTTTCGTCCGAGCGAGTTCCGCCAAAGGCGGAAAGAGCCCTGCTGGTTGCACCATTGAAAAACGAAACCGACTCCGTCCGAAAGGATGGGGTCGGTTTGTTTTGCTACGTGGACGGCGGGGCTCGAAACCGCAGCGACACCGGCGACCGCGGAGCGGGAGTCGGGAAAAGCGTGCCACGGATGGCACGCTTCGTCGCAAGGCGTTTCCGAAGCGAAGCGGAGGAAACGAGCCCTGCTAAGTATGCTATTTAGACATTCTTGACATTTGGGCGACCTTTTCCCCGTCAGGGTAAAGCAGTTGCCTTTTTATATTCCAAACAAAAACGCAAACGGGATCGGTTTCGGCATCAGTCGGAACCGCTTTTTTCTTTTTTTTAAAAAATCGATGTCCGCCAATTAAAAAACACGGCCCTCGGACCGTGTTTTGGTGGTGCGGTTACAATCCATCCCCGATTCGGGAAGATTGAACTCCGCTGGTTTCTTGGGACTCAGGCCGTGCGGCGCGCCATGCCGCTCGCAGCGAACTCTTCGATGCGCGATTCGGCACGGTTGGCGAAGTAGCGAACCAACCCGAACGCAATCATGAAGCCCGCGACGATGGAAATGACTACGAGCAGGATGACGAGGATCGCCACCTTGCCTTTGCCGTCGCCCTTGCCGGAAAGCGCTTCCCCGAACAGTTCGCCCACATTGCCGAGCGCGCCGCCGATGTTGTTGACGGCGGAAACGGTATTATGGATCTGCGCGAACGAATTCCAACCGGCGGTAGCGATGCTGGCGAAATCGCGGCGGCGGTACGCCTCGCGAAGCGAGTGCGCCCAGATCGCGAGTCCACTCCCGAGAATCGGAAAGATGACCGCGACGTACCAGAGCGAAAAGATCGCTTGCATCATTTCCTTGGCTTCTTCCGGCGTAAGCATGGGCTCGGCGCCGGAGGTGAGGAAGACGCTCGAAGCGTAGGCTAAAACGAGCAGGATGGGCATCGAGAAGCCGACGCCCGATTGGATGACGGCGGACCAAAGCACGGTCTTGTTGAACCAACCGCCCATGACCATGGTATCCTTCCATGCCGAACCGACCGCGTAGCAGTTCCAGACGGAAATGAGGACGTTGAGAAGAAGAACCGCAAAGAGAATCAGTGCGTCCATCGCTTTACCCCTTTCACGAAGAGAACGGCTCGAACCATTCGAGCCGCCGACCGGTTTCCCGATTTGGCAGAAATCCGATCGGCAACTCGAACGATTTTCTTTTTATGTATTAAAAATGGATTGTCAATTCCTGAAGGAAAAACAGCGCCATGAAAGGATACGACGCCACCCCCCGTTTCGACCATAAACGTGATGGAGATAGCGCCGTAGTATCCCTCTTTTTGCCCCCGCCCGCAACATAGGCTACACTGGAGGAAACGAAACCCTTCCTCCATGCCCCTCCCGAGAGACCAAATCCTCGAAGAACGCCTCGAGCACGACCGATCCAAGATCCGCAAGGCGGAAATGTTTCGGCGTTGTCTGACCGACGAAGGCTTCGCCGCCTACGTCCGGAGTTTTTACGAGACCGTCGAAGGAATCTCGGCGGACGTGCGGCCCGAGTTTGGAGAAACCGAAACCCTCGCGCCGAAATTTTGGAAAAACGGAGAGAGAATCGCCGTGGCCGTTCTTGTCCGACACGGCGGAGGCGCGACCTCCCAAGACGGTCGCCGCTTCGTCGAAGCATCCGAAATCTCGGCCTTCGCCGACGCCTTCGAACGCGCGGTGGCCGAAAGCGAACATCCGGCCTATCTCGTATGCGCCACTTCGGTATGGTTTTCTTCCGAGGCTCGCGAACTTTGTTCCGAACGCTCCGTGGCACCGGTCGATTTTTCCGGACTTTTAAAAATGGACGCCGCCTACCCCCTCGAAACCTTCGTCCGACAAACGGCGGAGCAAGGCCGGCTCAAGGAATATTTCAGCACCTTTTGGCTTGGAAAATACCTTTCCGAATATGCCCGGACGGAAAAAGCGGCCAAAGCCGTGCTTGAAGAATCGAAATCGGCGCTCGGAAACCTCATGGCCGAAATCGGCGAAGCTCCCAAAAAGCGCGAAGTCGCCGAAACGATCTTCACTCCGCGACCAGACCCGAAAAAGCCCCGGCAATCCAAATGGATCGCCGGAGGAATCGCCCTCGCTTCGCTTGCGGCATGGATCGCCATGTCCGATTTTCAAAACGACGCCCCGGCCCCTATCGCCACGAGCGCCGTAGAATCGCGAAGCGCTCCCGAAGGCTCCCGCTAAAACTTCCCCGAAACGCCGTTGCGAAAAGGCGCGTTTTACCTATAGTGGAACGGTTCTTTACGACCGCCTTATGACCAACGACAACCGCAACCTCGCCAAAGCGAAACTCACCTCCCGCGAAACGGACTACAACCAGTGGTATCTCGACGTCGCTGGCCGGGGAGAACTTTTTGAATATTCCCCCACTCCAGGGTGCATCTATTTCCTTCCCAAAGCCGCTTCGCTTTGGGAAGCGATCAAGGCCAACGTAAACGGACTCATTGAGGCGAAAGGCGTGCGCAACCTCTACATGCCGGCACTCATTCCGATGTCGTTTTTCGAACGCGAAAAGGAACACGTCGAAGGCTTCGCTCCGGAACTCGCCATCGTTACCCACGGGGGCGGAAAGGAGCTCGAAGAAAAACTCGCCTTCCGTCCGACCTCCGAAACGATTTTCTGCGATTTTTTCCGCGGACAATTGCAGAGCTACCGCGATTTACCCCTTCTCTACAACCAGTGGGCCAACGTGCTCCGTTGGGAAAAGCGCACCCGCCCGTTCCTCCGCACTGCCGAATTCCACTGGCAGGAAGGCCACACCCTCCACGAAACCTCCGAAGAAGCCTATGAGTTCGCCGTGGGTATCATGAACGACGTCTACATAAAAACGTTTCGGGAACTTCTCGCCATCGAAGGGATTTCTGGCGTGAAATCGGAGAGCGAACGATTCGCGGGAGCGGAAAAAACCTTCACCTACGAGCCCATGATGTCCAATGGATGGGCGCTCCAAATCTGCACCTCGCACGTGCTCTGACGCGGGTTCATGGAGCAGTTCGATGTCAAATACCTCGGTCGCGACGGAAAAATCGCCTATCCGGCGTACACCTCGTGGGGCATGTCCACCCGTTCCATCGGCGGACTCATCTCGAGCCACTCCGACGACAAAGGATTGGTCATTCCGCCGCGCCTTTCGGAATATCGAGCCGTATTTCTTCCGGTATACGGATCCGGAGAAAAATCAACCATCGACGCCTACGTTCGAAACGTTGCCGAAACCGTCGTGGGGAAGTCGGTAGAAACTCCGGTGAAGGGCGAATATTTCCGCGCGCTCACGGGAGCGGATGGAAAGGTTCTCGTCGATTTCCGCGATGCCCGTTTCGGCGAAAAAATTACCGACTTCGAACTTTCGGGATACCCGGTAGCCATCGCCGTCGGACCGAAAGAAATGGAAGAAGGCCTTTGCACGGTCATTTCCCGCGTAACGGGCGAAAAGGTTCAAATAAAAACCTCCGAGGCAAAATCCGTCGTCGCGAAATTCCTCGAAGAAGGCCAGAACGAACTCCGCCGCCGTTCGCGCGAACGGCTCGAAAAAAACGTCGTCGCCTGCCGAAGCACGGAGGAGATCGGAGCAGCGGTCGAAGCCGGAAAATTCGCGCTCTACGAATGGGATAAAAACCCCGCGTTCGAAGTGGAAATCAAGGAAAAGTACAAGGCGACCACGCGCTGCATTCCGAACAAAGGCCAATTCACCGACGGCATTCTCACGGTAAAAAATCCCGACAACGTCGCGGTTATCGTGGCACGGGCGTTCTAATTCGCACCATCATGCCCCCGCTTTTGGGCGGGGGTTTTCATTTTCCTTCTTTCCTTAGTGTCCTTTTCCTTGCAAAAGGCGGTGCAGATGCTGCGAAACGACGATTGCTTCGTTCCGACTCATTGGACGATCGAGCAATACGCGGATGAACGCGTACATCCGGGCGAGCGGAACGTTCTTGGCAACCGAAGCGCGAAGGTATTTTTCGATGGCCCGGAAACCGACCGGTTCGAAATCGGCACCGTCGCGGATGATGACCTCGCCCTCCGCGAGCCTTTCGGTCGTCTCGTATACCCGGAGAAACGCCGAGGTTTGGAGAAATCCCAGATCTTCCGCCGTGAATCCGCACGCTTCGAGACGCCCTTCCAAAAACTTCTTCGCGGGCTTATAGTCGGGGTCGTAATCCGACATGAGTTCCATGTATTCGGCGATGACTTCACGAATCGTGTCGCCGAAAGCCGAAAGCTTTCCTTCCACGAAATTCCGCACCGATTCCGAAGAATGGCTCGTCGGACGAAGCGTTCGTTTGGAAATTCCCGCTTCGTCGATGAATCCCGGGGTTTCGTAAAAATTGATGTCCGGATTGCCGTTTAAAAGCTCGAAGCGGATGATTCCGTTGGCCTCATCGGGAAGTTTTCCCGATTGGAGGGCCATCCCGAGTCTTGCGGTGATCCCCTTCATGACGACCGATATCGCCCGGGCTCCGGCTTCTTCGCTTTTCGCGGATTTCAGGGAATGTTCGACGAATTCCGGAGACATTTCGAAACGGATCGAATCGAAATACCCCTTGTCACGCAGGGCCCGGTTCACGTGGCCGACGTTAAGGGCCATGATTTGGCGGAGATGCTCGCCCGTTATTGAATGGCACCGGACAATGGCGTCGATGCGATGGAGGAATTCTGGAGCGAAAGCCTTTTTCAAGGCCTTTTCGAACGTTGCCCTGTCTCCGGAATCGGCCTTTTTTCCGGCAGTGTCGGCGGAAAAACCGATGGCCCCGCGTTTTTCGGTGGCGATCACGTGTTCGCCAACGTTGGAAGTGAAAATGAAGAGCGTGTTCCGCAAATCGGTCGAGAGGGCGTGCGTAATGTCTTTTGAGAGACGAGAATTCGCCAATTCCTTTCCGCTCGACATCGACATTTCCCCCGATTGAAGGGCGTTAAGGAAGGCGTTCGCGATATCCGGATGAGCCTTTTCAAGCTCGTCAACCAAAACGATGGAGAAATTTTCCATTTCGTAGCGGCCCAAAAGCGGATGGAGCGTCCCCTTTTGCTTGGCGGCCTTATACCCGGCATGAACGCGGACGTCGGCCATGAACGGAACGTCGCCGTAGCCGATGTATCCCGAGGAGGCTCCGACCAATCGGGCAATGTCACATTCGTGCGGCATGGTTTCGCACGGAATTTTTACGAAGGCATTCGGATCACCGAAAAATACCCTTGCCAACGTTCGGGCTAATTCGGTTTTTCCCACCCCGGTAGGACCTCAAAGAAATACCGAACCAAGAACCCCCTGTTCGCGAAAAACGTTGAACATCCCCTGGATGAGGACCGAAATGAGAGTTTCCTTGGCTTCGTCTTGGGCGACGATATGCTCGTCCATCGCATGGCGGAGCTGGTTCGCAAGAATACGCTCCTTCTCAAAGACCGAATCCGAGAGGGGAACAACGCTCGCCTCCGATAGGGAAAGGCTTTCGTCAGGCTTTCCTTCCATTGCTGCTTGCATATCTCGGATATTATCTTCTAAGGCATTCTTAAAAAGAAAAATAATCGCGAGTCAATTTTTAGCAAGGAGATTTTGGAATGGACATCCGTCCGCGTCTTTTGAAAGCGCAAAAAAAAACGGAATCGGGCCCGACTCCGTTTTTTTATAAGACTACCGCGATGACCGAAGCATCCATGCGGATTTTTCATGCTCCGCGAGACGTCCGACCAAGAAGTCGGCTCCAGCCGCGTCTCATGCCGCTTCAAGAGTTTCAATCCCCAATCGGAGAGTGGCGATTATGTCCTCGTGTCCGGAGAGAAGGTCCGCGTACATGGAATCTTTCGAAGTTCCGTAGGCGAGGGCGGAAAGCCCGGGAACGGATGACGGAGCGGGAAGATCGAGTGCGCGGAGACGTTCGGCAATTTCGTCGAGCGCTTCCCAAAGCGAATCGTACTGCCCCTCAAGAAACGCGTGGTCGGAATGGAAATTCGAAGACCTGACGTTCCAATGGTAACTGTGCGCCTTGAAATACAGGGCATAGGTTTCAAGGAAAACCTTCTCCAATACGGTTTTCGCAAGAGCGGAATTTACGGCGGTTTCCATATTTGTAGGGATTATTGAGAATAATTCTCATATAGACTACGCGGAATCGCCGGAATGGCAAATCATAATAAGAATTATTCTCATAATTTCCCATTTCGCGGGAACGGGGCGCTATTGGTGGAGATGCCGTGCGGCTCCGAGCGGACGGACGTTCTCTTCGCCCCGAACAAGCCGGAAATGCGGACGTTCAGGGAGCCGCTTTTCGAGGGCTTCGGCAGAAATGGGGCGGCTGAAAAAATATCCTTGGGCGCAGTCGCACTTCAAGTCGCGCAGAACGGAAAGTTGCGCTTCGTTTTCAACGCCTTCGGCAACGACTCGGAGACCAAGATTGTGAGCAAGATCCACGATGCTTTTTACGATGACCAAATCGTCGGCGTCTTCGGCCAAATCGCGGACGAACGAGCGGTCAATCTTGAGTTTCTTCACGGGAAACCGCTTCAAATAGCTCAAGCTCGAATATCCGGTTCAAAAATCGTCGATGGAAACTTCGATTCCGTGCCGCTCGAGTTCCGAAAGCGTTTCAACCACCGATTCGACGTCGTCCACGAGCATGCTTTCGGTAATTTCGAGGCCGATATGGTTCGGACTGGTTTCCGTTTCTTGAAGCACTTTCAAAATGTCTTCCACGAGGGTCTTGGAGCGGAACTGGCGGGCAGAAAGGTTGATCGCCACCCTTGGAACCTCATGCCCTTTGGACCTCCATTCGGAAATCTGTCGGCAGACGTCCCGGATGATCCATTCGCCAATCGAAACGATGAGTCCCGAATCTTCGGCGATGGGGATGAATTTTTCTGGAGAAACCTTTCAGAATTCCGGATGCTGCCAACGGATGAGGGTTTCCATGGCAATCATCTTTCCCGTGGAAACTTTGACGATGGGTTGGTATTCCATGTGAAACTCCTGACGGTCTATCGCATGGTGAAGAGCGTTGGCAATTGACTGGTGTTCCACCGAAAGGGCGTGCATTTCAGGCGAAAAAAATCGGTACCCTTGGCGGCCGGAACCCTTTACCCGGTACATCGCGATGTCGCCGTATTTCATGAGGGTGTCAACGTCTTTGGCATCCCTTGGATACGACGCGATTCCGATGCTCGCGCCAATGTGGAGTTCGTGTCCGCGAATATGGAAGGGCTTCGAGAGCGCGGAGACGATTTTTTCCGCCACCACTCAAGCGTTGGACGGTTCATCCAAATTGGGAAGGATTACTAAAAATTCATCCCCGCCTTGCCGAGCCACCGTATCCTGACCGCGAACGAGGGTTCTCATTCTCGCGGTAACCTCCCTTAGGAGCGCATCGCCAACGTCATGTCCCATGGAATCGTTGACGACCTTAAAGTGGTCGAGATCGATAAACATGAGCGCAACGGTTTTTCCGTTTCGGTCGGCGTTGGCAAAGGCACGGGAAAGTCGGTCTACGAAAAGGCTCCGGTTAGGAAGTCCAGTAAGATCGTCGTGCGTGGCCATTTTCATGATCTTTTCCACCGCGCTCTTGCGTTCGGATATGTCAGAGACGATTTGGAGGATTCGATCTTTCCCTTCCATTTCTATATGGGAGGCGGAAATTTCAACGTCACGGATGTCGCCGGAAGCGAGGACGTGATGGGCTTCGAAACGATTCAATTTTCCCTCCTTTACGAGCGCGAGCCGTTCCGTTGCGGTACTTCTCTCGTTTCCGTTGAGATCGGCAATCGTCATCAATCGCAGTTCGTCGATGGAATGACCGTAAAATTCTGAGGCTTCAAGATTGGCATCGACAATGTTTCCGGAATTCGGATCAATGACGAGCATGGGAATTTTTCCATCCCGAAAAAGAGATTTGTAACGAATTTCGCTGCGGCGAAGTTCTTCGGAGGACTTTCTCAACGCATTTATGCCATTAAGCATGTTTTCCCTCCCCCGTATGAGGAGAAAAAAGAAGCTGGCAAGAAGGAAGCTTGAAGGAATTCCGATTGCGAGGGCAACTTTCGGACCTTCCGCATTTACGGAATTTCGAAGCTCCGGAAGCGCCTTTGACACGATGGTCCATTCCTTGTCGAGCATTTCGACCTTCCTTATCGTATGGAGATTCCAGTTTTCATTCGGAACATCCTCTGGATGTGAATCGTAGATGAGATTGTGGGCATGAGGCGCGCCTTCGTATATTTCGATGTCAAGGTGCGAAAAATGCCTGCCGGCAGCGCGAGGAACGAAATCCTCCATCCGAAATGACGCGGCAATCCAACCCGTGATATTTTCCCTCCGTTCGCGCTCGGTCAAATGGGGCAGTCCTTTCCGGTACATGGGAAGAAACATGGCCATGTCGGAATTGGAATTCGAAGCGCCCTTCGAGAGCCGGAGCTTTCCGGATAAAACGACGGAATCGGTATCCCGAGCCGACTCCATGGCGGTTTTTCTTTCGGAATTGGAAAAGTTATCGTATCCCGTCAACCGGGAATTCTCGCGCGATTGGGGCTCGATCATGGAGATGGGAACGGCTTCCGACTGGGTATGGTACGAAATGCTGATTCCCTGGATTTCGGGATATTTTTCGGGAAGTTGGAGTGATCGGACATATTCCCGAAATTCCTTTGGACCCACCTCCGAAGAAGCGGAAAACAGCCCTCGAACGCCCACGAGAATGTGTCCGTATCCCCGCATCCGTTCGACGATGGAATTTTCGGCATCGACGGCATGGTTTTCGAGCGTTTTGAAAAGCCCGTTTGAAACGGCGTCCTGTTGGGATTTCCAGATTTGCGCGGTCGTAGCGAGTGAAGTGGCGAGCACGGCGGCGGGAACGTATTTCCCAATCTTCGAGACGACCACCGCATCGCTTAAGGAAACGAGTTTGGCGATTTTAGCGCGAAAAAAGACCCTTGCACGGTCCAAACGGCCAATGCGGGGTTTTTTTGAAGCCACCGAAAGAGAGGCTTCCGAGGGGATTTCGGAATGCCGGGATTTTTCTGTCATGTTTCCTTTATAATAAAGGAAACGTTAAAAGTCAAAGCGTTTTTGTTCGGGACATCGGTTTTCCGACAAACTACTCCCTTCCCCAAAAGACGCAAACCCTCTCGCATGCCCGGTCGAAGCGTTCGACGAAATCGTCGTAAGGATACCCGGCAATGGCGCGGATTCCTTCGGAAGGCCCGATTCCGATCACCGGATAGGTTCCGTAAAGGAGTTGGTCGAGATAGATGGAAGCCTGAAAAGCGAGCGAATCGCGGGTTTTTTCGAACTCGGCTTTCGCAGGTTTTTTCGGAAGTGCCGGAAGTTTTTTCGAACGGTCGGAAGTAACCAAATGAATTCCCGACACGACGAACCCGTCTTCGAAATAGTCTTCGGCAATGGGGTCGTAGGTTCGCCCGGAATCGCGAAAATCGATATCCGCCCTCAGGCGGAGGTGATGAAAGAACAAACAGTGGAACGCGTAATCGCGGGCGTCCTCGATGATCGAGGGCAAAAGAAGGACGTATTCCATCCCGGCGTCCGGCGGAACGATTTCCAAAAAATCACGCTCTTTTTCATTCAATTCCCCTTTCAAGACCGGAAACACGAGCTTTGAGCGTGAGGCCGGAAGCCACGGGGGGGCGAACCGGGTAATCGGATTTTCGCCGGTTCGCGGAAGGGTTTCGCCAACGACGAGCATCCGGGATTTTGAAAAATCCAAATCCGACCATATTTCGTCTTCGCCCTTTCCGGAATGCTCGAATCCGTTCGCTTTGGAAAATTCCGTCCGGAAACGGTCTAGGGCCCGGTCGAAAAAGTCGCCGCCCCCTTCTTCGAGCTCACGGGCGAAACGTTCGCGTTCTTCGAACGACATTTTTGGCAACGGACCCGAAAAAAGATGGATGACCGCTTCGCGAAGCTCCTCCAAACGTTCGGGACGAACGGTGAATTCCAACCGGATTCCAGACCAGCAAGTCATGCCATTGTGGCGCACCGTAGCGTCTTCGAGGGCCGCGATTTTCGGATCGAGAAATATCCGGTGTTCCATTGAATGGGCCAGTTCCTGGGAGGTTCCAAGCGGCATGGGAATCCATGCCCAGACATGGAGGGCGGAGAGAGGTTTGGAGACGAAGGCTTCGATCACGGGAAAAACGGCTTAAAAAACGAAGTTCGCAACGGGAATCCGGAACGCTTGAAATTTTATCGAAAAAACGGGAAAAGCCATCTTCCGGTTTTTTCTTGCGCGGATTTTCTTTTTGAATATTCTACCTACCGTTTGGTAGTTTTTTAAAAAACGACTGCGGAAAATGTTGGAAAAATTCGCAAAATACTTCCTCGACAACCAAAAGATCACGCTCGTTGCGATTACGGCCATTTCGTTTTTCGGAATTCTTTCGTATGCCCTCCTTCCAAAACAATACAACCCCTCCATCGTCGCTCCAGCATTCGAAATAACGGTTCCGGTACGGGGATATTCGAGCGCGGATTCAAGCCGGCTCGTCGTAAGGGAAATCGAAAACCGTCTCGCGGAACTCGAAGGAATCGACGACCTGTACGGATATTCCGGGGATGAATTCGCCTCGGTCATGGCAAGCTTCGAAGTGGGGACTGACGCTGAAAAAGCCAAGGCCCGGCTCTACGACAAACTCTCGTCGAATTACGCCCTCCGTCCCTACGGAATCGAAGCCATGAACATCCGATCCATCGACCCCGAAGACCTGCCGCAGGTGGTTTTTGCCGTTCGTTACCAAGGCTCCGCCCTGAATCAAATCGAGGCCGGAATCTACGTCCGCGCAATCGCCAACCTTTTAAAAAACGAGGTTAAAAAGATTTTCGGAACTTCGGCGCTCGACGTTGTTTGAGGCTATCCGAACGCCATCGCCGTAAAAATCGACCCGGACAAAGTCCGTTCCCTCGGAATGGAGGCCGTCGAAATCGTGGGAATTCTCAAATCGACGATCGGATATCGAACCGTCGGAAGCATTTCGGAAGGAAACGCTTCCACGCTCGTCGCGCTCGACGGCGGATGATCCGATATGGAAAGCCTGAAAAACCTCGTCGTCTCCGGAGGTCCGGAAGGTTCGTCCACCTACCTCCGGGACATTGCCGAAATCGTCCGTTGACCGGCGGAAGCGACCGAATTCGCCTTCCATTCGGACGAACGCTGAACCTGGCCTTCGGCCTTTCTCGGAATTTCGAAATCGAAGGGAACGAATGCCGTGGACGTGGTCGAACGGGTGGTCGAACGGGTGGAAAAATTTCGTTCCTCCCTTCCGGGAGACGTCTCCGTTGAAATCGTCTCAAACGAAGGCGAAACCGCAAAGCATGCCACGAACGAACTCCTTTTCCACCTGTTTGTCAGCATCGTCATCGTCTTCGGCGTTCTCGTGCTGTTTTTAGGCCTCCGCAACGCGGCGAACGCGGCGTTCTGCATTCCCCTGGTACTTGGAATCGTTTTCATCGTCGCGTTCGTTTTCGGGCTCGACATCAATCGCATAACGCTCTTCGCGCTCATCCTTTCGCTCGGAATCCTCGTGGATGACTCGATCGTCGTCGTCGAGAACAACGCCCGGCATCTGGCCGAAAGGGGACGCGACGGAAGAACCAAGAAACAAGCCATTCTCGACAGCGTGCGGGAGGTGGGGGTTTCGATCGTCCTTTCCACGATTACGCGCATCGTCTCGTTTTTGGGAATGTTTGCGGTTACGGGAATGATGGGCGACTACATGGAGCCCATTCCGGTATTTGCCGCGATAGCCCTTACCGCGTCGCTCTTCATCGCCTTCAGTATCAATCCGTTCATGGCGCACGCCCTCGATCGGGGAAACGGCCATCAAGCAGAAGAAGATGCTCCCATCCTCGCCCATTACGCACGGTTTTTAAAAAAATTTGTCGGAAAAGGAGAGGCGGAGAAACGGAGACGACGATGGTTGAAGCCGGCATTTTGGACAGCGCTCGTTCTAGTCGTAACCGTTCCGATTGCAGTGGATGCGTTCCGTGCCCGGATGCTTCCGAAGGCCGATAAGGACCAAGTCTACGTTTGGATCGATCTCCCCCGCGACCAGACGGCCGTCGAGAGCGAAAAAGCCGCTCGCCTCGTTTCCGATTTCCTTTTTGATCGCGAGGGAAAACTGGGCGAAGACCTCCGAGTCGTCACGGCCGTCGCCAGCATCTCGGGAGAGCGGTTCCTTCCGGATTTCGCGAACCTCTTCCGATGATCGCAAAACCGCTCCGGAGAACACCAAACGAGCATGCGGATATCGCTTTCGAAAGAGCGGGACATTTCTTCGGAAGCCTACGTCATAAAAATTCGTCCGCTCTTGCGCGAAGCGTTCTTAAAAGAATATCCCGACGCGAAAATCCGGTTGCTCGAAGATCCGCCCGGTCCTCCGGCCATGGCAACCTTCCACGTGAAGCTCAAAGGGGAAGAAGGGCTCGCATCACCGTCGCTCGTCCGGTTTGCCGAAGCGGTACAAGGAATCGTGTCCGCCATTGCCCAAAAGGAAGGCGTCGAAGATTTGGAAAACAGCCTTTCCTCGGCCTTGCCCAAACTCCGCGTTCGGCTCGACGGCGAAAAAATGGCCGAACGGCACGTTGACGCAGCATCGGTGGAAGCCGCCCTCGTCTCAGCCCTCTCGGAAAACCGGGTGGGAATCGCGGAGACCGGCGGAAAATCTCCCGAGGCGGAGGAAATCACCGTCAGCATACCGAGAAAATATCGGGAGGATCCTTCTTCGGTGGGAGCCATAACGGTAAAAAGTCGGCTCTGACGCACAGTAAGAATCGACGAAATCGCCACGTTCGAACCGGACTACGCGGGAAACGAGCTCCATACCGAAGGACGTTCGGAGACCGTCCACCTTTATGCGGAAATCGGCGCGAATTCAGTGGTATACCCAGTGCTTTCGCTCTACGGCGAATTCGAAAAACCGGACTTCGCGTCGAAATATCGAAAAACCGGTTCATGACCCTACGGCATCGATTTCGTCGGAGTCGAAGACGCGAAATCCTACCGACTCGAATGGGGCGGGGAATGGGAATTGACCATGGATACGTTCCGGGACATGGGACTCGCTATGATCCTGTCGCTCTTGGCCATATACCTTCTCGTCGTAGGAGAGTTCAAAAGTTTCCGGGTCGGCGGAATCGTCATGATGACCTTCCTCTTCTCGTTTTTCGGAATCTTTCCGGGGTTCGCGCTCTTAGGAATCGTCTCGGATACGTATTTCACGGCCACCGCGATGATCGGGGCCATCGCACTCGGAGGCATCGTCGTTGGAAACGCCATCATCATGCTCGACTACGTCACCCAACTCTTCGAATCGGGAAAAAGCCTCGAAGACGCGGTAGTGGAAGGATCAAAAAAACGCGTCGTTCCGGTGTTGCTCACGAGCGCGGCGGCAGTTCTCGGCTCCATCGTCATTGCCGCCGACCCCGTATGGAGCGGCCTTGCGTGGGCTATCGCCTTTGGATTGAGTTCGAGCGCCCTCCTGACGCTCTTTCTCGTTCCGGTATTCTTCTACGACCTGCGGCTTCGAACATGAGCCCCAGTTTCCGGGCGAAAGGCGTAAGTCCACCCAAAAAAAACGATATCCCTCACCCCAATCACCCATGTCCGCAAAAAGCGAAATCCTTCGAAAGATCGAAGACCTGTTTTACCAAAAGTCATTCTCCGACCTTTCGATGGACGAAATCGCCGGGGCCCTCGGCATGAAAAAGGCCTCGCTTTACTACCACTTCCCTTCCAAAGAAAGGATGTTCGTCGAAATCCTCCGCGACTCCTTCGCCCGCCATCGGTCCGCGATTTTGCATTCGTTTCCAACCGAAGGCCAAGCCATTGTCCGGAGGTTCGTCGAAACGGCTTCCGAAGACCGCAACCTGTTTTCGGTAGCCTCCCAAAAGGGCTACTGCAAGATTGGCTCCGTTCGCGACGAAATCGCTTCGCTCAAAAATTCGCTCGCCGAAGAATGCGCCCGCGAACTCGGGCGGCGGTTCGGATGGTCTCCCGAAAAATCGGAAATCTTCCTTTCGCTTTGCGACGCGCTTGCGCAAAAACGGTGCGGGGGCGATTGCGCCGAACCGCTTCCGGACGGGATCGTCAACGAAACGGCGTCCCTCTTTTTCCATCAACGCTAAACGTTCTCATTCTTTTTTTCATGAACGCGAAAACCCTTCTTCTTACAGTCCTGTTTCCGGCAATCCTCGTCTCCTGCGGAAAATCCGAAGAAACTTCCAAACCCAAAATATCCTTCGCCGTTGCCGAAAGCGGCTCCGTTGCCGATTTCGAACGGAACGTAACGAGCGTCCGATGAGAAAACGTCGCCGAACTTTCGTTCAAGGCTCCGGGGAGAATTTCGAAAATCCTCGTCACGGTTGGCGATCGGGTCGAAAAAGGGCAGCTTCTTGCGACCGTCGATAATCGGGAGGCGGAAATTTCAGCTGGGGGATATGCCGGAAGCACCATGGATTTGGCAAACCTCGAAAGCGCGGCGCGCGCCATCGGCGATTCGACGAAATCGCTTGCGGCAAGCCGTGCCGAGGTTGGCCGAGCGGAAGTGTCCGCCGCCGAAATTGGGAAACGGTTGGCCGAGCGCGATCTCGAACTCGCGCGGAAAAACCTCGAAAATTCGAAATTCGTTTTCTCCGGCTCGACGCTTTCGGCATCCGAACGGGTCCGGCAGGCCGAAACGTCCCTTTCGCTCGCGGAAAACCAACTCAAAAATACGACCGCCCTCTTGCAAGAACAGGAGGCGTCCCTTCGATCTTCGGCGCTCGCCTCGCTTGCCGGCGCGTTCGTAAACGCCCGTTCGGCGCGCGATTTTATGGACGAAATCCTCGGGATAACCGACGAAAACCGCCATCGAAACGACGCCTATGACGAATATCTGGGAGTCAAAGATTCCGCGAGCCTTCCCATCGCGGATTCGGCATTTCGGAAATTCGACGCGAAATACCGCGAAACCCATGATTGGCACTACGCCAACGTTGCCGGAAAAAACGACATCCCCCTTTCGCTCGCCCAAGAAGCCCTCTCCCGGGCTTCGCAAACCCTCATCCTCGAACGCGAATCGCTCCACGCGCTCAAAAGCGTGCTGGAAAAAACGGTCGAATCGTCGGCGCTTCCGGGAAGCGAAATCGACCGACTTTCCCAAAAGACCGACGCCTTTCTTTCGAATCTCGAATCCTCGCTTCTCACGAGCGCCGGGGGCGGAATCGACGGAACCAGCCGGACCATCGCCGCATTCGAAAAAAACCGCGAACTCCAGCTTGTAACCCTCTCGGAATCGGTGCGTCTCGCGGAAACGGCGCTCGAAATCGCGAAAAGCGGGAAAACCGTAGCTTCCGGCGAAGAAAAACGCAACGTGGACGCGCTCGAAATCGCCGTCCGCGTAAAAGAGGAGGCGCTTGCGGGCGCGGAAGAAGATTTCCGGAAAGCGGCGGCCGCGTCAGAAATGGCCAAGCGCGAAATGGAAACGAAAATCAAAGAGGCCGAAGCGAAAGAGAGCGAAGCGCGAGCGAAACGGAGGGAAGCGGAAACCGGACTCGCCCTCTCGGAAGAACGCGTCGGATATTCCGAAATACGGGCTCCGTTTTCGGGCATTATCACCGAAAAATACGCCGAAATCGGAAACGCGGTTTCACCGGAACGTCCGGTCCTGCAAATTTCCGACGATTCCGCCGCAAAAGCGGTCTTTTCGTTCGACGCCTCGAAATTCCAATCCGAAATGGGAGACGAAATCGCGTTGGTATCGGTTCGAAGCGGAAAAACTTTTACGGGAACCGTAATGACGATCGCGCAAACCGACTCCTTCGTTTCCATGAAGCGGCGGATGGAAATCTCGATACCGCGATGATTCGTCGAAATCGGGGAACGGGTGCGGATCAATCTTGAGGGAATGTCGGAAGGAGGCGTGACGATTCCGGAATCGACCATCGTTACCCGATACCTCGTGCCGTCAGTATTCGTGGTGGAATCGGGGAGGGCCGCTTCAAAGCCCGTAAAAATTCGCGCCCGTGGCGGCGGTCGGATACTCGTCGAAGGGATTTCTTCCGGAACGAAGATCATCGCCGAAGGAAAAGACCGCGTAACGGAAGGGCAAATGGTGGAATAGGCGGATTATTCCGTGAGAATCTTCAGTTTTTGGGCAACGGTAAAAACGAGGTCTTCGAGAGAATCGACGGCGGAGAAAAACAGTTCGTCATCGAGCTCTCCGGCAGCATCCGATTCCAATATGGCCGTAACAAGATCTTCGAACGCCGAAGCAAGGGCGTCGATTTCACTCATGACGGACGCTCCTTTCGGACCGAAGCCGGAAAAATGCCTCGTTCGAAGCTCTTTCCGGCAAAATTCCCTTTCGCTTTCCGAAAGGGAATTCCATTCGCGTATCGCCCGACCGTCCATTGATACGCCGTTTGAAAAAGCTTTGATGCAGAAATAATCGGCAATGCCAGGGGTGCCCGCGTTACGAATGTTTCGAAGAAACGAAAGGGACTCCAAACGGTCTGCCACCGAACAGAACTGCGGAGCTGACGCGAACACGTTCAAGTAGTCGGAAACCGCGTATTTTTGAAATTCGCTTTCAAAATCAGGGAAAAAAATCGGAGAGAGCACCGATTCCGCCCTTCGAATCACGGATTTTTCCAATTGGCGCGCGGATTCGGGAACGGCGGGAAACTGCTTCGCAGTTCCCGGAACCGAGGAGACGAAAGCGGATGGCGATATACCGGGAGACGAAGCGTTTAAAACGGCGGACATTTCTAACGGGGAACGGGCATTTTCCGAACGAGCGCGAATTCTCCCGGATCCTTCGGAACCTTGATATCGACGTCGAAGCTTCCGCCGTGGGCGCAGGACTTCTCATCTCCTTCCGGTCCGACAATCTTTTCAAGCACGAATTCGAAGTCGTCTTTCGGGTTGATTATGCGAACGGTATCTCAAACGTCAAATCGGTTCTTCACTTCGATTCGGGCCAGTCCGGAGGAGGCGTCGTATCCACGGACGATGCCAATGAATTCCTCTTCCTTGATTTCGCCGTTCTTTTCGAACCAAATGCCCTTCTCGCCCGGATTCCCCACGAGGAATCCGGGGGTGTAACCGCGGTTGGAAATCGCGAAGACTTCGCGGGAGAGTTTTTCCATGTCGTAGGGTTCGCCTTTTTCGAGTGCGTCCATCGCGGCGCGGTAGGCCTTGCCAACGCCCGCAAGGTAATTGACGGTCTTGGAGCGGCCTTCGATCTTAAAACTGATTATGCCCGCTTCGGCGAGTTCGGGAAGGTAGGACAGAAGGCAGATGTCCCGGCTGTTCATGATGTAGGTTCCATGCTCGTCCTCGTCGATGGGGAGCATCTCGCCCGGACGTTCGGTTTCCTCCAAATAGAATTCGCCTTTGAGCGGCACGTAGTCTTCGGGGCGTCCGGTGGAATCGTAGAGCTCTTCTTCGGAGGCGTCCTTTTTGAATACCTTGTATTCCCAGCGGCACGAATGCGAGCAGGTTCCTTGATTGGGATCGCGGTGCGAGAAGTAATTGGAGAGGAGGCATCGTCCCGAATACGCCATGCAGATGGCGCCGTGGACGAAAAATTCGAGTTCGATATCGGGGCAGTTCTCGCGGATTTCACGCACTTCGCGAAGCGAGAGTTCTCGCGAGAGAATGATACGGGTGATGCCGATTTTCTGCCAGAATTTCACCTGTGCCCAGTTGGTGTTGTTGGCTTGGACCGAGAGATGGATTTCGGCTTCGGGAAATTTTTCGCGCACGAGCGAAATAAGCCCCGGATCGCTCATGATGTAGGCGTCGGGTTTCAGGGCCTGCATTTTTTCGAACGCGGCCATGAACGGCTTGATTTTGACGTTGTGAGCGTAGATATTCGCCGTAAAATAGATTTTTACGCCGCGCGAATGGCAATATTCGACCGCTTCGGCGAGGGTTTCCCAGGTAAATTGGTTTTCCCGGGCCCGAAGCGAAAACATCGGTACCCCGCAATAGACCGCGTCGGCGCCGTAGGCGATGGCGTACTTCATTTTCTCAAAATTTCCGGCGGGAAAGAGGAGTTCGTATTTTTTGGACATGGAGAAAAACGGGAGAATTGGCGGAGTATATCCGGGAATCGGGAAATTCGAAATTCTATGGCTTCCCTATCCACTCCGAAATCTTTTCCCCCACCTCAATGAAAACGGTTTTTTCGAGTTCTTCGAGCTCTTCGCCCTTGAATTTGGAAAGCACCCAATCAGCGGTTTCGAACCGCCGGTCTCGGCCGATGCCGATCTTGAGCCGCGAGAATTCTTCGGTTCAAAGCCGCGAGGCAATCGATTTGAGTCCGTTTTGCCCGCCCGAAGATCCTTTTTCGCGGAGGCGGAGTTTCGAGAATTCCATATCGACGTCGTCGGATACGACGAGAAGGTCGCGCGTGGGGTCGAGCTTGTAGAATCCGGCGAACGCCGACACGGAATCGCCCGAGAGGTTCATGTACGTGAGCGGCTTCAAAACGAACACCCTATCTCCCGCGATCGTCCCCTGAGACAAAAGCCCCTTGAACTTCGGCGCGTCTTCGAAATCGGAAAAGGCGTTCGCCTTGGCGAAGGATTCGACGGCTAAAAATCCCACGTTATGGCGCGTGAGACGGTATTCGTTTCCGGGATTTCAGAGTCAGACGATGAGTTTCATGGAAGGGAGTATACCGAAAAGGCCGGTTTTGAAAAACGCGGACTAAAAGACGGCTCTTGCCGTCCGACGGACCGAAAAAGGATTCCGGGGCGTTTTACTTCGAGTCGAAGAAATAGGTTCCATCAAACCCTTCTGGGGGTTTTCCGTTCCATTCGGCCATGCGGACGACGAAAGCGCCGGCAATCGGATCGCCCGACTCGGAGAGGAACCGGAATTCGCGGCCCGCGCTTTCGAAATCGCCCCTGCGATACAGGGCAAGCGCCCGGGCGAACCGTTTCGCGTTTTTTCGCGTTTCTTCTTTTGTGGATTTCCGATCTCCCAAAAGTTCGAATATCCGCTCGGGAACGGTTTTCCCTTTTACCCGCACCCGGTCGATTTCGCGGAAAACGTGGGTCTTCGAAGCGGCGACGGACGTTTTTTCGCTCACGAGTATCCGGGCGCCGTATTTTCGGGTAAGTCCTTCCAACCGGGACGCGAAATTCACCCGGTCGCCCATGACGGTAAAATCCGAAAAACGCTCGTCGCCCACGTTGCCAACGAGGACTTCCCCGGTGGCGATGCCAATTCTCAAAGCTAATCCTGATTGGGCGTCGGAAGCGGTGGAATCCAGCATTAAAAGCGCAGCGTCGCAAGCCGAAGAAGCATGGTCGGGATAAAAAACCGGCGCGCCCCAGTATGCCATGACCGCATCGCCGATGTATTTGTTGATGGCTCAGCGGGTGGCGAAAATCGCGGAGTTCACCTTGGAAAAGAGGACGTTGAGCCTCGCGACGGATTCGGTGGGCGAAAGCGATTCGCTTGCGGTGGTAAAGCCTTCGACATCCGCAAAAAGCACGCTCACTTCGCGAAGTTCGCCTTCGGGGTTCGGGGCGGTTCCCCCTTTCGTCAAAACCTCGACGACCGAAGGATCGACGTACCTTGAGAACATTTTTCGGATTCGGTCTTTTTCCGCGCGGTTTGAGCGATATACGACGTACCACCCGGACAAAGCGGCCGAAAGCACCGCGAAAGCCGCCGAAGAAGGAGGAAACCAAACTCCGACTCCGTACCCCTTCCACGCGAAAACAAAAGGGAGAACGAAAACGAATGCCGAAAGGATGGACGCCGCCAAAACGGAACCCCCCGGAAAAAACGCGAGCGTTACCAAAACGAATGCCGAGAGAGCGGAAAGGGCGACGATGTCCTTTCCGTATGGGACGAGAAAATCCTTTTCGGAAAGGCTCCTTACGGCATGCGCGATGACTTCCATCCCGCTCATGAGGGCGCCATCGCCAGTAGGAACGGCGTGGAGGTCTCAGGAATTTTCGGAATAATCCCCGACGATTACCACCGCTCCGGAGAGCGATACCGGAACGCCCTCGTCGGTTTCCATTCGGCCGTTGTAGGCAAATTCGAAGGGGATTTTCGCAAACGTTTCGCCATAGGGCGTTGACGCGAAGCGGACCATCACGTCATCGTTCCCTACAAAAGAAAGTTCCGGCGAAATCTCCCGGGCAAGCAAGGCCGCCACCGAATCCATCCCCTCCCATCAAAGTTTTACGCGGCGTTCGACGCCGTCGGAATCGGGAAACGAATTCGCGAATCCGATGCGGGCATGCCTCGTGAAAATTTCCAAAGGAGCGGTGACGGTTTCGGAAGGAACGACGTCGCGGCGGATAAGCGCGGGAAGAAACACGTTGCCGTATCTTTTGATGGCACGGGCGAAGTCGTAGTCGATTTCCGAGATGAAATTCTTGGATTTCAAAGCCCGGTCATAGGCGGAAAACAGGTCGTCCAAAAAATCTTCGCCAAGGTTTCCCACTTCGGCAAGAAGGTCCCAATCGACGGTTTCGGGTTTGGTCTTCTCGGAAAAGAAGTAGTCGAAATAGACCGCCTTCGGCGATTCGAGCTCGAGTCGGTCAAGCAGTTGGCGATAACGGGTCCGCGTCCAAAACGCCTGGTTGCCATAGCGTTCGACCGTCGCGTCATCAACGGTAACGAGAACGATTTTCGAATATGGGGGGACGTTCTCGTCGCGCGCATCGTTTTTTACCGAGGCGGTAGCCACGGCATCGTAAAACGCGAGATCAAAAAAATCGCTCGCGGGCGAAAGGAAGAACGTTCCCGCCGCGATGGCGGCGACGAGAACGGGCACGGTCCGAAACGGCATCCGGAACCGCATGGCTAGACGTTTTTCTTACTTTCGGTTTTTGCGGTACCGAAATCGGTTCCGGAAGGTTTTCGCCCCCTTCGCGGAAAAGATGCCGAGGAAGACTCGGCGTTGGCGAGGTCTTCGTCTTCGAGCGGGGCTCTCGGTGCCATGGGAGAAGCGTTAGGATGCGTGCCTAACTATAGCCACCGTCGAGGACTTTGTCAAAAGGCCCGGGAACGAGAATGGAGAATCGCTTGACATCGAATGCTTCGAAAGCATTATTGAAAGGCAAATTCAAACCAACACCAAGGGAGAAACCGTCATGGTCGCGAAACTGTTCTTTCCCGATTTTACCCGGCACCACTCTTCCATGTACCACCGGCATCTCGCCGGAGTCGTCGAAATCAGCGCTAAAATGTCCGATTCGGAATTTCGAATGAAATCAACCATCCGGCATGCCGAAGAGCTCTCGACGCAATGTTGGAACGATTTTTCAAAGCAGTGGGTTCATTCGGCCGGCACCGGAATCGCCCTCTCGAAGGCGTGGGAGGAAGGTTCCAGGGCATTCTGGAACGCTTGGTTCTCGGGATTCATGGGAGTTGGCGCGCCATTTTCCAAAGCGACGCCCGAAACATCCGAAAGCCGACTCAAATTGATCGCGAAGGGTTGAAAAACTCCTTTTCGACATCCGCAACGAAACCCCCCGGAATTTCCGGGGGGTTCTTTTATTTTCCGTGATGCTCGCGCACCTTCACGTGGAGTTCGCGAAGCTGCGCCTCATCGACCTCGCTCGGAGCGTTCATCATCGCGTCTTCGGCCTTGCCCGACTTGGGGAAGGCGTAGACTTCGCGGATGTTCGGTTCTTCGCAGAGGATCATCATGAGGCGGTCGAACCCGAAGGCGAATCCTCCGTGCGGCGGAACGCCGTATTGGAAGGCTTCGTACATCGCGCCGAACTTGGCCTTCACTTCGGCCTCGCCCTTGCCGACGATTTCGAATCCCTTTACGAGCGCCTTGATGTCGTGGTTACGGATCGAGCCCGAGAGGATTTCGTAGCCGTTGCAGGCGAGGTCGTACTGCATGCCATAAATATCCAAGGGGTCCTTGCCGCCTTCAAACGCCGCGACGCCGCCGTGGGGCATGGAGAACGGGTTATGCTCAAAGTCGTAAGAACCGTCGTCTTTCTGTTCGTACATCGGAAAATCGGTCACCCACGCGAAGCAGAGTTCGTCCTTGTCCACGAGATCGTACTTGTCGCGGAGTGCGAGGCGGACCTTGCCGAGAACCTTGTTGACGAGCTTGCGGTCGGCGCCTCAAAAGAAGACCATGTCGCCCACTTTGGGCGCGAGTTTGGCTTCGATGGCGGAAAGTTCGTTGCCCGTAAAGAACTTGAGAATCGGCGAACGGGGTCCGGCTTCTTCGTAGATGATGTAGGCAAGCCCCTTGGCGCCTTCGGCCTGGGCTACCGCGGTAATGTCGTCGATTTCGGATCGGCTCATCGGAGAAGCGCCGGGCTCAAGGTTCGGGCGGGTGAACTTCATCGCCTTAACGACTCCGCCCTCGGCCACGGCGTTCGCGAATACCGAGAATCCGGAATTACGGAAATCTTCGGTAAGATCGGCGAACTTCATATCGAACCGCAAGTCCGGCTTGTCGGAACCATAGTTATCCATCGCTTCGGTATGCGTCATGCGGAAGAACTTTCCGTTCAGGTCGAGCTTGACCCGCTTGTGCGGAGCCATGTGCTTAATAAGGTCTTGGGCAAAGCGTTCGGCGACGTTTTGCACGTCCCTTTCCTCGACGAAGCTCATTTCGCAGTCGATCTGGTAGAACTCGCAGGAGTGGCGGTCGGCGCGCGGATCTTCGTCGCGGAAGCACGGCGCGATCTGGAAGTATTTGTCCACGCCGCCCACCATGAGAAGCTGCTTGTACTGCTGGGGA
>JANJWP010000003.1 GCA_024709505.1 Candidatus Altimarinota bacterium | reverse complement strand
AGGGCGCCGTTTCTTGAAGAATTTCTCACCCCGTTCGTACGGGAGGGGCTTTGATAAATCCGTTTGGATTGCCAAGCCACAGCACAGCCTGCACCGCTGCTAAAAATGCGGCCATTATCGCAAGCCGGCGGCGGTTCGTATCTAAGGCAAATGCTCGATTCATGGAACGATTATCTTCCGTAACCCTCCCAATCCAAACCCTTCTTCCCGGTTTTTGTATTCCGCCGGCAAATATGGCAAAATTTCAAAAACCCATTTTCCATGAGCGAAACTCCCGAAAATCGGCAAGACCAAACCCATGCCATTGCTAACTGGCCCGATTTGGACGTCGAAACCGCCCTCGAATTTGCCAAGCGGGACGGAAAGATTTCCGAATCCGAGTATGCCGCCGTCAAGGAGCGCTATAAAAACGACCGCATAAAGCTCTACAAGGCCCTTGCCCTCGTGCGTTTCGAAAGGATGAAAGACGTTTTTTCCCGTCCGTCCGAAGGAGCTTCGAAAACTTCGAAAACCGAATCCGAACGCATCGAACTCGCCGTGGCCCAATATGCCAAGGATTGGAACAGGGAATCTTTGACGAACTTGGTTAAAACCCCCGAAGAACGCCGGAAATTCCTCTTTCGATTGGCCGAAGTCCAGCCCTCGGCAATCATGCACTTTTCAAAAGAATTCCTCGATGTCCCTTATTCCGCCGATCTTTTAGTTAAGGCGGCCTCCAAAGACCCCACTTGGGTTCTCGCGAGTCTCGATTCCTATCGAGCCAAGCCCTACGCCCGCGAGGTGCTCTTGAAAATTTTCGAAAAAAATCCGGAAGCGGCTTTTTCTTACCATGCCAAATCCTACGCAAAGGAACCTTACGGCAAGGAAATATTGCTTGCCGCGGCCGAAAAAGCCCCGTTCAGAGCCTTTTCTTACTTTGAATCCTACCCGGAAACTCCGCACGCCAAAGAAGTGCTCGCCCGCGCCCGAAATCCGCAATCCATTTCGCGTTCTGCCCAAAGCAATCCCGTGGCCGCATTTCAGTCGTACCCCAAGTACGCCCGCGAACCCTATGCCGCCTCGATTCTCCAAACCGCATCCGAAGCGATGCGCGACGCCGCTCTCGATCGCCAGGGGTTCCTTATGGTGGCGTTCGCCATAAACGAACTGCACGATTTCGGCGACGCCGTGCGCTTTAAAATCATCGACCATTTCGACGCCCCGGCGCTCTATTCGCTCGTGGTGCACGGTCGCTCCGAAGTGTTCACCTCGACGTATCGGGGCATTATGCAGCGGCTTTTTTCGCGAATGGAAAAAAACGGCCAAGACCTTCTCGACATTGCTTCAAAATCGTCTTTCGAAGGGTTTGAAACCTTTATGGAAGCCGCCGTTTCTTATGGAAGGATGGACGAACTTCTGAAGGGTTTGAAAACCCCCGAAAAGCGCGGGAAACTCCTCTCGGTCCTCTTGGATGAAAGCCGCGTTACCGAAGTTTCCCAATACGTCGCCGTCATCGAAACCGTGACTGCTATGAGCGACCCCGCCCTTCTCGCTTCGGCATCCGCGAAAATTCGAAAAAATTTCGAAACTTCCCCCAATAAGGAGGCTTGGGGAATCATCGGAAAACATCTTGCCGCAAAAACCTCCGACCCCTTCTTTTTGAATCTTCCGGCCGAATACGATTTGCCCGAACTCAAAAGAATCCCCTCAAAATCCCTCTTCGACGCCCAAGGCAGGAACGTTCAGCGTTACTACTTCTACGACGACGAAGACGGAAGGGCTTCTTTCGGCAACTTTATTTCCCAGTATCGCGGAAATCCGCAATGGAACATTCGCGACATGGATACTTACGTTGCCCTCGAATCCAAGCCCGTCGGCGGAAAGAAGATCGTTATGTTCGCCAATAAGCCTCAATACGACGGCTTTGAAGAACGCCCCGACGGATCTCGCGACATCGATGCTGCCATGGCTTCTTCCAATCCTCCCCTCGAAACGTCCGTGGTCGTCCATAGGGGGCATAGCTACCACGCGTTCAAGACGATCGGTCGGATTCCTCCGTCTGCCAAGATGGTTTTTCTCGGTTCGTGCGGGGGGTTCCAAAACATTGGGAACGTTTTGGACAACGCCCCGGGATCCCATATCGTATCGACCAAGGCCATTGGCACCAAAGCCGTAAACGACACGCTTTTCCGGAACGTGAACGAGCGGATCCTGCAAGGAAAGGAAATCGTCTGGTCGGAAGTTTGGAACGATATTTCCGTTCCGCTTCGGGGAAATCCGGATTTTCCGGCATACGTTCGTCCCGATAGGAATCTCGGCGCGATGTTCCATGTCCGGTATTCCGAGTTGAAATCGGCCAAGCGAAGGCCTTCGTAGGAGCCGGATTGGAATAAAAACCCCGCCCCATTTCGGGGCGGGATGATCCTTTCGGACAAGGGGTCATTCGCCCTCCGGAACGGGGACGAGCGAAGTGACGTAGTCAACCGGTACGACGTTCAGTTTGGTTTTTGTCCCGTCGCCCGCGACGAAAAGCGAGCATTCCACCGCCCGTACGGCGCGGGTTTTCCGGTTGCCTTTGAGGGGCTTGCCGTTGGATTTGCGGTAGGGATCGACTCCTATCCGCGCTTCCGCCCAAGTTCCGTCGGACTTTTCGTGCCGGGCGAACAGGTGGAAAGGGAATTCGTCATTCCCAATGGCGAACGGTCCGCGAACCTCGAAGGTTTGCGGTTTCCCGGGGAATTCGATCGGGGCTTTCTCGGCCATGCGCCGGGCAAGCGCGCTTACGATCGGCTCGAATTGCGGCTTCCGATGCTTCTTTTCCTTCATGGACGTCTCCTTCGTTTGGTTTTTGGTTAGTTCTTTATACAGACGAATGCAAATGCTGTCAATATAAACGTCCTCCGGTTTTTTACACGGACGTTAAAGAATGGTAACCTTGCACAAGATACCCAAAAAACCCTTTGGACATGTCCAACCAAGAACTTGCCCGCATCTCTTCCGGCCCGAGCGCAAGCATAACCCCGGAACTCGCCGCCGAGCGCGAGAAACTCAAGAAAAACGCCAAAACCTACGAGGTCCAATCCGGCGATACCGTTGATAAGATCGCCCGCGCTTTCGGAATGGAGAACTACCTCGATTTGGTCAACTTCAACCGCCTTTTGGGAAACCCCCTGGCCGAAAAGGGGACGAGCGGAAAAAACTTCCTTATCAAGCCGGGGCAAGAACTCTTCGTTCCCGACGACTCGCGCGAATTTTCGGAGAGTCTCGGCCGTATCCGCCGCATTTCCGAGTCGGTCGCCCTCAACGAAAAAATCGCCCGCCGCGACGCTTCCGTCCTTCGTCGCGAAGCCGTCCGCAGCCTTTTTCCGAACCGTCCGCAGAGTTCTGGAACCTCGCTTCTCTCGGGATTTGCTTCGAGCCAAGAGCGCACCCTCGATCCCGAGCTTCCCCGCATCGTCGACATCGCCCGCCAGGCGAGCGTGAGTTGCGCCAATCTCGTCCGCACCCTCATGGCCTATTCGGTAAATCCGGGCGACCTCTCCAAGACCGAAAGAGCGTTTTTCCGCAAGCAGAACGTCGACGCGTGGATGCTCCCCGAAGAACTCCGCAAGATCGGGTTCGAACAGAAACACCGCCTCATGTCCGCTTTCGATCCTTCGAAGGTCGGCGAAAACGATCCGTTCCATGCCGACAAGCTCGCCGAATACGAACGCGGAGTCGTCGCCATGGGGAAATACCTCGAATCGAGCGGAAAGCCGTTCAGTCTCGTTCCCATCTATTTCCGTCATTCGAGCTACCGCGGAGTGGTCGCGGCCTACAACCGCGGCAAGAGCGAAAACGAGCGCCACTACAACACCCACCAATCGATGTTCCTTCGTAATGCGGAGGTAACCGTGGGAGGATTTGAAGTGCCCGAAATCCGCAACGGACAACAAATTCCCTTTGGCGGCGACAAGGCCCGCTTGAAGCGGGAAATCGAAGAATTCGAAAGCAAGGTGAAAAGCGCCCAAGCCGGAGCCGAAGAAGCCAAACGTGGCATTCTCTCGGCGCTCGAAGCTGAATGGAAGGATGATGGAAAAGGCCGGACCTTCACCGTCGATAAGGTCGTTTCGCGCTACGTTTCACACCTCAAGGGCGAACGTCGCGAACGTACCGAGGCCGCCATCCGCGCCGTTATCGAATCCGAAAATACCGCCCGCATCCGCGAAGAACTTTCCGCCATCATCCGCTATCCGGTGTCGGAAGACGACGCCAAATACCTCTCGGCCCTCCAATCGCGAAAACGCAAGACTATCGCCGGAGTCCGCGAAATCCGCGACGTCGTTACCGGTGCCAAGCCCATTGCTCCAGATGCGCCCATCGCCATTGACGCCGGTCCGGGAAACGGCATCGAATGAACTTCTCTCGCCCGCGCCATCCAAAAATACAACGACGCGATTTCGACCGTCGCCAAGCGCAAAACCGAAATCCAAGACCGCCAAGCGCGCCTTGCCGCGATAGATAAGGCCGACGCGGCCAAGCGCGACGAAATCGTCAAATTGTCGCTCGAAAACGCCGGGGCGCTCGTGGAAATGAAAAAAACCGAAGCCGAACGCGATGCCGCGAAGGCCGAAATCCTCCGGATCCTTTCGGGGAACGACGACGCCGAAATCCAAAAACGCCTCACCTACCTCGAACGCCGCGTGGCGAAAATGGTGGGCGAAGAGGCCCCCGGTTCGAAGACCGCCCGGTTCATGAAGGCCCTCGAGGTCAACGACCGCGAAACCCTCGCAAAATTCCGTCAGTCGGACGCCGATATCGACTACCTCCGCAACCTCTACAAAAAGCGCGAGAAGTTTGCCGATTCTCTCGGTTCGCTTCGGTCGCAGCTCGGGCTTTCCGCCGATCCGAAGGCCGTCGCCGACAACGAATTTACCAAAAACCTTCCTGCCGGACATCCGCTTCTCGCGGCGGTTTCGGCCTATAACGCCGCCGCCGCCACGATTGCTTCGGGCAATCGCAAAATCGCCGAAAATACCGAGAAAATGAAGGTGAGGAAGGAAATTCCGGTCACCGAATACCTCGCCAATTTCGTCGCTCTCCGCGCTGACTATTCTTCGGCTTCGAGAAACGAAGGCCGCGAGCGCATCTTGAACGGCCTTAAGAAATACGCCGAAATCGTGGGCATTTCCATCAACGGAAAACCGGTCGATTTGGCGGCCGAATTCGCTAAGCCCGCCAAAGATCGCGTCAAGGTTTCCCCCGAGGATTCCATAACCTTTTCTGGTCCGCTCATGGTTGACGGAATGCACCGCATCCATCCCGACCCCGACAAACGCGAAAACATGAACGCCCGCACGAGGTTCTTCTTCGAATTCGCGGCGACCGACACGTTTTACCCCACCGAGATTCTCGAACCTTCCGAATCTTCGACCTTCGCCCGGCAGGGCTTCGAACATCCGGCTTCGAGCCTCAAGGTCAAGGGAACCTACGACCTCCGCTACAAGCGCGACGAAAACGGGCAGATCGTCCGCGATCGAAAGGGTCGCCCGCTTTCCGAAAACCTCGCCGAAGTCATCGCCCGAAACGTTCCGATCTTCGAGCGCGAAGCGTTCGCGGCGCTCGACCCCGAAGACCCGGATTACCAAAAGAAATACGACGCGCTCGTCGCCCGTTTCTACTCGGCGCAGGTCCGGGCGCTCCAGCTTGCCGGATACGTCCAGGACGAAACGACCCTCAACCCCGGCGCGACCAACCTGAACCGCCCGATTCCCTATTTTGATGCCGAAGGGGTTTCGACCGCGTTTAATTCGCATATCCGCACCGTTAAGGCCGAGCGCCGAAAAGAACATTCCGAATCGCAGGCGTTCCGTGAATTCGTGAGGGTTGACGTGTTTCCTTGAGACACTTATGCCACGCTTTTTTCGCGATTGGCCGATTATGCCGTTTCGGCGCGGTCGCATTTTTCCAAATTTCCCAATCTTGCCTTCGTGGGCGATTTGAACGACCTTCAGAAGCGGGAATTCCTCGTTCGAACCCTTTGAAATTCGATGAAGACCGCCAGGGCCCCCGATGTCGAATCGCTCCTCCAAAACCGCATCCGCGCGGGAGGAAGGTTCCTCGTCACCTTGGGCGACATCGATGCCGTCATCGCCGGTCTTCGTGCCGAATCTTCGCGCCCGACCCTCGCTCCGGTTCTAAGGCAGGCCGACGTCAAGGTCCTTTCGTTTTCCGTTCCGTTTGCTCAAAATCGCGCCCTCATCGAGCGCGCCCTCTACGTTGAAAGCTACGAATCCCCGAGCGGAAAATGGTACAAGCCCGACGGAAGCCGCCGTTTTGCTAAAGAAACCCTCGAATCGTTTCCGGTACTGCAAAACATCAAATCCCTCAATTCTTACGGCGACTTCCAGCTGCGCGTAAAAACGCTCCGAAATGGCTGGAACGCCGAATGGCCCAAGAAGGAACACGTCGAAAAAGCCCTCGCGCTCTTTTCGCGCGCCGATGTCGCAGCCCATGTTGCCGCCCTTAGGGAAAACGGTCCCAAGGCCGTAGCTTCGCGCGTGGTTTCCGATCTTGCCGTCCTTGACCGTCTCGCGCTCGTAACCTCGAAGCCGTCACTCTCCAAAGAGGATTTCGCCGCCATCTCCGAAATGCTCGTCCGCCTTTTGCGCCTTGATGACGGAAGCGGCTCGAACGTGGTGGGAAAGATTTTGGGCGCGTCGCTTTTGAACGACAAGCTCAACCTCCACTTCCAAAAACTGAACGGCGTTCTCCAAGCCGTCGGCGAAGATCCAAGGACCGTCGTTTCGAATCCAGAAGCTTCGCGCTCTTATGAAGACACCGTGCTCCTCATGAACAATATGGGCGAACGCAACGTCCTCTACGGCCTTACCGAAAACCGCCTCCTTCGGATTATCGAAAAGACCGGAATCGTCGAACGTTCGGGCCGGAGCATGAGCTACCCGGAACTCCAAACGAATTTCCTCTCGGGATCCATCGAATACGGAACCGACACCTTCGTTTCCCATATTTCTTCGATCGTCGATCAGATCGCGGCGAGCCGAAAGCTCGGCAAAGACGGAACGAACGCCGAACGCGCCATTATCTACGGGCTTTTCTCGTTCTGCAATCGGGTGCTCGAAGCGAACCTCAAGGGCGGCGCGAACCGGGAGCGCCTCATTACCGAAGCGATCCTCGATTTTCATAAGGATCCGGACCTCCGCTCGGCCCTCGCCGAATATCCCTATGATTCGTCGAATCCGACGGCCCGCATTGAACCGAGCGTTCTTCCCACTCAAGAAGAAATGGCCGGAAATGGATTCCGCAACGTGTTCTTCAACTATGTCCGCAAGGGTGCCGAAGTCGAGCGTGCGGCCGTAACCGCGTCGAAAGCCGCGCCGAACAAAGAAGCTTAATCAGGGAGGACGTCCGTCCGAACGGATATTCGAAAAAACCCCCTCGGATGAGGGGGTTTTGCGTTGGAAAGGGACGCTTTCCGAGAGAGGTTACCGCTTCGCGGGCCTCGGCTCGTAACGTTCGTCCACGACGACTTTGGCGCCCTTGCCCTTGGTTTGGACGACGTAGGTGTCGCGATAGGGCGGTTTGGTCGGTGCCGGGTAGGTCGAATAGTTGGTAAGGGGTCCCGTGCGTTCGCCGTCGTATCCCGACGAATTTTTCGGTTCCACGTTCGCGCAACCGCCGAGTACCACGGCTAATACCAACGCGGTTAGGGATAGGCGTCCCATGGCTTCCTCCTTTTCTAAAAGCGGTTGAGACGGATTGATAGTATCAACTTTTCCTACATTGTCAATAATGCGTTTAGCGCTTCGGGAATAAAAAAACGCCCTCATGAAGGGGGCGGATTTTGACGCTTCGTTCCGTCACCGACATTCTGCCGGAACGGGGACGAACCATGACAGCGCGCATTCGATGGCAAAACTGCACGGGTCGGCATAGGGCAGGTAGGCTTCCGCCACCCACGTTTCCCCTGAGCGATTGATGCTCATTCCGTTACTCCGGGCCAAGAGCGCCCGGGACTCGTCTTCCTTTTGGAGATCGAAGGCGATTTTCGCGGCACCCAGATTTCGGGCCGCGAGCATCGAACGGGCCAAAAGCGATTCTTCGACGTCGGAATCTTGGTAGAGCGGACACGCGGCGAAACGCACGTGCGCACTCCCTTTCGAAAATGACATCTCCGAAGCCCCGACGAGTTGGCCGAATGCGTCAACCGCCAGGATGGACGCGTGGCCGTTTCCGTTCGGAAGCGGGCGGACATCCGCGAACAGCCTTTCGATGGACGCATGGTGGAGTCCGGCTTCAAGCGGGCCGGCCCGGTGGAAAAACACGCTCGTTTTCATTCGAGTGCCTCCCATGGCGTAGCGACGGCACATGCCGTCCGCGCGAAGATATCCCAAAGATCGATTTTAACAAATCGGATTATTTCGTTTTTCCTTTGGAGGCGTATAGTTCGGTGAATCCTTCGGCATCTCAAAAATCGGCGAATTCCGGATAGTGGCGATGGGTCTGTTCGAGTCGTCGCGCGTATTTGATGGGACACCAGTATTTTTCGGTCCGCCCTCCGATTTCGGTCGCGTAAGAAAAAAGCCCGTTGACGTAAGAACAATAGAGGCAATTGAGTTTTTGTATCCAGTTGAGGTATCCGAGGTATTTTCGGTCAAAAAGGATATGATCGCTTCTTTTGACCCGTTCGATCCCATAAAGGGGAAAGGCCGTATACTGGAACATGGTCAGAAAAACGTCGAGCACGATTGCCGGAACGACCATCGCGTAGATGAACGGAATCGAGAGGACGTGCCGGATTTCCGAGGAAAGCAGATAATGGAACGCTCCTTCGCGAGCGCCCCTTTGGATTTTTTTGGCTTTTTCGGAAAAAACGATCTTCCGGTTTTCAATGGCGTAGTCGTAGCGCTCCATGAGCGCTACGTATTCTGATTGGAGCTGGATTTTTAGCTCCTCCACTCTTTTGAGGATTTCCCCGATTTTTGAGAGCATGGAAGAATCGAAAAATTTCTAGGTTTTTACGAGTCGGTACCGCAGGTCATCGATATTTCCCGCCCCAAGGAGCACGAAGACCGCTTTTCCCGGATTTTTCCGGTCGAAGGCTTCGATTTCTTCGGCCGCGGCATCGAGTCCCCGTCCTCCCCGAACGTTCGGATAGCGGGTTTTCAGGGTGTCGAGAAGCCGTTTTACGGTCATCCATTCGACGTCTTCCTTTTTATCGCGCGAAAAATAGATGTCGGGAACGAGAAGCTCGTCCGCGGCATCGAATGCCGACGCGAACTCCGTGAGGAGTTCGCGGGTTCGCGAGTGTTGGTGCGGCTGGAACGTGACGAAGAGCGTCTTGTCCGGATATCTGTCCCTGAACGCTTCAAGCGTCGGACGAATTTCGGAAGGATGGTGCCCGTAGTCGGAGACGAGCAGATTGCCGTTTTCCGTCGTTCCGATGACTTCGCTCCTCCGCCACGAGCCGCGGTATTTTTCGAGCGCCGGAGCGATGTCGGCCTCGGGAACCCCCGCAAGCAGGAGCGCGACGTAGGCTAGCCGGGCGTCTTGCGCCAAGTGTTCGCCCGGAACGGCGAGTTTCATTTGCGGCAACGGCGTGCGCGTTCCGTCCGGTCCGACGAAGCCGTCCTTATCGACGAAATATTTTTCCAAGTGCGACGCGCCATCCGATGACGCGACCTTCCGGGAATTTTCGCAATCGGCCGAAAATATCGCCGCTCTCCGGGTTCTGGAAAGAAAGGCTTCGAACGCCTGAAGGTAATCTTCTAAGTCGCGGTAATAGTCGAGATGGTCGAGATCGATATTGGTAATGACGGCGATTTCGGGTTCGTAGCGTAAAAACGATCTCCGGTATTCGCATGCTTCGATGACGAAGACGGGGCTTTTCGGTTCGAAGTGCCCGTTTTTTCCGCCGAATTGGGGCACTTGCGTTCCAACGACCGTCGAACCCCCGAATCCCGACTCGACCAACGCCGTTCCGATCATGGCCGTCGTAGTCGATTTTCCATGGCTTCCGGATACGGCGATCCCGCATTTGCCGTTAAAGAGTTCGGCGAGCGCTTCGGGATAGGAAAGCCGTCGGACACCCATTTCGTGCGATTTCCGGATTTCCGGATTGGAGAGCACCTGCTCTTCTTTGGGAAGATCGGGCTTCGTGACGACGGCTTCCGAATAGACGAGAAGCGAGAGGTTTTGGGGAACGTTTGATTCGTCGTGTCCGATGGATACGGGAATTCCTTCGGCGCGGAGGGCTCGGGTGATGGCTGATTCCGATCCATCGGAACCGGAAACGGTCCATCCGGATTGTCGGTAATAGCGGGCTACGGCTGAAACGCCGATGCCTCAGATGCCCACTACGTGGAGATGGGAAGGGGTTCCGTTCGAATTTTGCATGCTGCAATCATATTCCGCATCCGTCCTATCGCAACTTTTCCGACCGAAGATTTCTTATCCCCACCCACGTTTCCGCTTTGCCCCCATTTCTTTTTCGATGAACAGTTGACAATTTATAGAAAGGTTTTAATATCCATGAGTTCAAAATCAAAGACCAAAAGGGTTTCCCCCGTTCCAATACGCCGAACTTGCCTCTTAACGACGATACGATGCAATCTTCCGCAGGTCTTTCGCGCGGGGTTTCCCGCGCCGCATCCATCCCCAAGCGTCCCGACGTTTTTACGAAGATCGCCCTTTTCGCCCGCCGTGCGGCCGGAATTCTCGGGCTTTCTGCCGGAGTTGGAATTTCGGTAGCCGCACCCTCTTCGCCTCCGGAATTTCCTTCCGATTCGGTTTCGCTCAAAGCGCCTTCGGCCCCAAACAATCCCGTTCCCACGAAACCGATCGTTCCGGCTTCGTCCGAACTCCGTGACCGCGAATGGAAGGCCGTCGTTCAAAAAGGCATCGGCGCGAAGGATTTTGCCATGAAGGCCTTCGGAACCGATGATTGGCGGCTTTTGATCGACGAAGAAGGCAACCGCCTTTCCGATGCTACCAAACTCCGTTTCGGACGGCGCTATCTGATTGCCCATGATTCCAAAGACGCCGCCACGGTCGCCGCCGCAGTCCGCTCGATGGGCGGAATGGATCTGTCCCCCCGTTCTGCTTCAAAGCCACCTTCGTTAAAGGCTTCGGATGCGAAGCCCGCCCCGACGAAGATGGCTTCTTTGAAGCCCGCTGCACAATCCGCCTTGCCAAAATTGAGCGTTTCGGACTTCGTTTCGAACGCCGAAATCCATCTTGGAAAACCGTATCAACTCGGCGGGAACGGAAAAAAGACCATGGATTGCTCTCAGTTGGTCGTTGAAAGCCTCAAAACCGCCGGAGTCGTTTCCAAGTCGTTTGACACGACCGCCGCAGGATTTCATTCGATGGCCTCCAAAAAAAAGCTCGGCGAAGTGAAAAAGGGCGATTTGCTCTTTTGGCATAACAAAAGCGGGCATGTCACCCATGTCGCCATCGCGCTTTCAGCCCCTGATCAAAAGGGGTACGTCGAAATCATCGACGCCTCGGCTTCCAAAAAATCCGTTGCCAAGCGCAAGTTCCACATGAGCCTCGCGGGGCTTTCGGCGGGTTCGCTTCCGTTCGTCGGGGCTCCGGTTGCCGATCCGTTGCCGGTCTACGCACGGGCCGCTACCCCCGAGGTCTCGGTTGTGACGGAATCCGCCCCGAAGACCGCAAACGCTCCGGCGCGTCTTGCTGAAGCAACCGTCATCGATTTTCCGGCCCCGGTTTTGCAAGCGGTTCAAGAATCCCCGTCCGCCGATTCCTTCAAATCCGAAAACGTCCGGAGCGCGGTTTTCGTTCAAAGCGATTCCGCGCAAACCCCGGTTCAAAAAGTCGAGTCCCGCGTGAGCGCCAAGGTCATCGATCTCACTTCGCGCATTGCCGATGCCAAAACGGCCCAATCCGTCCGCGAAAGCCTTTCGAAACGAAGTATTTCCGAGCAAATCGACTACTATCGCGCGCAGGCTGAAGCCTCGAATGATCCGTCGTTCTCGGTAACGGCTTCCAAGCTCGAACTCATCAAACTTCACGGCGAACGCAAGCTCGTTTCCGAAAATATCGCCCGATATAAGGAGCAAGCGGCAAAATCGGTTCCGGGAGCGTTTGAAACCGTGGTCAAACTCAACAAGGTGGCATCGGTTCTCGACCAAAAGATCGGCACTCTCGCGCTTGCCCTCAACGAAGGCTCGCCCCAAGTCCGCCGCGCGGCGTAGCGGGGCCTTCCGCCCTGAAAAACCCCTCCGGGATTTCCGGAGGGGTTTGCGGTTTCGTTAGTCCGGCAGTTTTTCTACCGCCTCTCGGAATTTGTTCGCCCGGTCCAAATAATCCCGGAAGAGCCCAAAGCTCGCGCATCCGGGCGAAAGAAGCACGATATCTCCGGGTTTGGCTCCTTCCGAAGCGGCTTTTACTGCTTCGTCCATGTCGGCGCATATCCGACAGGGAACTCCGGCGGCTTCGCATATCCGGCCGAGCATCGGGGCCGTCGCCCCGATGAGTGCGGCGAACGTGACTTTTTGTCCGAGCGGATCGGAGAGCCCCTCGAACGGATCGCCTTTGTCGGAACCTCCGGCAATGAGTCGGACCGATTTCGGTTTGAATGCCGAGAGTGCGGCCTTCAGGCTTTGGCACGACGTTGATTTGGAATCGTCAACGTAGCGGACGTTCCGCTTTTCGACTACGAATTCGAGGCGGTGGGGAAGTCCGCCGATTTCCGCGAGATATTTCCGGGTTCGCTTCGAACAAACCCCCATCGCGTTCGCGATTACCCCGACCGAAAGGACGTTGAGGGCATTATGGAGTCCGCCGAATCGGGTTTCCGCCATGTGGTACCTCCGCCTTCCCGTTATCGCGACGTCGGCGCCGTCGGTCCAATCGCGCACCGTCGTTCCGTTCGGTCCGATGGGGGGCGCTCCGTTTTTAAGCGCTCCGAAAAACCGCATCTGCGGAAGGAGTTCGAAGGGAAGGTTCCAGCTCCCCGCCCTTTCGGAAATCTGGACGTTTACCGCCGCGGTTCCCGTTGTCAAGCGGACGAGATTCAATTTGTCGTCGAGGTATTCTTTCAGGTTCGCGTGCCAATTGAGGTGGTCCGACTCGATGTTGGTGAATATCGAATGATCGCTTTTGAATCCGTCTTCGCGTTCCCCTTCGGGAAGCTTTTTCAGCATTGAGAGCGAATGTTTCGAGCCGACGTCATGGAGCATGAAGCTCGAACATTCGATGACCACGATCCCCCGGACGAGCCCTTTTTCCCGAATTCGACGAACCGTTTCCGAAAAGGGGATTTCGAAATTTCCCGAGAGAAATACCCGGTCATGGCCATATTCGCGGCGAAAGAGCTCGAACAGCATCCATGCCGTCGTCGATTTTCCGTCCGTTCCCGTAACCGAAACGATTTTGAATCCTTTAGGAAGGTAGCGGTAGGCGAAATCGAGTTCCGAGAGAACGTTGTTTCCCGAATGGGCCCGATTGTTCGGCGGCACTCCCGGAGTCGGAATGATTGCCGCGTAGTCCTCGGGCCGGAAGTCCGAATCCGAATCGTCCTTTTGGACGATTTCGAGCCCGAGGGAACGTCCGAGCGCCACGACGGCATCCCCGACTTTTGCCCGGCCATAAAAAAGAAAGGGGAGCGGTTCCTTCACTTTTTGGAAAGATAGGGTAAAATAGCGAGGTTCTCTCCGTACTATATCCGTTCGTTCCGGTTTCCCAAGTCCCATGTCCCAAAAAAAAGTCCACGTCCCCGCGCTTTCTCCTGTTCCGCATCAAAAAAACGTCGCGAAATCCCCTAAGAATTGGGACGAATCCTTTTTGATCGGCGGTCCTTATCCGCAGGTTCCGGTGCGGCATTTTTCGGGAAAGCATCTTCATGACGAGAAAAAGGACCACTTCACGCTCGCGAGGCTTTCACAGGCATTTCTTTCGACCGTCTCGGAAAAAACCCGCGAACGCGTTGCCGCGGCGCTCGTTGATACGACCGGCGGGAAATCGGTGGCCGACCTAGTCGCTCAGGGCATGAAAATCGATGTCGCGCAGGCATTGCGCAATCGCGGGGTCCACGATTTTTCTTCCTATGAGGCCGTGCACGGAGAGTCGCGGTTGTTTTCGGAATTGACCGAAATGGATCTCCTTTCGAGCGAAAGCATGACGACCGAAGAAATCCGAAAGGTCGTCAATTCGCTTTTGACGAACGAAAGGGGGGCTCCGATTCCTTCAAGGGAAGCGGTCGAAACCATCAATAAAACCTACCGCCTCGCGCTCGACTTTCTCGACCTTCTCGGCATCACTCCCAAAGAAACCCAGTTAAACCGAAAATTTACTTCGGTCGAAGAATTCGTCGCGCACGTCGATTCGCTGAAGCCGGGCAATCGAAAAAACGGATACGGGATGGTCATCGAATGCGCCGTCATCCGGGCGATGGACGACGTTCATGACGTTCTATCTAACGACCGCTATAAAAAACTCGACCAGGAAGCGGCCCTCGTGCTTGAAAAAATCCGCTCGCAACCCGGAGTGACGCTCAAAGACCTCGGCGAAGGGAAATTCCTCAGCTCCTACGTTCCACCCCAAGCAAAAAACGCCGAAAAATTCTTTCAGGGCACGCTCCACATGCGCGAAAAGAATTTCTTCAAAATCCTTTTGAAGATGGCGTTCAACCGCAAGTATACCAGCGTCGATTCGCTGAAGGATTTGCTCGGACTCCGGTTTGAGACCGAGAATCCCCATAAGGCCCATCTGGCGAACGCAATAGACTTTTTTGCCCATCGCGTGTTCGAAAAGGGCGAATACGACCAAAAGGGCGATCTGGTTGATTTGGAGGATTTGAAGGCCCGCGGAGTCCACGTGGCCGAAATTTCCCATCTCAAGGCTTCGACCGACGAGGACATTGCCAATGGCGATTTGACCGGAAGGGTCGCGATGCGCGGAGGAAAGTCGGGCGGCTCTCGGACGACCGGAATCATCGAACTGCAATTCCAGTACGTTGGCGGAATGGAGGGAGGCTTCCGAACGGGCGAATATTACGACTTTAAAAAGCTTTTGACGGCTTCGGCCCGAAAAATGAAGGGATTCGATATCAAGAACCTCAAATTTTTCATCCGGCTGTTTTTGGCTCCGGCGACCGGAATGTCCGAAAAGGCGATATTGTCGAGGTTGTTTTTTCCTCCGAAAACCCCGAAATCGATTCGGAAACCGACCGCGGTACCGCAAAAAACCCCAAAAGAAACGTTCATCGACTCCCATTGGACTGACGGGCACGGATTCCTTCTTCCCATGGCGACGTCGAACGGAGGCGTCCGGTTTTCGACGCTCGACGCGTTTTCTCCGGAATACTACGTCCTGTACGGACGAAATTACCCAACTCCCGCCCTCGTCGATTTCGACTACCTGTTACGGATGTACGACCGTGCCGACGTTGACGACAAGGTTCGCGAATACCATCACAAGGACTGGGGCGTTTAGGTGGGTTCGGAATAGTTTATCCGAAGGGTTCCGCCTCTTGAGATCTTCGCTTCTACTTCGGGGTGTCGCTCTAGGTAAGAAGCGAATTTTTTTGCGGCTTCTTCGCCCGGATCGACGATTTCGATTCCCGGAAGCAAGGATTCGATTTCTTTTCGAACGAGGGGATAATGGGTGCATCCGAGCACGAGCGCCTCGATGTTTTGGAATTGCGACGTCTTCGCCGCGAGGATTTCGCGCACTTCTTCGCCACCGACGATGCCCCGTTCGATCAGGGGGACGAGTTCGGGAACCGCGATTTCGTGTACCGAAACCGAATCGTCCAAAATATGGACCCGTTCTTTATATGCCCGAATCCGCACGGTTCATTCGGTCGCGAGCACTCCGACGTGGCGGTATCCCGATTCGACGATTTTTTCGGCGCCCGGAATGGTGACGCCCAAAATCTTTTTTTCGGGAAACCGGACTTGTTGCAGGTAGCGTATCGCATGGACGGTGGCCGTATTGCACGCGAGGATGACGATTTCGGCGCCCTCGCGAAAAAGCCTCTCGACTCCGCGTTCGGTCAAATCGACGATTTCTTCATCCTCGCGATCGCCGTATGGGCAGTTGGCCCGATCACCGAAATAGGCGTAATCAAAATCCGGAAAGCGTTTCCGGAACTCGGCGAGAACGGTAAGTCCTCCGATTCCGGAATCGAAAAACCCTATCATGGCCTCGGGGGAAAGAAAATCGTCCGACTATTTCTTCAGTCCTACGAATTTCGATTCGCGTCCCTCGAACGATTCGCTCACGTGGAGGATGAGAATGCGCGAAACCCACATGGCAGTAAAGAGCGAAAGCACGATGCCGATTCCGAGCATGAGTCCGAATCCCTTGATGAGCGAAATGCCGAAAATATAGAGAATGACCGCCGAAGTAAGGGAGGTGATATGCGAATCCCAAATCGCGCTCCATGATTTTTCAAAGCCCGAAACGACCGCGCGCTTAAGGTCGGAACCTTCCCGAAGCGCTTCTTTGGTGCGTTCGAAGATGAGGACGTTCGCGTCGATGGCGAGGCCGATGGAGAGAATGATTCCCGCGATGGAAGCGAGGGTCAGCACGATTCCGAAGAACTTGACGATGGCAAGGAGAAGGATTGCGTAAATGACGAGCGCAATACCCGCAAGAAGGCCGGAAACGCGGTATGCCCAAACGAGGAAGGCCACGATGGCGATGAGTCCGATGAGTCCGGCATTTACGATGACTGAGAGCGAATCGCTCCCCATTTTAGCGTCGATGGCCCGTTCGCTCGTAAGGTAGATGGGAGCCGGAACGATGCCCGTATTGATGTCGGTGGCGAGCTGTTTGGCGCTTTCGGGGGTGTAGTTTCCGGTGATAACGGCCTTTCCATCGGAAATGGTAGTCTGTACGACCGGATCGGTAAGAAGCTGTCCTCCGACGAAAATGGCGAGCTGTTGTCCGACGAGCCGCTTGGTAAGTTCGCCGAAAATCTTCGCGCCTTCGTCGTTGAAGAGGAGTTCGACTTGGGGTTGGAATCCCTGATTGAAGCTGACGGATGCCCGGATGAGATACCGCTCGTCAAGAGCCCGTCCATCGAGCGTTTTGGCAAGCGTCCATACCGACGGCCTTTCGTCTACGAAAATCCCTTCGTATTCGTAGGTTTTTCCGCTTCCGGTGCCGACGGCGTTCCGTATCCGAACGACCGAAAACCCCTTGTTTCCTTCAAGCGGAACGATCTTTCCGCCTTCGTCCATGGTGAGTCCTCCCGATTTCTGCGACGCGAAAGCTTCGGTGGTTTGAGCGCCGGATACCGCCCCGATTCCTTCGAAAACGAATTCCCGGGGAAGTTGTTCGAGCGTTCCGGAACCGGTTTGATATTCGACGTTTTCGTAGTTGTCGCGGTATTTCTTTCCGACGACTGAGAAATCTTTGGCTTCCAGAGCCTCTTTTGCCGCCGCCTCGGCCAAGGCTTTGCGCTCGGTGCGGTCGGCGTCGGTAATCGACGACTTCATTTCCTTGAATTCGAGCCGGACGACTTTTCCGATGGTGTCCTTCGCCTTCGAAATGTATTCGGCGTTTTTAGCCTTCCGTTCTTCTTCGCTCAAATCTCCCCCAAAATCCTGGGTTGGAATTTGGACGATGATATGGGATTCGTTGCCGTAAGAGGCCGTTTGAATGGTTGGTTCGGCAGTTCCAAGCGAATTGACGCGTTTTTCAACGATGGATTTCAATCCTTCGACGATGTTCTTTTCGTTGTATTCGCCCCCCTTTTTCTTTGCCTCTTCCAGATCGATCTTGTAGTCGAGTTCGACGCCGCCGTGAAGGTCGAGTCCGAGCTTGTAATCGCCGGTTTCGAACGGCATGTCGATTCCGTGGGATTGCCACGGGAAGGCGTAAGCGAAGGACGCGAAGGTGATCGCTCCAATTACGGCGAGTCGGGCTCCAAGGCTTTTCGGTGCTTCTTTGGACATAAGGAGACGGTAATGGTTTTCGCGGATTTCAGACATCCGCGAAGTTGGCCGGATTATAGGAAAAACGGGGGGTTTGGCAAACGGAAACCCCGTTGTCGCAAAAAAGGAAAATCCCCAACTGGCGCTTTTGGAAGCGGGGTTGGGGATTGGCGCCGGACGAGTCCGGCAGCTGCGGTCAGGCAGTTTTGCCGAATTTTTAGAGAGCGTACTTACGGGTTCAGTTGCTATCAGCCGTCGCCGTCCGGAATGGCCGGACCGATTCCCTGGACGGGAACCTTGGCGGCATGAGCCCAACTGGGATCGCGTTTCATGGATGCTCCTTTCGTCTTGGTTTTTGAAAAAAGTTCCCGCGCGTCTTTTTGGCGTTTTGGAGGCGCTTTGACGGGCGGAAAATTTATACCGAACCAATAACGATCGTCAAAAGAAAAAGACCCCGGCGACTCGCGTCGTGAGGGGTCCTTACCCTAGGAGGCCATCCCTAAGGATTTGCGCCCGCCCCGAGGCTTGTCAGCCAGGGCGTTCGTCGTGGCCGGGTGCGGAAGTGCTGCATGCGTACCTCCGTGCTTTTTGGCGTTCGTCTTTTGGCTCTTGCGGACTGCTGCGGCGGCCGTTACGTGGCGCCGCTGGCCTGGGCAGCGATGGCGGTGATGGCGAAGGCGTCGTCGAAGCGTTGGTCGGCGAAGCCGGGCGGCGATTGCTGACATTTCATGGGTAAAGCCCTCCTATTTGTTTGATCAGGAAGTTCCAGAATCCGCTACCTTTCGGCGCGAATCCCAGGAACGGATATTTTTATATCTATCGAAAATCGTTTGTCAAACTTTTTCCTAAAATATTTCATGAAAAAGTTTTTGACTCCAAAATTAGCACGTATATAATTCGCTTGCTAAATCGGTTCGACGATTGGCATTTTATCTTTTCCACCATTCCTTTATGCAGATCCAGCCTCTTTCCGACCGGGTCCTCCTCAAAGGGGTCGAACCCGAAAACGTTACCAAAGGCGGAATCCTCCTTCCCCAGTCCGCCAACAAGGAGCGCCCCAATGTCTACGAAGTTGTGGCGGTCGGACCCGGAAAACTCGATAAAGACGGAAAAACCGTTACCATCGACCTCAAGCCGGGCGACAAGGTTCTCTCCGGCCAATATTCCGGCGACGAAGTCGAGGTTGATGGCGTAAAATACAAGATCGTCGCGTTCGAATACGTCCTCGCGAAGATTTCCTAAACATTTTTCCCATGGCGGATTTCTTTCCCTTCGTCCTGACTACCGGACAAACCGTATACCTCAATCCCGAGCACGTCGTTTCGATCCGGTATAACGGAGGGTTTTACCTCGTGACGACCACCGAACTCACGGCGAGCGCCTCCCCGGTTTTAAAAAACCAGAGCCTCTCCAACCGGACCTACGAGGTTAAAGAAATTCCCTTCGCGCTCGAATAGGGCGCTTCAAAATATTCCTAACGCATTTTTGTCATGTCCGCTAAACGCATCCATTTCGGCGACGAAGCCCGTTTCCAGATGTTCTCGGGAATGGAAAAGGTCGCCAAAACCGTTACTGCCACCATCGGTCCCAAGGGCCGAAACGTCGTATTCTCTCGGGGGTACGGCGCTCCGCAAGTCACCAACGACGGCGTAACCATCGCCAAAGAAATCGAACTCGAAGACAAGATCGAGAACATGGGCGCCGAGCTCGTGAAGGAAGCCGCTTCGCGCACCAACGACGCCGCCGGAGACGGAACCACCACCGCCACGCTCCTCACGTACGCCATGGCGAAAGAAGGGCTCCGTGAAATCCGCTCGGGCATCAATGCCATCGAACTGAAAAACGGCATGAAGAAGGCTGGCGAAATCGTCGCCGCCGAACTCGCGAAAAACGCCAAAGCGATTAACTCCAAAGACGAAATCGCCCAGGTAGCCACCATTTCGGCCCAGGACGCCGAAGTCGGCGCCATCATCTCCGACGCGATGGACAAGGTCGGAAAAGACGGCGTCATCACCGTTGAAGAAGGTCAGACCTTCGGCCTCGAAGTCGAAGTTACCGAAGGCATGAAGTTCGATTCGGGCTACGTTTCGCCCTACATGGTGACCGACGGCGAAAAAATGGAAGGCCGCGTTTCCGACGCGCACATCCTCGTCACCGACAAAAAGATTTCCTCGCTGAAGGACATCCTTCCGGTGCTTGAACAGCTGGCCTCCACCGGCAAGCGCGAGCTCGTCATTATCGCCGACGACGTTGACGGCGACGCGCTCGCGGGCATTATTTTGAACAAGCTCAAGGGCGTGCTGAACGTTCTCGCGGTCAAGGCTCCGGGTTTCGGCGACCGCAAGAAAGAAATGCTCAAGGACATCGCGGTGCTTACCGGTGCGACCGTCATCACCGAAGAACTCGGCTACAAACTCGAAAACGCCTCCATCGAACATCTCGGTCGGGCCAAGAGCGTCGTCGCGACCAAATCCGACACCATCGTTTCGGGCGGTGCTGGCGACAAGAGCCGCATCGATGCTCGCGTTCGGGAAATCAAGGCCCAGGTCGAAGCGACCAAGTCCGACTACGATAAGGAAAAGCTCCTTGAGCGTCTCGCCAAACTTGCCGGTGGTATCGCCGTCGTCAAAGTCGGCGCCGCAAGCGAGGTCGAGATGAAAGAAAAGAAGCTCCGCATCGAAGACGCCCTCAATGCCACCAAGGCGGCCGTTGACGAAGGCGTCGTCGCCGGAGGCGGAGTCGCGCTTCTCAAAGCCGCAAAAGCCCTCGAAGGCGCCAAATTCGACAATCGCGACCAGGAAATCGGCGCCCACATCGTCGCTCGGGCGCTCTCGTATCCGGTTCGGCAGATTGCTGAAAACGCCGGAAAAGAAGGCGCCGTCATCGTTGCCGACATCCTTCGAAGCGGCGATGCCGACTACGGGTACGACGCCGCAAAAGACGAATTTACCGACATGGTCAAAGCCGGAATCATCGATCCGAAGAAGGTTTCGCGTTCCGCGCTCGAAAACGCCATTTCCATCGCCGGAATGTTCCTTACGACCGAAGCCCTCATCGTGGAAGCTCCGAAGAAGGAAGAATCCGCTCCCGCTCACGACCACGGAGGAATGGGTGGCGGAATGGGGATGTACTAACGAATTTCCGGAATCAAAATCCCCTCGATCCGTAAGGAGTCGGGGGGATTTTTTCGTATTCCTGAGATTTCACCGTGCGTTCCATTCCCGGAATTTGCGAAATTCGAACAAGCATGGTGAAATAAAAAAAACTTTCCAATTATGGATAAAAAACGCCTGCTTCTTTCGATTCTCGAAGAATTGTTCGGTATTTTTGATGCCGCCCAAGAACTCCATGCCTACGTGGGGAGTTCGCAGTTCGACGAATCCGAAATCGACGGGCTCCTTGCGCTCTTTGAAGACGAAATCGAAAAAGTGTCCGATTCCGGCCGCTACGACCGCCTCGTTTCCCGGATCGGCATGCTCAAGGAGCTGCAGGTTCGGGAGATGTCAGAAGCGGAAAAGGAATCCTCCGTCGCAAACGAAACGTTAGAACGTTCCCTTCAATGCCTTTAACAAATCCGTTTATGGAAAAACCGGAACTCGGTTCGGTCGAGGCCGCCATTCGTTCTCCTGAACGCGCGCTCGAATCGGTGGCGAAAAACGTCCGTGAGAATGCCGAAAAATTGCGGACCGCCCTGAATTCCCCCGAATTTTATGAAAAACTCGGAAACCTTTTAGCCGGGAAGGCCGCTGATTTTCTCGAACGCGCCGCGCGGGAAGGCGGAATTTTCCGATCGCTTGCGCAGAAGCTGGGAATGTCGGTCGAAGCCCGCGCCGCGCGTTCGAAGGAATCGAGTTCGGAGCCGAGTTCCGAGAGCCTTTTGAAAATTACCGACAATTGTCGCAAGGTTGCCGAACTTCCTTCCGGCCTGGAACGCGGTAAAACCGCGCGTTCGATAATCCATTCGATTTCCGAAATGGAAAAGGCGGGTATTGACGTTTCGGCATCCACCGTCAACGTTCCAAACTCTCCGGAAATCCTTCAAAAACTTGGCATTGACGCCCGTTCCGACGAATTCGGAAAGTTTGCGGTTCGAAATCCCGATGGCAGCGTAGGCGTTCCGTTGAACGAAATGAAGCGGGCCCTTACGAGAGTACAAGCGTCTGAGGCCGAAAAGTCCGACGCCGCCCAAGAAGCGGCGCCTTCGAAAATCCCAACCCTTTCGGAAGGCACGGACAATGACGTTGACGCGAAATCGCGAAAAGTAATCGCCAACGGCGACAAATTGAAGCGCGAACTCCATGACATTAAAAAGAACGCTTCCTTTTTTGACATTGCGGGCGCCGCGAATACCGCGAGCGGAAAAATCGAGGGATATTTGCGTGCCAATTCCGGGGATCTCAAAGTTCTTGCGGAAAACCGTTCGTCCCTTGACGCGGCCTCTGCCGCAAGAATTTCAAGTCAGATTCAGGAATTATCGGAAGGACTGAAAAAAGCGTCCGCAAGCGGCATGGTTCCCGAAGATTCGCGCAAAAAACTCGCGGCGCTCCTTCCTGCCGTGGAAAAAATCCGCTCCGATTTCGCTTAGCGCTTGTTGCAGTTCGTCACGTAGGTCGCGTACTTGGTCGCCGCTGCGGTATCCTTGGCCGATTTCGCGATGAACGACGCATCCTTGGCAATGGTGCAGTCGAATTTCGTTCCCTGTACCGACTCGATGGTGGCGATGTCCTTGAGCGAATCGGCGTATTTTCCGGTAATGTAGAGGCTCCGGTATCGAACGGTAAGGATTTCAACGTCCGCCGGATTCTTCGCAAGGTAGGCGTTCGCGAGCTTGATGGCTTCCGCGAGCTTGTTTTTGTCGTAGGCGGCCCGGACGTCCTTGGCGGTAACGTCCACGCTTACGATTTGCGTCGTGGCGGTGCTTGACGAAGCCGGGGAAGTGGCGGAATTTGCCGCGCTTGCCGTGGAGGATGCCGTTCCGGCCGATGCGGAGGCGGTTTCTTCGAGAAGTTTTCCCGTATACGCGGGATTTTTTACGCGGATGCGCACGGTTCCGGCATAGGGATTGGTTCCAAAAGTGGTTACGTAGCGCTGGACGTCGTAGTTGAGGTCGAATTTTCCGGTAACGGTCGTTTTGAGCGAAGCGTCGTAAGAATAGAGGATTTTCGTTTTGAAAGCGCTTACTCCGACGGGATTTTTTCCATCGTCAATCGAAATGAAGAACGCGTTTTTTCCTTCGACGAACTCAAAGAGGCCGAGCTGCGCCGCCTCCGGGAGCCCGTTTTCTTTTAAGATCGAAGGAAAGGATGCGTTCATCGATCGTATGATCGCGTCGAAACTGGCGTTTCCGGTATTTGCCATGACCGAAGCCGGAAGGTTCGTCGCACCCGTGGCCGCGTTCGCGACAGGCTTCGAGATTTGGGTGACCGACGAAGTTCCCGTGGCGGTCTCGACGGACATGACGGTTCCCGGAGCAAGGCCCGAGAGCTTCTTTTTCAGTTCGGCGTTTTCCGTTTCGAGCTCCGCGATGCGCGCTTCGTATTTGGCGACGAGACGCTGAATGGCATCGTTGATGTCCACCCGAAGGGCGCCGGTTTCAAGTGCGGCAAACGAGGTTGCCGGAAGGGCGATAGCGGCGAAAACGACGACGAGCGTTTTTTTCATGGCCATGGTCGGAAGGAGAAGGGGCTAAAATTTAGGAAACTATACTTCCTCCCTCCGGTATCGCAAATTTTTGAAACCCCATAACCGGAAAAACTCCCGGTGCGAAGGTAAAATTAGCGAGCGTTTTTTTTAAACGTCGATACAATGCCCGAAAGTATTTTTTCTCCCACGAAAACATGGAGCCCCTTTCCCCCGTCCGAATCTGGAAGGATTTTTCGAAAGAATGGAACCTAAGCAAGACCGTCTGCGTTTTCAATTTTGCGACCTTCGCCATCGCGGTCTCCATGGTGGCGGCGAGCCCTCGATCGGACATTGCGTTTATAACGCCGCTCCTTTCGGCGATTACCGCGTACTCCTGAGGATACTCCGGGCTTGTGGCGGCCATCGCGCTCGTTGGCGAGGCCGTGCGGAATTTCTTTTTCCAAAAGCCCGAAGCCCGTTCCTGGACGTTGTTTTGGTGGCATGTCGGATACGCTGCCGCTTACGCTTCTTTCGTCGGATACGTCATGTTCCAGATTCTTTCGACGGCAGGAAAAACGGCTTTGTAGTTCCGCTTCGCGACGTTTGCCTTTGGCGCGGCCAAGGTTTGACATTGTCTTAAAACACGAGTAAGATGGAGCCGTCAATTTTACCACCCTTCCATGAAAGACTTCTTCGAGGCCTATCGGAAAAGCACCCATAAGAAAAACGTCGCCATCATCGCCTCGGCCTTTGTTTTCGCCGTTTCGGTGAACGCCTTCCTGTTCGGTACCGATGCGGGAACCCGAATACAGACCTCGGCCATAGAATTTGCCGGCGGAGGAAACGCTCCCGAGGTTCGGGCGGATTTGTCGCTTTTATCTTCGGGAAGCGGTTCCGATTTGCTCAAGCTTTCCCTCGCACGTCCAGCCAAAGGCGTGAAAGAGGTTCGCGCAACCTTCGTTTCGGATGCCGAAGCACTGAAAATCAACGACGTGTTTACCGTCCAAAAGGATGCCGAAATCGTAAAGATTTCGAACGTCGAGGGCATGATGCTCGTAAATGTTCGTTTCGCATCGGCGAAAGACCTTCCCGCAGGAACCGAACTCGCGATGCTCGCATATTCCAAAATCGGCTCTGGAAAAACCCAGATTTCCCTCGTCGAAACTTCCTTCGTTTCCGAGGGCGGCGAATACGAACTCACGAGCTCCGCCATCGAATTGTAGGTGCCATGCCGACGATTCGAAACGGGAAATCGGTCGAATTCCGACCGGTTTTTCCGTTTTTAGACACCGTTCTTCCCTTTCCCCTTTCCATGAAAAAAGATACCGTTTTGCAAAACGTCCGCATTGATAAGCTCGTATTTGGTGGCAAGGGTCTCGCCGAACACGAAGACGGTCGGAAAATCATGGTTTCCGGCGGAGCGATTCCCGGACAAACGGTGAATCTCCGCGTTCTTAAGTCCAAAAAAAACTATCTCGAAGCCCAGATTTTGAACGTCGTTTCGAAGTCCCCCTTCGAAGAGGAACTTCCTCCACACTTTCAGGTTTACGGAGGTTGCAAATGGCTCCCCATCGCCTACGAAAAGCAGTTGGAAATCAAGGAAGATCAAGTAAAAGACGCGCTCCGCGTCCTTCGTGACCGAACCGCCTCCGCGACGTTCCATCCGATCGTCGCTTCCCCCGAAACGCTCGGATACCGCAACAAGGTCGAATTTTCTTGGGGGAAGTACATTTCCGCTAAGGAAGGGGTTCATGACGAATTCCGTTTCGGCTTCCATAAGCAGGGCGAATTCGACCGCATCGTCGATTGCGATTACTGCGTATTGGCCGACGAACGGATCAACGCGATATTCCGCGCCGTGCGCGATTATTCGAAAGATTCGGGACTTCCGACCTACGACCCGAAGACTCAGGAAGGGTTTTGGCGGCATTTCGTCGTCCGGAAGTCGAAAAAAACCGGCGCGACGATGCTCGTTTTTTCGGCGAATACCGATTTTCCGGCGTATTCCCGGAAAGAAGAAGGCGAACTTCTCGTTTTCGTCCGCCAGTTTTTGGTTCCGGAATTTCCGGAAATTGAATCGGTCTATCTGCTTCAGAACGTAGGAAAGGCCGACATCGTCACCGGGCAGGCCGTAAAACTCCACGGTTCCGACACCATCGTCGAAACGCTTCTCGGATTCGAATTCGAAATCCATCCGAAAAGCTTTTTCCAAACCAATTCCCTCGGTGCCGAAAAACTCTACGAAACCGTTCTTTCGCTCATGCGGTCGAAGGGCGGAACGCTCCTTGATCTTTATGCCGGAACCGGAACCATCGGAATCCTTCTTTCCGGTCGGTTCGACTCGGTGCATTCGGTGGAACTCGTTCCTGAAGCGAGTGCCGATGGAGCCCGGAACGCCGCTCGAAACGGCGTGACGAACGTGGAATTCTTTTCGGGGAAAACCGAAGAATTCGTCACGCGCTTCCTGAACGAAAAAAAACGGGCGAACGCCATCGTCATCGATCCTCCGCGTGATGGAATGCATCCCTCCGCGCCGAAGGCCATCCTTGAATTTAAGGCGGATGAAATCCTCTACGTCAGCTGCAATCCGGCCACGCTTGCCCGCGACCTCCAAACGATGCTTGAGACCGGCGAATACCGGTTGGCCGACGTCGTTCCGGTGGATATGTTTCCCCATACCCACCATATCGAAACGGTCGTCCGGTTGGAACGGGTTTCCGAATAGGCGGATTACGTCCGATTTTTTGCGCGTTCACGAAAGATAGGGTAACCTTGAAGGGATATCCTTACATTTTTCGTATGTTCGAGTTCCTCTCCTCGGCCAATAAGCACACCATCGAAACACAGATCGACTATTTCGAGCGGGCCATTCGCGATTCAAAAAGCAACGATACGTATTATCCGGAAGCTGGCTCACCCATTTCGGAACCGGTTTTTCCCAATGCCCTCCGGCGTCCTTCCGAAGAATCAATTTCCAAAGCCCGCGAATGGATTTCGATCCAGCGCAAGGAGTATTCCGATTCCAAAGAAATTCTCGCCCTTTGTGATCGGTGGGAATGACTTTTTGAAGAATACCGGAAAAAAATGGAGGCCGAACGCGCGAAAATTCAGTCCGACGCCGCAGCTGCCCAAAAGGGGATGAGAAAGGAAACTTCCCCCGCCTCAGCCAAACCGGAAGGGAAATCTCCGAAAAAATCCGCTTCCGAAAAATCGCGCAAGCCTTCTTCCGAATCCGCTGAAAAGTCTCCCGATGTCCTCGAATTCAACCGCAGGCACCTCGGGGCTTTCGCTTCGAGAATCGAACGCGTTAGGGGATCGCTTGTGGCGCTCGAAACTTTCGACGGAGCCAAGGGAGTTCAAAACGCTTCCGAACTGCGCGAGCTCTCCTCGCTCTTGGAGGGGGTGGTTTCCCATCCGGACGAAGTGAACGTCGTAATCCTCCAGCAAAAGATCGCCTCGATTTCTTCGGAAGCGAAATTCACCGTTTCTCGAAACGACGGCCGTCCGGACGGGCTTTTCGGCGAATTGACCATGGGCCACCTGGAAAGGATTCTCCGTCTTCCGGCACCGGAATCCCGTTCTGACGGGGTGCCGAAATTCCGCTCTGAATCCCGTTCTGACGGGGCTTTCCGCATGAAAGACGGCACTCCCGTCCGACTCAAAGACGGAACCCCCGTCGTGGGAATGCGCTTTGAAAGCGGAAAGGTTTGGGTTATCGGAAAAAACAGCCAGAGAGTTGAGATGTCGGCTTTCGAAGGCTCCAAGAATGCACAAAAGACCCCGGAAGCCCTGACTGAAAGCGCCCGAAAACTCGAACCGCTTGCCGACGACGCGCTCGTTCTCCTTTCGGCGGTTGCCGACCATGCCGCCGCGGCGAAGTGGAAATCCGCCCCGGATTTCAGCAAGCGCGTTTCGGATTTCGAAGCGTTCCTTTCCGCTCTCGACGTCTCCGATTACGGAAAGGCGAAGTCGAAAATCGTGGAATTCGTCCATTCGACGTTCGCTTCCGGCACCGAACTCGAAAAAGAATTCCGAGAGGTATTCCAGGCCGCCGACAACGATGCCGACCGCCGGAAGAAGGTCTACGAATACGTTCGCGGATCGTTTTGGCCGAACCGCCGCAATGCCGGATTCGACGGAGCCGCCGAATCCCTCTCGCGCAAGCTCGCGACCCGCGAACTCGAACGCCTCGACGTAAGCCAGAAGTCGGTTTTCGAATTCGTCACCGCATTCGTCGATACCGAACTCCGAACGAAATCCGCCGCCGAAGTCGCCAAAACCGTCATGAATTCCAAAGGGCAGGTAGGAATCCTCGGTTTTCTTGCCCGGGCGTTCCCAACCGAAAAATCCCTCGCCGCCTTTGTCGAAGATCTTCGGGAAGCGAACGAAGAACTCGAGAAAGCCTACGAATCAAAAGAGGCGAAAAAAGCCTACGACGCGATTCGCAAGCCCGACGGAAAACCGTTGACCCAAGAAGAAATCGCTTCGATGAAATTGGCGGGCCGGAAAGCGAAACTCGCTGAATTCGTTTCGGCCAGCGGCCTTTCTGCCCATATTGCCGCGAATCCAGCCCTTCGGACTGGGAATTTCGAACTCGAAACCTTTGCCGATATCGAGGGGGTCGGGGCATTCGATCTTTCCGATAAAACGAAGCGTTACGTCCGTAACGAACTTTGGAAGGACATCGCCATCGAAGCCGCCGCCATCGGCGTCGGCGCGGTAACCGCCGGATGGGGTGCCGTCGCGGTGCATGGTTTGGCCGCCGCCCGCTTGGGGAACCGTGCGCGGGAGATGGCGTCGGTCCGCTTGGCTGCCGGTACCGTCTGAGGTTGAGCGGGTTTCGAGGCTGGACATGGCGGAATTCGCTCCGTGATTGCCACGGCACGCAACGAATGGACTCCGACTTCGGCGTACTCTTGGGAAAGTCTCGCTCAGGCAATGGCGTTTTGAGGTGCGTTTTCGATTGCGGGAGAAGTTCTCCGCAAGGCCGGAATTGCCATCGACGTCACGAAGAGGCTCTCCGAACAAAAGGCGGTTCTCGCTGCCGTTATCGGCGCTGATTCAACCGCCGCGCTCGGGGTTTCCTATGGAATTTCGAGCTGGCAGGGCGAAAAGTGGACGGCTGAAGAAGCGCTTCAAGCCGTCCTTATGGCTGCCGCTTTCCGCGGAGCCATGGTGGGGGCGGAAAAATTCCGTTTCCGCGCCGTCCGCGATCCGGAAACCGGCGCTCCGAGCGTCGTTTCGGAACCGCTCGCGTTTACGGCCACGGAAGTTCGTCAAGAATTGAACCGCGCTATCCGCGAACGCTCTCAGGCCGCTTCTTCCGGCGCTCCGAGGGATGTGATCGCCAGTTATGATGCTCGAATCGCCGAACTTTCGGCTTCGGTTCGCCCAATCGGTTCCGTTACTTCCGCGCGTCCGTCCGCGCAACCCCGTTCCGCATCGGCAGAAAACGCCCCGCGCACGGCTACTCCGCCCGCGGCTTCGGAGGTTGTGCGTACCGTTTCCGATGAAAATTTCGAACGTTTCGCCTATTCGGTAGCTTCCAGACTGAAGAAACCCGGAGACCAGTTCGTCATGGGTGAGACGGTCATTGCGAAAACTCCGACCGGATATTCGCTCAAAACCGAAAACGTAACGGTCGTCTTCGATTCTCCCGCGGCAGTTGCGAAGGGGCTTTCCGAGCGTCTCGCTTCTCCCGGATCCCGGTTCGAATTCCTTTCGAAATTCGCCTCCGACCGGCTTTCGGGACGACTTCGTTCTCTCGATAAGGCCGAGATTTCCGGAAGCGAATTCCGCATGACGTTCGAAAACGGCGCCGTCGCGTTTGAGAAACGTGCCGGAAACGGCTGGCAAAAGGTCACCCCCGAGACCGTACCGGAAAATGTTTCCGCACGGGCTGCCGAGATGGTGTTTTGAAGCAAGTTCTTCGCCCGTGCCGAAGGCATGTTCAATCGCGTATCTAAAAATCCGGAACACCTGTCCACGCCGACCGAACGCCAGTCGTTCATCGCGAAATTCGGCGAACGCGCGTGGGTGAAGGCCGTCCGTTCCTTTGAGGAAAAACTCGCCGGACGCGGCCATGACGCGCATGGCGATGCCCACGCCGGACACGGAGGCGGTCGGCATTGGATCCCCAGGGTCCTCTTCGGCGAACAGGGCGCTTCGTGGAAATGGTCGGCAATTTGAGGCGGAGCCACCCAACTCGTCGTTCCCGCTTGGGGAATCGTCGAAGGCGAAGGGTTCGACCGCTTCAAGGAAATGAACAAAAAGGACGCGGTCGAAGCCGTCGCGCAAGCCCTCGTTTTCCGCTACGTTTCCGTCGGTCGAGCCATCGTGTATTCGCTTCTTGCCAATTACGAAGGTTCCGATGGGGCGAAAAAAGAGTCCTAAGCAATTTCGGTTTTAAAAATTCTCATGAAAAACGGCCCGTTTTTGGGTCGTTTTTTTGATTGGAAAACGAAGATAGGGTAAAATCGGAAGGAATAGAACCCTAAAAACGCCCATGTCCAAAACCGGCAACGAATCCATCGAAGCACGCGCCGTCGAAGTCCCGCGCGAAGCGGTTTCGCCAGAATCGCTTCTCAAGCGCCTCGAAGAGCGCATCGTCGTGGCGCGCGACGAAAAGGAGCGCCGAGATTTTTCGCGTCTCGCCGACGAATTGCGCCGCGAACTCTCCAAACGCAAGGAAGAAGCCGTCGATGCCACGACCGACGTCGTCGCCGACCTGAAATCCCGGATGTCTCCGGAGCAGAACGCCCGCCTTCGCGAAGTCGAACGGGGAATGGGAACCGCTTTTGAGAAAACCAAGGCCGGCGCTTCCGCGATTCGCGAAAAGGCGGGTGATGCCGCTGCCCAAGCTGCGGAAAAAATTTCCGGATCGGAAGTGGCTCGGGCAATCCGTTCCGGCGACGCCCAAAAGGCCGTTTCGCAAATGGCCCAAAAGGCCGAATTCGCGAGCAAGGCCGCCATGATCGTCTCGAACGTCGAACAGATGGCGAATGAAATCGAAGAACAGCTCCCGTTCTTTGGTACCATCATCGCCGCCATCATGCGGTTTTTCGCCGGACTTGCGCGAGGGCTCGTTCCCAAGGCCGATAAGGAAAAGCTCGATGCCGCAAAACGTGCCGCGGAAAGCACCGCGCAAAAGGCGAAGTCGGCCATGGAACAAACCGTTGACCACCTCTCGGGAATCGACCGGGAAAAAGCCCGCTCCGAAGCCATTGCCCAAACCAAGCGTTACGTCGAAGAAAAATTCTTCCACGGATACGAATTGACCGAATGACGCCGGAAAGCGTTTATCGAGGCCATGGAATCTCATCAGTTTCCCGGAGAGGCCATCGCCGAAATCGCCGAGAAATTCGCGAAGGGCGAAAAGGTTTCCGCCGCGGAAGCCAACGGCATCATCGAAAAATACGTTTTCTCGAATTCCATCATCGTTCTCAAGCTTGCTTTGGCCGGAGTCATCCCGCTTCATAAGCTTGCGGTCGCGGTCGTTGACGAATCGGCGGATACCGCTGGGCGCCATTTCGCCCTCACGCTTGGCTCGCTTGGAATCGAACCTTCGTATTTCGGTTTCGAGGACCTTCAAAAGATCGCCGACCAATATAAGGACGATCCCGAAAAACGGGCCTCGATGCTCTATTTCCTCTATAAGCCCGCAAGCGTTTTCGCTTCGGTTGCCGGAGGCATGGCCGGTTCGCTTTTGAGTGCGGGCATCGGATTCGCGACGAAGACGACCGTTGACAGTCTTAAAATGGGGAAGGACGTGCTCGTCGGCCATGCGACCGGGAATTACGCCCCCATCGTAAAACACTTCGAAGCCCTCGAAAACGCCCTTCGGGTCGAACCGAAATATTCTCCGAAGCTCCTCGAAATCGAACGTCTTACCGCGACGGTCCGAAATAACTACGTCCTCCTTCAGGCGCTCGAAGACGAAGCGAAAATCCCCGGATCGCTCAAGGCGAACCCGCAGGTAAGGGGTCTTTTGTCTTCCGAGGCGCTCAAAGAATTCGATTCCATAAAGACCGAAGCCGGATACCGCGAATTCCTCCGTCGGCAAATGACTTCGGCGCCGGTTCTTTCTCAAATGGAAGCCCTAAAAAACTGGGCGAACAAGATTGGTGGAACCGCTTCCGGAAGAATCGTCGAACACGTCGAAAAACTTCGTGGAGTCCTCGATGTGCAAACCCGCTTGGCCGCCCGCGAGGCATCGGCGCTCAAGTGGGTCGCCGCCATGAAGGACATTTCCAAATACGCGACCATTTCGCGGGTTCAGGATACCACGATGCTCATGGTCCGCGACGAACAGACCATGCGCCAAATGGCCCCCGCGCTTTCGAAGCTTGGCGCCGAAGGATTGAAGCACTTTTTCAACGGAATGCCGCTCATCGGCCTCGGCATGGGAACCTACGACCTGACCCGCGATCCCGAAAAACACCGAAGCCTTCTCGAATGGGGAAAAATGATCGGCGCGGCGGTGTCGATGCCCTTTGCGGGATACGTGCTCCTTGGCGAGGTGAAGATATCCAAAGACGGCGTTGAAAACGTCGAAAAGGGGCTTCTCGGCGCGACGCTCCTTACCGCTTCGGGGGTCTACATGTTAAAAAATCCCCGTTCGGCGTTTCAATTCGCCACCGGTATCACGACTATCAAACAGGCTTCCGAAACCGTCGCCGCCGGAGTTCGCGGCGCACGCGTCGTCGGACGTATCGCGCCGAAATTGGGCGAAGCCCTCGCGAAGGCATGAGCCGAAGGACTCCGCCTTCCTGGGAAAGCGAAATTTGCCGGATTGGCTTTTTCTCTTGCGGCAGCGCTTGCGCTCTACGCTTCGAGCGATGGAAATCCCTATGAAACGGCATTGAAGGAAGGACTCGTTGATCCCGAAACCGGAAAAATGACCCCCAAGGGTTGGACGAAGTTCGATGCCCAGACTCCCGAAGGAAAAAAGGCGGTTTTGGATGCTGCCATTTCCGAACGGATGCGATCGGTCGGAGCTTCCGAAGCCGAGACTTCCTACGAACCGGGCTCATACAATATTCTCGCGAAGACCGAAGCCGAAGCCAAACGCATCCAAGGCGCGGTCGGTTCGGTTATCGATGACGTCGCCAAACACGTTGGATTCTTCGAAATCCCGGTCATTTCTAAAAAGGAAGCGTAAGTTTCCGTTCCACCGCATCGCGAATCTCCCTTCTCCGGTCTTCGGGATGGAACTTGAGAAATTCGTCGGAAATAACGATTCCCCAAGGCCTTCCAAGGCGCTCGTATTCGTCGAGCGTCTTTTTTTCAAAGAGGAACTTGCATCCCCGTTCGGCCATGCGGAGGAAAAACGTCGTGGGAATCCATCAGGCCCCCTCGGATCCGTGGAAATTTTCAATGCCGCGTCCTCTCGGAACGTCGTCCAATCCGTCCACTGGAATAAGCCTTCTTGCCCATTCGTAGAGATAGGCGTCGTTTTCGAGGGCAATCTTTTCTAAATCCGCGTTTTCGACCGCGAAAAACGAAAGGCAAAACCGTTTTGCAACTTTATCGCCATGTCGCCGGACTCCGAGTAGGCTAAAAAATGCCGTGGCGAAGATCCTTCAGGTCCAAAGGCCTCCGGGAGCGGTTTCGATAAAAAGATCGATGTCAGAGTCGGCATCGGCCGCGTTCATGGAGAGGGAATTGCAAACCCAGACTCTCCGTATTCCTGGAAGGTGACGGAGAAATTTCGCATATTTCCGAGCGCGTTCGATAAGTGCGGATTCCCCAGGGGACGGCGCATTTTTGGAGCCGACGATTTCGTTGAAAATTTCAAGGAAACGGTTTTCCGAAACGCTTTTGAACGGACGTTCGATTCCCCGCACGCGTTCGGCAAGAAGGGGGCCGGTTCGATTTTTGGGGGAATTTCGATACGATGTCGGCATGAGCAAAACGGTTTTCCACCAAGATACCCGCAAGCGTCGGCTTTTTCAACTTCTCTTGGAAATTCCCCAAGGAAAAGTCGTATCCTACGGCGAACTTGCTCGAGTTCTCGGCAGTTATCCGCGCGGCGTGGCCTCGATGCTTTCGAGCAATCCGGAACAAGACATTTTCCCTTGTTACAAGGTGGTTTCATCGAGCGGAAAGATCTCCGGGTACAATCTCGGCATCCACGAAAAAATCCGCCGCCTCCGGGCTGACGGAATTGAGATGGTCGATTGAACCGTTGCGCAGGCGGATTTTTTTCGGCTTTCCCCTCGGAACTTTTCCGACTAATTCCTCGGGGTTCCCGTTTCGAAGATTTCGTATTGTCCGCCGTCCTTGCATACGACGATGCGGTTCCGACCGGTTTCCTTCCCTTCGTACAAAGCGCCGTCCGCCCGTGAAAGGCAGTGCTCGAGAACGTCGGTTCCAGAGGGGAGTTTCCGCAGGCTTTCCGTCGTGAATCCGACGATTCCCATCGTCACGCTGACCCTGAACCGATCAACCCCCTCGACATCCTCGAATTCCAAGTCCTGCACGGCCTTGGATATCCGCTCGGCAAAAATCACGGCCCCAGCTTCGTCGGTCTGATCGAGATAGGCAACGAACTCTTCGCCTCACCAGCGGCACATGACGTCGAGCTTTCTCGGGGTTACCGAAACGGTATCGGAACGGTAACCCTTTGCAAGGATTTCTCCGACCCTATGCAAAACTTCGTCCCCCTTCGAGTGTCCGTACGTATCGTTCACGGTTTTGAACCGGTCGATGTCGAAAATGCAAAGCGTACCGATTCCGTCACCGTCCCTCGAATGCATCACCTGCTCCATTCGGTTGGAAATTTTTTCGGTACCGTACCGGCGGATGAGGAGTCCGGTAAGGAGGTCGAAGCGCGAGCTTTCGAGCTCATCGCGCATCCGGTCGAGCTCCCGCCGGATGTCAAAAAGCTCTTTTTGTGCGAGTGCGGCTTCTTCTTCGTGAATGACCGCATGGAGATGGACGTAGTACGTCTCGGCGACTTTGGATATGGTTGCCGTGTCGATGTCGTGGGCGGTTTCGTAATCGTCGAGAAGCAAATACCCGATGGGATCCCCCTCGATGTTGCGGAACACGAAAACCGCATCGACTCCGCCATCTTCCGAATCGGAAGGGTCGAGGTAGGCGAATTTTCCCCCCCCGGTCTTTCCGATGGCATCCTGAACCTGCGCTTCGATAACGTTCAAATCAGAATCCGGATGCAGTTTTCCGGATTCGTGGAGCGAAACGCCCCGGCCGTTTTTTAGAAGCCAAATTCCTGCGTAGTCCATTCCGAGATGGTGGCGCAAAAGTTCGAGCGTTTCCGAAATGATGCGGAAACGAACGAGTTCCGGAGAGCTTCCGCGCATGCTTTCCGAAACGCTTCTCCGGGTTCTTTCGAGCGCGGAGACGAAATTTTCGGGAAGCCCCAGTATCCGCTCCATCTCCCGGAGATTGTCAAGCATTTCCGTGGCGAGCCGACGGGTTTCGAGGAGAACCTTTTCGGTGCCGTTGGAAACGTCTTCCGGTTTTTCGCGCGCATTGCTCACGATTTCGTCGCAGCGGGGTCCCACGAGATTCACGAGCGCGGCCACCATTCCCTCGACCTGCTTGAACCGTTCCTGTATGGCGGGAATGTCGGGTCGGTGTTCGAAAACCGCGGGGGCGTTTTCGGCGACCCGCGGATTCCTTCATGGTGCCCCGACGTCCGAAAGGGCCTGAACCGTTTTCGTATCCATGTGCGAGTTATACGAATTCGGTCCGCCTTGTCAAACGTTCTTCCGAGACCTTGCCTCGTTCCAGTTTCCGAATAGAATCGCTCAAACACATCGGCGGCTCGCCCTCTTATGAGACGGAGTTCCGCCGTACTCGGTATTCCTTACGTTTGCGCATGGCTTTCGAATTTTACGATTTGCTCGGAATTTCCCGCGGGGCTTCGGCCGAGGAAATTAAAAAGGCGTACCGGAAAAAGGCGATGGAGCTCCATCCTGACCGGCATCGCGGCGACAAGGAGAAAGAAGCGGAATTCAAAAAGGTGAACGAAGCCTACGCAACCCTCTCCGATCCGCAAAAGAAGGCCGCTTATGATCGAACCGGACAACCGGAATGAACCGGTTTTTCCGGGGGCGGTTTTTCAGCGGATTTCGATTTTTCCGACATCTTCGAATCCTTTTTCTGAGGAGGGTTCCAATCCGGCGGATCTCAGCGGAGAAGGGAAGTCGGCGACGATATCGAAGTTCGGGTGAAAACGAGCTTCGAGAAAGCCGTCAAGGGCGGAAGCGAAGAAATTTCTTACGAACGCCGTCACGTTTGCCCCGACTGCGCGGGAAGCGGTTCGGAAAAAGGCCGCGAACCGAAAGTTTGCCCCGACTGCGCGGGAACCGGAAGGGTTCGAAAGCGCATGCAAACGGTGTTCGGGGTCGTAGAGCAAGCAGTCGCGTGCCCGAAATGCCGGGGAAAGGGAAAAATCGTCGAACATCCGTGCCCGAAATGCCGGGGCGAGCGCTACGTGGTTTTCAAGACCGAAAGGAGGGTGGACGTTCCGGCGGGAATAGAGGATTCCATGACGGTCAAAATCCGTGGGGAAGGGCACGAAGGAATTGACGGGAACGGCGATCTTTACCTACATTTCGCGGTTCCCGAATCGGATCGCGGACTCGAGCGTGACGGCGCGGACCTTCATTATTTCCTCGACCTTGATCCGGTCGAGATGGTTCTTGGGACGGTTCGGAAGATTGACATTCCGGTCGCGTGAGCGCGCGAAATCGAAGTAAAGGCCGGATCCCAGCACGGAAAAGCGGTGCGCTTCCGTTCGGAAGGGGCGCCGAAACTTCCGAACGGCGGAAAGGGCGACCTCATCGTTACGTTTCGGGTTCGGATACCCGAAAAACTTTCTTCGAAAGAACGCGAGCTGTATGAGGCTCTTGCCCAGGAGAAAGACGGCGGAGAGCATTCGAAGGGCATTCTTGGAAAATTGTTCGAGTAGAACTTCGTTTTCTTGGTTTTTTCTTTCTTTTTCCCAAGTTTCCGCCCTATACTGAGCGCGCAGGATTTCCTTTCTCTCCCATGTCATACAACGATCTCGTCAACGTCCCCTCGTTTGGTAAGAAGCGGGAGAATTTCGATCCCGAACGCGGTGACGTCGTATTTTATTGCCGCGTTTGCGGAAAAACCGTCGAAGCGGTCCGCCTTCATCCGGTAAAATACCGCTACGAATGCCCCATCTGCAAGGGTCATGAAATCAGCATCGGAACTTCCGCTGGCATTCAGGAATTTTATTCCAAGCAGCACCGATAGCTTTCCTCTTCGGACCGAGCAAATTTTTTCATATGGAATTTCCATATTTAAATTTGCAATTTACATACGGGTATATATATTTAGGCCAGTTACTCTTTTCCGACCTTCAACATGGATAATAAAAAAGAAGCGTTGGCTTCGGCTCTCGCAATGATTGAGAAGCAGTTTTGAGCCGGTTCCATCATGCGGATGGGCGACCACGAGGCCATCAAGGTCGAAACGACCTCTTCGGGATCCGTTGCCCTTGACCAAGCGCTTGGCGGCGGATATGCCAAGGGGCGCATTGTGGAAATCTATGGTCCTGAATCTTCCGGAAAAACGACCCTCACTCTCCACGCCATCGCCGAAATGCAAAAGAGCGGAGGAACATGCGCGTTCATCGACGCCGAGCACGCATTTGATCCCGCATACGCCAAAAAAATCGGCGTAGACGTTGATTCGCTCATCATTTCCCAACCCGACCACGGAGAACAGGCGCTCGAAATCGTCGATGCCCTCGTTCGATCCGGCGCGGTGGATCTCATTGTCGTGGACTCGGTCGCGGCCCTCGTTCCCAAGGCCGAAATCGAAGGAAACATGGGCGATTCGTTCATGGGACTTCAAGCCCGCCTCATGAGCCAGGCCCTCCGAAAGATCACGGGGGTCATCTCCAAAACGTCGTGCACCGTCATTTTCATCAATCAAATCCGCATGAAAATCGGGGTGATGTTCGGAAATCCCGAAACGACTACCGGAGGAAACGCGTTGAAGTTTTACGCTTCCCAGCGTCTCGACATCCGCCGAAAGGAAAAGATCGAATCCGGTTCCGGCGACGACCGTGAAGCGACCGGGACACGCGCTCGCGTCAAAGTCGTGAAAAACAAGGTTGCACCTCCTTTTCGAGAAGTGGAAATCGACATCCTGTTCAACGAAGGGATATCCCGTTCGGGCGAAGTGGTTGATTTGGGAGCGGAAACCGGAACCATTAAGAAGTCCGGAGCGTTCTATTCTTATGGCGAAACCAAGTTGGGACAAGGACGCGAAAACGCGAAAGCTTTTCTTGACGAAAACCGTGAACTTCGCAATCAGATCGAAGCCGAAATTCGAAAAACCCTCGAAGCGTAGCCAGGCGAATCCACCATCCGTACGAAACCCCCCCGTCCGCGCCTTGTGTGCACAAAAAGTCCCCGATGCGTTCGGGGACTTCGCAATTTGCTTTTTTCATCAACGGAAACTCGGATTCTTGCCATTAATAGGATTTTTCGTATAATGGAAGCGTAAAATTCATGGAGCATGAACGAAGCCGAACTTCAAATTCCCGCCGAAACGAAAATTTCGGAAACGCCCTTCGTTTCCGAAGCGCTTTCAAACGTGCTTGACCGCACCCATGCGGCAACGGGAAACATCGTAAAATTCGATGACATCGAGGCGAACGAAGTCGGCATTCGCGCCCTTTTGCGTACTGGGAACGTTTTGCGCTGGTTCCGATCGGGAGTTACCGAAGCGGAAGTTGCCGAGTACGCTGGCATAATCGACGCGCTTACGACCAAACGCGAAGAACTTTTGACCGCCGCCAATGACGAGGAATTCCGTCGCGCTGCATAGCGCAAAAACTCCCCCGCTTTCTTTTTTTGGGCATTTCGATACTATTGCGCGTCGCTCGTTTTACGCGACTTTTTATCGCAATCCATGCCAGTCGTAAAATCCCATTTCACGCTCGCGATCAAGCGCCCTCTTACCCATGACGTGTACGAACTGGTTTTCGATCCTTCGTCCCCGCTCGATTCGAGGGCGGGGGAATACGTCATATTTGATCTGGCTCCCGGAATAAAACGGGCCTACAGCATCGCCTATCGAACCGAGTCGGGAGCCTTCGCTTTTATCGTCAAACGGGTCGAATGAGGCGCAGGAAGTCCAATTCTTTGCGGTCTCGAACCCGGAATGTCGGTTCCGGGCATGGGACCGATGGGGCACTTCATCCTTCGTGAAACGGATGTCTCCAAATGCTTCATCGGAACCGGAACGGGATTTGCTCCACTCTATTATCAGCTCCTTCAGTCTGCTCGGCTCGGATATTCGGCGAAAATGGGCTTCGTATTCGGGGTTCGAAGTCCGGACGACGTTTTCTATCAGGACGAAGTCCGAACGATTGGAGCTCGCTTTTCTGAATTCGTCGTTCAAGAATATCTCAGCCGAAGCGAATCTCCCGGATTTAGGAAGGGGTACGTTACCGATTTTCTCACCCCCGAAACCGCGTCGCAGTTTGAAGAATTCTATCTTTGCGGATCTCCGGCCATGGTAAAAAGCGCTCGGGAAAAACTCGCGGAACTTGAAATCCCCAAGGAGCGCGTATTTTTTGAGCAGTATTAATTCTTCGTATCGAGTTTCTGGTATTCCTCAAGAATCGAGGCTCCCATCGAATCCCAAGAAAACCGTTTGACCCACTTTCTGCCGCGTTCCACGAGCGTGGCCTTTTTTTCGGGATTTTTCAGGAATTCGTCGAGCGCTCGTGCCATGTCGTCTACCCGAAGCGGATCGAAAAAAAGCGCGTTCCCTTCTCCGGCGACCTCCGAAAGGCTCGATCCCTTCGAGCAGAGGACGCTGACTCCCGCCGCCATCGCTTCCAATACCGGGAGTCAGAATCCTTCGTAGAGCGAAGGAAACACGTAAGCCTCAGCTCCTTTGTAGAGCGCAACGATTTCGCGGTTGTCTATGAATCCCGGCAAGCGAACCCTTCCCGAGAGCGAAAGCCGGACGATGGCATCCCTTACGTCGCGGTATCCGGGATCTTCTTTTCCCGCAAGGACGAGATCAACGTCCGGATATTTTTCCGCAATTTGTCCGAAAGCTTCCACGAGCCGGACGAGATTTTTATGTTCGCGAAAAACTCCGGTATAAAGAAGGTACCTTCCTTCAATGCCAAGCCCCCGTTTGGTTTTTTCAACCGTTTCCGCCGGAATGTCGGCGGAAAACCGTTCGGCGCTTACTCCGTTATGAATGGTGACGATCTTGTTTTCATCGACGTCGAGAATTTCGACGAGATCCTTTTTGGTGTGTTCGCTGACCGAAAAGATTTTCTCCGCCCGCTTGGCTATGGACCCGATGGTCGTCGAATAACCGAACCGGTGGAAACTGCTCGTCATTTTCCGTCCCGGATAAAACGAGAGGGTGAGATCATGAATGGTGACGACCGATTTTCCCCGGTAGGCGAGGGGCGCGTTGAAATGGGTGAAGTGCATCAGGTCGAGCTTTTCTCGAGCGATCTGAAGGGGAAATACGACTTGCTCGGCAAACGAATAGTGGCGGGCATTCGTTTCGACCTTTTTGAAATTCGGGAGGCTCACTTCGCAATCGGACATTCCGGACTTCGAGAGAAAGAGGACGTATTCGTTTTCGTGGTCGTGCTTGGCCAGGTATTCCACGAGCCGTTCCACATAAATCCCAATTCCGGTGAAACGGGATCCGTACATTCGGCAGTCGATTCCTATCTTCATGGGATCTTTTGGTTGAAAACGTTCCGTCCGCCTTTCGGCTTTTGCGGAATTCCGGATAGAATGGCTTTCAGTATACGGGTAAAATGCCGATTCCCAAATGAACGATTCCTTCTTGTCAGAGCTTTCCGATCTTCCGCGGTACGTCCGATTCAAGGCCGTTCCAAAGCAGCCGAAAACCGAAATATTTTCCCGGATGGATGACGGAACGTGGAAAATCCGCGTGTCCGCAGTTCCCGAAAAAGGCAAAGCGAACGCCGAAATCATTTCCCATCTTTCCGAGGTCACGGGTTTCCGAAAAGATCGGTTCGAAATCGTAAGCGGTGCGGGGGATTCCTTCAAGCTCATAAAAATCCGCCCGGAGTAAGGCGGATTCTTATGTTAAAAGACCTTTGAGTTCGGATCGTTTTCTAGGCGGCATCCAAGAAAATCTTTCCTATGTTTCGAAGATCTTCGGGTTTCCAGGTCATTCCGTCACGCAAAAGGAGGTGGAGGTAGATTCTCGAAGCGTCGTTTCATACGTGATCGAAATTCACGGTTTCCCCGCGGCGAAACGCCGCAAGAATCTCCGAACCAATTCTGGCATGGACGTCATCGTAGCGGAGATATTCGCTTCCTACGAATCCTTCTCCGACTTCCGCTCCGAAAAAATCCGAAAGCTCGAGCTCCAAGAACCGCTCGACGATTTTTGAGAGCGCCCATTCCGTGTTGGCAATGTCGGTCGGAATGGAAACCCCAGCCTTTTTCAATGCCTTTTTCATGTCTTTCGACCGTCCTTTGGCATACTCGGAGGGCAATTTTCCAAATCGAGCGACAATTCGGTCAACGATGGGCGAGTAGTGGTTTCTAAAGGTTTCCCTCGGTCCTTCGTTTTCGGCTTGAATGCTTTCTTCCTCTTCCGGAAGATGATTCGAACTTCCGCCTCCGTTCGAACTTCCTGATGTCTCCCGCGCTTCCGGATTTTCCGCCACGCGGTTTGTCTCCGCCGCTTCCAGTTCGGAAACGGATTCCGGACGGTTATCGGTTCATCCACCCTCCTCACCGTCGCCACCCTCCTCATCGTCGTCATCGTCGAAAAGGTTTCGGTCGATGATTCCGTCAACGTTCGTAGCGACTTCGTTCCCGAATTTTTTCGCGGATTTTATCGATAGGAAACGGTTGAAGTCCGATTCGAGCCAAGCTTCGTATTTGGTTCCTTCGAACACCGCTTCGTCCGGAATTTTCGCGGTAAATCCGAATTCGTCCGTAAGTTGGCGCATGTACGGCTCGTTCGCGAATTTCGGCGAACCCCGACGGTTGGGGTCTTCGGCCAATTTATCGGAGCCGAGGCGCGTATGGATGTACTGTTCGAAGTTCAGGTGGTACTCGCGAAAAAGCCGTTTCTTAATTTCGCGGTCACGGTTCGCATCATCGTCGTACTTGGTTTCGCGAATCTTGTTGAGACTCTGTTTGAACGTGCCGAAAAGGTATTGTTCCAATTCGGAATTGAGCGCGCCATGGCCAGCTTGGACCTTGAACTGCCTCACGAAGGTTCCCGGTGCTGCAAGCGACCAGTTGGCCGAACCGACTTCGTAGGTTCCACAGTTGATTTCGGTCCCGTCGAACTTCGTATTTCCGCAGCCGCCCCCGACGATTTCGAGGTATTCGGCGAATTCCGGATAATTCTCTTTTTCGAGAAGGATTTGCGGATCCTCGACCGAAACGAGAAGTTTTTTCGAGAGCTTGTCGCCGTATTTCTTCCAAAACGCGTCCAATTCGAGAATGAGGAGCTCGTCGTTGGATTTTTCTTTGAGCGATACCGAAGGCTCGAACATGAGCTTCTCGATTTTCGAGAAAGCCGCCGACATTTCGGCTCCTCACTGATTCGAGAGGTGTTTGATCACCTTTCGGAAAATGTCTTGCCGATCGGCTTGCTGAATGAACAAAAGCGGCGGATAGGTATGCCCGTCATCGAACATTTCCGTGAATTTCTGCGCGAGATCCGAATGGAGGTGTTTTCGGACGTTACTCATCGCCAAAACGAACGGAACCCGCATGCGCTCCGCGACGCCCATTCAGAGTCCGTTGGGTTTGTTCCAGATTTCTTCCATGGCACCGACCCCGTGGGCGTATTCCTTTCCTTTGAATTTGCCTATCGCATAATTGGCCCGCTCGAGGAGGGACTCCTTAGTTTTCGCCTCCTTTCCGCCCATTTCGTATTCTCCGGTCGCTCCGGCGTACCAGCGCTTCTTCACTTCGAGCCAGTAGTACGGGCTGATGGGGTGGTGCGAACGCTTCGAAAGCTCTTGGAGCCAGAGCATGATGATTTCCGGTTCCTTCACTTCGCGTTCCTTTCCGTCCGGCTCAAAGCGTTTGGATTGAAGGAATTTTTTCTTTTCTTCCATCGTTCCCGGCATGCGGGCGTAAAAGAGCCAATCTTTTTCGTATTTCGCCAAAACCCCCGGATAGAGGTTCCCGTGTTTTTCCAAAAGCGAAAGCGCGGCGGCGATGATTTCGTAGTCGTGCGACCCGGCGTTTTTCAAGTAACGCAATGCCTGTTCGTGCCGCTTGGGCGAAGAAAACGAATTGAGTCGGTCAACCTCCTTTCCGAGCGTCGCCTTGTCCTCGTTGTGGATTTCCATTTGCAGGTCTACGAGCCAATCCGAAGGGAATCCCGGAATTTTTTCGGCAATCGCGAGGGTGACGTGCGCGGCGTGGTGGTGGCTTGAATGTTCGAGCTTCTTTTTTATGAATTTCGGAATCTCTCAAAGTCCGTGGAGGAAGTCGTGGAAACTCGGACGGTTGAGAAATTTCTTCAACGTGCCCTTCGATTCGAATTCGGGCTCTTTGATCTGGATTTCTTCGGCGACGCCTTCGTAGGGGCCGAGGCCGTGTTTCCTTGTCAGCATGTAGAGGGTTTCGTATCCGTACCACTGGAACGGGCCCGAAAATTCGCCCTTCGGCTTTACGCCCTCCTTCTGGTTTCCGGGATCGAACGATTCGAGCATGCGGATTTCGACGCGCCCTTCTTCCATCGCCCCGATTTGAATGGCTTTTCCGTCCGGCTTATAGAGGACCCTTACGCCCTCGTAGCCGTTTTGCCCGCGTTTGTTTTTCGGGACGAAATTTTTCATTCCGCCTTCGCCGTCTTCGACCGAAAGGTCTTCGAAATACCCCTTCATGAGGGAGGCGTTCATGGCATCGAGGAATTTTCTTGCCGAGTTGATGCCCGCGGAACGAGCCGCTCCAAAGAGTCTCGCGAACGAATAGAATTGCGAAAACGATACGGTTGACCGTCGGTTGTTTTCGCTTTGGGTATCGACGACGGTGAGGGTTTTCGCTCCTTCGTCCACGGACTCGACGGTTACCACGTTGTATTCCTTGGATTCCGGTTTGGAAAAAATGACCGACATTCCGGCTTTGAATCCATGGGACGTTCCGTTCGGGTCGAGATCGTCGAACATTTCGATGAGTTCGCTCAAATCTCGGATTTCCGGAGCGGATATTTGGGCCGCGATTTCCTCGCGCTCCTCATCGCTTGCGGCGGTTTCCATTTCGGCGACCTTCCGTTTGGTTCCGGCGTCTTCGATGCGAATTTTCCGCCCCATCGATTCGCCGTCGTAGAACGCCCGGTTTTCCAGACGGTGAACCAAGCGGTAAAATTCTTCGTAGGAGAGCTCGTCTTCCCGTGCCATGGCTCCGTATTCGTCGAGAAACGCTACGCGCATCTTTCGCTCTCCCGGGTTTGAGCGTTCTTTCCATTCGAGGATTTTTACCCGGATTTTCGCCGCTTGACTCCCTGGCGTTTCTTGCAAAGTTCCCTCGAGAATGGCTTCTCCACCGGACGGATTTTTCGCGCTGTCCATGAAAATCCCGACTCCGGCGATGTTTTTCGTTTCGTTTTCGTGTCCCGAGAATTCCGAAACGATCTTGTTCGCGAAGGCGACGGCGAAAGAACCGTTGCGGTCGGCTTCAAGCGATTTTTCGGGGTCGAGGGCGTTTTTTAGTTCTTCCATGCCCGCAGCGACCTTTTCTTCCAAAAGCGCGGCGACGTTCGATTTTTTGAGCGCGACGTCCACCGCTTCGTCGGAGAGTTCGCCCGTTTGGACGAACACGGCGTTCGGATCGAGGGATCGGACGATGTCCTTCAATATCCGGTCGCGCGCGGCCGCGGCGTTTTCTTCTTTGGAATCCGCCGCCCGCATTTCGGCATCCCGAATCAAAGAAGCGGATACCTCGGAGCTTCGTTTTTCCCAAGAATCCCGCACGAAGTTTTCGACGTGGCTTTCGGCTTCGGACTTTCCGATGATCTTCATCCGCACGAGCTCGCCGAGTGAAATTTTCGGCATGACCGCTCGCAAAAGCGCGCGCTTTGCCTTGGGGGAGGCGATGAGTCCGATGATCGTCCGGATTTCGTCTTGGCTCACGTTCCCCGTTCTAAAGGCGTTTTTCGCGTTTTCGACGTTGGAAATCCAGTCGGCGTTTTCGAGGTGTTTCGTAAGTCTTGCCCGGTCTTTTTCGCTCAATCCGGTCTCGGACTGGAGGGCGTCGAGGTAGGCTTGCCAATCTTTTCGGTAGAATTCCGGATTTTTTCGCAGCACTCCTTCGAGAAGTTCGAACCGTGCCACGGGAGAGGCCACGAGTTCTGAGAGTTCCCGGACGCTCATTCGCCCCATCCGTCGCTCCAAATCCCCGGATTTTTCCCGTGCGTTCGGCAAGGAAGAGAAGTCGTATTCCAAAGCGAAGCGTTCCGAAGCTTCCTTTCGAAGATTTTCCAAACTGAAAGCGACCCGGCGGATTTCCGAGGCGAAAAGCGAGTTATCGTTTTTTTCGACGCTTTCGCGAAGAACCAGGAAATTCCCCTTTAAATTCCCCGAGCCTTTGGGGGTTTTGAGCACTTGGTACAGCGCGTCGCCGCCCTTCTTTCCGATTTCGCCGATGGCAAGGAGGATGTGCTTGTATCCGGGCTTGGTTTTGAGAAAAGCGACGAAATCGCCCAAGAGCGGGATGTTCGCGTTGAAGCGCTCGTAAAAACTTTGCCCGTCATCGTTGAATCGGGTTTCTACGAAGTCGCGGACCGCGGCGTCGAGCAATCAGGATTGTCCTTCGCCGATTTGCTGGGCTTCCGCATTTTCGCTGGGTCGCTTTGGGGTCATATTTTGAGAAAAAGGACGTTTTCCGCCCGATAATACCATTTTTTCCGGCATTTGACAAATCCCAGACCCTCCGGAGCGGAGGTCTTCGGTAACGAAAAACCCCCTTCCGGTGGGGAAGGGGGAAATTCGAACATTGTCCCGATCGTTGTGATCCTCTTTTGTGTCCCTTTTTTGCAGTATTCGATTCGAAAGCCGGAGCCTTCTGCACGTGTTGGCCGACGGGGATCGGAACGCTTCCGTCCCTCTCCGCTCGAACCCAAGGAGCGTGTGATTGTAGAGAAAAAATCTGGACCAGATGCACGCAAGGGGAAAATGCCCTTCAAGGATAGCAAAAGCCGCCCCGTTTTCAAGGCAGGACGGCCATTTCCACTTGACGATTCGTCGTCGAATGCGGCCTTCGTTCGAATTCCTGTCGTCGATGGCAAAAAAACCCGCCCACCCTTGCGGACGGACGGTTTATTTTTACTGGCGGAGAAGGGGGGATTCGAACCCCCGATACCGGAGACCGGTATACCAGATTTCGAGTCTGGCGCATTCGACCACTCTGCCACCTCTCCGGGCTTGGGCTGGTCAACCCGAATCTTCCTTCATGGTGCCCCAAGCGGGAATCGAACCCGCACTCCGTTGCCGAAAAGGGATTTTGAGTCCCTCGCGTCTACCAATTCCGCCATCGGGGCGCGGACGCTTCCTTTTCGGAGAGCGTTCGAGAGGTTAATAAAAAACCTTCGAAAGTCAAACAATTGGACTAAAGCATCCTTTCGCGTACAATCCGCCACGTTCCAAGGCCTATTAGAAGTCGATACAAAGCCATTTTCTGATATGAAATTCAATCTTGACGCCATCGTTGACGAGTACCGCTCGATCGAAAACGAACTTTCCACTGACGCCTCCATTTTTAGCGATCCCGGACGCCTCAAGAAGGTCATGCGGCGAAAAAAATCCCTCGAACGCACGGTTGAACTCTATGGACAATACAGAACCGTTTGGGCCAACTTAGAGGAGGCGAAACAAATTCTCGCAACCGAAAAAGATCCTGAGATGATCATGATGGCCAAGGAGCAGCTCTCCGAATCCGAAGAAAAGATTCCGGTTCTCGAAGAAGAATTGAAGATCGAACTCCTTCCCAAGGATCCGAACGATGACAAAAACATCATTTTGGAAGTCCGGGCAGGAGCGGGAGGCGACGAAGCCGCGCTTTTCGCCCGCGAACTCGCGAACGCCTACATGAACTTCGCCCGCGAACAAGGTTTTGGCCTCGAAATTCTCGACGAAAACGCGAGCGAGGTCGGGGGGCTGAAGGAAATCATCATGAAAATTTCCGGTTCCGGAGCGTATTCGAAGTTCAAATACGAAGGCGGAACCCATCGCGTCCAGCGCATTCCCGAAACCGAGGCGAAGGGGCGCGTCCATACTTCCACCGTGACCGTGGCCGTGCTCCCCGAGGCTGAAGCCCTCGACGTGGAAATCCGTGACGACGACATTGAAATCACGGCCTGTCGAGCTTCCTGAGCCGGAGGTCAAAAGGTCAACAAGACATCTTCGGCCATTCGGGTTTTCCACAAACCTTCGGGACTCGCGGTGGAATGCCAGGACGAACGTTCCCAACTCCAAAATAAGACCAAAGCCCTCGAAATCCTTCGGGCCCGCCTCTATGCCATCGAAGAAGAGAAACGGGCGAACGAACTCGGCGCCAATCGTCTTTCGCAGGTTGGAACGGGCGAACGGGCTGAAAAAATCCGCACCTACAATTTTCCGCAGGACCGCATTACCGACCACCGGATCGGAGAAAATTTTTCGAACATTCCCGTCGTGATGATGGGGAAACTTGGCCATATCGTCGAAGCGCTTTCGATTGCCGATCAGACGCAACTTTTGGAACAGGCGGCAGGGAAGGGGGAATAATTCCTGAAATTCGCCCGCTCCGTCGCCCTATCGAACGACGTTCGCCATGTTGAAAAACGGGAGCATGATGGCGAGCACGATCGTGCCGACGATGCCTCCGACCCCCACGATGACGACGGGTTCGAGCATGCTGGAGAGGTTTTTTACGAGCGCGTCAATCTCGCGTCCGTAGCGTTTGGCCGATTTTCCGAGCATTCCGGCGAGCGTCCCCGTTTGTTCGCCGACTTTTACCGCGGTGGAAAGTTCGATGGGAAAACATTCGATCTTCTTCTTGAACGCCCGCTCCTCTTCGGCTCCCATGGCCTCTCCACGGATTTTGCGTTCCGTATATTCGCCCCCCATGCTCGAAGAAAGTGGACGCCCGGTTTTTACGTCTTCGAGCATGGAATCGAGCATTGCTTCGTAGTACCGATTTCCGAGCCCGTTCCGTACGATTGCCAACGCCCGGTTTATGACGATGCCGCTTGAAAGGAGCGAGGAGAGGAATTCGCAGTAGGAAACGAGGATTTTCTTCCGCATGATTCCCCCGAAAACCGGAACGCGCAATACCGCCTCGTCGAAACGCATCCGAACGAGGGGGTTTTTTAGAGCCACGAGAAAGCCCGTGCCCGCCAAAAACAAAACGACGAGCACTCCCGTGCCGTAATCCCGCAGGAAACGGCTCGTCGCGATGACGGCGGTCGTGAGGGCTGGGAGATTGGCGTTCGCCTCACGGTAAATGCCTTCGATTTTCGGTACGACGTAGGTCATGATGACCGCGATCATCCCCGTCGCGATGACGGCGATGGCTGCCGGATATATGAGGGCTTGACGAACTTTCCGTGACAGTTCCAATCCCTTCTCTTCGCGTTCCGTGACGATTTCGAGCGCTCCTCAGATTTTTCCCGTCGCCTCTCCCATTTCGAACATGGCCACGTCGAAAGACGAAAATACCTCCGGAATGGCCGACGCCGTTTTCGCGATGTTTCCGCCCGCCTCGATCTCTCTTTTTAAAAAGAGCGCGATCTTTTGGAGACGGGGGTTTTGCGATTGGAAGTAGATGATTTGGAGCGACCGGATAATGGGAATCCCCGCGTTTACGAGCGAACCGAACGCGTCGAGGAAGAATATCTTCTCTTTACGGGAAAGCCGTATTTTTCCGGAATCCCCGTTTTTTATCGAGGGGAAGCGAAACCCCGATTTTTTTACGAACGCCGGTTTCGAAAAAATCCCCGAGACCTTTTCCATGATGGGCATTCGCGTTTCGGCAGTCGATTCGTGATTCTCTGGCGCTTGGAGGTTCAAGGTTCGGTTTTTTTGAATTTGAAGCGGTTTTTCCCAGTCTACCATACCGCTGAAAAATTTGCAAAACGCGGCAGAACGCATACCATTCTTCTCGGTTTTTTCACGCGCAATCCCTATGTTCAAACTTTTCAACATCGGCCATCACGATCAGGATTCCGGGGAAATCGACGTTCACCACGACCACGAAGGCGAGGGCGTGGAAGAGGACGTCGGACAAGTCGCCCTCGACGTGCTTGATCAGGACGGAGCGATTGTTATCGTCGCGCCGCTCGCGGGCATGGCCATTGATGCGGTTGACGTCTCGGTTTCCCGAAACGTCCTTACCATTGCCGGCGAACGTCTCCGCCCCGATTTTTATGCCGAAGCGGGGAGGGTTTTGGTGGAAGAATGTTTCTTCGGACCGTTTTCCCGTTCGGTCGTTCTGCCGGAAAACCTTCAATTCAACAAGATTCGTGCCACGATGGAGAACAACCTTCTCGTCATCGAAATTCCCAAACTTCAGTTCCCGTCGAAATCGGTAAAAATCAATAAGCTCGAATCGTAGCCGTGGAACCCAAAATCCCCAAAAAGATCGCCCACCGTTCCATCCGGAAAGTCGATGCCGTCGTAACCGGCATGATTTTATGAGGCATCGTGGCGTCGATTTACGGGATTTCCAGGGACGAAGAAAAAACAAAGGCTCCGGAGCGTATCGACCTGGCGAAAATTCGGGAAGGGAAGGTTTCTTTTTCCGAAATCCTCAAAATGCTCGTGTTCGGGGTCCCAAAAGAAAGGCCTTCGTTTTTTTCGAGGATCGCCTCATTCTTCCGTAAACGGTAAATCCATGGCCAAGCGGAGTATCGCATGCGTGTTCTTCCTTCCGCTCTGGGGATTCGGGGTGTTTTTCGGACCTTCCGTTTCCGCTGAAGATTCGTGGACGTGTCCCGCAAAAGGGGCGTATTCCGCGGAAATTTGCCGTTGTCTGGAGGCTCGGAGGCCCGGAGGAGCCGGAGCCAAAAGCATTACGGACTACGTTTGTCCCGAACCGGTTTTAGGGGATCAAGACGTCGCCTACCGGGTCATTTTGGACCTCGAATTTTGAAAGACCGATAAAGAAGCCGAAGCCAAACTCAAGGAAATGCAGGCTCGGACGGGAAAGGATTTCGTCGCCATGGACATCGACATCGCCAATTGGTTTGATTCGACGAGCGAAGACGCGGTTTTCCATAAAAAATATTCCCAAACCTGCGCCGACCTCGGTGATTCATCGAGCGTTTTGGGGCAGGCCGTCGCTTCCTTGGGGGCGGTGAGCGCCGACGGATCTACGGCGATTTTTTCCGGAAACCGGGAAAGTTGCGATTCGCTCGTTACGAGAAAACTTTCGGCCTACAAGTCGGCGGCACGGATATTTGCTGCCCAAAACGTTGCCGACAGCTATAAGAGCGACAAGAAAGACTTTATCGACCAACTGAAGGACGTATACCGGAATTTTCTCATGAAGTGGATGGTGTACATCGGCGAATTGTCGAGAATCAAGAGTAAATTCAACGAAAAAACCCCCATTGTAAACTAGTATGAGCGTCGTATCCGACTATGCCATCCGGGCGAAAAAGGCGTTCGGACAGAATTTCCTCGTTGATGACGCGGCGCTTTCGTCCATTGCTCGGGCGATTGATGTCGAAGGGCAAGACGTCGTCGAAATCGGTCCGGGATACGGGGCCTTGACCGAGCGGCTCCTTTCGATGCGACCAAAATCGCTTACGCTCGTGGAGCTCGACCCGGACATGGTGCGCATTCTGAAAGACCGTCTTTCCAAGGGGGATTTGCACGTTCCGGAAGGAACGGCATTCCGCATTTTGGAGTCTGACGTGCTCAAATACGTTCCCGAATTCGAGCGTTACCGGATCATCGCGAACATTCCCTATTATATCACTTCGCCGATTTTCGACCGTTTTTTCTACGGACTGCCCGTTCGTCCCGAATTCATGGTCATTCTCATGCAAAAGGAAGTTTCCGAACGGATTCTCGCGAAAGAGGGGAAAGAATCGGGACTCTCCCTTTTTTGTAAAAACGCGTGCCAAGATATCGAACTCGTCGCGAGAGTTCCGGCTTGATGTTTCCGTCCGGCCCCAAAGGTTGACAGTGCGGCGCTGCGGTTTTCGGTCGCGCCCTTGTCCGACCCGAATTTTGACAAGCGCCTTCTGCAGGTCGTCCGGGCGGGATTTTCTTCTCCACGCAAGAAGGCTGCGTCCAATCTGTCTTCCGGTCTCGGAGTCCCGAAAGACACGATAGAAACGCTTTTCGGGGAGCTTGCGATCCGCTTGGATGAACGTCCCGAAAGAATTTCCCTGGAAAACTGGAGGGTTATCGCGAGCCGGGTCTCTTTCTAATTTCCGCTTTCGGGGATTTCCCACCGGATCGAAACGTATTCGCGAATTTCGCCGTTCAAGCCCAATATGGGGGAAATCGTCGTGCTCACGCGGTAGGAACTGCCGTCTTTCCTACGATTTTTCAAAATCCCCCGCCACACGTTTTTGGATTTTATGACGGACCACATTTCAGCAAAAATCGACGAAGGGACATCCGGATGCCGAACGATGCTGTGGGGTTTGCCGATGAGCTCTTCCCGGGAATATCCCGAAGCTTCGCAGAACCGTTCGTTCACGTGGGTAATCACTCCCATCGGGTCGGTGGTCGAAACCAACGCCGAGGCATCGACCGCACGGCGGTATTCTTTCGTGAGGTTTTCGGTTGCGGTCGCATGGGCCGAGAGTATGGCGACCAATCCTTCATCGAAGGCGCGGTGAATGCTTCGAAGGCTTCCTATTCCCTCGAGCACCAATACGGCCGAACGTTTGAGATCGTGAAAACATTTGGCGAGAACGTCGGCGCCGACCATGCGGAATTTTTCTCCAGCAACCGTGCCAATGTCGGATATGACGGCGGAAAGGAAATCCCTTCCGATTTCTTCGGCGGTTTCGCCCGTCGCCGAAGTCACCCGTTCGGTTTGGCCGTTTTCAAGCCATTCCCGAAGTATGTCTTCTTTGTGCTCTTCGATGAGCACGAGGGTCGGGCGTAGGAAGTCCCGTTTCCCAAATGTCGCGGTTTCCATATTCGCAAAAGGATAAGGAACGCTTCGTTACGACGGACTATTGTACCGCATCTCGCGGACGGTCCGCAAGTTTTTTTGGTTTTTCCCGTTTTCCACGGTTCATTCGTTGCCGCTCGGGATTTTTTTGGTATACTTCCGGTTCGATTCCATTGCCTTTTTCCATGTACCCCTTCCGCCTCGCTTCCAAATATTTCCCTACGGGAGACCAGCCGAAGGCCATCGACGACCTTTGCGCATCCATTTCCGTGGGCAACCGCTGTCAGACCCTCCTTGGTGTTACGGGGTCGGGAAAGACCTTTACGATGGCGAACGTGATTTCGCGGTTGCAGCGCCCAACGCTCGTCATCGCGCACAATAAGACCCTCGCCGCCCAGTTGGCCCAGGAATTCAAAGAATTCTTCCCCGACAATGCCGTTCATTATTTCGTTTCCTACTACGATTATTACCAGCCGGAGGCATTCGTGGTCAAAACGGGCCAATACATCGAAAAAGAAGCGACCATCAACGAAGAGATCGACCGTCTCCGCCATGCGGCCACCGAAAGCCTCCTTTCCCGGCGAGACGTCATTATCGTCGCGTCGGTTTCGTGCATTTACGGCATCGGCGAGAAGGAGGATTACGGCTCGGGACGGATCCGTTTTTCGGTCGGCGAAAATTACCGCGTCGAATCGATTCTCGATTCTCTCGTGGCGCTCCAATTCCGTCGCGCGACGGCCGATTTCCTCCCCGGATCGTTTCGCGTCATGGGAGATCAGCTCGAAATCTTTCCGGCCTCGTCGGAAACGTTTTGGTCGCTGTCGTTTTTTGACGGCGAACTCGAAAATATCGTCCGGAAAGAAGCCGTTACCAACCGCGTTTTGGAGGCGGTTGAAACGGTTACGGTGTTTCCGGCTAAGCATTTCGTTACCTCGCCCGAGCTGGTAGCGGAAATCGTTCCGAAAATCCGCGCCGAACTCGAAGAACGGCTTCGGTTTTTCCGTGAGAACGGCCGTTTGGTCGAAGCCGAACGGCTCAAAATGAAAACCGAATACGATATCGAGATGCTCACCGAGGTCGGATACGTTAACGGAATAGAAAACTATTCGATGTACCTTTCCCGCAGGGGATTTTGAGAAACCCCCTCGACCCTTTTGGACTTTTTTCCGGAAGACTTCTTGACCTTCGTTGACGAATCGCACATTACCATTCCGCAAATCGGAGGAATGTACGCGGGCGACCGGTCGAGAAAGGAAAATCTCGTCGATTTCGGATTTCGGCTTCCTTCCGCGATGGAGAACCGACCGCTCAAATTCGAGGAATTCGAGAAAAAGATCGCCCAGACCGTCTGCGTTTCGGCAACTCCTGCCGAGTACGAACTTTCGCGTTCGTCGGTCGTGGCCGAACAAATCATCCGTCCTACGGGACTCCTCGATCCCAAGATCGAGATCGAAGGCATGGAATTCATGGCCGATTCGATCATGCGGAATCTGAAAGAGGTCCGTGCAAGAGGCGAGCGCGCTCTCATTACGACGCTGACGAAGAAATCGTCGGAGGAATTGGCGGAATACCTCGCGGGAAATGGCGTAAAGGTCCGCTATCTCCATTCCGAAATCGAAACCATCGAACGTCTCGAAATCCTCCGTGACCTGCGAACCGGAAAAATCGAAGCCATCGTGGGGGTGAACCTCCTTCGCGAAGGGCTCGACTTGCCCGAAGTTTCGTTCATCGGCATTCTCGATGCCGAGAAAGTGGGGTTTCTCCGCTCGGTTTCCTCGCTTTTACAGATTATCGGTCGTGCCGCCCGCAATTCTAACGGAAGGGTCGTCATGTATTCCCACGCGAAAAAGATTTCCGCCGCGATGGAAAAGGCCATCGGCGAAACCGAACGCCGCCGAGCCGTGCAGGAAGCGTATAACGAGACTCATGGCATAACGCCGACAACTATCGTTTCGAGCATCAAGGAAATCGGACTCAAGGGCAAAAAAATAGGAAAAACCGATTATTCCGGTGATCCGCGGGCAGTCTTGAAGCGCCTGGAACTCGAAATGGACGTCGCCGCGTCGAACCTCGACTTCGAACTCGCCGCCGAGCTCCGCGATAAAATTTCCGAGCTCCGCGACGAATTGCGCGAATCGGAGAAGTGGTAGGTGGAACAGCCGATTGCGATTGACTTATCCATAAAAAACGTACTATCGTCAATGATTCGTTTCGGACCCGGAAAAATTCGGGTTCCGTTCGAACGTTCATTCACATCGTCCGAAAAAGAAAGGAACGCCGACCATGACGAAACCCCGTTCATTTTTTGAGAAACTCCGCGCCTCGCAGGAACGTAAAAATTCGCTTCTCTGCGTCGGACTCGATCCCGATTACGCTTCCATTGCCAAGGCTCGCGGCAGCGAATTCGCCAATCCGGCCATTCGTGACGTCATTGCCGACTTTTGCCTCGACGCCGTTTCGGCTACGGCCAGGCACGCTTCGGTCTTCAAACCGAACGCGGCCTTCTTTTCCCGCTACGAAAAGGAAGAAGAACTGCAGATGCTCATCTCCCGCATCCAGCGCGACTATAAAACGCCCGTGATTCTCGACGCCAAACGCGGCGATATCGGCAATACCGCCGAGAAATACGCCGAAGAGGCCTTCGTCCGATTCGGCGCCGACGCGGTGACCGTCAATCCCTACATGGGACTCGATACGCTCGAACCTTTCCTCGAATACGAGGACAAGGGCGTCATCGTGCTTTGCCGCACGAGCAATCCCGGTGGGGGCGACTTTCAGGACCTCGTCTTGAATAACGGCCTCAAGCTCTATGAGCAGGTCGCTTGCAGGATGGCCGAACTCAACGCTCGTCATGGGGGGAATCGCATGGCCCTCGTGGTTGGCGCGACCCGTCCTTCGGAGCTTGCCCGCGTTCGCGAACTCGTCGGCGACATGCCGATCTTAGTTCCCGGAATCGGGGCCCAGGGCGGCGACGTCGAAGCGACCGTCAAGGCCGGACAGGATTCCGACGGCTTCGGCATGATGATCAACTCTTCGCGGGGCATCATCTACGCCAAGGACGTGGCGGCCGCAGCGGGGAAGACCCGCGACGAAATCAATCTCCACCGTTCCAATTATCGCAACGCCCGTTCCGCTTGAAGCGGAGAAAGGAAACAGTCATGGTCATGGATGTTTGTGCGGATTTTCCGCAAGAGCTTCCCCAATCCGTCGCCGTCCGCCTGCTCGACTTCATGTTGGCCAAGGGCGTCCTCAAGTTCGGCGAATTCACGCTGAAATCCGGAAGGGTCTCGCCGTATTTCGCCAACTTCGGCAGTTTTTGCACCGGCTCCGAATCCGGGGAGCTTGGATTGCTCTACGCCGAAAAAATCGCTTCCCTCTATCCCGACGAGCGTTCCGCCGCCGCGCACTCGACTTTCGGCTTCGGCGGCTATTTCGAAACCCACGGCGACTTCGACGTCATTTTCGGCCCCGCCTACAAGGGAATTCCCTTGGCGACCCATGCCGCCGCCGGGCTGTTTCGCAAGTTCGGTCGCGACAAGCCGTGGGCCTTCAACCGAAAGGAAGCCAAGGACCACGGCGAAGGCGGAAACATCGTTGGGGCGAAGCTTGCGGAAAAGCGGGTGCTCATCGTTGACGACGTCATCACGGCCGGAACGGCCGTGGGCGAAGCCATCGAAATCATCCGCGCGTCCGGAGGGATTCCCCACGGGGTCGTGGTTGCCTTCGACCGCATGGAAAAAGGCAAGGAAGGCGATTTTTCAGCCGTTCAGGAGGCTCGCGCCAAATACGGGATTCCGGTCCATGCCATCGCAACCTTCGACGATTTGCTCGCGCGGCTCGAATCGGTTCCCGAGGGCCCGTCCCTTGAAGATCCGGTCGGCGAAATCATCGAGGCGATGAAGGATTACCGCCGCCTCTACGGCGCCGATTATTCCAAGGGTTCCTGAATTTCTTTTTCGAGACGACGTTTTAAAACGGCTTCCAAGCGGGAGCCGTTTTTTTATTTTGCACGAACTCCCCAAACGCGCTTATTCTCCGATTTTTTCCATTAAGTAGAGCGCTTCTCCTACCGTAACGGTTTTGTCCGGTTGGAAATATCTCGCGCCGAACTGGTCCTTCCATTGAAAGCTGTAACGAATCCTGAGCGTGGCAATGACGTCGCGCCAAGCGCCTCCCTCGTCAACGAATGGCGTTCCGCCTGACGTGGAAATGGGCTCCCTTTTATATTCGAACACGAGTCCGGCCAATTGTCCGCGGGTGATTCGAGCGAAATCGTCGGTTTTTCCGAAATCCCGTTCGAACCGCACGATGTCGGCCCCGACGGATTTCTTTTTGGCGAAGTCATTTCCGGCTTTGAGCCACCGGTACCCGAGATAGCGTCGGATGAGTTCTTTTGCTCCGCTTCCGACGAGTTCGCGGTTTTGGAGCAGGTACCCGTCCTTTGTCGGAAACCATCCCTTTTGCAGCGCTGCGACGTTTTCGGCATAGTAGGCGTAGGTATTGTCGAGTCCTTTCGGCGCGGTTACGCTGATGTCGCGGTTCAATCTCGTGACCGAAGGCCGGTTCGGAAGATCGATTCGAACCAGTTGAAGCGATATCGGAGCGTAAGCGAATGCCCGAATTTGTGCTTGGAGGGCTCATCGGTAGGTATCTTCGTAGGTGAATTCGAGTTCGTCGGAGAGTTTTTCCGTCCGGCAGTTTTGCACTTCGTTTTTCGAGGCGTTGCAGAATTTGGCTTTGCCCTTGAGTACCCGGAGAACGTAGCGTCCTTCGAACTTTGAGTCGAGAAGGGGGGTCCCGTATTTGCTCTTCATGATGACGAGCACGTTTTTGGATTCTCCAAGAACGATGTCGTTCGGGGCGCGGATTTCGGCGGTCGCGGGTTTTTCCGCGTCGGTTTTGGAAAGGACGACGATCGTTCTTTTGGCAATGACCGTTTGTCCCATCTTAAAGGCGATTTCAAAAGCCCCGGTCTTTTTGGCCGTAACTCGGAATTCGCGTTTTCCGCCCTCGAGCGCGACGATTTTTTCGGGAAATACCGAAAGCGCCGAAGCGTCATAAACGAGATCGAGTCCAGCTTCCGGAAAATTGCCCCGCGTTGCCTTTCCCTGAACGTTCCCGGACGTTACCGAAGACCATATCGAGCTTCCGGCCATGACATTGGTTCCCTTATCGGAAAGATTTATGGAAATGTTGTTCGATTTGAGAAATTCTTGGATTTCTTCCTGTTGGATTTCCGCACGGGTCTTCATCTTGGAACGGTCCACTTTTTCAACCGGACGGTTTTTTACCGCTTCGATGACGGCCTTAGTCGCCTCGCCCGGAATCGCGACCTTCCCGCTCTCGAGGAACGCGATCGGATCGATGGTGTTGAGTTTGAGGAAGTCCTGACAAAGCCCCTTGTTCACGACCGAGAGGGGATCAAGACCCTTTCCGCAAGTAACGTAATAGTACGGATGTGCCTGATTGGTCACGTCAATTTGAAAATGGAGGTGGTTCCCATAGGAATTCCCGGTATTTCCAACTTCCCCGACGTTTTGGCCCGCGAGCACGACTTCCCCGTTTTTCGCGAGAATTTTGGAAAGGTGCGCGTAATTCGAATAGATGACGGCCTTATCCGAGAGGACGTGTTTTATCGTCACGACGTTTCCCCATCCGTTCGACCATCCCGCATATACGACGTTTCCGTCCCCAATCGACCGAACCGGCGTTCCCGCGGAGGTCGCGATATCCACTCCCAGATGGCTGCCGAGTCCGACGTCCCAACCGTAGTCGTAGGTCGCCCCCCAAAGCACGGTGTATACCCGTCGGTAGAGCTGGTTTTTTTCGTACTGCGAATAGTTCGCCCCCGAAATTCGAGGCAAATCGATCTTGCAGTCGTCGTTAAGGCTTGACCAAGGATTCCATTTGCACGAAGTCGCCGAAATCTGGTCGAATGGATAGACGAAACCTCCGGCCTGAACGGAAGCCGGAATCGCGAGGGGGAGCGTCGTGAAAAGAAGGAACCGGAAGAGTTTTCGCATGCGTTTTCGGATTGGAGATTCCCCAAGAGTATACCCGTTTTTCCCCTCGCGAAAATTCGGGTTCGAAAAAAATCCGGGATACCCCGGATTTTCATTATCGGTACCTTGCGACGAAGGCCTCCAAATTTTTCTGTCTCCCTTCCTCCCGTTCACGCCTCCCGGTTTCCGTTTGGAACGTGAATGCCCCTCCGAGCAAATACTGCGTGAAATCGAGGAATTTCGCTTCGTCGAACGGGGTGGGGGAATGCGTTTGGAGCTCCCTCCGGTAGGCGTCGGTCCGGAGGAGGCAATCTTTTCTTCCCAGATTATCGAGATCGGCGTCCTGAATAATTTTTTCGAGCAGGTCGCCCGTTTTTGAAAAAAGGACGGTGGCCAAAATGATTCTGCGAACCCGGGCGACGCGCTCCTCAGGATGCCCGTTTTCCCGAAGGAAACTTTCGGCGATGTCGGCGCCGATGCCTTCGTTTTGCGGATACGTTACCGAAAAACCCACGTCATGGAACAACGCCGAAATGAGCAGGTCGGTTTTTTCTTCTTCGGAAACCCCTTCCATGTCCGCCAGGTAGGAAGTTCGGGAATAAACGTCGAAGGTATGTCCCACGTTGTGGTACTGGTAGTGATCGACTTTTTCGACGAGCGAAATCGCAAGTCCCCGGGCTTTCGCGAGCATTTCCCTGTCCGTCATTGCGTTGGCCCTCGCGAGCGGTAATATCGGATAAGATACCGTATTCTACGCCTGCGAAAGCGTTGCGCAACCTTTTTTTGACAAGCCTCGATTTTTTACTACCATAAACCCAATTCGTCCCATTAATAAGCCAAAATGACCATTCCTGTCGCGAATGACGAATTTAGCGTTCGTCTCGCCCGTTTAAGCCGTATCCGTTCCCTTGGCGTTCCCGCGTATCCGGAAACGTTTTTAAAAACCCATTCGGCCGAACGCGTTCTTGCGGATGCTGAAGGAAAGGAATTCCGCACTGCGGAAGAAGTAATGGCATCTTCCGGAACCGACGTTTCCCTTGCTGGTCGCGTCGTGCTTTTCCGTTCTTTCGGAAAGATCGCGTTCGCCCATTTGCAAGACGATACCGGTCGTGTGCAGGTCATGTTTTCCCGCGATAATTGCAAGATTCGCGTCGGAGGCGAAATCCGTGATTCCGTCGGCCCTTTCGAAGATGTCGTCACGGCTTTCAAATTCGTGGAGAAGCTCGTGGATTTGGGCGATTTTATCGGCGTTCGCGGGGAGACGTTCCGCACCCATAAGGGGGAGGTAACCGTTTTTGCCACCGAAGTTGAATTCCTTGGCAAGGCGTTCCGCCCGCTCCCAGAAAAATTCCACGGCCTTGCCGACGAGGAAGCCAAATACCGCCAACGCTATCTCGACCTCATTTCCGATGATGCGGTCATGAAGCGTTTTCGTTTCCGAAGCGATTTCGTCCGCAAGCTCCGCGAATTTTATTGGAAGGAGGGATTTGTCGAAATCGAAGGACAAGTTCTTACGAACGCGGCCACCGGAGCTGCCGCGAAACCCTATGTCACCCATCAGGAAGCCCTCGACATCGACGTGTTTTTGCGAATATCGCACGAAATCCCGCTCAAGCTTCTGAATATCGCGGGCATGGAGAAGATTTTCGAACTTGGCAAAGCGTTCCGCAACGAAGGCCAGGATCCTTCGCACCTTCCCGAGCACCTCCACCTCGAACACAATTGCTCGTATTGGACCTTTCGCGATAACATGGCCTTTACCGAAAAGATGTTCGATTATCTCTTCGACGAACTGAAACTCGAACGCAAGCGCAAGATCCGGAACAAGCAGAACGAACTCGTTGACGTCGATTTTACCACTCCGTGGAAGCGCGAAGATTATATCGAACTCGTAAAACGCGATACCGGTATCGACGTTTCAGCGTATGACGACGTGGAGAAACTCCGTGCCGACATCGCGGCGAAGGGCATTGCCATCGAAGGTGCCGACAAGATGGGGCTCACCACGCTCATAGACTACCTCTACAAGAAGATGTCGCGCCCCAAGCTCGTCAATCCCACGTTCCTCTACAATTATCCCATTCAACTCAAGCCGTTCGCCCGACGCAATGACGAGCGTCCCCACCATGCGGACGCCTTTCAGCTCGTCGTGAATGGGTGGGAACTCGTCAATTCGTACAGTGAACTCGTCGATCCCATCGACCAGGCGGAGCGTTTCGCTGCTGGAGAGAAGGCCCTCTCAGAGGGTGACGAGGAGGCAATGACCGGAGATGCTGAATTCGTCCGGGCCATGGAATACGGCATGCCGCCGATTTCCGGCTGGGGCATGGGAGTTGATCGGATCATCGCGCTTCTTACGGAACAAAACAATCTCCGCGACGTCGTGCTTTTCCCGCTCATGCGGCCAAAAACGCAGGAGGAGTAAGGCATCTTCCCGGCGTTCCGAACGGAATCCGCCTCCGCACACAATTTTCCTCTCAGTCCTTCCGCATGAACGCCCAACGCTCCCGACACGCCGCCGCTCCCATCGTCGTGAAAGTCGGTTCCGAATCCGCCGACTTCGACTCGCCTCGGGCTCGCGAAAAACTTTCCCGTTTGGCCTTTGAAATATCGCACCTCATTACGCACGTCCGTCGCAGGGTCGTCCTCGTTTCTTCTGGCGCCGTCGCCCAGGGGAGAAAGGCGAAAAACCTTCCGAAAGACCGGGAACTTACGCTGGAGGACCGCCGAGCGCTCGCTTCGATAGGACAACACCGCCTCATGTCCAATTGGGAAGCGCTTTTCGCTTCGTGCAATCCGCCGGTTTTAGTAGGGCAAGGACTCGTGACGCACGCGCAGATCGAATCCGATTCTTCGCATTCGAACGGACTCATGTCGGGCTTGGAGGGGCTTTGGAATTTCGGAGCGCTTCCCATTCTCAACGAAAATGACTTCGCCACTCCCGAAGAAATCGTCGCGCTTGGAAAATGAGCGGATAACGATCGAAACGCCCTCCTGATCGCCCGGATGGTAAACGCCGAACATTTGGCCATCGTTACGAATACCGATGGGGTATACCGGCATGCCGACCGCCCCGATTCGCGTATTTCCACGCTCCATGCGGCAAGGCTTTCGGATGAGGATATCGCCCGGATGTGCGGAAGCGGAAAATCGAAATCCGGAACGGGCGGAATGGCTTCGAAATTGACCGTCGCGCGAGACGCCGCCAATGACGGAATACGGGCACATATTTTCAACGGGGTTGATTCGACCTTGCTCGAACACGTCGAAGACGTTTCGTCCCGAAGGGGAGGAACCTCGATTATGGCATAGCCCGCCCTTTTTTTAAAAAAAACCTCCGGGAAAATCCCGGAGGTCGGCTTTTGTCCGTCACGATTTGAATCTGTCTACCGCATTCCGCAAGGAAGCGGTGGCATGATGGACTCGATCGGTCAGTTCGGAGGAAAGGCGCGCCTGTGAACTGGCTTCTTCCGAAGCCGCCGCAATGCGTTCGAGCTGATTTGAGAGTCCTTCGACGGCCCGAACCTGCTCGTTTACTGCCGCCGACATCTCGGCGACTTGTTCAGCCGCCTGTCCGCTGCTTTTTTCTGCTTCCGCCAGCGTTTTTACCGCCGTTTTTCCGATTGTCTCGCCCGATTCTATTTGCGAGACGCTCTCTTTCATGACTTCCCGGAGCGCGCCCATCCGGTGTTGGATGTCGGCAATGGCGGCAATGGATTCTTTCGTCGCTTGCGAAGTGTGTTCCGAAAGCTTCCGGACTTCGTCGGCAACGACGGAGAATCCCCGCCCGGCCTCGCCCGCCCGCGCCGCTTCGATGGCGGCATTCAGAGCGAGAAGATTGGTTTGTTGCGCGATATTTCCAATCGAATCGGCCAGTCGGCCGATTTTTTCGGAAGCACGGAACAGTTCTTCCACTTCAGCGTCAGAACGGTGTACCGCATGCGAAGCGTTTCCCAGTTCCTCGACGGCTTTTCGTACTTCGGCAGCACTTTCCGAGACGAGTTTTCTCGTGACGTTGCCGACGAGTTCGCTCACGGCGTGGGCGCCCGCCCCGACCTCGGCGATACTGACCGAGAGTTCTTCGCTCGTGGCGGCGCTTTGGGCGACGGAATCGGAGAGCGAGCCGTTGGAAGATTGAATTTCCTTCGTCGCCGACCGGATTCCTTCGGTCCCTTGGGCTACTTCCGACGCTTCGCGCTTTATTTCGCCAACGCTTTCCCGAACCGCGGCAACGAGGCTCTCGAAGCTCTTCGCGATTCCCGCGATTTCGTCCCGTCCATTGATCGACACCGGAAGGGTGAGGTCTTTGGATCGCTCGACGTTCGCGACCATCTCGGTGAGTTTTCCGATTCGCGAACGGAACGAAACGATCGTGATGAGACTGATGCCCGTTCCGAAAACGGCCGATCCGAGAACTCCGACGATCGTCATGAGCACTCGCAATTCGTAGTCTTCGCGGTTGGCGATGACGCTTTTTTCCGCCCGCCCTTCCAAAAATTTGGAGAGAGCGTTCCCGGCCTGCCGGGCGGCTTCGTAGTTTTGGTTGATTTCGCGAAGCAGTGCGGCCGTTTCCATCCAGAGCTCTTCGTTCAGGTTCGATTTTGCGCGCAAAATCTTCATGGCGTATGCCGAACGCTTTTCTTCGAACTCTTTCAGGAGCGCCGCTTCTTCCGGGAAAACCGGATGCTTTTTGTATTCTTCGATGAGCTCGTTTATCCGCTCGACGTTTTTCTCGATGCTTCTGACGTGCTCGGAAACCGGATGGTCATGAAATCGGGATTCTTCCCGTGCCGGGTTGTGTTGGAGGGCGCCGAACACTTGCGCGCGGTTATCGGACATCCGCTCAAGTATTTGACCGATGATGCGGATTGGCACGGTACCCTGTTCGTATCCGGCTTCGGTTTTTTCGAAGTAGGATTTCACGGCGAACCCGCCGACCGTCCCCTGTCCGATGATGATGACGATGAGCATGCCGGCCAGCAGCATGAATTTCGTGCGGAGCGAGATATCGTTCCAAATCCGTTTCATGACGAACTCCTTCCCTTATTTTGGTTTTTCAAAAATGAACCGATGCATGCGACATGAATCGTTCACCATTGTTTTTAGTGACTATTTTGGAAAAAGCAAGACGATCCCCGTCGGTCTTCCGTATTCTCCGGACATTCGGTTTTTCCATTCTTCGACAGAGATTTTTTTATGGTTTTCGCCACGGGGATCCGGATCGAGCAGTGAAACGCTTTTCGAACGAAGGTCGATTTTTTCGACCAGGCAATCGTGGGAATAGGCGTTCGCCGAGCCTTTTTCGCCAACGACGAATTCGGTCCAAACGTCCGCCCCACCGTTGATCCATTCGAAAACTCTTTCTTCGAGCCGGTCGAATTCGGAATCGCACGGGCGTATGGCCCGCGCCTCCAGCGGAAGGTTGAATTCGTCGAAAAACCGATTCATCGCCTGGGTGGAATCGACGGTTGATATCCCTTCTCGTAAAAAGCTGTCGGGAAGAAGGAAATTCAGGGCATATCGGAACGTCGATGCTTCCGATGAGGGAACGGACACTCCGAAGCGCGCTCCGAGCCATTCTTGGTCAAAAAGCCTGCCGGTACGTCGGAATACCGCCATTTGCAGGCAGGCCATGGCGCAATGATAGGGTTTTTGGTAGAAAAGGGGATATCCCTCCGACCGCACGTATTCGGGGTTCATGGCACCATGCTACTCGTGCCGCCCCAAATTCCGAATGGCCTTTTGCGGAACATCTTGACCAATAATGTTTTTTCCATATAAATTCGCAGTCCAAAACCAAAACCGAAAGGAATTGCCATGAGCGAAAGCCTGGTCCGAAAAAACCTGACCGAGTCCCAGCTTGCCGATTTGCGCAGCGTCGCCCTTGGGGCCGTCAACGCCCTTCTCTCCGACCGCAAATACCTGCTCCTCGTGGTTTCCCACGAGGGGGTGGAGAAGCCTTCCAAGGTCAGCGATCTGGTTTCGGATGATGCGAAATTCGAAATCCGCGACTTTCCCGACACTGATCCCGATTCGCTTGAAGCGGTCCGTCCGAGCGAGCGCACGTTTCCGGTCTGGCGCGATTTCGTTCGGTACGCCATCGACTCCGGACTTCTCACGCTCACGGTCGTGGGCGAGGGGCATACCCGCTTCCGTCTCACGCTCAACCGCAACGTGGCGGGCAACCTTCTCACCGGGAATTCCTGATTCCTCGGTGACGACGAAATCCCGCTCCGCCTAAAGCGCCCCTGAAACGGGGGCGCTTTTCATTTTCCAGTTCACCGCTTCCATTGTCGCCCGAATTGGATATCATTTCCCCGAACCGCTTTTTACCATGGAATACGTCACCCATATAGAAGGAGGGATTTCGATCCGGATTCCCCTTGAAAAAGACCCGGCTGCCCGAAAGGTTTCCGAAAGGGCGAGAAGGGGGTATTATCGAACGATAGACGGCGTTTTCAATGACGGAATCGACATGAGAGGAAAAACCTCCGCCCCAACGCATTCGTACGTTATTGATGGAATCGTTCACCACTTGGACTCGGAAGGGTTTTCGGCGTTGCAGAAGTTTTTCGGCAAGCGCCGGCGGCTCACGGTATTGGCGAAAGCGCTTATTGAAGCGCGCGATTACGACGCACTCTCCCGGGAATACGAAATTCCCCGGGAAACCTTTTCGGGGATTTCAAAGAAATCATCCAAAGATGCCCAATTGGCTTCGGCTCTCGCGATGATGGCGTAACCATATTCCGCTTCCTTTGGAATTTTCTTTATAAAACCCCGTCCGGAAAAAATCGGACGGGGTTTTATGGTTGGAACTTCGACTATTCTTCGTCTTCTTCGAATTTCACGCCGCGTTCAGCGCGGATTTTTTCCGTGATGTTGGACGGAACCGGATCGTAGTGCGAGAACTCCATGGTGTAGGTCGCGCGTCCCTGGGAAGAGGAACGGAGGTCGGTGGAGTAGCCGAACATTTCCGAAAGCGGTACGTAAGCGCGAACGATCTTGGCCATTCCGCGTTCGGTCATTTCGGTGATCTGACCGCGCTTGGAGTTGAGGTTGCCGAGAACTTCACCCATGTATTCTTCCGGAGTGTTGACTTCGACGAGCATGACCGGTTCGAGGAGGATCGGCTTCGCCTTCTTGGCAGCTTCGCGGAAACACTTGGAAGCGGCGAGCTTGAAGGAGAGTTCGTTGGAGTCTACGTCATGGTAGCTACCGAAGGTGAGGGTGGCACGAACGTCTACGACCGGATAGCCGGCAATCATTCCGCGAGACCAAGCGGCGCGGAGGCCCTTTTCGATGCCCGGGATGTATTCCTTCGGAACGACGCCGCCAACGATTTTGTTGACGAAAACGTTTTCTTCCTTGAATTCCGGGTTCGCCTTGCGCTCTTCGGCCGGAATCGGTTCGAAGGAGATGACGACGTGGCCGTATTGACCACGACCACCCGTCTGCTTGGAGTGCTTGGTATCCTGATCGGCAACCGGCATGGTGATGGTTTCGCGGTAGGCGACCTGCGGGGCTCCGACGTTGGATTCGACCTTGAATTCGCGCTTCATGCGGTCAACGATGATTTCGAGGTGGAGTTCTCCCATTCCCCAGATGATCGTTTGTCCGGTTTCGGCATTGGAGGTAACGCGGAAGGACGGATCTTCTTCGGCGAGCTTGTTCAAGGCCATGCCCATTTTTTCCTGGTCGGCTTTGGTCTTCGGTTCGACCGCGATGGAGATGACCGGTTCCGGGAATTCCATGCGCTCGAGAACGATTGGTTTTTCGACGTCGCAGAGAGTGTCTCCGGTCTTCGTGTCCTTAAGGCCAATGACGGCACCGATGTTGCCGGCCGGGATTTCGTCGATTTCCTGACGCTGGTTGGCGTGCATTTGAAGGAGGCGCCCAATGCGTTCCTTTTGGCCCGAAATCGGATTGAGGACGTAGGAACCGGATTTGAGCGTTCCGGAATAAACGCGAACGAAGGTGATGCGTCCGACGAACGGGTCGGTCGCGATCTTGAAGGCGAGCGCGGAAAGCGGCTCCTTCGGATCTTGCTTGAAAGTGATCTTCTTTTCCACGTCGTCAACGTCGGTTCCGGAGATGGTTCCGCCGTCAACGTCGATCGGCGAGGGGAGGTAGTCCACGACCGCGTCGAGAACGAGCTGCACGCCCTTGTTCATGAGCGACGATCCGCACATGAGGGGGTAAACGGAATTGGAGATGACGCCGATGCGGAGTCCTTGCTTGATTTCTTCGATCGAGAGGGTGCCGTTTTCGAGATAGGCGTTCATGAGTTCTTCGGTCTGTTCCGCCGCTTTTTCGATGACCTGCTCGCGGAAAGATTCCGCTTCGGCCTTATAGGATTCCGGAATGTCGAATTCGATGACCTGCTCGCCCATCTTGCCTTCGAACTTGTAGGCCTTCATTTTTACGAGGTCGATGATTCCCGAGAAATCACCTTCTTCGCCAATCGGGAGCTGGATCGCCACGACCTTATTTCCTGCGAGGCGGGTTTTGATGGATTCGAGGGTCATCTTGAACGACGCGCCGGTCTTATCCATTTTGTTCGCGAAGGCGATGCGAGGAACGACGTATTTGTCGGCCTGTTTCCAAACGGTTTCCGACTGGGGTTCGACGCCTTGCGAAGCGTCGAAAACGGCAACCGCCCCGTCAAGGACGCGCATCGAGCGTTCTACTTCGATGGTGAAGTCAACGTGCCCTGGGGTGTCGATGAGGTTCAATTGCTTGCCCTTCCATTCGGTGGTGGTAGCGGCCGCGGTGATGGTGATTCCGCGTTCTTTTTCCTGTTCCATCCAGTCCATGGTGGCGCCACCGTCGTGGACTTCACCGATTTTGTGGGATTTTCCGGAATAAAAAAGGATGCGTTCGGAAGTGGTGGTCTTACCGGCGTCGATGTGCGCGGCGATACCGAAGTTACGGATGTTCTTCAGGTCCGTGGAGATGGCCATACGAAGAGAAAATGGGACTAAAAAAAGAAGGCGTTACGATGAACGGGGAGATTGTAGGGGAAAAGGGGTTCCGGTCAAATAATTCCTTCGTCCTCGCGGAAGCTATTCGCAAATGGCCGTTTGTTTGGTTCCCCATTCGTCCACGATGCGGTATTCGCCGCTTCCGACGTAATCGCCCGATTCCCGGATTTCTCCGCAATCCCCATGCCGTGGGTTTCCCGGAGTGGAAACTCCCGATCAGGAAAAGGCCTCTTCAAAGCTCGTGGCACCCGAGAACGGCTGTCCGTCTCCATCGTAAGGGAGGTTCGATCGACTTCCGTTCAAAACGAATTTTTTCCGATTTTCCGAACCGTTCCCGCATCCGCCCGAAATTCCGTCGCGAATTTCGACGCAGGTTCCCGGTTCGGCGTTAACGGCCACAAGGAGGGAAGGGAGAACCGTTGGGGCGGCGGGCAGGTAATCCCCAAGAACGACGGCCCGCGTCTCCGATTCTTCCTGTATGGCGGCTACCTGGTACGTTTGCTGACCCGTTCGAACCGAATACGGATAATGGAGTTTCGTGACCGGATCGGTCGGAACGCCCGAAAGACTGTCGCCGCAAGCTTTCGAATCGAAGATTCCCTGATGGGCGACGGGATTGGAGGCTCCCGAGGCCACGAGCGCGAAGGAACGTCCGGGTTTCGGATAGGCTCCGCCCTTTTGCTTTTCGTTCCGGAGGGCTGCCTGAATTCGTTCGAGATCCGAAATCCGAACCGCGTCCTTGCTGGAAAAAAAGGATTCCGAATACGAAAGGATTCCCACGAGCGAAAGGATTCCCAAAATCGCCACCGACACGACGATTTCCATGAGGGAAAAGGCGGATTTGGAAAATTTTACGCCCGGCATTTTCGAGTGGAAAAGGAAAAAATCTTCCACAGTATGCGGTACCTACGGTTTTTCGCAAGGCATTTCCACCCATGGTTTCTTGAAAACCGCCGCAGTTCCGATACCATCTTCGGGCAAAGACCAACCTAATCGTCGCGTTTCATGGAAACAAGGGGCTATACGCTCTCCGAAATCGTCGTGGCAATCGCCATATCCGCGACGTTGCTCGGAGGGACGATTGGCTTGGCCTCACGCGCCGTCGAAGCGCTTTCTTTGGCTAAAACGAGGAGCCAAACCCATGTTTCCCTTACCGATGCGCTCTCCAAGCTCGCAACGGTTTCTTCGGTATTTCCATCGGTACGCGTTTTCGGTTCCTGATCTTTCGACTACGCCGTGTTCACCAATTCCGGAAAGACCGCCTGAATCCTTTTGGGCGTGGCAGAGGAGGGGGACGCGCCTTCGCAATACCGGTTGGTTTCGGTGTCCGATGGAACCTATAGGAAACGGTTTCTCATCGGACAGGAACTTACTTCCGCGCAGGTTCGGGCGGTGCTTTTCGAACCTCAAACCGCCTTTTCGGTCCCCCTTTATCCGGAATCGGCGTTCGAAGGCATTTCGATGGCTTCGCTTTCGGCCGAAGAATACAATTCGGGAAGTTTGGCCGATATCCAACTGTCTTTTTATTCTTCCCATAGGGATGAATGGATAGGGAGGCCCGAATTCGAAATCCCCGAATTTCCCCTATCCGTCAACGTCGTATTTTAAATTCCATGGCCGATTTCCGGAACCGGGACGCGAACGTCCTCGCTTATGCCATATTCCTCACCGTTTTGGCGATGGGGCTTTGATACCTGTATCTCTCAAAGTCGGAAATCCTTTTTGAAAACCTCCGGTTTCAGACCTACGACTCCAAAATGTCGAAGAACCTTTCGGCCAAGGCCGATGCCGCGTTCGCTTGGTCGATTGCGGCGAATTCGAGCGGGTGAGGATTTTCGCCGGCCCGGAAGTGCCCGGAAAACGTCGTTTTCAGCGGAACCGTCGAAGGCTCGTCGATTGAAGCGGTTCCCGCCGAAGCGGCGGTTTTGAGCGGAAATCTCGCCTGCGTAGCGACCCCTTCTTCGGGCATTCCGTTCGTACTCGAATATTCCGAGGATTTTTCCACGTTTTCCACCGGATCATACTCGAATTCGCTCGACATGAATCCCTCGCGGAGCGCCCAAACTCTCTCCGGAACTTTTTCCGATCCGGACGCCACGTTCGTTAGTTTTGGGTTGCCCCCCGATTTTTCCGAATTCGATAGCAATCTCGATTCCGACGATTTTCGAACGTGATCGACCGGTTCGATCGCCTATCCTTCCGGCTATTTCGACGACGATGCCAGCGCCAGGACGGGCGTCGTAGGCATGGTTCGTTTTTGAGCGGGGTGGCAGAACGCCTTTTGGAATTCCCCGAAAACCCTTGCGACCATCGGAAAAAACCCCCATAACGCCGATCCTCCGTTCATTCGTTTGGGGGAGGTTTCCGAAGGGTATCTCCGGATATCCGCCGACGGGACTTTTTCGGTGCGGGTCGTCGAATTCGACACCGGAGCGCTTGCCGAAGCCGGACAACTCGTTGCCATTGCCTCCGAGGAGCGTGCGGGCATCGCTTCGGGGACCGGATACCTTCAAAACGATCTCTCGCTTTCCGGGAGCAGGGCGTCCGGCGACGGAGCTAAGCCGTTCGATTTTCAAAACCGCTCTTTCGCCGTATTCTTCTCGTATCCGGAAGGGGCTTCGGAAGGAAGGACGCACCTGAAGTATTCCCTTGGTGTCGAAACTGCCACCGGAACTTTGGCCTACGTCGCCGCGATTGACGACTCGCGTCCGGAAACGATTCGGTTCCACGGCGTGGACGTCATCGTCGATCCCGCTGGAAGTTACCGTTCGAAAAGCCTTGATTTTTCGGTTCCGAAACCCGGTCTTCCCAATCCGCCCGCCTGCGAGTGGACGTGGGGCTGACCGATAGAGTGAGCCTGCATCGTTCCGGAATAGCCCGTCACCTTCTTTTTATGGCTTCCAAATTTAAGACTTCCGCCCGGCGTTCGGCCTTCTCGGCGTTCGTTTTCGCTTCGGTGCTTTTCGCCGTTTCGGCGGGATATGGCGCGTTCCAGTCTTTTTCCGACTCCGACTACGCCTATCCGAGGGCGTGAGGAACCGAAAATCTTACCGCCACACTCTGGAACAAGGTCATCGATAGCCTCGTTGATTTAGACGCGCGCGTTTCGACGTTTTCATTCTCCTGAGGCAGCGTGGGAATCGGCGCGCTTACGTCTTCGGCGGCGTTGTCGGTTTCCGGAGCTTCGGTTTTCGATGCGGGATACTCGCGGCCCATCCGCATATGAGGGGGTTCTGGATCGATCGTAACCCAAGGGGACGCAAGCGGATGGACGTTCGGATATTTGGCCGAGGGGCACTCGGGGTCCAGTCTTGGGGGATTCGGATTTCTCGGATCCGGAGACTCGATGCAGTATTATTACGTCGGTTCTTCGTATGCCAATCCGAGCATCGCCGCCGCGCCGGATGGAGGAAACGTCGGAATTGGAACGGTTCCTGGAAGCTTTCGGCTCAGCGTGAGCGGAGCGGTGAACGCGATCGAAACGTGCCTGAACGGGAATTGCCTCTCGGAATGGGGAGAAATTTTCGGAGGAACGTTCACGACCCCGAGTACGAACTGCCCCGCGTTGAACAATCCGAAAACCGGCGGACAAAACTGCCCGACCGGATATTCGTCCTACGTTTCCGGGCGGGGGATATGCAACGCGTCCGACGCGAGCGCTTCGTATACCTACGTCTGCATTCGCGATTAGTCGGAAGTCCCCGTTTGCGAAACGGGAAGTTCCGGCAATGGTTCCGGAGATGTCGATGAAGTCTGATTTCCGACGCCGCTCAAACATGCCACGTTTATGAGATCGACCTTCTTTTCCCCGGAATACACGTTGACGGCTTCGCATTTTCCATTGTCAACGTTCGCGATAAGGGCGTTGATGGTATCGGTTTTCCCCGATTCGTAGACCTTTTTCAGGAGTCCGTCACGGAAATCGACCGCGACGTCATGAAGGATGAACGCGGCTGAGAGAGCGACGTAGGTCCAAAGGAAGAACCGTTTCGGTTGGATTTCGAATTTCATAAAAAAAAGGGTTACGGATTTCCGGGTAAAACTTCGTCCACTTCGATTTTTACGGATTGCCCGAGGAAGCCGTTCATATCGGGGGATTGCTCCAACACAAGAGTTCTCCGATAGGTTCCGGGCCGGCTTGGATCTTGGATTTCGCCCCGATCATTTACGAATCGGAAGTCCGAATAGTCTTCTCCGGTCAAGATGGAGAACCGTTTCTCAACGACGTTTTTTTCCAAAAAGAATTCCTGTCCCACGCTAACCGCCCGAACCGGGATTTTGCGTAAAACGGTCTCGGTATTGCGCTCCAACAGAAACGCCCGGAGATTTTTTTCGTATTCGGCTTCGAGCGTCGAGTTTCCGGAAAGGATTGAGGCGAGTCCCATGATTGCGAGCGCGAGAATTACGGCCCCGACGACTACGGCGACAAGGGTCTCGCCCTTCCTGCCGTTTGTAGGCCGAAGGATTTTGGATTTTTGGCAAGAAGCGTTTTGGGCGTCCATGGTCGCAATGATAGCGGAGTCCGGGACGAATGCAACTATCTGAGATAGACCCCCGAATTCGTGGTCTTCGCCTTGACAGTCCGGGTTTTCGCTTATAATTCCCCGGCACGCCAATGTAGCTCAGCTGGTTAGAGCACAGGATTCATACCCCTGAGGTCGGTGGTTCGATCCCACTCATTGGCACCATTTTCCTTTCCGGCTTGCGTATATCCAAAAAAGGATATACTCGCCGCACGCGAAAAGCGTATGTCGCGGGGTAGAGCAGTGGTAGCTCGCAAGGCTCATAACCTTGAGGTCGTTGGTTCGATTCCAACCCCCGCAACCAATTCGATTCATACCGGGGCAACCACCCCTGAAAAAACCGCTTCCATGTTATGTGGAGGCGGTTTTCTTTCTTCGAAGTATCGTTACTGACGTGTTAATGGCCATAACCGCGTAAATGCTATGGTCCCAAATTCTGAAAATAATTATCCAATAACATCCCGTACCCGTTCGGAAAATTTTCGATTGGAAGATGTTTCGGCGAATACCCGGAGGAAGATATACTCAGCTCCTTCTGGTTGGTGTTGCGGTCGAGCATCATCTTTCCAAAACAATCCTTCGGGTTGCTTCATGAATACCGCTTCGGCGGCCGCATCCGGATGATTTTCCATCATGGTCGCAGCATGCGCTGATAATGTCCCGTCAGTATTCCGCATTCCGACGAACGCGTAGCCGAGAGGGGCAATCGATCCCGCAAGTTTCTTTGCTTCCGGGGAAAGCGCATAACACGCTTCGATTCCACAAATTCCTTCGTGGCCCTTACCGTGGGAATATGACACGAGAACCTTACGTTCCTTTTCGTCGAGGAAGACTTCTCCGGGAACGGGGGTCCCCACCTTAATATGGGCCTCCGTAGAGTCTGGTCCGAGATTCGTGGTGCTCATGGATTTGATTGGTTAGAAACTTTTGTCATGGTATCATACTTTCAATTTTTTTGAAAATTCCGGATATTTTCCTGTTTTGAGATAAAACTTCTTCCCGGATTCCCATCTTTCCCACAGAAACTTTTCAAAATCTTCTTTGCCCATATTCGGGTTCATCTTGAAGAACTCCTCATCTAACTCGAAAGCGCTCGGGGATGCGATGATTTTGGTTCGCGCGAATTCGGCAAACCGCAACCAGATAACCAAACGAAAAACGGTTCCCCTCGTGGGAGCCGTTTTTCGTTCGTCTCGGACGCAGGTGGGTGGGAATCGAACCCGCAGCCACACGGGCGAGCGAAAGCGAGTCCGGGAGAAAGCTGCCGAAGCGGCTTTCCGTGGCAAGGCGTTTTCCGAGGAAATCTCCGTGCTTGATTTGCCGATAGCCGGGGCTATACTTTTAAAAATCCATTTTTATATTTGAACATGGTCGAAAGAACTTGGCATCAGGACGAAGATGGCACCCGGGAGAGTTCCATTGGGGATGAACTCGTATCCGGCAGCCATCCGAATCGAACCCCGCAATATACGAAGGACCTCAACGTTTTTTTGTCCCGTCTTCCGAACAACATTCGGGAATATACGTTCGATTGCCTTGAAGAACACCGTCCGGTTATCGATTTCATCCTTTCTTCCGGATACGTGCTTGAAGAACTCACGTACCACGATTACTTGTCCTGACCATTTCCGGAAATATCGGGCGACAATATCCCCCTTCTTCAGGAAGCGTTTGAGGACGTTCGGTACGAACTTATCCCAACGATTCGATTCTGGAACGCGAAGACGGAAAACCCCGAAGACGATACGGTTGAAAGTTCCGCGCTAACCATTGAGTTTCATAAGAGGGGAATGGCTTTTTAAAAATAGTCAAACCCTGTTGACAGTCGTGGGGGGGGTGATGCGTATATTCCCGAGTGGCGATTTTGCCGCAAACACAAACGAAGGAGTCCATCATGGGCAATAGCTGGAGTACTCCCAAGAAAAAGGCGGTGGTTACTACTCGGAGCATCCGAAGCATGGAAATCTTTCCTCCGGATATACCGAGAAGAATGGGAAACGCATTCCCGGCGAGAACCATGTCCACCGCCATAAGGATGGCGTTACGGTAACTCATGAAGGCAGAAAAACTTCCGTCTTAACGCTGCATTGCGACTATTGTCAGAAAACGACCAAGCGCGTCAGAAAGCCGGGGGAAGCCTGTCACAAATGCGTTGTTTGCGGAATGTGACGCGATTTTCCTCAAGAGGTGGGATCTCACCTCTTTTTCATTCATTTGGCAAAACACTTATCCAATGCCTTGTTTTGATATTCTTGTTACGTTTTCCGAGAACCGCCATCCCCATTTCCGTATCCATCCCACAGCATATCTACAAATCTCTCCCGGTCAGTGAACGGATTCATTTCGAAAAATTCATCCGGTATTCTGAAATCCTTTACCGAAGCGAAAAGTTTGATTCGCCTTCATTCGGCAACGGGCAACCATAATTCGATTCATACCGGGGCAATCACCCCTAAAAAACCGCTTCCAGATTGAATGGAGGCGGTTTTCTTTTACGCCACCTCGGAAAGCAGTCGCAAATAGGTGCGGTACCGAAATTCCGGAATCTTTCATTCGCTCACGGCAGATTTTATGCCGCAAATGGGTTCGGTCGCATGGTTGCAGTCTCGGAATTGGCATTTTCCGGAATGCTTTACGAATTCCGGAAAATACATTTTCAATTCCTCCCTGTCGAATTCCAAGAATTCCAAAGACCGGATACCGGGAGTATCGATAACGTAGGAGTCCTTCCCCCAAACGTGCATTTTGGAAGCGGTGGTCGTATGGCGCCCTTGTCCTCATTTCTCGCTCACGTGGGAGGTTGTGATGACGTCATCCCCCAAAAGCGCGTTGGTGAGCGACGATTTTCCGACCCCGCTTTTCCCGACGAATGCGACCGTTTTTCCTCTCAAGATTTCCTGTAAGGCGCCAATGCCATCCCCACTTACCGAAGAAGCGTGAATGACCGGCACTTTCAGCGTATTTTCGTACCAATCGAGCACGGGGTCGTCAATCGGCAGTAGGTCGCTTTTCGTTATGCAGATGATGGGCGGAATTCCGGTCTCGTCCACCAAAACCATGTACCGGTCAATGAATCATGGTTGGAATTTTGGGTCTTTGGCGGAGGCGACGATAACCACGTAATCGAGGTTGGCCGCTATGGGTTGCAAAATTCTGGAACCGAGAGAGAAACGGTTATTGTCTCATTTGTACCGTGCCAACAAGTTCGCTCTTTTGATAATTCCGTCGATTTCTTCTTTTCGGAGAGAAACGTAATCGCCGATGACTACCGCTCCGGCGCGCTCGTCGTTTCATCGTATTTGCAAATCCAGAATTCCTCAATCTTGCGAGAAGCAAGTGAGAATTTTCCCCGATACCCCTTGTTTGATTTCTGAAATTCTCCAAACGTTCTCGGATTTCTCCAAAAAGGCGCTTGAAAATTCCGGTGCCCCGGACGAATTTCATGCCATCTTTTCCTGGTACCGTTTCTTTTTTGCCAGATACCGTTTGTTTTCGGTCCGTTCCTTCCGTTTATTCGGCTTTTCGAAAGGAAAATCGTTTTCCATTAGATTTTAGTGAAATTTATTCGATTATAGGCAAAACTTTTGTTTTTAGAACAACCACCTATGACTTGGAAGATAGAATTTCTTCCCGGACCCCCATTTTTTCATACAATCGGACGAAGTACCCCCTTCGGATGATTTCGGGCATGCGGTCGCGCACAAGCGTCCAACGGAGTCGGCCAAAAAAATTGTGGAACCGCGACGTGCATTCATGGAGGGTTTCGCAAAGGAATTCTTGAGGGAGTGGAATGCCGGCGAGCCCGCAATCCATTAACGAATTTTTCGACGCCGCTTTATAAAATTTCTTTTTTCAAACAATGATTCTTTCCGTCTGATCGAAAAATGCCGCCAAAATCGCCGCCGTGCGCGAAGCGGTTTTGGAATATCCGCTTTTTTCCGGGGCCGAGGTACGGGGGTTTGATGTTCCTTCCGGAGTTTCTCCGCAGCCGAAATCCCTCGAAGAAACCGTTCGTTGAGCCATGAACCGTGCGAAGGCCGCGTTCGACTCCGATTCCTCTTCCGCTTACGGTCTCGGTCTTGAAAGCGGACTCATGGAAGTTCCCCATACGAAAACCGGATTCATGGATGCGTGCGCTTGCGCGATCTTCGACGGCAAGCGGTTTCACTTGGGGTTGTCTTCGGTCTTCGAATACCCCGTCGAGGTGACGCGCCTCGTTTTGGAAGAAGGGCTCGATATCACGGAGGCCTTCAATGCCACCGGACTCAGCCAAAACGAAAAGCTCGGTGCCGCCGAAGGCGCCGTTGGGCTTTTGACCGGAGGAAGGGTGACGCGCAAGGATTATACCAAGCAGGCCATCATCATGGCAATGGTACACTTGGAAAACCCCGAACTTTATTAACGTCCGCGTTCTTTGTTCTTGCCTTTCGCGAAAAATCCATAATATGTCCCGGTCGTCGGAGACTGGCGCAATTGGCTAGCGCACACGCTTCGGGTGCGTGGGGTTGTGGGTTCGAGTCCCGCGTCTCCGACCATGAATATCCAAAGGAAAACCCCCGGAAACGGGGGTTTTCCTTTGATTGTGAAGGAGTGTGTTTTTAGGATGAGCTGAAGCGTCTCCCGTGAGTTTTAACACTTGCCCTACAATTTTATTTCGTTTATACTGGGCGGGTAGCTTTTATTTGTCGGTTTTACAGAATGAAAAATCAAGAAACCTCCCGCAATCCTTTTTTCTCGGGACTTCTTCAATGAGCTGGAATCTTCGCTTCGGTCGCCGTCCTTTCGGTGGGATACGCCGCCTATTCCGCCCTCCAGACGGTGGGGACCGCGTCGTCCGGTTCGCAGATCCTCTCGGCCGAATGGAACAAGATGGTTTCCAATTTCGCCTCGGTGGATTCGCAGCTCTCCT
>JANJWP010000025.1 GCA_024709505.1 Candidatus Altimarinota bacterium | reverse complement strand
TCCGGAACATTCTCCGGAAGTTTCCGGAACGGAAGTCGCGGTTTCGGGAACAACGGTGGCGTTCTTTTTCGGCATGCGTGGAAAAATTCGAAAAAATAAAGCCCGCACAGGATAACCGCTTTCCTTTTGAAAGCAAGGGTCAACCGGGGGCTTACGTTCCTTTCCCCTTGCGAATCCGGTAGTACGCCAAAATCCCCACCATCGCGGCATTGTCTTGCGAATAGGTCTTCGATACGGGAGCGACGAACCGGTATCCCTCCGCGCTGGCCCGATCGGCAATGGTTTGCCGTAAAAAGTCGTTGGCGCTCACCCCTCCCGCGAGCACGAGGGATTTTACGCCCTTCGATTCCGCCGCGAGAAAGAGTTTTTTCGAAAGAATTTCTGCCACCGTCCGCTCGAATTCGAACGCAATCTCGCGCATGTCCTCCGTAGACAAAAGGGGCGCGCGGGAATCCTCGGGAATCCGCAGCGACTTTCACGCACGTGAGGAGCCAGTATCCCGAGGATTCCCGAAAGCCCCGATCCTCTTATCGATTTCGCGTTTGACCGCGGTTTTAAGTCCCGAAAACGAGAAATCAAGCGAGTCCTTCGAGAGCGTGACGAGCGGGAAGATTCCCCGGAAAGGCCCGTCGTATTCGGAAGCCAATTTCGAAATCACGGGGCCTCCCGGAAACCCGAGCCCCATGGCTTTGGCAACTTTGTCGAAGGCTTCTCCGGCCGCGTCATCCATGGTTTCGCCCAAGAGTTCGCGCTCGAACATCGATTTCCAAAAATAGATTTCGTTATGCCCTCACGAAACCGTGAGGCATACGCACGGAAATTCAATGTCGCGTTCTTCCCTCTCGAGAAAATTCGCGAACATGTGCGCTTCTATGTGGTCGATCCAGACCAATGGCTTTCCGAGCGTTTCCGAAAGGGTTTTCGCGACGGTTTTCCCAACTAACAGCGAGGTTACGAGACCGGGATTCCCGGTACACGCAACGACATCGATGCGATCGAGTCCAATGCCCGCCTTCGAGAGGGCATCGTCAAGCGCCGAAAGCGCGTTTCCCGCATGGAGCCTCGCAGCGATTTCAGGAACGACTCCCGAAGTTTTGGCATGTTCGGCAATCTGGGAAACCGTCACCAGCGATAAAAGTTCGCGGTCGCGAAAAACGGCCACCGAAGTGTCGTCACAGGAAGTTTCGAACGCCAAGATGAACATTAGCGCTTTTCGATGATGAACTCGATGGAATCGGGATTCGAAGAAACCCGCGTCAGCCAAAACGGGGAAAAACGAAGCTTTACTCCCGCGACGTTCCCGTCGTTTAGGAGGATCGAGGTCGCTTCGTTCTCGGTCGTTCAAACGATGAGGTTTTTGAGCTTTTTGGTGAGGTTGTTCGTCGGATCTTCGAAATTGTACGAAATGCTCGCGTCGAGTTCGGCGGTCGCCTTCATCGAAAATGGCGCGGCATCCGATCGGAAAAGCACGTTGGTAATCCGAAGGGAGTCGGGATTGATGGCGTGGAGCTTTTCGGTTCCATAGAGGAGATTGTCCCGTAAAACGCTTCCCAAGTACGAAATGGCGGCACCCTTGTCGTAAACGTAGGCGGAAGCCTTGGCTTTCCCATAAAGCGTCACGTCGCCCCGGCGAGCCCCCACGTCCATGCCGCTTCCGGTCGTGATGACCGGTTCCGAATATCGGATGTTGTTATCAATGGGAATGATATCGTAATTGGCCGCGAGCTGGACGTTTGTTTCGGTAATTTTCTCCTTCAATCCCTCGATCGCCTTCATCTTCAGCTTCTCGGCAAGGATGCCTTTGAATTTGGAAAGCTCGCCCGGAGTGACGATCTTGATGGTGGGGTCTTGTCCATCCCGGAAAGCTTCCTTGGTTTTTGCGTAGATCTTGTCTCGGCTGAACTTGAGTCCCGGAACGGTAAGGAGCGTTCCTTCGGCAATGTTTCCCCGGACTCCGATAAGGTCTCCGTCGGAGTCGTACACGTCGGCGTATACGGTCGCCTCGACCATGCCGATGACCGTTTCTCCGGAAAACGTTTTCGTGGGCGGTATCCGAAGCCATTCGGTCGTCCGGAAGACGATGCCGTCGTCGGTGGAAAGACGGGTGTTCGGACGGAAAACCTGTTCGACGTTCAACTCGTTATAGAAATCGACTTTTCCGTGCGCGGATTTCACGGAGCCGGTATCGTAGGTGGAAACGTTGAAGGAATATTCCATCGAAGATTCGTATTCGACGGGTTTTACGAGCACGACGTTCTTCGTATCGAGAATGGTGTTTTCCTGCCGTTCGGTAAATACGAGATTTCGCGAAGTGGTGCGGACGGAAAGCTCCGGCGAAATGTAGACGAACGTGCGGGAAACCGCGAAATAAAAAATGAACGCGAGCAGCGAGAGCGAAATGACGAGACCCAAAACGAGCAATGCGGCGCCGGAATCGCGCACCGCCTTACGCCCCCGGTAGACGTTCTGACGTTTTTCGAAACGAAAAGCGAGATAGGAAGCGAATTTCCGCATCTCGTACACGAGGTATTCGAAAAACGTGAAATTGTGCTGGAGGAGATTTTTTTCGGCATAAGCGGCCTCGAATTCGAGATCGCCGTTTTTTGAAAATACGCGCACTCCGAGCGATTCGGCGATCTTTCGGATTTTTTCGTCGGAGGTCACGATTTGGAATTTCCGATCGGGAAACCTCGATAAAAGCAACCGGAAAGAAAGGAAATTCGCGATTGCCGGACACGATTCGGTTTCGATCGTCACGATGGAATCGGGAAAAACCGACACTTTCTCAATAACGTCGAGCAGGTTGTCGTGTTGCGAGAGCGATATCCGGCGCTTATTCATACCGGTAAATGACGTAACGGAGTATTCGGGCAATCGGATCCTTCTTGAGCGAAGCGAACTCTTTCGCACAGACCGCAACCGCTTCGGCAAGGACGAAGGTCGAATCGGAATCTTCGGAAAAACCCCTTAAAGACGATATCCGACAATAGTCCGAAGGAGCGTATTTTTCACCGAACGCGTCACGGAGGCCTTGGGTATTCCCTCCTCCGGAAAAAAAGAAATTGCGCACCCGGACGGTCTTGGCGATTTCGGAGAGGCCGATTCGCACCCCATCGGAAACGAGGTCGTAGAATTTCGCGTAGGACGCATGGGCCGAAACGTATTTTTCGGGATGGGCGAGGCGTTCTTCGATATCGAACCCCGAGAGTCCGGGATCTTCTTTTCGTAGGGATTCCTCGAGAAGCGAACATCCAAAATCGAGCACCGCCGCCCCGAGAAGTTCGCCACGGTCGGAGAGAGTGACCGTAATTCTCGAATATCCAACGTCAACGAACGCGTTGGCGTCGAAAGCCTCGGAAGTTTCTTCCACGAGTTTCGGAAGGGCGACCGGGATCGGGATGACCGAAACGAGACGCATCGACAAATCCCGCACGATGAGCGAGAGCGATTGGAAGGTCGAATAGGGAACGAAAAAATTCACGAGGGTCAGTTTCACGTTCTTTGCCGTGAATCCGACCGGATTGGAAACCTTTTTTCCATCCAAGGATATCGACGTCAGCGAAGTCGTGACGAGCCGGAGCTCGTTCGGTCAGAGACCGAAGCGTTCTTCGGCCTTGTCGCGAATCCGTTCAAGCGATTTCCCTTCGGTCGAAGCGATCATCTTATCCACTTCTTCCATCGAAATTGGATCATCGGGGTTCGATCGGACGTAATTCGTTCCGATGGAATCGTAGATGAGCGACGAAGAACCGATAGACAGGACTACCTCCTCCGGAAGGGAATCGAGCCCTTCGGCGGCTTTTAAAATAGTCCGGCGCACCGTATCGGAAACCGCGGAAAGATCGGCTATCTCCCCGGATATCACGTTCTTTTTCGATTGGCGCGTGGAAGCTTTTCCGCAAATTTTCAATTCGCCGCCGACGGTTGAACACACGAGAACCTTCACGCGGTAGGAACCGATGTCGATCACGACGAATCGGTCGTATTCGGAGAGGGGTTTGAGCTTGAATGACACGGAAGATCGGTTACTTACGATAAGGCCGCGGCTGGGCCGCGGCCGAAAACGCGCGCCCGGAAGGGCGGAAAAAAATTACGAAGCCCTCATGATGGATTTCAATTCCGCGATCCGGTCTTCTTTTCCGGCTTTCCGAAGGTATTCCTCCCCTTCCATGATCCGTCCGTCGGAAATGAGGGCGACGCCCAAGTCTTCCATGATGAGTGCGTCGTCCGGAGCGAGGTTGAGCGCGCGTTCGAGAAGGACGATGCCCTTGGAAACTTCGCCCAAAACGGTATTTCCCCAACCGAGATTCCGAAGGATTTCGGGATTGTTCGGAAAAAGTTCGTTCGCTTTTCCGAGGAGTTCGACTCCTTCCGAGAAACGCCCCTTCGACAGGAGGATGTATCCCATGAGATAGGTTCCGGTCGCCGATTCGGGATGGAGCTTTCGGGCGACTTCCATCGAAGTTTCGGCACGTTCAAGATCCCCTTCGTAAAGGGAAATGTCGGCCAATTCCTCGTAAAGCCGATAGTCGTCGGCATGCTTGAGGAGGTACGATTCCACCCGTTTGCGGGCCTCGGCGTACTTTCCGGCATACTTGAGGTCTTCGATTTCTCCGATATGTCGAACCATTGCGTCGGCCATGGGTTTTGGAATCGTTAGGAAACAAAGGGATTCTACGATTCCAATCGCTATTTTCAAGGGGAATCGGCGGAATTTTCGTCGGAAAAAAAACCGTTTTTTTGCGCGTCTACCAATTCCCGGTACACGGGATTTTTCCCATACAGTTCGCCATGTTTCCCCGAAGCGACGATTTTTCCGCCGTCAACGACAAATATGACGTCCGAACCGATGACCGTCGAAAGCCGGTGCGCAATGACGAGCGAAGTGCGGCCTTCCATGAGGGCGTCGAAAGCCTTTTGGATTTTCGACTCCGTTTTGGAATCGAGGGCCGAAGTCGCTTCGTCGAGAACGAGCACGTCGGGGTTTGCAAGAATCGCCCGGGCAATGGAAAGGCGTTGCTTTTCGCCGCCGGAAAGCTTCAGTCCACGCTCTCCGACGACGGTATCGAAACCTTCGGGAAGCGATTCGATAAAATCGAGCATTTCCGCCTTTCGGCAAGCTTCGCGAATTTCTTCGAATTCCACGCCGTCACGGACGTATTCGAGATTCGCCCGAAGCGTGTCGTTAAAGAGCGTGGTATCTTGAAAAACGGCCGCGAACCGCTCCCGATAGGCCGAAACCGAAAAATCCCGGACATCGGTTCCATCAATCCGTATCCGACCCTCGGAAGGCTCGTAAAAGCGCAAGAGCAGATTGGCGATGGTCGATTTTCCGGAACCGGTATGTCCGACCAGGGCGACTCTCGTTCCTTTGGCGATTTCAAAGGAAACGTTTTCGAGCACGGCCCTTTCGGTGCCGGGATACCGGAAGGTCACGTTCTCGAACCGGACGCTTTCATGAATTCCCGAAAGTCCGGACGTGCCGGTATCGGGTTCCTTGTCCCTCACGAGCAAATCTTCCGATTTTCGGGCGTCAGCAAGTTTCGCGACGATTTCCCGATAGGCCGATTCGAGCGCTTGGAGAGGCGCGTAAAAACGCCCCGAAAGCGCGACGAACAAAAAGAGTTCGCCGATGGAAAGCTTGCCGTGGAGAACGAGATACGTACCCACGAGCATGACCGCGATCTTGACGACGAATTCCAGAAATTCGCGCCCGGATTCCAAAACCCCCCAGAGAAAATTGATTCGGTATTGCCGGTCGATAGCCGATCGGTTGAGCGAATTGATCCGTTCGATTTCCTGGGTTTCTCGAACGAAAAGCCGAATGACCTTCACATTTTGGAGCGCGTCGGAAAGCCGGCCGCTTGCCCGGTCCCAAAATTCATTGGCCGCCGATTGCTCCGCATGGGTCCGTTTCCCCACGGTTACCGAAACGAGAACGAGAACGGGAACAAAGGCCAAAACCACGAGCATCATCCGGTAATCCACGGCAAGTCCGAGAAAGAGAAATCCGAGAAAAATGACCGACTGGGGAATGACGGTAACGAAAAATTTCTCGACGACGTGGAATTCGGCGTTCGGTCACCGTTCGGAAACGCGAACCTTCTCGCCGACGTCAACGGACACGTGGTAATCATAGGGCATTTTGAAGAACGCCCGAAGAACGCGGTCAACGGCTGATCACCAGGCAATGTTTCAAAGCGTCCAGATCTGATGGCGGTAAATGAGGGCCGAAAATATGGAAGCGATGGTTAACGCTCACCAAAGAAGGGCGTATTTCACGAATACGGGCACCGATTCCGAAGCCGGAATTTTTCCGGAAAGCACCGATTCGACGACGTCGATGAAGAGCTTGTAAAAATACGGCTCGCTCACGTTGAAGGCAACGTAGGCTAACAAAAGGAGTGCGAGAAGCGGAATTTTGCGACGAAGCGCGGCCTGTCGGCCGATCATACGGCAAAAAAGCGCGAAGTTCGACGTTTCGTAAGGCATTTCGGAATGGGGATTACGGATCAATATGGGGGGTCGATTCGGCCGGAGAGTGCCCCTTCCGGAACCGCGGCGACTTTCACGCACGTGAGGAGCAAGGTCCGGAAGGGGTACCCTCCGGCCATGAAAAACGCTTCCTATCTCGAACTATTCGCCCTTCCGAAACGCCTTTGAAATGCTCTTTCCCGTTTCGGTCGCGAGGGATTCGCCCCGTTCCTTCATGGCGAGCTGGCCGCAGGCCGCATCGATGTCGTCACCCATCGTATGGCGGACAGTGGAAGGGATTCCGGCTTTTTCGAGCGTGTCTTGGAATTTTTTAATGAGGAGCTTGGACGTAGGGAGCATTCCGTTCCCCATAATTCCTTCTCCCGGATTGTAGGGAATAAAGTTCACGTGGGCGAGCCGTCCGCGCAGGAGCTCAGCCAATTCGGTCGCGAAGCGCGGATGGTCGGTCACGCCCGAAATCATGATGTATTCGTAAAATACGCGCTTATTGGTCTTTTCGACGTAGCGGTCGAGCGACGCCATCAAATCGGCGAGCGGATAGGTGTTTTCGACGGGCATGATGGATTTCCGGGTTTCGTCATTGGGCGCATGGAGCGAGACGGCGAGCGAAACCTGGGGAAAATCTTCGGCAAATTTTTCGATTCCGGGAACGATTCCGCACGTCGAAACCGTAATGCGCCGGTTGGAAACGTCGTACTTTTTCTGATCGCAAAGAACCGATATCGCCATCTTGAGGTTTTTGTAATTCAAAAACGGTTCCCCCATCCCCATGAACACGACGTTGCGGATTTTTCGGTCTTCGGAAACGAGCCGTTTCTGAACGAAATCGAACTGTTCGAGGATTTCCCATGCGGTAAGGTTCCGAAAAAGTCCGAGCTTCCCGGTAGCGCAGAAGCTGCATCCCATCGGACATCCCGCCTGACAGGAAACGCAGAGGGTATTGCGTCCGGAAAGGTGCCGCATGATAACGGCTTCGATCAGTTTTCCATCGTGGGTCTCGAAGAGGAATTTCGTCGTCTGCCCGTTGTCGGAAGTTTCTTCGCTCCGGAGCGAAAGCGTCGAAAAAACAATTTCCGAGGAAAGTTTCTCGCGAAGTTCCTTGGAAATGGTCGTGATAGAGTCGATGTCGGGTACGAGATCCTTATAGACGGCTTGGGCGATTTGGGCATATCGAAAAGGCTTCTCCCCGAATCCGGAGAGAAGCGCTTTGATTCCGGCTTCGTCGTGAACGGAAACTGGCATTAGAAACTCATGAAAATGACGGCGGTAAGGATTCCGACCACGCTTCCGACGAAGGCCTCTTCCGGAAGGTGTCCGATGGATTCGTTGAAGGTATATTCGGCGTGCTCCTCCCTGCTGCAACGGAGATTGTTCAGGGCTCGGGCATGGAGTCCGGCCTCGAAACGCACGTTAATAGCATCGTAGATGATGATGGTCGAGAAGACCAGGCAGACGATGAAGAGGTCGTGGAGCACTCCGTACTTGATTCCGACTGCGGTCGTCAGGCTCGTGACGAGCGCCGAATGAACGGATGGCATGCCTCCCGATCAAAGGGTATTGGCAATTGAGAATTTTCCCTGATACCGGAAATACGCCCCCTTCACGGCGACGGCAATGATCCAGGCGAGTACCGGAATGAGGAAAAGGTTTTCTCGGAAAAAGTTCATACGGACGCTATTTGAGTTCGACGACTTCGAACGTGAAGGTCCCGGAATGGGATTTTCCCAAGGCCTTCTCGCCTACGGCCTTTCCGATGAGAGCGGCGCCAATGGGCGATTCGTTGGAAATTTTTCTTTCGAAAATATCGGTTTCGGTGGGTCCGACGATCTTATAGGTCTCGGTTTCGCCGTCTTCGTTCTTTACGACGACGGTGCTGCCGATGGCGACGACGTTATTTTTCTTGGCAGCCTTTTTCGCGTCAACGAGTTCGTAATTCTTCAGAATTTCTTCCAACTCGATAATGCGGAGCTCGACTTGGGCCTGCTCGTTGCGGGCGTCTTCGTATTCGGAATTTTCGGAAAGGTCGCCGAAAGAGATGGCTTCCTTGAGTTTTTCGGCGATTTCGATGCGGCGTTCTTCCTTCAGGACGGCGAGTTCCTTTTGGATTTCGGCAAGACCTTCTGCGGTAAGGAGGGTTTTTTTCGACATATGCGGTCGGTTAGGGCTGTAAGAGGAGCTTTTTAAATTTCGGATACGCTTCCTTGGGAAGTTCTATTCCCACGGCTTTTCCTTCGAGTTCGGTCACGAACCGGACGGTCGTATCTTTTGGATTCGTCGAGTTCAGGAAGAACGTGGCCGAAAAGAACGTGTCGGTCTCCTTAATCGAATACGCCGAAGAAACGAGCTTCAGATTGGTAAGCATCACGCCATAACTTTCCGAAAACGCGTAAAACTTCGCCTTGGACTTTCAATCGGCGTAGGTCGTGTATCCGATGCTACGGAAGATATGTATATCGAAAATACCCTTGTTTTCAATCTTTTTGGGGAATACGTCGGGCATGAGCCGGGCCAAAAGAATGCCGGGGAGCGGATAATCCGGTTCCACCGCCAATATCGGAGCCGTTGCCGAACCGGTTCCCACTACCGCGCTTCCGCTTGCGAAACTCGAATCGGTTCCCGCCCCCACGACAACCCCTTGGATTCCTGATCCGCTCACGGCCACCAGGGCGTCAAGACCTGCGGCCATGCGGTCAATGGAGGCTACCAATTCGACGTCTTCGGGACGGAGATTTCCCGTTTTTTCGGATTTATTCGAAACGGCGGAATGAGAAAACTCCGGGAACGCCTTCGAACGAAGGTCCCGGAGAGCGTCGCGAGCCGGAGGATGAAGCGCCGTAACGAGGGCAAATCCAGTCGCAAGCGCAACGAGTATGAGAAGGAGGATCGATACTGCCCGCATGGGAAGAACCGGTTATTTCTTCACTTTTACGCTTCCGAACTCGAGTTCCACGGGAGTGTCGCGTCCAAGCAGGTTGACGTTGACTTTGAGCATGCCCTTTCCTTCGTTGATTTCGGTCACGGTAGCTTCGCTTCCCTCGAAAGGCGGCGCGAGAATGACGACGATGTCTCCAACCCGGAGAGAGGTGGTGTATTCTTCGCTGCGATCGGCAAGGACGCCCTTCAATTGTTCGAGTTCTTCGCCGCGAACGGGAACCGGAACGGTTCCGGCGCCGAGGAATCCGGTCACGTTCGGCGTGTTTCGGACGATGTACCAGGACTCGTTCGTAACGATCATTTTCACGAGGATGTATCCCGGAAAAATGTTCTTCTTCTTCTTGATTTTGACTCCGCCGGCGCGAATGGAGATGGCATCGTGGGTGGGGACGAAAACGTCCAAGATGAATTTTTCGAGACCGAAGGCTTCGCGACGCTGCATGAGCGATTGCCGCACGTTTTCTTCGGTGCCGGAGATTACGCGGATGACGTACCACTCTCCGCCTTCGTTAGTAAGGGAATCGAACATGTTGGGAAATGGGTTGGGGAGATTATTCGGAAGCTCCGGCGGAAGAAATTTCTCCGGTCGAAGTGGAACCGCTCGAAAGAAGGGATTGGATGTCGATGTCCGGAACGTTTTGCGAAGCTTGCGGAAGCGAAGCGTTCGGATTGATGATTTCGCGAAGCGAGAAAAGCGAGGTCGAAAACGTCGTGCCGACGACGAAGAGGAAAATCGAAAACGCGACGATGGTCGAAACGACGACGGTAAAATACCGGACGGTCTCGCGACGGGTAGGCCAAACGACGTGGTCGAATTCCTTTACGGACTCTCGGAGAAAGCGAAGCATTGGAAAAAAGGTATTCTTTAGAAGCGCGGGCGATTATAGGGGAAAAGCCCGGAGAGTCAAAAAAAACCGGGTGGCCGTCCGAGCGGGGATTTCCATTTTTCCGTCGCAGATTTCTGGAAGGATCATTGACAAATTCGAAACCATAATTAAAAGTTTCTTCTCGAATGACCCACGGAACCATGATCGGAGAATATCCGAAGGATTCGCCCGAACGTTGCGGAGAATGCGCCGGATTTTGTTGCGTAGCGCTCGAGATTCCCAAATCTTCGGCAGGAACGCTTACCAAAACGGCAAACAAGGTCTGCGAATTCCTCGAACTCTCCCCTGCCGGAACGGGACACCGGTGTTCGACCTATGGATCGAGGAAGGAGAAAGGCTTTGAGACGTGCTTGTTTTATCGCTGTCACGGAGCTGGTCCAATCGTAACGAAAAAGGCGGCGGAATCTGGATGGATTCGCCAAGATGGAACGTTCGAGCCTCCATCCGTCCGTTTCTACGAAGCCGCTTATCGGATCGGCAATTACCTCGACCTCGAAGATTCCCTCCGGGCGGCACGGTTTTTTCCGTTTTTTTCAAAGAAGCCGACCGAATTCGAAACCGCGTGCCGAAAGATTCGCGAAACCCTCGAAAAAGAAGGGAGATTGACGGACGAGCATGGAAACGATGCCGCTCCCGAGGCCGTAATCGAGTGGTTCCTCCAAAACGTCCGGCGTCCGGGCGGGGGGATTTTGGGATTCCTCTTTCCGCGAAACGACCCACAAGAGGATTAGCGCCCCCATTTCCGAACGTACTGCGGAACGTCGAATTTCCTTTCGCATCCGCTCCGGTTCATATATCGGACGGTTCAAAATACGCCGCGCTCGAACCACGGCCGGTCATGGAGCCCCGCAATCGCCCAAAGTACTCAGACATACCCGTTGGGAGACCGTCCGTCGAGGGCGTAGCGATCGTTGAGCGTCATGGCGGTTCCGTAGGCTTCTTCGGGCGAAAGGCTCCATTCGAGGATCTTTTTCGCCCAGTACATCCGCAGGTACGGCGCGATCTTTCCGCTCGTCACGAGTTCGTTCTGGCAGGCGTTCCAGAGGTCATCGTGCGTAGCGGCGGATTCGAACTCCCCGAAAGAATACCGGTAGTCCCTCGCGTCGGAAGCGTGCTTTCGGAGCGTTGAAAGAGCCCACGCCGGAGCGGCTTCGATCGAATCGTAATCGTCGCCTCGGTAAAGGCAGAAATTTTCCGACAATTCGCGACGGATAAGGAATTCTTCTAAAAACGCCTGGACGTTCTCGTCGGAAACCCCCGAACGCCGGACGGCTAAAACGACCTCTTCCGAAGAAAGGGTGCCGTTACGGAATTGAAAGGAAAGCCCCGAGGACGCTCCGGAATTGGGATCGTTCCGGGAAGCCGCGTATCGGAACAATCCCGAAGCCACGAATTCGGAGAGCGCTTTCCTCGCGAGGGATTGCGAACAGAATGCGCCCTCGACGGCCGGAACCGATCGGTCGCACCGGGCGTTCGAAACCGCATCGGCAACCGTTTTCGGAGATTTTCCGGAATATGGTGGAAAATCGGTCGGGGGCGTTTCCGCCGGAATTCCCCCGGGCTCGACGAACGCCTTCCAAAATTTCGGGCGGAGGGTCCGGGCTCCGATTTCGGCTTTTTGAGAAACCTCCCGAACGGGAACCGTTGTCCTCGAATCGATCTCGAACGCCGGAACCGCAAAACGGGAACATAGCCTCCCCCGAAGGGCCGAGGGGCTCTTGAGAGGATGGAAATCGAATGTCAAAGCACACGGATTTTCCGTCGAAAGGAACTCGGCGACCGCGTCTCCCGCGTCGTCGCCGAAAAATGGAAACACCGGAACGGCAAACCGCAAACAGCGCTCCGACATTTCCAAAACCGCCGGGGCTACCGAAAAGAGGTGGCGGAAATTCCCTTCGGCCCACGAAGTGTCGAATACCGCCGCGACGACGAGCGGAACGGCCCTTTCGACGGCGAGTTCCGCCGCGAAAAAGAGGGCCCGGTTCCCTTCGGCGCGGAATTCCCGGTCGCAAACGTAGATTACCGGTCCCGTGCCGAAAGTCCGGGTGCCTCAAAACGACCGTATCCTTGAAGGATCCGATTCGAAGGGCTTGCCTATCGGAAATACGCTCATACGGCAATGAGTGCCAAAACGGCCAAGGTCGATAAAACGTCTTTTTTCGAAGGCGATTCTCCCGATAGGACGTAATTGATGAAGTAGAGGAAGGCGAGGTAAAGGAACGATACGAGCGAGGTTACGACGATGCCCAGGGTTCCATAGAAAAAGAGCGTTAAAATCACGGCGGCGAGGGCGATGACGTTCGAAAAGAGTTGGAGTTTCAAATACGCCGAAGTCATGTTTTTCCATTCCGAAAATTTCCCCCGCGTCACGATGAGGGCGACGGAAATGGCTACGATGGCCATCGATTCGACGTAGTAAAATCCGGCGGCGCCCCAAAGTCCGACGAATTTGACCACGATGAGCACTTGCAGAGCCTGAATGAAGCTCGCCCCAAAAATCATCGCGCAATAGCGGTTGAAGGCGAATTTCAGACCATCCGTTCCCGCGAGCGTCACGACGAAGATCGCGATGAGCGCCGAGCCGAACGTTATGATCGAGACCGATTCGGAGAGGAGAAAGAACGAAGCAATTACCACGAAGGCCTGCCGGGCCATGACGAACGGCTGGAGAACGGAAATCTTTTCATTCATGTAGGCGGTCCTCCGCAAGGGATAGGTCGAATAGACCATCGCCGTGGAGAGGAGGAACAATCAAAGCGTGCTGGCGATGCCGGATTCGAACGCCGCCTTGGGGAATTCGAACGCCGAAAGGGAAAGGAACGCGGTAAGGACGACGAGATTGCTTCCTCTCGCAACGAACGTCTGCCAATCATTCCCAACGGCGCGTTTCGCGAGGACTTTCTGGGTCACGACGGTGCCGAGGGCATTGAGGGCCGATTGGAGTACGACAAGAAAAACGGTCATGGAAAATTAGCGGAAGAGCGAGCCGGACAAAACGCACGCCGCAACGACGAACGCGAGGGCGGCGATTTTTCGATCGGGAAGGGTTTTCGTCCGGACGCAATCGAGAACGATGGTCAAAACGAGCGTGAGCATTCCGAGAAGCGACGTAGCAACGATGCCGATGTCCTTCAAAAGGAGGAGGGAGATCACGAACGTGGCAACCCATACGACATCATTCGCCGCCACAAGCGAAACAAATTTCGACAGTTTCGGCAGTTCGGTTTTTGGAAATTTTCTCCTTCAAACGAGCACGAGAAAGCAGGCCGTGGAGGCGAACAAAACGTCGAAAAGCGTTATGGAAAAGGGCGTGGCCTTCAATACGACGTATCCGATGGCAATGGATGAAAATGCCCTGGCAAGACCCGAAGCCGCAAGAATCGCGCAGTAGCGGTTTATCGAAAAAGAACGGAAATCGATCGAAAATCCCACGATAGCCAATATTGCCACCATCGCCGACCAAAACGTGATCCACGAAGAGTTGGAAAAAAGAAAGAAGCCGAAAAGGACGGTGAACAAGCGTCCGGTTTCCGAATACGGAGCGAGCGTTCCGGCCCGTTCGTTAGCATAGGCATATTGTGCGCCAAACGTTCCGCCGATTCCGGCAAGCGAAGCGAAAATCGAAAGCAGAAGAATGGTCCAATCGGAAAAATAAGGCGAAAAATCAATTCTCGCAAAATCCGAAAAAACAATCGTCGCGACGGAAATCGCTACCACGATAACAACGGCGACGGCATTGAAATAAAACACCCTTGGAAACGAATCGATTCAAGCGGAAGCGCCAACAAGAATCGATCGTTGGTAGGCAAAGGTGTTGAATACCGAAAGGACGGAAGAAACGATTCCCCAAAACATTTTTCGCGAGGAAAAGAATTATCCGCGAGCGACGAGGCTGCGTTTGATGTCGATGGTGTTTTCTTGGACCCTGACGAGGTTCTTGTCGAGGGCCGCCATGAATCCCCCGAAAAAATTAAGGACCGAGAGCGGATTGGGATTGACCGAAGCGTAAATGTAGGCGAGCGCCGAATCAATCTTCGAGAGCGTCGAAGCCCGAGCGTTTGGGTCCTTCATGGCGATGAGGTATTCGTCACGCGAGACGCGGTAATCCTTGGGAAGAATCCGGTCGATATCGTGGGTCTCTTCGATTTCGTCGATTTTGGTAAAAATCTCTTCGATTTCGTGGGAATCGAGATCTTCGCCCGAAACGATGGCCTCTGCCGTGGAAACGGCGATGAGGTCACGCTCAACCATCGACTTTAAGAAGGCGAGGTTTTGGTCTTTTTCGAGGCGGGAAAGGAGTTTCTCCTTGTTTTTCTTGAACCGGAGGGCTTCGGCGATTTCGGCCTTTTTCTCGGATTCGAGCTTTTCCTTGTCGCGTTTTTCCGCCTCGACGGCGGACTCCACGCGGATTTTCTTGGCTTCGAGTTCGGACATGATTCGATTGTTATACGGCTCAAACGACGATGCACGCCATGACGAGCGACGCGACGATGATATCTTTTTTCTCGGGCTTGTCACCATAAACCAAGTATGAAGCCGCGAGCGTGACGGCAAGCGTAACCATCGAAACGAGGATCGCGAGGACGAGCCCGATTTCGCGGTAGAGAAAAAGGCTTATCGCCGTTACGAATATCCAGCAGAAATTCGAGACGACGTTCGTCCAAACGAATGGGGCGCGGAGGTTCTTTTTGGGAATTTTAAAACCCTTCGGACGAAAAAGGAAATACGCTCCCAAAATCACGAATCCGAGGGAATTCTGAATGAAGACGATCGAAAACGGGTGGAAACTCGCGACGAGATAAACCGACGCGATGGCCGCGGCAGCACGGAAAGCTTCAGAGACCGTCAATACCAGGCAGTATTTATTGAATCGGAACCCGACTTTGCGGTCGTAGTTCGAAAAGAATATTACCGCGCTCGCGACCACGGCGGCGACGAACGAATTTATCGAGGTCCCGTCGTGGAAAATGGCGAAACCGAGAAGGACACAAAGAATTTCGGAAACCTGGGAATACGGCGTGAGAACGCTGATTTTTTCGTTGGAATACGCATGGGTGAGGAATCCTCCGCAAACGATCGTGGCGACCGTAATGAAGAGAAAGACCGCGGCGACCTTCCATTCCGCCGCCAACCGAGCCGCTTCCGAAAGGATTTGCGGAAAGAAAAACGCGAAAACCGGAGAAAGGACGAGAACGATGAAATATCCGAAGAAATACAGGAAATTCACGTCCTGCTTGGTTTTTTTGGAAATGTCGGCGGCACGCTTGTATACGACGGTGTCGAGCACGTCGAGAAGCGACGATACGAGGGCGTATCCAAGGGAAGCGAAAACGTTCATGGGAGCCATTTTATCGGAAATCCGCGGAAATTTCCACGAAATATGCATCCGCCCCGATGACAAACCGCCGATGACGGATACAATCCCTTTCAAATCCGCTCCATTACCGCTCCCCCATGTTCCGCTGTTCCAACTGTTCCCATTCGCAATCCAAATGGACGGGCAAATGCCCGGCTTGCGGCGAATGGAACGTCCTCGGAGAAGTTCCTGACGAACCGAAAAAAACCTCCGGAACGGCAAATTCGACGAATTCCGGCAAAACCCTGCCCGTCACCTCGATTTCAAGCGAAAAATCCGAAGCGAACCGCCGCATTCCAATCGGATCTTCGGAACTTTCGAACCTTCTTGGAGGGGGAATCGTCCCCGGATCGCTCACGCTCCTTTCTGGAGAACCCGGCATCGGAAAATCGACTCTGTCCATCCAAATCGCCGATTGGTTCGCCCAAAACGGAAAAACGTCGCTTTACGCTTCGGCCGAAGAAAACGCGTCCCAAATTTCCGACCGGGCAATCCGCCTCGGGATTTCCAATCCGAACATCCGGCTTTTAACGGCTTCGCTCGTCGAAGACGTGTTCGCGACGCTCGAAACCGATTCCTCGGAACTCGTCATCCTCGACTCGGTCAGCGTGTTTTGATCGCGGAGCTTTCCGCAATCGGCGGGTTCAGTCACGCTCGTCCGGGCGACCGCCGAAGCGGCCATGGAATTCGCCAAACGCACGGGAAAAGCGGTCATCCTCATCGGGCACGTCACCAAAGACGGGGCGATTTCCGGCCCGAAAGCCCTCGAGCATTTGGTAGATACGGTACTCTTTCTCGAAGGAAGCCGCTACGAGGATTACCGGATTCTCCGTTCGCTCAAAAACCGGTTCGGCGCGACCGACGAAATCGCGCTGTTCCGCATGACCGAAAAGGGGCTCGAAGACCTCGCGAACCCCGGGCTCGAATTCGCCGATTCGAAAAACGCGCTCCTTTCCGGGAGCGCCCTTACCGTGACCATGGAAGGCTCAAGGCCCATCGTCGTCGAAATCGAAGCGCTTACGACCTATACCAAATTCGGATATCCGAAACGTTCGTCGAGAGGAATCCCCCAAGGCAAGCTCGACCTTCTCTTGGCAGTGCTTTCAAAGTGGACGACCGTAAAAACCGAAAGCCACGACGTCTACTTAAACGTCGCCCGGGGAATGACGCTCTCGGAACCCGGAGCCGACCTCGCGGCGGTTGCCGCCATCGCATCTTCGCGCAAAGAAAAACCGCTTGGAAAAACCGCCTGGATCGGAGAAGTTTCACTTACTGGAACGGTAAAGAACGTCTTCCGCCTGCAAAAACGCGTCGATGAAGCGGCAAAGCTCGGATTCGAGCGCATCGTCGTCCCAAAGGGCTCGGGCGCGAAGCTTCCGAAAAATTCGGAATCAAAACTCTTCGAGGTTTCGACGGTGGCGGAGGCGGAGAGGTTAGTGGGGTAATTCCTACCAGGAAACATACACCGTCCCACCTCCTCCGCCCGTACCGGCAAGATAATTTCCATAACCGTCTTGAGGTCATACGCTTCCTCCTCTTCCACTCATCATGCCTCAACCGGGAAGAGTCACATTTGAAACATTCGAAATGGCCCCGTTCCCTCATTCGTATTCGGAACCGGATTGACCATTTGCGCTCGACCCCCATCATCCGCCGCCGCCGGAATAGGTATATCCAGCACCGCCGCCAGAAACGGTTCCAGCACCGCCGCCGTAAGTTCCTCCTCCGCCTCAGGGATTTCCGCAAACGGTTCCGGCCGCTCAGGCTGAAGTGGTCCCTCCTCCTCCGCCGCCGTAACCGCCGCCTCAGGCGCGCCAACCTCCGCCTCCGCCGCCCCAACCTCCTCCTCAAGAGGCATGGTACGCGCTATGTTGAGCACCGGCTCCGCCGCCGCCGGCACCGACGAAAATATCCAACACTTCTCCCGGAGTTACGGCAAGGGAGCCATTGGAAGACACTGCGCCATTCACTCACCTGGCATTTTTTCCTCAAGCGCCTCCATTGGCGCTGACGAGGGTCGTGGCTCATCGCTTAATGCATGATGCCCCGCCTCCGCCTCCGCCATAACCATACGAACCCCCTCCTCCGCCTCCGCCGACGAGCCTAACGCTCACCGAGGATACTCATCTGGGAACTATAAATTTTCCATCCCTCATGAAAGTCGCAAATTTCGGACCCGAGTACTCGGAAGCAACTGCAAGTTCGTCAAGGCGATTGTAAACTTCGGAAAGCTGAGAGTCCGTCGAAGCGAAATTGGAAACCATCTTGTTCCATTCGGTCGAGAGGATCTGCGAACCGGACGACGCGGTCCCCACCGTCTGGAGGGCGGAATAGGCGGCGTATCCCACCGAAAGGACGGCGACCGTCGAGAAGAAGGCGATTCCGGAGAGTACCGGGCCTTTTATTCGAAGCGTTAACGAAGGATTCCGATTGGACGAGGAATGTTTCATGGAGCGAGTTTCCTTAATGGAATTACAACGGAAAAATGGTATCCGTTATAAAAATGGATTGCAAATTTTTTACGGTTTTTTTATAATCCAAATTCGTGTCCACGAAGGAATTTCGGAGACGTTTTAACGTTCAAAAACCAAAACCGTCGAATCCATGATCAAATACGATTCGGACATAGGGAAATCGTTCTCCAACAGGGGATTTTTTCTGGTAGGAACAAATGAAATTTTTCCAATGGGCTCGTTTGAGCGGAAAAAATCAAACAGATAGATTCCGTCGTTATTTACCGAAATGATCGTTTCGTTCTTTCCGTCGCCATCAATATCCTCCGATGCGATCATGTGAATGGACGATTTCTCCCAGGACGCATCGGATTTGGGGGTTTTTACCATTAAGGATGGCATTTTAAAATCCTCAAGGCGAATGACCCTATCCGTAGAAACGCCTTCTTTTTGGCGTTTCAAAACGTAAACGGTGGCATTGTCGCAGCCGATTTGTACGGTTGGATATGCGAACATTTCCGATTGGGAAATTTCCTTGCATTCGAGATGTTCGGACGGAATTTCGAAAACGAGTTCCGAAACCATCCGTCCATCCTTCAAATGGAGATGATACAGTCTCGGAGGCATTCGGCGACCCGTTTTCGAGAGGGTTCCTTCATAGAGCGCCAATATTCCCGGAACTCAAAAAAACGAGGTTTGAGCTATGCGGCGGACATAGGAAAGATCAGAGATTCAAACGTCCTCCGCAACGAAAGAATCGAGCGTTTTTGAAAAACTCAATCGGTACACCGTTCAAAACTCTTGGAAAGCGCTTCATTTTTCCGTATCGAAATTCGGCGAAGTAGCCGACACGTAGGCTTCGTCCATTCCGTCTTCGTCCAAGTCGGAAAAGGCGAGAAAATGCGAAAAAACCAAGCGTTCGCCCGCATTTTTTCAGGAAGATCCCCGGAAATCGCCGGGCAATTCGTGGGAAAATTCCTTTCCGTCCGAAAGACGCCGGATAACAAGCGTTCCCGTTCCATGGCTCACCGCTCAAAAAACCGGCGTTCAAACGTTTCCGAACGCGCAGTTTCGAAAACGGAAATCCGAAGACCGCATGTATGGCGAAGCGGTCGCATCTTCGGGATTCAACCGAAACGCCCCAGCACCATCGGGACGCAAGCCCGCCGTACCGCCCGACACGAAGGTCGAGCCGCTTGTGGAACAAAACCCTTGGGGAACGAACTTTTCCGGAAATCCGGAAATTTTTCGAACGTTCAAATCCTCGAACCGAAACTCCCGACGATCGAAAAAATCTTTTATTTTAAAGCGGAACGCACCTCAAAAAATTTCGCCGTCGGCAATACGGATGAGGGACACTACGAAAGGAAGTGCATTGTCATCATTATCCCGCTCGATAAAAACCTGGCGTTCCGAAGAAAAATGAACGAATTTCGACATTCCGAAGATAATCGTGGCTACCGCCAAGACTCAGACGATAGCCAGATTAAAGCGAGAAAAATACATTCCGGCCGATTATGGATTACCAGGAAATGTAGGCCATTCCGCCGTCGCCTCCGTCACCAGAATAAGCGGGGTTTCCATAGGAATCTCGGTAGGTAACGGCGATATTCCCCCCTCTTCCGTTCATCGCTTCGCCCCCCGCGGCCGTTCATGCATTGCCCACGGAAGATCCTCCCGAAAGTTCCCCTCCTATTTGTCCCGAAGAAGACCCCCATCAACCACCGCCTCATGCCGTGCTGTACCCAGCGCCTCAAGCAGAGGCGGTTCCGCCTCCTCCGCCGTAGGTTCCGCCCGAAGATCACGAGCTCCCACAAGAGGTTCCGGCAGCTCATCCAGTGGCGGCGGCACCTCCGCCGCCATAGCCACCTCATCCATTTCTCGTTCCGCCGCCTCCGCCGCCCCAACCGCCGCCGCCGGCGCCTCCATATTGATAGCCGGCGCCTCCGCCGCCGGCGCCGACATAAACATCCAGCGTCTCTCCGGGCGTCACTGTGAGCGTCGAATTCGCTTTGGCTCAGTTTGCCCCCTTACCATTAGTAGTTCATCCCTTTCCTCCATTGGCCGTCAGTAAGGCCGTAGTTCCACGTTTTATGCAGCTTGCTCCGCCTCCGCCTCCGCCATAAGCGCTACTACCTCCGCCTCCGCCTCCGCCCACGAGCCGAACGGTAATGGAAGTCACTCCTTGTGGAACGGTAAATGAACCGTCACGGAGAAGGGTGGCAAACCTTGGACCGGAATATTCCGAAGAACCTCCCCCCGCGGCCGCCGGAGCCCACGCGGTGCCGTTCCACGAAAGCACCTGTCCGGAGGTCGCGCCGCCCGAGGCGAGCTTGGAGGGCGAGATGCCCGAAGCGATTTTCGCGTCGGTGACGGCGGAAGCGGCGAGGTCGGC
>JANJWP010000017.1 GCA_024709505.1 Candidatus Altimarinota bacterium | reverse complement strand
CTGCTCCGCCCCCCGCCAGTACGTAGTCACTTTCGACGCCAACGGCGGAGGGACCCCGAGTCCCGCCACGAAGTCCGTGACCTACAATACCGCCGTCTGAACCCTCGCGACCGTCTCCCGGACCGGATACGCCTTCGCCGGATGGTTCACCGCCACGAGCGGAGGGACCCAGGTAACGACCGCCACCGCGGTGACCGCGAACGTGACGTGGTACGCGCGGTGGGTCCAGAACCCGGCCTGCGGAACCGCGAACGCCGTCGCGACCGTCTCCGCCCCGGCCGCCAACCTCTGTTCCGTCGGAACCGCCAGCGCCGTCACGACGAACGCCGGGACTTACGCGTGGACCTGTTCCGCCGCCCCCGCGACCGCCGCGTCCTGCTCCGCCCCCCGCCAGTACGTAGTCACTTTCGACGCCAACGGCGGAGGAACCCCGAGTCCCGCGACGAAGTCCGTGACCTACAATACCGCCGTCTGAACCCTCGCCACCGTCTCCCGCACCGGATACGCCTTCGCCGGCTGGTTCACCGCGACCTCCGGAGGAACCGCGATCACCACCTCCACCGTCGTCACCGCGAACGTCACGTGGTACGCGCAGTGGACGCAGCTGACCTACGCCGTCTCCGGTTCCTTCTGAGCGAACGGGGCGGGCGCGACCGTCTCGGTCTGCGGGTCGAACGTCGCTGCCGACGCCTCCGGGAACTTCTCCCGCACGGGCATCCCGCACGGCACCGTCTGCAACAACGTGACGGCGACCCGGACCGGCTATGCCTGTTCCACTACCACCAACGGACCCGCGTCCCTTGCCGCCAACGTGACGAACGTAGCGGGAAACTGCACGGCGAACACCCGGACTTTTTCCTGCGCGGCGAAGCCTGCCACCTGAACAGATTGGAACACCGTCTCCTCCTATCTCCAAACTTGGAACGGCTCCGCATGGTCTCCCGCCGATTCGACGACGGCGTACAATGCCACGGCGAGCACGACAGAATGCCGATACAAATGCTCTACTTCGTACTGATGGGATAGCGTAACGTTGACTTGTAAAGCTTCGATTAACGGGGTGTGCTCGAGTACGGCTGGCGCATGTACCGCAGGAACGATTTCGTGAGACAATGGAGCAACTGCCTGCGGAACCACGCGAACGTGGTCGTGCGTTGGGCAATACGGAGGAACGACAGCGAGTTGTTCGAAGTCGAATGCGGCGTGTGCTTCGGGAACTTGGCAATCGAAAGGATGGCAGTGCGGTGAGACTGTAGCGGGCTATACTACGGCATGTTCGGGGTCAGTAGTTTCCGGTGGTGCTTGCGCATCAATTGGAACACAGTGCTATGCTAATCGGGGAATGCATCCGGCATGTCCCGATCAATGAATGGTATTCATAGAAAACCTTCGTTGCCAATAACCCGAATCTCGTAACCCAAGGCTTTTTATCGAAAATCAATTGTTGCCAATGGGTATTGGGAACATCCTTTTTCTGAACGAAGCGCAGATATTAAGTGTAATTGCGATTCCAAAATGTTTTATGACGAATGATTTGCATTCTGTTTCTCTTTTACGCCTTGCAAGCATGGAATCGCAATCTAAATTTAATAATCGAGATGCTAGCAATTTTCCACTGGCAAGGATTTCTTTGGACTTCCCATGGAATTCTTTAAGATATTCCTGATTCCTTCCGGAGAAAATCTCTTTTAGATGTAAAAAGCCATGCTCCACCTCCATAACACCCTCACCCGCCAACTCGAACCGTTCCGCCCCCTCCGCCAGGAGAGCGTCAAGGTCTATTATTGCGGCCCCACGCCCTACAACTATGCCCATATCGGCAATCTCCGGGCCTATTTGTTCGAAGATTTCGTCGTTCGGACGCTTCGCTATCTCGGATGGCGCGTAGACACGGTAATGAACGTGACCGACATCGACGACAAAACCATCCGCGATTCCCAAAAGCAGGGGATTCCGCTCAAAGAACTGACCGAACGCTATACCGAATGCTTTCTCGAAGACCTCGCCAAACTCCGCGTCGTTCCGGCCGATAAGATCGTTCCCATCTCGACGCTCGTCGATGACATGGTGAAGATGATCCAAACCCTTTTGGACAAGGGATACGCCTACGTCTCCGAAGACGGGAGCGTCTACTATTCGATTTCCAAGTTTAAAAAATACGGCGAGCTCGCGCATCTCGACCTTTCGGGAATGATTTCGAATGTCCGCATTTCCAACGACGAATACGAAAAGGATTCCGTCGCCGATTTCGCCCTTTGGAAAGCCTATGACGCAGCTTCCGACGGAGAAAATCAATGGATGGCGAAACTGACCGTGGACGGAAAGGAAATCGAACTCCCGGGGCGTCCCGGATGGCATATCGAATGCAGTGCCTGCAACATGCGCTACCACGGTCCGCAGATCGATATCCACATGGGCGGAATCGACAATCTTTTTCCCCACCACCAAAACGAAGTCGCCCAAACCGAGGCTTGCACGGGCAAGCCGTTCGCCAAATACTGGATGCACGGCGGACACCTTTTGGTTGACAATAAGAAAATGGCCAAATCCGCCGGGAATTTTTATACCCTCCGCGACGTCGCCGCCAAATACCCGAACCGCGAAACCTCCGTCTATCGGGGATTCCGCATGATGGGGCTCCAAACCCAATACCGCGAGAACTTCAACTTCACCTTCGACCGCTTGGAGGCGGCGATGCGCACCGTCGAAGGCTTCGACGAAACCTTCCGCAGACTCGCTCGCTATGCCGCGAAAGACGGCAAGGTCCGCCGCGATTTCCGAAACGAGCTCCAAGGCTACGTCCAGGCCTACGTCGAAGCGCTCGAAAACGATTTCTCCACTTCCGAAGCGCTTGCCGTCGTGTTCGCGTTCCAAACCTTCGTCAACGCCTCGATCGACGCCGGCGTCATGACCGCTCCCGAGAAAGAATCGGTCGTGGAAATGTTCCGGTCGTTCGACGCGGTGCTCGCGATCTTCGACTTCGACCTTTTGAAAACCGTGTCCGTCACGCCCGAACTCGACATGATGCTCGAAGACCGAAACCGCGCCAAAGCTGCTAAAGACTATGCCGCCGCCGACCGTCTGCGCGACGAAATCCTTGCGAAAGGATACAAGATCGTCGATACCAAGGACGGATCGTTTCTCGAACGGGCATAATCCGACAATGGCTACCTTCCCGTAACGGGCAGGATTTCTTTTGCGGGGAGCAATACGCCAAAAACCGTGAATGCCCGGCTTTTTCGAAGCCGCTCGTAGTCGCGGATTTCCTCGTCCATTTTTTCGATTTCCTCTTTGGCGAAATTTTCGTGGTACATCCAAATGCTTCGCGCGTAGAGAAAGTTTCCGTCGCGGGAAATTTCCCGAATGCGCACCGAGAGCTGCATGAGAAAGCGGAATTTCGCGGAGATTCGCGCGTCGATTTCCAAAATGTCGTAGACCGACGTGACGTTCGCGATGATGGCCGAACGGTGAAGTTTGACGAGTTCGGCGTAGATTTCGTCTTTCGGAGCGTATTTCCGGATGGTTTCGACGATGACGGGAATTTTATCGACCTTATGGAAAAAGGCGTCGATTACGGCGTTCGACCGCCGCTCTATGCGACCGCGGAGCTTTGAAAGCGCATGGGCCCGGTGCGCCGTCGCAAGAACGAAAGGCAGGAACGCGAACGTCGCGACGGCGAGCGGGGAAAACGATTCTGTCGGCATGGGGGAGGGGAAATCTTTTCGAACGGGAACATCTTATCCCTTTTGCGGCCTTTCGGCAAGTTGCAGGATTTTTTAAAATCGGTATGCTCGCGCTCATGCGCAGGCACGAACTTTTTTTCCGGATGTTCCGCGTCCCCGTCGAGGCGGCCGCGGTTTTCGCGGCGTTTTACGCCGGACGCGAAATCCGCCTCGTAACCGACCTCATCCCCGGAGTGCAGCTTCCCATACAGCGCATTACCGAATCCCAACTCTTTTTTTTCGCGGCTTCCGGGGCCGTGCTCTACGTGGCCGTTTCATTTTTGCGCGGCTCTTACCGCATCGCCTACGACGACGCGTGGGGAATCGAGGAATTTTTCAAAACCGTTTCGGTTTCGTTTTCGTGGTTCCTCTACTTTCTTGCGCTTTCCTATTTGAGTACGGGATATCTCACCAATGCCGAAATTCCCCGCCTCATCATCTTTTTCGCCCTCGCGATTTCGGTTGTTGGCGTTTCGATGATTCGATGGGGATTTTCCTCGCTCCGGTCGTCGCTCCTTTCCGGCGGGTGTTTTCCGGCCCGAAGGGTGCTCGTACTCTCGGGCGGCGGCGAATCCGACGTGCTTTCCGAAATCCGCTCGAATCCGAGCTACGAAATCGTTGGACTTGCCAACCCGAATGGAAAAGGACGGGGGTATTTCTGAGGCAAGGAAGCCGTTTTAAAGGGATGTCGGAACCGCGAATTCGAAGAAATCGTCTCCCTCGATTCCGATTTTACGAAGTCCGACTTGCACGACATATTCGAAATTGCCCGCACCTACGGGGTCGCTTACCGTTATGCCGACCGCTTCCTTCTTTCGGAATCGAGGCGCACCAAGGTTACGTTCGTGTCCGGCGTCCCGGTCGTGGAGGTTGTGAGCATCGGACTCGGTCCGTGGGGAAGGATTTTGAAACGGGTTTTCGACGTGGTCGCGGCGGCCTTCCTGATTTTGACGCTTTCTCCGCTTTTGCTTACCGTGGCCTTCGTCGTGTGGGTTTCCGATTTTCATGCCCCTGTATATCGGAGCGTTCGCGTGGGAAGGCTTGGAAAAACGTTTTCCATGTTCAAGTTCCGTTCCATGCGTCCGGATGCCGATGAACTCAAGGCTAAACTGCTTCAAAAAAACGAGCGTCCCGACGGTCCGCTCTTCAAGATCGAAAACGATCCGAGGATCACGCCCGTCGGAAGGTTCATCCGCCGTTTTGACATCGACGAACTTCCCCAGCTTTTCAACGTGCTTATTGGAGACATGAGTCTCGTAGGACCGAGGCCACACTTGCCGGAAGAAGTGGGAAAATACCTCGAGTCCCAAAAGCGAGTGCTCACCCTTAAGCCCGGGATCACGGGCATGGCCCAAGTGAATGGCAGGCATCGGAACAGCTTCGACGACGAGGTGCGGTTTGACGTTTTCTATATTGAAAACTGGTCCATCGTTCTCGATTTGAAGATCCTCTTCAAGACGGTCGCCGTCGTTTTTTCGAAATAGCTCACCGATAATTTCCGCCTATGGGTTTCTCTGATTTCGCCCCGGCCTCAAACGGGCGCGCCAAACCGATAACCAAGGCCGCGATGCGCCGCATGGCCGAACAATTCGCCCAAGCCGACCAAATCGCCAAAGAGCTCCACGAAAAGGAGGAGGCCGAAAAGAAAAAAGCCGCTTCCGAGATGGAAGGGCTTTTGGATTCGATTTAGCGGTCGTCCATCGCGAGCGGAGCGTATGCCGGAGCGTTTTTCTTCACGATGCTCTCGTAGCGGGATTTGAAGATCGAATTGACGAAGGGGGCGAGTTTTTCCGCGAAGTTTCGTCGCTCGCCTTTCGTGAGTCCGGCGAGTTCTTCTCCGGAAGCGATGACGGTGTCCCCAAAGAGTTTGTCATCGATCTTGAGTTCGCGGTATCCGTAAGAAACGATGGGATCGATGTCGGAATAGGCCCGGCATTCCGCGAGAAGCGGATTTTTTGCTTCGCAGGCGCGCATGGTTTCGATGGCGCGTCCTACAAGGTAGTGCAGCTGGGCAGCCTTTTTTTGTCGTTCGAGGGTGGTTTTTCCCTGGATTTCAAAATCGAGATGGGCGCCGCCCTTCGAATCGGAGAGGCGGAAATGCTTGCCGTTTTCTTCGAGCGCGACTCCGAATTCCGAGAGGAGTTTCGGAATCCTTGCGGCAAGCGGTTCGCCCCGTTTGGCCTTTTCGATCTTCGCCTTTGCGACCGAAAGGATTTCGGCATTCGTCATCGGACGTTGTTCGATGCGCGGATGGAACGGTTTTCCCGATGGCGCGACGAAGGATCGGTCGTCTCCGGGATTGGGTTCGGAACCGTATTCCGGGGTGGATGTGAAGGTTTCTTCCCGGGTAAGTTTTGCGGTGAGTCCTTCGGCGAAGACGACGGCGACGTCGCCGGTTGCCGGATCCTTGAGGATCGTGCCGAATTTGCCGTTTTCGACGAGTTCGTTAAAACGGCGGTTTTCCGGAGAAACGGTTCCTTGCGGAGCGGTTTTCGGAACGTTTTTCGCGTTCGGTGCGAGAGGGGAGTCGGCGTGGTTCATGGGAATTTTGGTTTTCGTGGATAGCCATTCCCATGCTACCGCATTTTCCGTTCCCCCGCAAATCTCCGAAATTCGTTTTTTGCCCTCCGAACATCTTCGTTTTTTCATTGAATACGCTCGCGGCTCCGGTATACTCGGGAGCAATACTGCCATTTCCGTTTTTTCCGTGCCGAACCGCCAACCGCCAACCGCCAACCGCCAACCCCAAGAGTCCGCCAACCCCAAGAGTCCGCCAATTCCAAATTGCCGACACCCGGTGGGGAGGCCTCCGGCATGGAACTTCAAAAGGCCCTCTCCGGCCTCAATGCTGCCCAACGCGAAGCCGCCGAAACCCTCTATGGTCCGGTGGTCGTCATCGCGGGTCCCGGAACCGGAAAAACCCAAATCGTCGCCTGCCGCGCGGCCAACATTCTTGCCAAGACCGACGCGAAACCCGAAAACCTCCTCATCACCACGTTTACCGAAGCGGGGGTGGTTTCGATTAAAAAGCGCCTTTTGCGATTTCTTGGAACCGACGCCTACAAAATTACGGTCTCGACCATCCACGCGTTTTCCAATGACGTCATCCGGATGTTTCCCGAAAAATTCCTCCGGTTCCGGGCGATGCGGCCGGTTGACGACGTCGAACAGATTTCGCTCCTTGAAGAAATCATCGAAAAATCGCGCTACGAACACCTCTCTTCGGACCATGACCCGTTTTTTTACCTCACTCACATCCGTGACCGAATCGGCAAACTCAAGCAGGAAGCCGTATCTCCAGAATCGCTCGACCGCGCGACCGACGCCCTCGCCGGAGAATATGCGGCCATCCTTTCGGAAATAAAACCCGAACTCAAAAAATACGCCACCGAAAAATCGCGCCAAGAAAAGCACGTGGGCAAGCTCCGCGACCTCGCGGACGCATACCGGAAATACCAGTCGGCCTGTTATGAGCGCGGCCTCTACGATTTTTCCGACATGATTTCGTACGTCGGCGAAGTGCTCGAAGAAGATGCCGATCTCCGCGCGACGCTCGCCGAACGCTACCAATTCGTCATGCTCGACGAATTTCAGGACATGTCGGGCGCGCAAAACCGGGTGATCGACGCCATCCTTTCGGAGGCCGAAACCCCCAACGTCATGGCCGTTGGCGACGACGACCAATCCATTTACCGCTTCCAGGGAGCTTCGCTCGAAAACCTTTTCCATTTTTCCAAGCGCTACGAGGGAACGAAGTTCGTCGTGCTGACCGACAACTACCGTTCGACCGACGAAATCCTCCGTTTGGCCGAAAAAAGCGTTTCCCACAATCGGGAACGCATCGGACGTTACGTTCCCGGAATCGAAAAAACCCTCCGTTCCCACCATTCGGGAAAAGGGGGCGAACTTCGGATCATGGTCCATTCGAATCCCCTCGAAGAAAAGGCGGTCGTCCTCCGCGAAGTCCGGCGGATGCTTGAAGGGGGCGTCGAACCGGAAGAAATCGCCGTTCTTACCCGCACCAACCGCGAAACGCAGGAATGGGCGTCATTTCTCGCCGCAAACGGCGTGGGAGTCGAAAGCAAGGCTTCGGCAGACGCGCTATCTTCGGAATTCGTCACCCTTGCCCTCAATCTCCTCGAAACGGCCTCCGATCCGGCGGTTTCCGAAGAAAAGGTCATTCGTCTCGCGCGTTCGGGATTATTCGCGATCGAGCCTTCGGACGTTTTGCGGTTGAACCGCGCCCTCCATAAGATGAACTACGTCCGAAAAGACCGTCTCAGGTTCCTGGACGTTCTCTCCGATGCCGAACTGCTTGCCGACATCGGCGTTTCGAATCCCGACGCCCTCTTGGGGTTTTATCGAAAAATCAGCGACGCCGCACCGAAAAACGCCGAACTCTACGAGGATTTCAAGCGCGCGTTCGAATCGGTGGGGTTTTTGGATTTCGTCGAAAAGCGGGGGTCGTTTTCTGACCTCGAAGACGTTTTCACCCTTTTTGAAACGGCGAAATCGTGGGGGGTCGGCAATCCCTCCCTTACCGTCGCGGGTTTTTTGAAGCGCATCGGATACTATCGGAAATATTCCCTTTCATTGCCGTCGAAACGCCTTTCTGAAATTCCGGGACGGGTCAAAGTCCTCACGGCCCACCAATCGAAGGGGCTCGAATACGAAGCGGTCTTCATTCCGGGGATTTCCGAAGGAAATTGGGGAGGTCGCCGAAACGTGGACCAACTCCGACTTCCTCCCGGCGCGGTGCTCAAAGACGGTTCGGCCGGAATCGTCGGTGACGGTGACGAGGAAGAACGCCGCCTCTTTTTCGTGGGAATTACCCGCGCCAAATCAAAGCTTTTCTTGAGCTATTCGGAATCGGACGGGAACAAAATGAAGATCGCTTCGCAGTTTTTGACCGAACTTTCCGTCGAGCCTTCGAGAAACGCGGAGCCGGTCGATTATGCCGGAGTCATCGCCGCCGAACTCCGTCCGACGGCGCTTTTCTCCGCGGAAATGACCGAAGGGGAAGAAGCCTACGTCCGCGAATTCTTGCAAACCTACCGGCTTTCGCCCTCGGACCTCTCGAAATTTCTCGAAGATCCGAAACTTTTCTTAAGGGATTCCATTTTCAAATATCCGTTTGAAGACAACGAATATACGGTGTTTGGAAAAACCTACCATCGGGCTTTGGAGCTCTTTTATCTCTCGTGGAAAAAAGAGGGCCGTGAAGGAAGTCTCGAAACCCTCCTTTCGGACTTTGAACGCTCCCTCCGGCAGGAAGTGCTTCCGCCCGAAATGCGGGAAAAACTCTTGAAAAAGGGAAGGGAAGGGCTTGCCGGATGGTATTCCCTCCATTCCGGAAGGCTCGAAATCCCGCTCGAGCTCGAGTATAACTTTTATCCGCGAAACGTCGTTTTCGAGAACATTCCGTTGACCGGAAAAATTGACAAGATCGAGCTTATTCCCGCAAGCGCCAATGAAGTTCGATTGGTGGACTATAAGACGGGCCGAGCGAAGAGCCTTAACGAAATCAAGGGGCTTACCGCCAACTCCGACGGAAAATATTTCCGCCAGCTTCTTTTTTATAAGCTCCTCTTCGAACTTGACGCGAGCCTTTCGTCGAAATACCGACCGACTTCGCTCACGCTCGAATTCGTCGAAGGGAAAGACGGCGACTATCGAACCGTCGAAGTCGATTTTACCGACGAGGATTTCGAGCGTCTTAAATCCGAAATCCGCGATGCGTGGTCGAAGATTTCGGATCCGGGGTTTTGGAAGGAGGTGATGCGGGGCTAGCGTTTTTTTGGAAAATGGCTATAGTTAACGCCTATGGCCATCCTCATCAAGAACAAGGACATCCTCTACATCGATCCCAACCAAAGTTACGCGACGACCATTTCGAACGCGCTCTTTCCCGACGTCAAAACCAAGACGGCCAACGGGAACAGTCTCGAACAGTCCAAGGGGTATTTCGACGCGATCCATCGTATCAAGAAACGGAAGGAGGAGGCCACTTCCCGAACCGTTGCCGCCACGGCCGGGAAGGTCGATGCCGTTTTGCGGAAAAACTATGACATCATCCTTTGCGAATACGAGCTTTGAGACAGTCGGACGGCCCAGGAATTCCTCGAAGAAATCCGGCGGCTCCGGCTCGTTCCGCTTTCGACCGTTTTCGTCATGCTCACGGCCGAAAATTTTTCCGAACGCGTCATGTCCGTTTTGGAATTCGCGCCGGACGCCTACATCCTCAAAACCGAAAACACTCCCGAGAAAGTCGAGGCCCGCGTTGACGAAGCCATTCGCAATCGCGAGGAACTCCTTCCGATTTTTGTCTGCATCGACCGAAAAGACTACGCCCAAGCCCTCCGGCTCTGCAACGAATACGTCGAACGGGGGAAGGGATTCGTTGGAAAAGCCAAGCGTTTGCGGAGCCAAATCTATTTCGAACTCCGCGACTACGAAAACGCCCGCAAGTCCTACGAAGAAATCCTCGAATCCGAAAGGGCGGCGGGAAAAAAAGAATTGAATCCCGTGGCCAAAGACGGGCTCGCCCGTTCGCTTTTTCACTTGGGAAAGCGGACCGAAGCCGAAGAAATCCTTCGGAAAATGACCGAAGAACATCCTGACTACATGCAGGGATACGATTCGCTCTCGGAGCTTCTTTTGGGAACGGGTCGCGGAACGGAAGCTCAATCGGTCATGCAGAAAGCCGTGGACCGGTCTCCCCGGCGATTCGACCGACAACAGCTTCTTGCGTTGACGGCCATCGAAAACGAAGATTTCGAAACTTCGAAAACGGCCCTCCTCAAGGTTACCCGGGACGGGAAATACCTTTCGACCAACCATCCTTCCAACTACGCCCTTTTGGCCGAATCACAACTCGAACTCGGCAATTTCGAAGATGCCATGAAGGCTCTTAAGGAAGCGGCCTCCCATTTTTCCAAAACCGAACACGCCAAAACCGCCGAATTCTGCAATGCCACCATGGAACATGCCATCCATACCAAAAAGGGCGATTCCAAACGGGCCGAAGAAGCGCTTGCCAAGGCCGTGAAAATCCACGAGTCCGGCGAGAGCGACTTCGCTTCCGTAAACGAACGCCTCCAAGCGGATTTCGCCGTCCGATGCTTTGAGGCCGGGCATTCCGAAGTGGCCGAACGGGCCCTTGAAATCGCGCTCCAGGGTTCGGCTAAGGGAGCGCAAACCGTAAAAAAAATCGCGCAAAAACGGCTCTCCCACAAACCCGAAGTGCTCGAAAAGGTGACCGCCGCGACCGATCAAGCCGTAAAAAGCCTGACCCAAACCCTCGACAGCGCCCTTGCCCTCTTTCGATCCGGTTCCCGCGAACATTCGCTGCGTATCATGGAGGCCATGGTGAAAGAATCCCCCAACAATCCCGAAATTCTCGCCAAAGCCGCGCAAATCACCCTCATGTACGTGGATCATTCCGGATTCGATAAAATCCGCCTCGACGAGGCGGATGAGTTCATTGCCCGGATCAAGAAGATCGATCCGGGTTCCAAGCACGTCGGCATGCTGACGATGCTCATGGGGCGCGTGACGAAAAAATACCAACGGGACGCGATTCCTCAAATGGGCGAGAGCGCGAAAACTCTGCCGCCCGCCAAAACCCCCGATTCACCGCCCGCGGCTCCGCCGTCCGACAATCCGGGATTCGACGACGACGATTTCCTTAAATCGATAAGCCTCTAGCCGACATGGACCAAAATCAGAACCGGGAACCGCTTGCCGACATCGCTTTGGTACCGTCTCCGAACGCGCCCGATTCGACGGATGAAAAATCGACGTCCGAACGCGTCGTTTCGTCCACGTCGTTCCTGCTCAACCTCATTGCGAACGGACAAAGCCATCTGGCCTTGGGGGAAGACGGGTTTTATTTCGTGCTCCCCGAAAAGGGAGAGGTCGATGCCGTTGTCATTTCGACCCTCGATTCCATCTTCAAGGAAGCCTTCGTCATCGAGGATTTTCAATACGCCAAAATTATGGAGGCGATTTTGGGAACCGGTGATTTTTCCGAATGACGCTTGCGCATCGGAGGAAGCATTCGACCCATCGATCCCCAAAAACTTCCCGCCTTTGATCGGGCCATCATCGGCGGCGAACAGGAGGGGCATTACGATTTTTTTTCCGGAGCTCCCGTGCCCGCCGACCGCGACGAATTTCTTGCCGCGCTTTGGAAGGGGGGGATCCGGTGCGGAATCGATACCGGATCGCTCGAATCCATTCTTGCCGAATGATCGAAAAAACCGGGAAGATACCTCGTTGCCCGAGCGGTGGCAGTAACCGAAGGAAGCAATGCCAAACCTCTTCCGCGAGCCAAGCTCCAACCAGTGAGGGCAATAAAGGAGCCCGGTCCGAACGGACGTTCCGACCTTCATTTTTACGAATGTTCGTTTCCCCAGGTTCCATCCGGAGACGGTCCGCATCCGCTTTTGGAAAAAATTCCGGCCGTACCCGGAAAATCCGGTAGAAGCGTGGGCGGAAAAACGCTTTCCCCCCTTGCGGTAAAGGATTTCGACCTTTCCCGAAACGCCGGCGACGGAACCTACGTTACCGAAATTGACGGGAAAACCGTCATCGCCACGAACTTGGGCGGACAATATGTGGAAGTGGATCCCAAGGGGCGAATTTCGGTTTCTCCCCATGCGAAAAACAGTTTTCCGGTTGGGGTGAAAACCGGCTCTTTCGAAGTGGAAGTCGAAAAATTCGAACAGGCTTCCGATATCGAACGCGAGTACCGCCTGGTGGTCCGCCATGCCGAAATCCACGGAAACGTCCGCGGAACGGTCACGTCGAAAAGCGGGAACGTCCGATTGGTCGGCAACGTCGAGAACCAGGGTTTGATCGAAGCGGAAAACGGCGACATCGCCGTCGAAGGAAAAGCTTTGGGTGCCCGTTTGTACGCGCCGGCGGGGAAATTGACGGTTTCCCAGGCTGAAGGCAGCGTGCTCTTTGCCCGCGAAATCGAAATCACCGGTTCGGCCGTGAACTGTTTCGTGGTTGCCGACGTTATCCGCATCAAGAAGGCCGCTGGGACGAGTTTTTACGCCCAGAACGCCTCCATTGAACAGCTTGATTTGACCGATTCCCTCGCGAATCCCGTCACGGGATTCATCGCCTTGCGCGATACCTTGAAGGCCCGGAAAATCATCCGCCGTTTCGAAAAGCGCCGCCGCCGCCTTGAGAAAGTCGAACAGATCGAATCGTTCATCCGCGCTCAGGGCTTGTCCGAAGCGTGGGACGCCCTCGACGTCAGAATGTCGCGGAAAGAACCCCTTACGCCCGCTGAAACCCAAGCGTTCGGCCCGCTTCTCCAGCCCTACGAATACGTCCGCCGACGAAAGTCCATGGCCACCAAGGACCGCGCCTTCTTTGATGACGCGAAGAATTCCGACGAATATTCCGCTGCCATCAAGGCCGTCGAAACCCACGAGCAAACCATGGCCGAAAAGATAGGGCTTTCCATCGCGTCGTCCCTCTATCCGCCCGAGTTTTCCAAAACGTTGTCCGAAAATTCCGCTTCGGATCCGGCTTCGGTCTTCGCTTCGGCGCCGCAGTCGTTTTTCGCCTACGTGAGTTCGGATCCTTCGGTTGCCGAAGTTTCCCGGCTCGAAGACCGCTTGCGAAAAATCTTTTTATCGCGCGTGTTGAAAATGTTGGCCGGAAACGTGATGAACGAAGCCCGGATTCGTCCGCTTAGGAGCCTCTCGCTCCTTCGTTCGCCGTGCGACGAAAAATACGAATTCCTCAAGGCTCTCTCAAACGACGAAGGATCCCTGCTCGATGCGGATGGAGACCGCCGCAACGACAGCGCCCGGATCGAGATCGGCAACGACCTCGTCATCCCCGTGCTCGTTGACGGGTATTCCGTCGGACGGATGCGCAACGTGAGCGACCATGGCGTTTCGATATTTTTCGACGATACCCAGGATAATCCGCCCGTTTTCGAAAAGCTCGAAGAAGTGCAAATCGCCTTCAAATTGGGCGAGACCGAACACCGGTATCCGCTTGCCATTACCACCGTTATGGAAAATGACAACGCCGGCCTCGTGAAAGTCGGCGGATATTACGCCCATGCCAACGAAGAAATGCTCAACAAGACGCGACGCCTGCGTACCGATATCGAGACGATGCTCGCGAAGATTCGAAAAACGGGGACGTAATCCCCGTTTTTCGAATCTTCCGGACCTACATCTTCACTCCCGTTTTTCGTACCAGGCAGGATTTTTCGCCCTCCTTGATATCGCGGTTCCCGTCCATGATGCGATAAAAGGGAACTCCGGCTTTGGACCGTGCCTTTTGGAGGCGCTCCTTCGCTCGTTCGAAGGCGGCCTGCGATTTTTTATCGTACTTTCCGGCCGTTTCATCGTTGACGCGGTCAAGTTCGCCAATGGCGGAAAGCCATTCGGCGGCATTGTTTGACTTGTTGTAGAGCGCGTAACAGCGTTCGATGTGGAGATGGAGGCGGACTTCTTCGACGAGATCGCTGCTTATCGCGTTTGAAACGTCCGGACCTTTGTCCGAAACGGTTTTCCCCACCCGAACCTGAACGGATTCGACCGTTCGGACGATTTCCGGGGAAGGCGGATTGGCAAGGGCAGTCGGCGAAGCGAATACTAACGGGGCGGAGAGCGCTGCGGCTCGGAACGCGTCTTTGAAAGCGGTCATGGGAGAAAGTTACGTTTCGTATTTATAGTTACGAAACGTTTTTAGTCAACATCCGTTCCAAAACCCGGAACGAAACTCCCGCGGCAATTCCGGAAAGGCTCGCGGCGAGTCCGTATCCTCCAAGAAACGAAAAAGCCACGAACAAAAAGAGAAACATGACGGCCCCGCCCATTTCAGGATGTCGGTTTTCGCGCATCCGGACGGCGACGTATCCCAAAACGGCCATCGAAAACGCGTCGAGTCCAACCGCGGCGCGTCCGCTTTCCAAGAGCATGATCAAGACGGTCGCAAACGCCGTGGAGTATCCGAAAAACGCGGCGAAGCGCGGTTTTCCGAGCGTGCGTTCCAAGGGGTTTCCAAAATAGAGGAGCAAAAAGGCGTTCATAAGGAAGTGGAAGAATCCCAAATGGACGAACTGCCAGACGAAAATGCTCGCGACGACGGTCGCCGCTCCGTAACCGGGCGTTGCCGCCCAGATTCCGAAATCGGCGATTTGCGGCTGAAAAACCTTCACGAGGGTTCCGGCCGCCCCCAAGAGGACGAGGAGTTTGGTAAGGTTCTTATCGATCACGGGAAAAAAGGAAAAGAAGGAAAACCGACGCGGCGAGCATGAGCGAAGAGAGCAGTTGCCCCATCGTAAGCCATCCGAAGAGGTATCCGATGTGCGCGTCGGGGGTGCGGAAGAATTCGGCGAAGATACGGAAGGCCGCGTATCCTCAGAGGAACGTCGCGGCGACGGTTCCGGGTTTTGGGCGACGTGCCGCGACAAAAGAGAGCAGCGCGAAAAGGGCGGGTCATTCGAGAAGCGCTTCGAGGAGGGGGGAGGGGAATCGCCCGATCCCGTCCACCATCATGGCGAACGGTCCGGAATACGGGCCGAAACCGAAGAGCTCGCCGTTTATGTAATTGGCTATCCGCCCAAGCATGATGCCGACGGGGAGCGCGAGCGTGACCTCGTCGGCGGTTTGCAAAAAGGGTTCGCGGTATTTTTTAGCGTAGGCCCACATGGCGAGGATCACTCCCACGACCCCTCCGTGAAAGCTCATTCCCCCTTTCCACGTTTGGGGAATTTCCCACGGATGGGCAAGGAAATAGCCGGGGTCATAGAAAAAAACGTATCCGAGACGACCGCCAAAAAACACTCCCAAAAACACGAACAAGACCAAATCGTCGAGCCGCTCGCGCGAAACGACCCGGCGATGTCGCAAGAGCCAATATCCCAAAGCAAACCCCAAGGCGTAAGCCGTTCCGTAATAGGTGGGGGCAATCCGGAATCCAAAGAAATCGAGTTCGAAGACGGGCATGCTAAAAATCCGAAAAAACTTCGGTTTGAATGCCGTAAACGACGTAATCGCCTTCGGAAAGCTTCGAAGCGTCGCATCCCGCTTTTTTAATGGCGATCGAAAGGAGTTCCTCGCCCTTGCTCGCGATATTGGTGATTCCCGGAAGGAGGACCGCAAGCCGGTTTAATCCTTGGGCGAGGAAAATGACCCCCTCTTTTTTCGCATCGAGGTCCGAAATTTTGGCCAGCACCCGCCGTTTGGACGGAGGCAATACGTCTACGCGGATCCGAACGTTTTCCAAATCGGAAGCTCCGGCGACGAGTCCGGAAATCCGGGGATCTTTCAGACAGGAAAGGGCGTTTTCGACCATCTCTTTGGCGGTCGATTCGTTTTTGGCGTGGATCCGCCCGCTCGAAGCGACGACCTTTCCGTCCTTGTAGAGCGTGACGAACGCGGGGTCTTTGGTTTTGGCGTATTCGCTTTCGGCAATGCCGATTTCCGAAAGGGCGGGAATCCGGTTTTCGGAGAGATAGGTTTCGAGCACTTTGCGCGCGGCGGTTTGGAGCATGGGTTGGGCGAGTCAAATGGGGAACGGATCGGATATGGGCGGGAATTAGTCGAACTTCGTCAGTTCGGCCTCAGCCTTGGCGAGAATTTCGGCTTCTTCGCGTTCGATTCGGGCGTAAATGTCTCCAAGCGGGTCGAGCCCGGTAAGTTTGTAGAACTGGTAGTAGGCCAATTCGGTAAGGAGCCGGAAAAAATTCATGAGCACTCCCACGACGACGATGACCCCCACGAGCGAATAGAGCATCCGGTCGGATTCGCTGAAATTCATGAAAAACACCGTCGTAGCCGCCGAGGCGACGAAGAACCCCGCGAACGACGAATAGACCGAAAGCACCGAATAACGGTAGTTGGAAAGGATTTCGGCAATGAGAAGGACTCCGAGCGAGTTGATGAGGATATGGAGCGTGAAAGCGAAAACGATGCGTTCGACGTTGACGGCCCCCATGTAGACGTAGAGCGGCACGAAAAGGACGAACATGAGAATCGAAAACGCGAACGTCTGCCCGAAGGTGGCGAGCCCTTCCTTGTATTTTTGAGGAAAGACGAGCGAATTCATGAAGAGCGACAAATAGGTCGAAACCAATATCGCGAAGAATCCCACGAGCGCGAGAACGTAGGGGAAAATTCCGGGCGAAGCGATTTTGGCGGCCCGAAGGAACAAAAGCGTCGCGAGCATGATGATGATGCCCCCCACGAAGCCCGAAACGAGGCTTCAAAGCGTGGCGAGGCCGACCGAAACGATGTCGGTTTTCGGCGGGCCGAGAAGTTCTTCCGGGGAATGCTCTCCGTTAGCGTTTTCGATTTCGTTCATGGGAAAGGTGAATGGCCACGAGCGCCGCGGCGGATAGCGTAATAATGATATCGGCGACGTTGAAAATGGCAAAATATTTCCCGTCGATGAAATCGGTGACTTTTCCGTGCGCGAGACGTTCGTACCCGTTTCCTACGGCCCCGGCCAAAAACGCGCCGTAGGCGGCATCGACGGCAAGTTTTCCCCGAAGGAGTTCGTGCCGAAAATAATAGTAACCCACCAAGGCGATGAGCGCCACCGTCACGATTTTGAGCGGCAGTCCCGTAAGCGGCGCTCAAAAAGCGATGCCCGGGTTTTCGGCGTGCCGAAGGGTAATCCATCCGCCAAGGAAGGGGATGTCTTCGCTTAAAAAGCTTCGTGCCGCGAATTTGGTCGAAAGGTCGGCAAAAAGCCCGACCGAAAACGTCGAGACGAAAACGGCCGGGCTGTTAAATGCGGAGGAATTCAATTAGCGGTTCTTGATGATTTTGTCGATGAGCCCGTATTCGAGGGCTTCTTCGGGGGTCATGAAGTTGTCGCGGTCGCAGTCTTTTTCGACCTGCTCGACCGGCTTGCCGGTATGTTTGGCGAGGATTCCGTAGAGGGTGGCTCCGGTCTTGATGATGTTTTCGGCCGCGATCTTGATGTCGATGGCTTGGCCTTCGGCGCCGCCTAAGGGTTGGTGGATCATGATTTCGGAGTGGGGGAGCGAATAGCGCTTGCCCTTGGTTCCGCCCGCGAGAATGATGGCTCCCATCGAAGCCGCGAGCCCTACGCAGACGGTCGAGACGTCGGGCTTGATGTGCTGCATGGTATCGTAGATGGCGAGTCCGGCCGTAACGTGTCCACCCGGAGAATTGACGTACATGGTGATGGGCGCCTTGGGATCGACTTTTTCCAAAAAGAGGAGCTGGGCGATGACGGTGTTGGCTACCGCCGAATCGATGGCGTCGCCCAAAAAGATGATGCGGTCTTCGAGAAGGCGCGAATAGATGTCGTAGACGCGCTCGCCCGAGGGGGTTTTGTCAATAACCGTGGGAATGAGCGTCGAACGCTTCGGCTTTTTAGCCGGAAATCCGGCGATGGGATCGTAGTGGGTGGACATGGTGACGTTGGGGAAAACCGCGCCGGGAAGGTGCGGACGGGGAGTTAGAACGAAATCGGATACGCGGCGGCGGCGTCTCCATCGAGGAGACCGCCCGAACCGGTTACGCCGCCCGGACCGATGAGCGACGAAGGGCAGGTAACGCAGTTGTTGAACTTAGAATCGAAATTGCCCGAGACTTTGACGATTTCGCCCTTCTGTTCGTCGGCGAGGGTGGCCGCGAGGTTGTAGGCGAGCCCTTTTTTTGAGGTCGAATCCCAGGGGCCGGCCGCGTTGTTCTTGGCGTAGACGCCGTAAACGTAGTGCCCAACGCCGAAATCCTTCATGGTTTTGGTATCGCCGACCTTCACGTCTTTTACCGAAGGGTCGAAGAGGTCTTGGGAAAGGTATTGTTTGCCCAAAACGGCCGAAGACATCGTTCCTTTGGCGCCGATTTGCGCGGGAGTCGCTTCGCCGTTCATGACGCGGCCTCCGCCTGCTCCTGCGGTGACGTCGGTAACGGCATCGCCGTCGAGGGTGGTCGTGAGGGTGTTGGTAAGAAGCGCGGTAGCCGCATTGTCATACCCCCAAAGCTCGTTCGCGCCCTTGGCGGCGGGCATGGGATAGTAGTTGCGCTCTTGGTAAAAGAGGTTGAGCGCCCCCTCGATGCTCGAGAGTTGTTGGAGCTTGGTGGAATTTTTGGCTTTGTCGGTCGCTCCGCCGAAGCTGGTATAGGCGACCACCGAGATGATGGCGAGGATGGTAATGACGACGAGGAGTTCCACTAAAGAGAAACCCCCGCGGTTCGAAACGCTTTGCATACGCTCGAAGAAGGGATAGGCGAATAAGGATTCCTTCCTAGGGTAGCGAATCTTATCGAAAATTCAATGCGATATCGACGGGAAAAAGAAAAACGCCCCGGAGGGCGTTTTTCGAAGGAACGAAAACTTTCAACGATTAGTTGAGAGAGTAAGGAATCGCACCGTTTGCGGTAACCGAGGTTGCGGGGGTGGTGGATTCGATGATGCCTGCGTAATCGTCCGGACCAACGCCCTTAGCGTAGGAACCTTCTACGAGTCCGACCTCAGAGGTTGCGGTCTTGAGGGTTCCGGCAACCTGGAACATCGAGCGGTAGCGGTTTCCGTCCTTGAAGGTAACGGCGGCGGCGCGGAATTTCTGTTCAACACCTGCGGCGTTCTTGTCGAAGAACTTGGATCCGTCGATCTTGAGGGCGGCAGCGTTAACGTCACCCGCAACGTATTCGTCGTTATTCGCGAGATCGATGTATCCACTGTTAACAGTACCAGTAGCGGTAACCTTGGCTCCGGCAACCGGATCGATGTAGTCAGCGATGGATTTTCCGGAAATAGCCGATTCGTTGACCATAGCGGATGCGACGGTGCGGAGGTTCGCGACGGTCTTGGTTTCCTTAGCGTCCTGGGTGTAGCCCTGGAGGGAGAGGAAACCGATGGTAGCGAGGATCGCGAGGATGGTGATAACTACGATGAGTTCGACGAGGGTGAAACCCTTGGTAGCCTTCATTGCCTGTACGGTCATATGAAAAAGAAAAAAAGTAGGGGGGATAAAACGTCAACGCGGAAGGTTTCCGCGATTGAACGAGATTATTAATCCATAGTATTTTTTCCTTGTCAAATATTGAACGCAATATTTTTCGAAGGCTTTGCTACGGAATCCGGAGATACGTCCGAACGTCCGTATTTTACGTGTCTAAAAATAAAATCAATGTTAAATTTGATATTTTTCAAATCCCCCGGTGACAAAGGGGTGGAAAAACGATTTCGCAAACACGGTTTTCGTCCCCAGGTTTTTACCACTCCGAAGCCAAACGGCAAGTGGGCGCGATTTGCGTCCGGGCACAAGATATCCTATAATGGCGCAAAGGTAACCCGCGCGCACAGTGTTCCACAAAGAAAAAGACCCAAAAAAATTCCTCTCCAAAGAGGTTAAACAAGACATCGGCGACGTCATCGCGTATACCAACGCGCTCTTTGACTTCGCCCTTTCCGAGTCGGCTTCCGACATCCACATCGAACCGTCAAAGGATTCCATCAACGTCCGTTTCCGCGTTTCTTGAGACTTCGTTTTCATCGATCGCGTCAGTCACGAGGAGTATGCCAAGCTCATCTCGCGCCTCAAGATCATGGCGAACCTCCGCATTGACGAAAAATACCGCCCACAAGACGGAAAGATCGCCTACGTTTCGGAAGAGAAGGGCGAAAACTGCGACATCCGCGTCAGCATCCTTCCGGTTACCGACGGCGAAAAGGTCGTCATGCGCATGTTGCGACAAGACACGTCGCTTTTGAATCTCGACAAGCTCGATTTTCTCGACGTGAACCTCGAACGCATTAAAGCGAGCCTCGAAAGCCGCTACGGAATCATCCTCGTCGCGGGGCCGACGGGTTCAGGAAAATCCACGACGCTTTTTTCGATGCTCAACTACTTCGACCCGCTCGAAAACAATATCTCAACCCTCGAAGACCCGGTCGAATACAACATTCCGTTCATTAACCAAAGCCAAATCCGCCCGGCCATCGGATTCAATTTCGCCGACGGACTCCGTTCGCTCGTGCGCCAAGACCCGGACATCATCATGGTTGGCGAAATCCGCGACAAGGAAACCGCCACCCTCGCCATCGAGGCCGCCCTCACGGGGCATTTGGTCCTCTCCACCATCCATACCAACTCCGCCGCCGGAACCATCCAACGCCTCATTAACATGGGCATCGAGCCGTTCCTCATCACTTCTTCGGTGAAGATGATCATTTCCCAGCGCTTGGTCCGCCGCCTGTGCCCCCATTGCGGAGCTTCGCACCGACTTTCGGAAGGTTCGCTGAAAGACCGCGTTGCCGAGCAGCTTTCGGGCGTCGTTGACGACGATCTCGCCTCCGTCGATTTCCATAAGCCGGTAGGATGCGGGGAGTGCGACGATTTCGGGTACAAGGGGCGCATCGGCGTGCACGAGGTGCTGGTCATGGAAGAAGCCCTGCATCCGCTCATCCTCGAAAAGGCTTCCGCCGCCGAAATCGATCACAAAGCGCGCGAACTCGGGATGGTCGCCATCGTCCAGGACGCGCTCATTAAGTCGGCCACGGGAAAAACCAGCATCGAAGAGGCGATGCAGCTCGTCTAAATTGGTAAACGAAAAGGAGGAACGTGTTTGACCTTATCAAAAAACTCTTCGGAAAAAAGGAAGCCGCCTCCGAGGCGGTGACCGGTTTTACCGAGGCGGTCGATTGGATTGGGGCTTACCGGAAAGCCGGGAATTACGACACCGCGCTCATGGCCGCGCACGAACTCCTCCTAAAGGTTAAAACGCACATCACCTACACCGAACAGGCCGAACGCAAGGCCTCGGTGCTCGAATCGACCAATCTCGAAGACGTCGCCCGCGCCGCCGCCGAAAAAAAGAAACAGCTTTCCGTCCGTTTGGACGGACTCTATAAATGGGAGCGCGCCGTTTCGAAGCTTCTTGACGATTTGAAGCACGAAAAGGTGAAGGCCGAGGAAAAGGCGGCCGAACTCCTGCAAAAGCGCCGCTTCGAAGACATGGAACGCGAAGTGAACGCGAACATCAAGAAGAAAGACTACGTCAAAGCCCTCCAGTCGGCCCGCGCCCTCGTGGGAACCTTCGAGGGAAACCCTAAGGCCATCCGTCTCCTGACGAAGGTGCAGGACTTGAGCGAGCGCCAAAAGACCAAGGCCGAAAAGCAGGCCGAAAACCAAAAACGCCTCCAAAAATTCATCGAAGAAGTCGGCGTGGATTTGAAGGACCAAAAAAACGCCGTCGAGGGACTGAGCGTGAACGTCTTCCAAAAGATGAAGCTTTGGTACGCCGATTTCAACAAGGGCCGCCGGGAGCGCGAAGCCTACGTCAAGGAACAGCGGAGTCTCAAAGAAATCGAATCGCTCCTTTTGCGTGCCGGAGGCATCATCGACATGCCCGAAGGCTCCGAGCAACTTCTTGACGCGGTAAAAATGGGAACCGCCCGCGCGGTTTCGGGGTTTTCGATTCCGGGATTCGACTTTTTTGGAGAAATTCGGGGAAAAGACCAAATCGTCGGGGACACGTTTGGCTCTTACCAGGACGGAAAGCGAACGGTCTTTTATTTTGGAGACGCTACCGGCCATGGCGTGCAGGCCGGTTTCACGGTCGCGGCGCTCTCCAAGCTTTTCCATGAGCACGCACGCAAAATCAAGTCGTTCCCCGAGCTCGTCATGCGCATCAATAACGACCTCAAAGACCGAATCAAAGCCCGCATGTTCGTCACGGCGGTCTTTTTCGAACACGATGCCGAAAAAAACACCCTGCAGTACATTGGCGCCGGACACGACAAGATGGTGTATTTCCACCATGCCGAAAAGAAGATCGAACTCATCGTTCCCGGAAACGTGGCGTTGGGCGTGCGCCTGATCAAAAACGTTTCTTCCATCCGTCCGCGCGAACTCCCCATGAAGCATCGCGACGCGCTTTTCGGGTATACTGACGGATTCGTCGAGTCGCGCCCGGCTCCGGGCGGCGAGCAATATGGCCTCGACCGTTTGGCCGAGAGCTTCAAGGCGGCCCTCGTGAAGAGCGAATACGACCCGGACAAGGCCTATAAGCAAATCTATAAAGCCGCCAACGACTACGCTCCCAATTTCGACGACGACGTTTCGGGATTCATTTGGATCCGCAATACCGACCGCGACGTCATCGTCGATAAAAACGAACTCCAGGCGATTTTGAACGAAGTCGGACTGCGCGGCGAAGAAGCGAGCAGCAATCTCAAAAACCGCAATCGCGCCGAAATCGTCGAAATGCTCCGCAAGGAAAAATTCGAACGCGAACTCAAAATCCGCCTGATGCAATTGGACCGCCTCTACAAGATGGGCGAATTCCTCAAACTCAAACAACGCATCCAAGAAAACTACCGCGAAGGTTTCGTTCACGACCGGATGAAGAAGTATTTGGAAAAAATCATCGCCAACGAGGACAAGTTCAAGATGATGAAGCTCGAAGAACGCCTTCGCAGAAAATACGAAACCCTGGTAGAATTGCAGAAGAAGGGCGAAAACGAAATCGTCATCCGCGAAATCGTCGAAATCATTACCCGTTCCGGCAAAATTTAGCACCCCATGTTTTTCGACCGAAAAATCCGATTCATCCGCGACGACGGGACCTTCGATCCCTCGAAGTTCACGAGCCTTTTGGAAAAGGCCCGCAGCGAAATGCACAAGAAGCGCGCCGCCAAACAGGGGCGCATCGCGGCCAAACTCAGCCAACCGGTCGTCATTGGCGGAATCAGGCCGAAGGAGGTATGGCAGTTCATCAACAAGCTTTCGAGCTTCCTCGCTTCGGGCATTGACCTCAAAACCGCGTTCTCCATCATTTCGCGTCAGATTTCCAATCCAAAACTCGCGAAAATCGTCGCCGAAACCCGTGAGAATCTCGATCACGGACTGACCATTTCGGAAAGCCTGCGCGCCCATTCGAAGTATTTCGATCCGCTCGTCATTTCGCTTATCGAAGTCGGGGAGAAGACGGGTACGCTCCCGCGCGTCGTCTCCGACCTTGAGAAGACCCTTTTGGAAAACATCGAAATCCGGGCGAAGATCAAGAGCGCCCTCGTGTATCCGGTGATCCTCGTTTTCCTCTCGCTCGCGATGGCGGTGTTCATGCTCACCTTCATCCTGCCGAAGATTACCTCCGTGTTCGAAAAAAACGGCGTCGTCGTTCCGGCGCTCACGCAGTTCATGATGGACCTCTCGGACTTCCTCATTACCCAGTGGATGCCGCTTCTTGGAGGGTTCCTCATTTTCGTGGTGGTATTTTTGTGGTTTCGAACGACCTATCTGGGGCAAATGATCTTCGGATACGTTTCTTTGCGGCTCCCGATTTTCGGCTACATCAACAAGCAGCTCAACGTCATCCTCTTCATCAACTCGATGGTCCTCCTCCTCGACGCGGGCGTGCTCATGCTCGAAGCGCTCGAAACCTCGGCGGACGTCGTTCCGAACATCCACTATAAAAAAGACATCATCCGCATAAAGAACGAAGTCGAAGCCGGAATCAAGGTTTCGGCCGCCATGTGACTCAACGTGACCGACCACAAAAAGGAAATCGAGTTCGAAAACCCCATCTTTCCCCTCGACTTCGTCCACATGGTTTCGGTCGGCGAAGAAACCGGAACGATCGGAAAATCCATCATGAAAGTGGGGGAAAACTACTCCCGCGAACTCCGTCGATACATCGCCAACATCATGGCTGCCCTCGAACCGCTCATCATCGTTTTCGTCGGAGCCATCGTCGGCACCATCATCTTGGCCATCATGCTCCCGCTCTTCAAGCTTGGAGAAGTCGCGAAGAAAATGTAAGTCCAAACGATCCTTACCCCTGATTCCCTTCTTATGCTCGACCACTCGATGATCCCCAACCATCCCATCCGCGACGCGCTCTTGGGCGTGGTAATCGACAACCGCGTATCCGACTTCTATTATACCGTCGGCACCCATCCGGGCGCCAAGATTTCGGGCGAAATCGTGCATATCGACGAGGGAATCGAAAAAGTGACCCCGGAAGAGGCCAAGAGTTTCGCTCAGTCGCTCATAACCTTCGAACAGCACGAGCAGTTGTTGCGGACGAAGAACTTGGACTTTTCGTTCGAATTCAACGGGGCGCGTTTTCGCGGAAACATTTCTTTTCAAATGGGGTACTACATGACGGTGCTCCGCCAACTGTCTTCGAGCATTCCGAAACTTTCGGACCTTAAGCTCCCCGTCATCTACGAGGACGTTACCAAGGTCGGACAGGGACTCATTCTCGTCACGGGGCCGACGGGTTCCGGTAAATCGACCACGCTCGCGGCGATGATCAACGAAATCAACGCCAACTATTCCAAGCACATCATCACGATCGAAGACCCCATCGAATACATCCATCCGCACAAGAAATCCATCGTCGAACAAAAGGAAATCGGGCGCGACGTTCCCAATTACAATACCGCGCTCATCGGGGCGATGCGCCAGAACCCGCAGGTCATCCTCTTTGGCGAAATGCGCGACCGCGAAGAAATCGAAATGGCCCTCAAACTGGCCGAAACCGGACACTTGGTGTTTTCGACGCTCCATACCCGCTCGGCCCACCAGACCATCTCGCGCATCATCGACTCGTTCCCCGCGGCGCAGCAGAACCAGATCCGCCTCCAGTTGGCGGACTCGGTCGTGGGCGTCTTCTCGCAGCGCCTTTTGAAGAAGGGCGACGGTTCGGGACTCCTCCTTGCCAAAGAAATCATGACGAACTCGACCGCGGTAAAAAACCTCATCCGCGAAAACGAGCTCCACCAAATTCCGTCGGTGATGCAGACTTCGAGAAGGGAAGGGATGCAGGTTATCGAACAGGACATCGTCGAGTTCGTCAAAAACGGGGAAATCTCGCTCGAAGAAGGACTCAAATACGCGAACAATCCCAAATACGTCCGCGACAACGTGCAATAAGGGGGAAGGCGTGGACGCACGTGGACGGAACCCGCCCTTCAGCGCTGGCAAACAATTCGCAGGAAGAAAAAAGGCGTTCCTCCTCCGGCCCTTCGTGATGTCGTCGGAAGCGTCTTTTTTCTTCCGAGGACGTTTGCGTGCGAAGGGCGGGTTCCGTCCGGAAGCGGCTCCGGCACTTTTCCCGCATTTTTCGTTGCCATAGACGGGGGAGGGGATATACTCGCGTATTCCTCTCCTTTTTCACGTCTCGACATCCTCGGGCGAAGCGACGGATAGAACCACCACCCAATGCGAACCCTCAAAGGCTGCCGCCTCGAAATTCCGAACCATCCGCCCGAAACGCCGCTCCGCGACGTGATTTTAAAAAACCGCGGCATCGATCCTTCGGCGGATTTGGCATCGTTTTTCTCGCCGTCGTTTAAGGATTTGCACGATCCGTTTTCGTTTCCGGGGATGGATGCCGCCGTCGAACGCCTGCTCCGGGCCCGCCGCGAAAAGGAGCGCGTCGTAGTTTTTGGTGATTATGACGTGGACGGCGTTTCGTCCACCGCGATGCTCGTTCGTTTTTTTCATTCCATCGGAGTTGAAGTGTCGTATAGGCTTCCTCATCGGGTAAAGGACGGATACGGAATGAAGCCGTATTTCATGGAGGAGCTCGCCAAGGCCGGGGTCAAATTGGTGGTATCGGTGGATTGCTGAACGCGCGACGTCGAAACCGTCGAGCGGGCGCACGAACTCTGAATGGACGTTATCGTTACCGATCACCATGCCGTTCCGGAGGTCGTTCCCCAAGGAATCGTCGCGCTGTTGAATCCCAAAATTCCGGGCACGACCTATCCGTTCCACCATTTGGCCGGCGCAGGAGTGGCGTTCAAATTCCTCTCGGGCGTAGCGTCGAAGGTCTTTTCTCCTTCGGAATACGAATCCAAAATCGCCGAATACGTCGATTTCGCCGCTCTTGGAACCGTGGCCGACATGATGCCGCTCGTCGGGGAGAACCGCGCCATCGTTTCCCTCGGACTCGCAAGAATTAAAAAAAGCCGCTCGTCGGGTTTGCGGAAATTGGCCGAAGGCAAGGAAGAAGTCGCCGATCTTATCGGATTCCATATCGGTCCCCGCATCAACGCGGCGGGACGGATGGACACGCCCTACACGGCATTGAAGCTCCTTTTGGCTTCCGACGACCGGGTGGACGACCTATTGGCCGAAATCGAAAACTTGAACGCGCTTCGAAAAAGTTCGACCGAATATTTCTTGAACCACGCGATGCGGGTGACCAATCCGTCGGAGGGGGTCGCGTTTTATGAATCCGACGAAATAGAACACGGCATCATCGGCCTTATCGCGGGGCGTTTATGCGAGGCTTTTGCCAAACCGTCCATCGCGCTCAAGCGCGAAGAAGACAAGCTGGTGGCGAGCTGCCGCGCTCCCGAGGGCTTCGACATGGTGGCGTTTTTGACCGAGTTCAAGGATTTTTTCCTCGCCTTCGGCGGACATAAGCAGGCGGCGGGGTTTTCGATTTCGGCCGGACGGTTCGAAGAGTTCCGGAGCAAGGCTTCCGAACGGGCACGCGTTCTCTCCCAAAACGTCGCCCAAACCGAGCGCCGAATTTTTGCCGATCTCGTTCTTGGACTCGACGCCGTCGATGAACGTTTGGTTCGAGAAATCCGTTCTTACGGACCGTTTGGAATCGGCTTCCAGAAACCGACGTTCTTTTTCAAAGGAGTGCGGGCCCGTTTGGAGAAACTCGGAAAAGACGGCAAGCACTTCAAGCTCGTCCCATACCATTTTTCGGGAAAGATCAACGCCTTCGGGTTTTGAGGGTTCGAAAAGGAACTCTCCGGACGCGAAACGTTCGATCTCATATGCGAAGCCGAAATCGAACGTTGGATGGGCAGGAGCGGGATCGTACTGACGGTGAAGGACTTCGTCGTTTAGTTATTCCTTGGGGGCAATGGCCGAATAGGCAATGCGGATGCGTTCTTCGATGAGCGCGATTTGCGTTTCGACGGTGATGATTTCCTTTTCGGCGTATTTTGGCGCGCCGTTTTCGGCGAGCCATTCCGCTTTGTCAATGCGTTCGAGAACGGGCATGCTCGCTTCGTCGGCACTTGCGCCCTTGCGGTTTAAGTCTCCGGCGATGCGCATGCGTCCCGAGAGGACTTCGTGGAGGAAACGGGTCTCTTCGTCGGTGCGGCTTTCCTTGTATTCGAAAACTCCCGCAATGTTGGAAAGCGACTGGTAGAAACTCTTTACGGCTTCGCGGGAGCGCTTGACCTTATCGATGACCGCCGGAATTTTATCGAAGATTTCGTGCCCCTCGTCGGATACGCCCGCACTTCCTTCCGGAGGCATGGGAGGCGGAACGGCAAGGGAAGCGTCGAAGGCCGCCCTTTCGGGTTTGGATATCTTGGAAGCATCGATTCCCGCGAGCATGGAGCGGTGTTCGGCGACGTTGAATCCCGGAAAATCGGGAGCTTTTCCCTTTTCGGACATGGGGTGGAATAACGGATACCCAAACATCGTAGCACGCTTTGTCCGGCCTGGCAAAAACGGTGGAAAAAATCCTTCAAAATCGTTTTGACAGCCATGGAGGTTTCCATACAATGCCCGAGCGTTCAGGGGAAACCCGGCGTGAAAGACATTTTGCGGGCGTAGCTCAATGGCTAGAGTCCCTGCCTTCCAAGCAGACTGTTGTGGGTTCGAGTCCCATCGCCCGCTCCATTTGTCTTTCCCTCGGGTGTGTAGCTCAGGTGGTTAGAGCGCGTCTCTGATAAGGACGAGGTCCGTGGTTCAAATCCACGCACACCCACCATTTTTCGCTCTATAAGCATCGGAGACTGGCGCAATTGGCTAGCGCACGTGCTTTGGGAGCACGGGGTTGTGGGTTCGAGTCCCACGTCTCCGACCAAATGCCAAGTACGTTAAGAAGCAAGGAGACCTCGACCGTTTGAATCTCACGGATGACGTGGGACGAGAACGGAGGACGAAACCGCGGAGCGGTTTCGAGAAAGCCAACGGTTTGGCTTTCGTCCCGGCCCGTCTCGCGGAGCCGCGAAAGCGGCGTGAGCGAACGAGTCCCACGTCTCCGACCAATAAGCCAAGAAGATTGCATGGCGCTATCGTCTAGTGGTCAGGACGTCGGGTTTTCATCCCGCAAACCGGAGTTCGATTCTCCGTAGCGCTACCATCAGATAAAACAACCCCTTTGAGGGCAGAGAAGAGTTCGTTTTCCTTGAATACGAGCTCTTTTTTGTCGTTTACGCGGAGTTCGATTATCGCGTTTTTGAGAAGTTCGGCCCTTCGGAGATTGTCACCCCGGAGATAGCTTTGGTAAAGGCTTTTCGACAGTTCGATTAATTCTTCGAAGGTCTTCTCGAAATCCTTGCCGGAAAACGTCTTTTCGGATGCTTTGCGGAGTTCCACGAGCTCCTCGTTCATCCCTTTGAGTTTGTCGCGGTATTCGCTTTCTTCGATGCTTCCGTCCAGTCTTAAATCGAGGAGCACGGATTTGCGCTTTTCTATTTGGCCGATTTTGCGGCTGATTTCCTCCGTCCGTTCCGCGTTGCCTGAATCCATGTTCTTGATGATGTCCCGGATGATCGCCCCGTTGAGCGCTTCGAACTTCGCCCAGTCGATGTCGAATTCTTTGAAGTATTCGCCCGCCTTGTCGAAAACGTAATTCTCGGAGACGTTCACTTTCTCGGGACTCCAGTTCTGGCTCTTGTAGTAGATCCGCCCGAGTTTCGAATAGGCGGGCATGCGGTGGCCGGACATGTCGACCAAGAATCATTTGAGCGGTTGCGATATCTTGGCCGTCTCTTCCTTTCGTGCGTAGTTGCCCTTTCAGGCGTTGCCTGCAGCTTCGAAGAGCTCTTTGGATACGATAGGCTCGTGCATGCCCGGGTATTCTTGCCCGGAGAACTTGCAGATGCCTAGATAGAAACGGTTGGTGACGATCTTCTGGATGTTGGCGAGGTTGAAGTTGGAAAGGTGCGGGTATTTCTCGCGGCAGAAGGTTTGGATGTCCTTGAAGTTGTACCGGTCTTTGCGCATGCGGAACATGGTTCTGACCGCTTCCGCCCGTTCTTGGTCGATAATGACGGTCTTCTCACCCTTCTTGACGGTGACGTTCCGGTATCCGAACGGGGCTTTGGTGAGGCACCTGCCTTTCTTGGCGCACGTCACCATCTTGTTCTTGGTGTCTTTCGCGCGGTTTTCGTTGTCGAGCTTGGAGAGCGCGAGCTCGAAGCTCAGCATGAGCTTGTCGGTGGGTTCGTCGAACGAATAGGTGCGGGTGGTTCAGACGAGCTTGCGGATTTTCCCCTTGTCGAAGAGGCTCAGAAGGAGCATTCCGTCCATGTAGTTGCGCGAGAGGCGCTTGGGTTCGTCGAAGAGCAGGCAATCAATGCCGCCTTTCTGAACCATGGCGATCATTTCGTTGAACACGGGGCGGGTGCCCTCGGTTTTGGCGCTGGCGCTCTCTACGAACTCTTTAACGACCGTTAGGCCGAGGCGCTTGGCGGTGTTCCGACAGTTCTGGAGCTGGTGCTCCAGCGAATTCAGTTGCCGGTCGTCCTTGTCGGTGGACTTGCGGCAGTAGATGATGGAGGACATGTTATTTTTTTACGAGTATTCTCAATATTTCTCAATATTTCTCCTTTTTCGCATATTCAAATGCGCTCATTCCGCGTAAGTCTTTAATCTTCTTGTTTGCTCATTTAACAATTAAGTACTGAACCAATTCAAAATGTCCAAATTCGGAAGCATACATCAATGGCGTTTTTCCATAATCATCCCTGATATTTATATTCGCTCAGTATTCAATGAGTTGTTTGCAGATATCCTTGAATCCATATTTGCAGGCGAAATGCATCGGAGCCGCTCAGTGTGCATAATTTCTTGCATCAGCGCTTGCGCCTTTGGATAAAAGATATTTCGCTGTATCTTTATGTTTATTGGCGACCGCTATTAACAACGGATTCCATCCATCTATTTCATTTTGCTTATTGATATCGATTTCTGGATTTTCTTTAATCAATTTGCGTACTAACTCAGTATCTCCTTCTACGGATGCGTGGTATAAGGTTTGCTCGACAGGCTCGATTCAAGCTCACAGACATGCCGTTTTTTCACCGGCTTTTACGAGTCCTACGTATCCATCAATATATTCCTTCAACTGACTTGATAGCTGCTCTTCAAGATATTCCTTTGCTGCTTCTAAGGATAGGCTCGGATCGCACTTAATTTTCGTATCTGAAATAAATTTTAATAAGTCATCCGAATTTATTGCCTCGACCTTTCAATATACCGACACTATCGCGGCATCTTTGATTTGATTTTCTATTTCAACTTCTCATTTTTCGCTAATTTTTAGATTTAGCTTTCCAGAAATTTTAACATCGCCCCCCGTCTTTTTTATTTCGTTTGCAGTGGTGCGGGTTGATTTAATTATCTTTCTTTTAACGTCTTTGAATTTTGCCTTCTTGATATTGGATGTACTGTCGTCGAGCCTGTTCATGGCTATAAATTTTTTAACTAATCTTTCTAGGTCAAAATTATCTAACTTAATAAGCGTGACGGTAAATGTAATTGATAAGATTGCTGACATGATTAGAACCTCATTTCTTGTTACTCAATTGATTAGAAATTTACTCAACATCCAATTACACGCATATCCAGATATCAGCGCTAAGCCCAATATGATTGATATATAGATAAACCATTGATATTTTCCGTACGTCAATTCGCCATTGCTCAGCTTCACTCTTTTCCTGAATGTGAGCATAACTCGCGTCATGATATAGATGAAGAATGTGGATATTACCAAGACTACAGTGCACGCAATCATCGTAATGATTCAAATAAGGCCTATATCCCATCATAGAAGTTTTGGAATACTTATCGATATCGAAAATACTCATAAGCCCTCGAAAAGGGCTAACTGGGTTAATTTACTATTTCTAGTTCTTGCTGAGAGTCTTGTTTCAAGAATCGCAATAATGATTACGAAAACAATTCATGAGCCAATTTTGGTATCACTGAAGTCTTCAGTTATCCATTCTTTTAACTTCGGAATTGATTTTAAATTTATTAATCAAGCTGCCCATCATGCGAGATATGCGGAAGCTATATATATGAAAACTCTCATGTGTTCTGGTTTATCTCATTAAAGGTTTCCAGTATTTATTCCATGCGTAAATATCATGCAATAAACATTGCTATTATTTAGGAATGCTAATCTTAGTATATACGCATATTTCTTAAATACAGAGGAGGTTAACTTCATCCTTCCAGAAATCGCAAAGCAACTGAATCAGTCTTTCCGCGTCTTCATCCGGCAATCCTGCCGGCAGGTATTCCCTGCATTCCGCTACGGTAAGCATGCCTAACGGAACTTAGGGAGTATCTTCCTGCTCCAGTTGGCGCGGATCTGCAGGTCTTTCTGGTAGAGGGCGAAATGCTTGTATCAGATGGCGGCCTTCGTCCTTTCCGTGAGGATGCCGTCCTTCATGAGCATTTCGACCGGGCAGATGCCGACCTTGAGCATGTTCTTGGCTATTCCGCGCAAAAGCTTAGCCTTATGAGTCCAGTAAGAACGGTCTTGGATGGTGTCGCCGTCCACCGTTTCGCGCTTTCGGAAGAGGGTTTCCTTCGGTTCGGGCAGACTGTCGAAGATGTCCGTATGTCTGGAGAGGTAGTTCTTGAATATCCCCAAGAGCTTCCGTTGGTCGAAGGCCTCGTGGAATTCCACGTTCTTCGCGAGCTCCGAACGGATTTCCAATTCCACGCGGGTGACCGCTTCGAGGGAAAGGTATTCGGAATAGAGGAGCTGTTTGCCCTTCTTCACGGTGTCCGCGATCTTGTCGTAGACGCGGACGAGCTGGCGCTTGTTCAGCGAGTTCCGCTTTTCCCCGATGTACCGGGTTTCGAGCGCTCAGCCGCTCCCGCTGAATTCCGCGTGTTTCTGTTTGGGCGCTGGAAATTCTTTGTCTATTCGGGAAATGGGGTAGGGGAGATCGAGGCACACGTCGAAACGCCTCAGTTTGTGGATGTCGAAGTGCTTCTCGACGAACTCCCGGACTCCGGTTTCTCAAAGTATCCTGAAGGCGCTGGAATAAGCGACCACGTAATCGCGCGTTCTGACCGAAGCCCCGGGATCGCCCTTGTAGTAGGCGAAGAGGGGATGGTTTTCGCGGATGAACGTGATTTTGTAGAGGTATCATTGGACGATGGATTTCTCGGCCACGTAGTCTTCGAACTGGCGGACGTTGGAATTGTCGCAGTCCATGCCTTCGAAAAGGTATTCCTGACGGAAGGACGCGAAAGCTTCGAGTTCGTCCAGTCAGAAGTGGAGTATGTCGTCCATGCGGACGGTAAGTGCGTTGTTTGCGCTCATGGTTTGGGAAAAACTATGAGCTCGCGCGAGCTCTAAAATAGAGTTCGCTCCCGGGAGGCTGGTTTCGTGGTTTCGGTAGTTACTGCTCCGATATTATTGAATCGGAGCATAGGTCGCGTTTCGGGACATATAGAACCTGGCGCTAATCCTTTCCGTTCCTCAGCGCGTCCGCATGAAGAACGATATCTTCTCGATCCGGTATCAGAGTTTCCGGTAATCGCGTCATACTTTCCGGGCTTTCCGCCTGAATTTCCGTCATCCGAATTCGGACGAGTCGATGCAGAGCGTGTAGAAATCCGGGTTCGCCCTTTTTCTCGCTTTGAGGGTTTCGGGCTGTTCGTCCCTTCTGATGATTCGCATGGGGTTAATCGTAAAGAGCCTGCCGAGCCGGCCTCGGCGTGCCGCAGGCGGGCGGATCCCGGTGAACCGGGAAGCCGTCCCGCCAAGCGGCTGTGCCCGCGGTGGCGACCCGCAGGACGAAAAAACCGTGCGGTTGATTCGCACGGTTAATTCTTCTGATTTCAAGCGCTTTTCCTATTTAGCCCCTGGGGCCCAAACTTACCCAAATATTATTAAAACGGCATTGTTATGCGGTCTTTGGTTACCCGAAAGAAGGTTTTCTCATTTGTTCGAAGTGCGCCTCAAATCAAGTATCATTTTGACTTCAGGAGGGTTCTTGCTGTTTCGGCTCCGAAATCATTCACGCCTATTCACTTATAATTCGAAGGGGAATTCGAGTACGTTTCCACCATTTCTTCAAATGTCACTTCGTTTTTTCAATCCGATCGGCAATCAATAATCAGCTTGATATAGGATGCCGTTCTTCCTCCAGCTTCAAGCTGGAAGTCCATTCATTTGATGGATAGCGTAAGTCCGTTAAGTTCAACATCCTTCCTTATTTTTTAGAAACATTTGCCGTGTAGCTGAATTCCGGCCTTAGCATTGAGACGTTCGATTTCATGCTTAGCACTACGGTTGCGGGTTCCCATACTCATAATTTTACTTGCCTGTCTTCGATGATTTCGATGGATTCGATGTCAATTTTCCCAGTTCTCTCCAAATGCTTCAGCATTCAATAAATACTCGGATAGGTATCAAAAAACTCCTTAAGAGTGAATTTGATTTCCAAGTCATCTCATGCGTATTTAATTTTTTGATTCAACCTTTCAATCAATACGCCTTTTGCTTCTTCGGGATTCACGAGGCCACATTCGGATAAATAGTCCGTGACTCTTTCCAGGAATTCGGAAAATTTTAAATCGACTTCCATGAAGAACATTCCGTCCCATTCGAAATATTCATCGTCCTCCATGCTTTCGTCTATCAGCTTCTCCGTTAGCGCTAGAAGGTTCCCCATTTCTCATGACGAAATGAGGGCATGCATGTCCACTTCGGAATTTCCGGTTTCAGAAGTGCTGACGTAACCTGAGCGAATCGCATATTTATCGAGCAAGGTACATATTTTTTTTCATGACGGCAAATCCCTTCAGTAACTCAGGGAATACAGGCGCACTCGGACTATTCACGCCTCTGCAAGCTTGAAAAAAAGGATGTCGTCCTCAACGCCGTGATGCCCTTCCATCAGATTAAAGCCTATTTTATCATCATAGCTTCTGATTTGAATACGTTCGTCATTCCAGGTTGCAAAATGCTGGTGGGAAATTTCGCTTTGAAAGAATCGCTGAATTAGATTGACGATTTCTTCCTTTTCGGGTTTCGGATTTATAAAGACGCACACCTTTTGACTAAAAATATGTGTATATTATTAGTTAATTTACAGCTCTGATTTTCTGACGATTAATGCACTAGCTTTCGTTGTCTTGCTTCGTCCTTCCCATTGATATTTCACTTCCATTAAATTAGGTCACTTATCTAAGAATTCATTGATCTTTGATTGGAGGCCTTTGTTGATTTTCATTTTCCATGCATCAATAATCGAAATGTCATCAATGCAAATTAGGAACAATCTATATGAGTTGTCATATCTTCTTGTTCATTGATTTTCATATAGCCAGGATAGCAATTTTTCTTTTTCATTCGATAAATCATTTGCCAGATTGTCAGATATTTTTTTTCTAAAATCCTTCAACTCTCCGAATACATCTAGGCCTAAATTTTTAGATGCATTGATAGCATTGTTTATTGTCATTAAATTCTCTACACTGAAGTCCATCCCCTTGATTCCAGCCATCCTACTCTTCAAAACCTTAAATTCTCGATCTAATTTGGACTCGTTCCTTCGCATATCGATATATTCTTGGGGAAGATAGGTGACCTTTAGGTCCATAGGAATGTCGTCAAACAAGAAGTCAATGTACTTTACAAGACCAACGGTTGGCATGATCCGTTTGTGCATCTTGAAATAATGCTCGACAATCACGGAGGACCAATAACTATACCAGCTTGTGAATCAGTAATTTAGATACGATTCAAAAAGCTTTCATGTTAGTGATTTTTTTATTTCGTCATAAATGTATGTTTTCTGTACATTCTTGACAATTTTTCATTCAAGAGCGTTTTGATATATTCATCCCCAATCAAAGCATTGCAATTTACTGAGCTCGGCAATTATAGAATCGATAATGATTTTCTGGGATAGCCTATCATATTCGCTTCGTACGAACTCTTCAATCATTGCAATCGCAACATCGGCATTCTTAAAATATACGCCGAATCAATCTTTGACTTTTTTTTCGATTGGAAGTTTTTTGCTTGAGAGAAAAACATTAAAAGACTTAAATGATGGTCATTTACAAATCGATTTAAGTAGAAAAAACTTTTTATAGACAGGTTTTTCGAAGCCTTCCAGAATTCAGTTGAAATCGGTATTTTTATATAATTCTTCCAATTTTTCTATTTGAATTTTGCTCATATAGTTAATTCATGAAATTATGGAGATTTATTTCTTCAAGCCTTGATAAGACATCTTCATTGAACTCGAATAGTGTTGGATTGGCGGACTTTACTCAAATGATGAGCAGGTCTCAGCCTACGACATTTATTCTATTAAGCTGTCTTGGCGATTTAGTTTTCTGCACGACGTTAGATACATTCAGTATCTGAAATCCAGTGTCTCGTAATATTGCACTCAGCTTATTCATGTCATCTAGACTTACGGAATTGTAGGTTAAAATTAATTTTCCAGTATCTTTCAAAACTCTGTTCATTTCCAAAAATGCATTGAACAAATCTTTGCGAAATCCATCTTTTCCCTTATTTCGTTCCTTGGAGTCGGAAATTACGATCTCTTCAAGTAAATTCGGCTCCACATTTATGAAGGCATTCCAAATCGCGCTTTGTTCCAGATAAGGTACCGTTCATCAGTATGGCGGATCGGTTATTATTACGTCCACCGTATTGGAATCTATTTGAATATTTTTTGCATCCCCTGTGGTGAATATGAAATTACTCTCCGAACCCATAACTTCTTCCATACCTTCGGACAGCATGCCTGTAGAATTGGCCTCAAAAAACTGTTTTGCCTTAAGGAGTTTCTGGACGCGATTTCAATAAAAATGAAATACGTTATTTTCTATGTATTCATTTGCTATGTAAAATCACGTCATCCATGCTCAGGGAGCAAAAATTCATCTTGATTTTATTGGAGGAAGAAGTTTTGAACAATTTGCGATATTTGCAGTAAAAGCCGTCATAAAGAAGGCTTGATGTTCTGGTTTAAGATTTATTATAGCGAATAAGAGTTCGCTATGGCATCGTAATGACAAGTCCGTGAAATAATCCTTAACCTTTGTGTTTTTCTTAACAGTAAGTCTTGAATTCGAAATCATTGGTTTTTCAAATCACCAATGCGGAATAAATGGTTCATGAATCCATTTATTTTCCAACCCGTCAGCGTTTCTCTTTATTTCTCAGTCTTTTAGTAAAATTGCATTTATTGTGTCATCTTTTTTGGTTCTCAAAAAAGATTTGATTAATTTTCCACCTACATCGCTGTAGTATTTCAGTTCAAGTTTAACACAAATGGGCTTGAGTGTTTCTTCCCAAACCCGTCTCAGTTCCTCGTGCCGGATATTTCAGGTCAATCATTTGTTAATGCTTGTGCTTATTGGGTTTATATCTTGTCACACAAGTCTTCGATTGCTAAGAACGGCATCAATGACCAACGATCAGCTTCAGCAAAATGGATCAAGAATAAGATCTCATTCTTTTGTGTATTTTGATATTATGTATTTAGAAAGAAAATACGGCTTTTTCCCCCAGTATTTATGAAATGATGAAATGGGTATTGTTTGCATTCGATTTTCGAGATTACTATGATGCATGAATAATAGCCATTACCAGCACCTTTCAAAATCATAGATTTGAATTCCTTGACGAGCTATAATTTTTTCGATTATTCTGACTCGATTTCCCAAAATCTCAGCGCTACCATCGTATAAACCACCCTGAAAATCCAATGCTTGAAGCATTGGATTTTCTTTTACACACAGCTCTCTTAAGTCCTGGAAAGGCTTTCCAGCAGTTTAACCAAGCGACATAGTTTTCTTTCATGTCCACTTTAACGCTCCTTTCCAATTCACAGTATCGAGAGGATTCTCGCTTTCGCGCCGACCCGCTCAATCGTCTCTTCTTGTTTGGTCGAATTCGGATTTTCCAATCCGTCATCCAGAAGTTCCCGGTACGCCCCCTCGACCCAATTCATTCTATATGCCAAATCGTAATCGATTTTTTCGGGTCTGCTCGACAAGTAGGCGACGTACTCTTCGATTTGCGTTCGAAGCAAATCCCGGAATCGCGATTCGTCGGTCTCCGCATCTTGCCGATCGAAATACGTCTTCCACCACTTTTCGACGAGACGGTCGAGTCCGCCGTTTTCAAATCTGGCGAGGTATTTGAAAAGAGCCGCATCGATTTGGGCTTTCTGTTCCGAGAAGAGCGAAGGAGTCTGGGGAGTCATGGCGGCGTATGGTAAGAAAAATCCGTCATCTATTGTTCTATTGGTTGCCAGAGATTCGGCTTGAGCCTACTTGCGGCGGTTTCAACGTTCGTGAGCGCGATTCGAAGGGGGATGAGTACTGCCCGACCTCCTCACGTCAAATTTGCTTGTTTTTCCAATTGACTCACGAGCGGCGTCATGTTTTTCCTCAGCTCCATGATTTCGTCGTAGAAATCGTCAATTTGTTCTTTGGACATGCGCACCCTCTCCCGCTGAATGAATTCGGATAGGTTTTCCATCGAACGGCTGAATTCGATGGTTTGCGTCGGATTGGACGCGAGTTCGTTCACGTTGAAATTCTTATTCAGATTTTTAAAAAACGCGAGGTAATCTTTCGGGGTATGGGGCTTGTCAAATCACCACTTAACGTAACCTTCCGCCTGTTCCGTTCATCGGCGGGCATCCGCCACGGCGGCAATGCCATTGTTCACGCGTTCCGTTGTCGAATTTCTTATGGCATGACGGACCCCTTCTTTTCCAGTCGCTTTGGCAAGGCTTCCGATTGCCCCAAAACCGAGCGCTCATATCGCTTTCCCGGTTTCGTATGGTTCGAACGACGCGAGATTTTGAAAATTTTTAAGAAGCTCCTTTCCCACTGCCAAAAGGAATTCTTTTACTTTTTCGAGTGACGAAAATATCGAAAGGAGAGTCTCCGCTACTTTATCGATTCCAATTTCCAGAAGCGCTTCGACCGTTTCGATATTGTCTCCCACGAGTCCGTCGGCAAGGCCGAGTTTGAATTTCCCAAGCCCATTTGCGGAATCCTTATTTTCCGCTATTCCGAGTTTTCCATAGAGTTCGCGCTTGAAGGACGCAACCATTTCCGGCGCGGTTTCAACCCCTTTTGCGGCATGGCTTTCGTCCGCCCGTGATGGAAACCGCATTCATGGATATCGGGAATGGAGTTCTCCGAATTCGCGCACCTGTTTCCAATGGAGCGCTTCCGCACGGAAACGAGTATCGGAATTTTTGGAACCGAGAAATTGTCCGGAAATGGCGTCGATTAAAGAAAATGACGCTTCCGGCTGGATGGGGCGCTCCTTGATTTCGGGTCTTTCGATGGCGGCGGCTTCCGTTCCCATGGGAGTCGGTTCGGTTACCGCTCCATTCTGCCATATTCGCAGTCCCTTCGCAAATATCGGGGGATTTAGGGATTGAAATTTTCCGGCTTTGTCGGAACGTCTTCGTAGAGATTTGGCTTTGTCGGAACGTCCTCGTAGGATTTTGAAACGCCTTTCGAATTTTGGTTAGCCGAATTGGACATAGGAATAGAGGATGAAGATTAAAACGATTCCCAAAACAAGAAGCCAGAATCCCGTATCCATGAGACGGGAGAGCTTATTTATTTTTTCGGGATTCTTCAGTTCTCATTTCAAATATCGTTTTGACCATTTCATATCAAGGTAGAGATGGAACAGAACGGAAAGAATGCTTAAAACAAGCAAAAACACCCCGAAAATTGCAAATCCCCTAACCCAAAAATTTATTTTCATGCCGCTTAAAGAGGTTGAGACGAATCCGATTCATCCGGTCGCGAGCGCCAGCATGATGGGGAGCAACCATTCTTGATTCGTTCGGATTCGTTCATTCATGCTTTTCTTCCAATCTTCCGCTTTTTTCTCTTGCATTCCGGGAGGAGTCTTTTTTGGGATTGCCATTTTCTAAAAGGATGAAAATTTATCCTGCCGAAATGCGTCCTATTCGAGGTACTGCACGATCTCGGTCGCGTATTTTTCCCCGTTCGGACGGATGGCTCGAAGCACGCGCATCCGCGTTTCGGATCCGGTCGAAAACCGGTCGATGGAGCGTTCGAAATGGGTTTCTTTTTGTCGGAACGAGACAATCGCTTCGAGCGCGGCTTCGCGGAATCTTTCGGTGGATTCTTCGGCCGCTGAAAGGAGCTTCAATACGAGGTCTTGTCGTTCGGTTGCGAAGGCTTGGATTTCGCGCCGTTCTTTTAAGGAAAGGGCTTGCGCGTTTTTCCTTTGCCTATCGGTTGGAACCTTCGCGACGATGGCGCGGAGTTCTTGCCTGAGTCAAAGGACGTCTTCGAGCATCGCCTCTTCCCACGAACCTCCTTTCCCGTCCATCAAAATCATGTTCTTTGCCTAAAGGGTAACGAAATCCTTATAAGCCCTCGAGCATTTTTGTCAACCGTGATATTTGACTTGCAGTGTTTCGTAACTATAAATTGCGAGTCCGATTTGTCGGCACACGATGTCGCGAGGTTTGGAAAAACTCCCGCGGCGCGCTCATTTACATTTTTTGTGAAGAAAGGGGTAGGAACCCATGGATACCATCCTTGGCATTGCCGATAAGACCACCTTCAGCTCCGCCGTCGCGGCCATCAAGGTCCGCGAAGGCTACGCCGACCCGGAGGCTTTCGCCATCGGTCTCGCGCACGTCGGCCGGAGCGGAAACGTGCTTTCGGTACGTTTTCCGCACGTCAACCGCAACGAAAACTTCGGTTCGGCGGCCGTCTTTTCCGAAGTCGCGGGCCTCGGTTCCGGGGAATCCCCGGTCGCTTACCTCGACGCCGACCAGATGGACCTCCTCTCCGTGGCGTTCGCCCCCTTCGAGGGCGACGGCGGCAAGCATGCCAACATCGACGCGGTCAAGGCCGTGGCGATGTCGGCACGTTCGATGAAGCCGCTCGACGGCGAAGTCCGTCCGGTGGTAATCGTCGTCCGCGACTTGCAGGCGCCCCCGGTTTCGGCCGTGGACGCTTATTTCCGTCTCCACCTTCTCTCCTACCGCAAGGCCGTGCCCAACTCCATCAACCTCGACGGCGTTTTCGGGCTTCTGACCAATTGCGCGTGGACCGAAGAGGAAGGCCCGGTCGAAGCGGCGCATTTCCAGGATCTCAACTTGGAATATATGACCGTGAACGGGGCTCCGCTTTCGGTGCGTTCGGTGGACAAGTTCCCCCGCATGACCGACTTCGTGGTTCTCTCCGACGTGCGTATCGGCGATGCCGACAACGTCCGCCTGGGGGCGCATCTCGCTCCCGGTACGGTGGTGATGCATGCCGGTTTCGTCAACTTCAACGCCGGCACGCTCGGCAAGTGCATGATCGAAGGCCGGATTTCGGCCGGAGTCGTGGTGGACGAAAACTCCGACCTCGGCGGCGGCGCCTCCACCATGGGCACGCTTTCCGGCGGCGGCAAGGAGAAGGTCCGCGTCGGTAAGCGCTGCCTTATCGGCGCGAACGGCGGAATCGGCATTTCGCTCGGCGACGACTGCAAGGTCGAGGCCGGACTGTACGTTACGGCCGGTTCCAAGGTGCGGGTGTTCCGCGGGACTCCTTCGCAACTGCGCGAAGGCTTTCCGAGCAATGCCGACCTCGACCACCTCTTCGCGAACGTCGCGCAGGTGCTCTCGAAGATGGAAGCCGAAGGGCTTTCCTCCGAGACGCTTGCCGAAGTCGGGAAGGAGTTCGAGGGGCAGGAGATGTTCGCCCTGAACTTCGAACCCGTAAACATGGACGGCGCCTTCCGGGTGACCATCTCCATCAAGGGTTCGTTCCTCTCCGGCCAGTCCGGTTTGACCTACCGCCGCAACAGTCTGGACGGCGCGGTCGAAGCCGTTCCCACGACCGGGGTGGTAGCGCTCAACGCCGATCTTCACAAGAACTGACGCCGGTTTTTCCGGTTTAAAATCCGTCCCGATGGGGCGGATTTTTCTTTTCGGCGGCTTTTCGGCAGTTGACTCCGAAGGCATTCTTGCTATACTTCCCGTATCTTCGAAAACACCTTCACCAACCCGAGAACTCCTCGCATGGTCGCACAACCGGACACTCCCACCACCCAATCCCGCATTCGGGCGACGGTTTAAGAGTGTTTTCACCAGCATTTTCAAAAACCGCTCCGTCCGAAAGGCGGGGCGGTTTTCATTTTAGTTTCGCGGATATCCGCATTACGAAAGCTTTCCCATGTCCCACCCCATCTCCACCAAGCGCCACTCGCTCGCGCACCTTATGGCCCAAGCCGTAAAATCGCTCTATCCCGAAGCCAAGATGGCCATCGGCCCGGATATTGAGCACGGCTTTTATTACGATTTCGATTTCGGCGGCGTTTCGATCAACGACGAATCGCTCAAAGACATCGAAAAGAAGATGAAAAACCTCATCAAGCAGAACCAGAAGTTCGAAGCGTACAAGCTTCCCGTCAAAGAGGCCGTCGCCTATCTCGAATCCAAAAACGAAGACTACAAGGTCGAAATGGCGAACGACCTCGCGGCGAAGGGCGAAACCGAAATCGGTTTTTACCGCAACGTCGCGCAAAACGGCACCGAAACCTTCGTTGACATGTGCCGCGGTCCCCACGTGGACAAAACCGCCGATCTGAACGAAAACGCCTTCAAGCTCGAAAAACTTGCCGGAGCCTATTGGAAGGGCGATTCGAAGCGCCCGATGCTTACCCGCATCTACGCGCTTGCCTTCGATACCAAGGAAGAACTCGACGCCCACGTCAAAATGATGGAGGAAGCGAAAAAGCGCGACCACCGCTTGCTCGGTGCATCGATGGAACTGTTCGCCATCGTGGACGAGGTTGGTTCGGGGTTGCCCATCTACCTTCCCAAGGGGGCGAAACTTCGCCAGACGCTCGAGAAGTACATGACCCAGGAAGCCGAAGGCGCCGGGTATAAATACGTCTACACTCCGCATATCGCCAAGTCCGACCTCTTCGCCCGTTCGGGCCACTTGGCGCACTACGCCGACGGCATGTTCGCGCCCATCGAGATGGTCAACCTGAAAGGGGAAGGGGCCGAAGACGGCAAGGCTCCCGAAAAGTTCTACCTGAAGCCCATGAACTGTCCCATGCACCACCAGGTGTATCTGAACCGACCGCGCTCCTACCGCGAACTGCCGTTCAAGCTCATGGAATACGGAACCGTCTACCGCTACGAAGAATCCGGAACGCTCTCCGGACTCATCCGCGTCCGGGGGTTCACCCAAAACGACGCCCACGTCTACTCTATGCGCTCCCAGCTTCTCGAGGTTATTGGCGAAGCGCTCGAACGCTTCATCCGGGCTTACGGGGCCCTCTGAATCCGCGACTACAAGATCCGCTTCTCGCTTCCGGATTTTGAAAACAACGCCGAAAAATACGGCGAGGAAACGGAGGAATGGAAAGACTCCGTCACCGCGATGCGCGCCGTTTTGGACCAGCTCGGGGTCGAGTATTTCGACGCTCCGAACGAAGCGGCCTTCTACGGTCCGAAGATCGACTTCCAGGTCCGTAACGTCAACGGCAAGGAAGACACCCTCTCCACTATCCAAGTAGACTTTTCCATCGCTCCGAAATTCGGCATCACCTACGTCGATACCGACGGTTCCGACCAAGTTCCGGCCATCGTCCACATGGCGCTCATGGGGTCGGTTGACCGGTTCATGGCGTTCCTCATCGAAATGAACGCTGGACGCTTCCCGTTTTGGGTCGCTCCCGAACAGGTCAGAATCCTGACCGTTACCGACGCGGCGATCCCCTATGCCCGCGAGGTCGAATCGGTGCTTCGCGAGGTCGTCCTCATGAAGCCGCTCCGCTACAACGAACTCCGTTTCACGCTCGACGACCGCGACGAATCGCTTGGAAAAAAGATCCGCCAAGGCGAAACCGATAAGATTCCGGTCATGCTCATCGTCGGCGAAAAGGACGCCGAAGCCCGTTCGGTATCGGTTCGCGCCGCCGGAGAGGAATCCAAAGTCGCTCTTTCGGAACTCAAGGCGTTTTTGGAAGCGATGTAAACGAAGGCGGTTCGTTTTCAGAGCCATCAAATCACGAAAAAATCCCCCCGATTCGTCGGGGGGATTTTTTTCGCGGATTTTTCATGATAGTCAAAACCCCTCGCGAAACGAGGGAGGGCAATCGGATTTTTTGGGATTTGCGAAACGCCGTCTTTTCGCTAGAATTCTCGACGTTTGCGGAATGTGCCGCATTTTTCGTTTTCCGTTCGAAATCCATGAAAATCCTTTCTTCCGACATCCGTTCGAAATACCTCGAATTTTTCAAGACCAAAAACCACGCGATCATCCCCTCCGCTCCGGTTATCCCCGAAAACGATCCTTCGGTCCTTTTCAATACTGCCGGAATGCAGCCGCTCGTCCCGTATCTTTTGGGCGAACCGCACCCCATGGGCAAACGCATCGCCGACGTTCAGAAGTGCGTCCGAACCAACGATATCGAAGAAGTGGGCGATGATACCCACCTCACGTTTTTCGAGATGCTTTGAAACTGGTCGTTGGGCGACTATTTCAAAGAGGAATCCATTGCGTGGTCGTGGGAGTTCCTTACCGATAAAAAATGGCTCGGACTTGACCCAAAGATGATTTCCGTGACGGTCTTCGAAGGCGACGAAAACGCTCCGCGCGACGAGGAATCGGCCGATATTTGGAAGTCGCTCGGCATGCCCGCCGAACGCATCGCTTACCTTCCGGCAGAAGACAACTGGTGGGCGGCCGGACCGACCGGCCCGTGCGGACCGGATACCGAAATCTTTTACTGGGTAGGGGAGGGGGAGCCCAAGGGAAACAAGGGCACCCATTCCAAGGAGTGGATGGAAATTTGGAACAACGTGTTCATGCAGTATAACCGCATCGACGCGAATACTTTGGAGAAGTTGCCCGCACCCTGCGTAGACACGGGAATGGGGCTTGAACGGTGCGTTACGGTATTGAACGGAGAAAAATCCGTGTACCATACCGACATTTTTTCCGACGTTATCGAGAGGATTCACGAAATTTTCGGTACCGATTCGAAGGAAAACGTCGATTGGAATTCGGTTCGCACGTCAACCCGAATCATTGCCGACCACCTTCGTGCTGCGACCCACATGATTTCCGATGGGGCTGTTCCCAAAAACGTCGATCAGGGCTACGTGCTGCGCCGGCTCATTCGCCGGGCCATCCGCGAAGCCTATAAGATGGGATACGAAAAACCCTTCGTCGCCGAAATCGCCCGAATGTACGTCGCCAAATTCGAGGACGTCTACGAATCGGTAAAGAACAACGCCGAAAAAATCCTCGCGGAACTTTCGAAGGAGGAAGAAAAGTTTGCCAAATCCATCAAGGATGGAATGCGCGAGTTTGAAAAGCTCGTAAAGGGATTCGACATCGCTTTTGAGAAAACCGGACAGAAAATCACCCAAATCGCCGGAAGCAAGGCGTTCACCCTTTTCGATACCTACGGATTTCCCGTCGAAATGACCGTCGAACTCGCGAAGGAGCGCGGACTCACCGTTGACACGGAAGGCTTCAACGCCGCCTTCGCCAAACACCAGGAACTCTCCCGAACTGCCGCCGAAGGCAAGTTCAAGGGCGGTCTCGGAGACCAATCCGGCGAAACCGTCGCGCTCCATTCCGCTTGCCACCTCATGCTCGCGGGACTCCGCAAGGTTCTCGGTTCCCACGTCGCGCAAGCGGGCTCAAACATTACCGCCGAACGCCTCCGGTTCGACTTCACCCACGGCGAAAAAATGACCCCGGAGCAAATCGCCGCGGTCGAAGCCTACGTCAATGAAGCCATCGATTCCGGGTTGGAAGTTGCCGTTTCCGAAGAAGCCAAGGAGGCCGCGAAATCCCGCGGAGTCATCGGATCGTTTTGGGAGAAATACCCTGACGTCGTCAAAGTCTACAAGATGGTCGGAAAAAACGGAACCGTCTATTCGGAAGAACTTTGCGGAGGTCCCCATATCGAAACTTCCGACGGAATCGGAACCTTCAAGATCGTAAAAGAAGAAGCGTCTTCCTCCGGCGTGCGCCGAATTAAGGCAGTGCTTCGAAAGGGGTAGCCGGCATTTCGGGCGCTCGAATCGAAACCTTTTTCAACCGTTTGAACATGGAACGTCGGGAACTTATCGCGGAAGAAGTCCATTCGTACTATTTCGACCGGACCAAGCTCGACGTCGAACGGGTAAGGGCCGCGCTTTGCGGTACCCCTACCGTCGCCTCGTCCCCCATACCGGCGTTCGAGATTCCCGAAGGGCTCCGCGTGAACGGATTGCGCTACGCGATTCCCGACGGAAACCACCGATGGCTCATCGGATACGTGACTTCCGGAAGGGTGGAAGCCATCGTATACGGTTCTGCCGAACGTCTCGACGTCGAAGCCCACGGGCTCGCTCCTTTCCGAAACGCGGATTCTCCAGGGCTTTATGAAAGGACTATCGCCGTATATTGCCTGCAGATGGGAATTCTCGGTCGGATGCGGGAACTTTTTGCTTCGAATAAGGAACTTCTTCATATCCCGTAAAGCGCGATAAAATCCCCCCGGAACCTCCGGGGGGATTGATGGATGAAAGGGTGTTTCGCGCGGGCGGATTCTTTTCAGAACCGTCCGCCGGAAGGACCCCAATCGTCATGGGAACTTTGAGCGGAGGTCCTCTCGGCATCCTTCCGCTCCTTTCGGAATTTCGAGATTATCCGCTTCAAAACTTCTTCCGCTCCTTCGTAATCGTCGTTCGATCCGGATGAGAGATCGATTCCGAAGAGGATTTTTCCCGATTCGTCGAGGAATGCGAGTTTTTTGGAATCCTCCAGTTGGTTTCCGAAATCGTGCACCCCGTCCCAGCGGTAATTTTTCCATCCGCATTTCGCGCCGTCTTCCGAAAAACGGATGAACGGTTCGGAACGGATGAACGCGATCGTTCCCGGAAGGCATTCCGTAAGGAAGCCGATCCCGAAGGCGCCGCCCATTACCGCGTAAAACAATGCCTGAAGGAAGGGGATTTCATCCTGGAAGAAGGCCGTGCTCGCCGTAAGGAAAGCGAAGGAAAGGAACAGGAAAGGAAGGAACAGGATGGCGTGCCGCCACTTCGGTGCCGATTCCCAAACGAGGTCCGGGTTTTTCATGAGGAATTCCTCCGATTTGTTTTGGTGAATGCACCATACCCACGAAAACGATTTTGGCAACCCATTACGGTTTTTTCTCTTGCCGGTTCCGGTACCAAATAACCGCTTTCATTTCGACGTGTTTGTTGCTGAGATGGGCGATGGCGAACGAAAGGGGGAAGCTTAGGACAACAAGCGCCCACCATTCGGGATACCCCACCGAATGTCCGGGGAAAACGAAGTGCCGCAAGAGCGCGATGACGAGGGCATGGTAGAGATAGACCGAATACGAAAACCCCGCAATCCATTTGAACGGACGGTTATCGAGCCATTTCCCAACCTTTTTGGTATAGGCTACGGTAACGAGTGCCATGGCGAGGAGGAGCGGAACCAAAGGGAACCGGTAAGGGCCGTTCGGCCATGAATAGGCGAAATCTTGGGCTTCGCGGATGTGCCAGAGAAAGGCGAACGCTCAAAAAAATGAAGCGAGAAAGGCGAAGTCGAACCAATGCGAGGGGCGAACGCCCTCTTTTTCCATCCGAATCGCGACGCCTCACGCGGCCATTCCGAGAAGGAAGTGGAGTCAGAAGAGAAAGGGGTTGTAGGTGGGGAACCATTCCGCCGTTGGGCCGTGCCCCGGAGGGAAGGGGATTTTCATGAATGCGAAATGCGCGAGAAGGAGGATTCCCGCCGCAGCCGCGAGACCCGGTACCGCCCATTTCGGTTTCAGCTTGACGAGCGTTCCCATTATTGCAACGACCAACAATCCTCCGGTCATGTCGAAAGCGATGTACCAAAGCGGCCCGTTGAAATCGGCGGGAAAAAACGTGGAGGGATGGATCCATGAAAGGAACGCGAACCCGGCAAAAATCCTCGCGAGGGCGTTTTCCATGCCTCATTGAACGAGGAATACCGCCACGATGGTTACCGCGAAAGCAACGTAGTAAGCCGGGGCAATGCGTAAAAACCGGTCGATTAGGGCCTTCCTCGGTTCCGGAGCGGGATCTCCCGAGAGAATCGTTCGCCAATAGGGGGCCGAACGGAGCAATCCTCAAAGCACGAAAAAGAAGCTTACCGTGACGGGCCAAGTTTCGACGAACTGATAGAGGTCCCAATTCCAATCGGAGAGGTTTTCGATGGAACGTTGCTGGTTGAGGTGGTAGGCGACCACGCTTAAGCAGGCAAGGGCGCGGAGCCCGGCGAGTCAGGAGAGGTTTTTCGGCATGGCCGAAATGTATCCGCTTCTCCAAAAAAACAAAATGTATTCGTAAGTGATAATTTAACATTAAAAATATCTTGTTTTTCGATTGAAAAAAAATTACCATGGCGAACGAATCGATCCCAGCTATCAATAACTTTCCGCATATGGGCATTCGAAGGGCCGTGCTTTCTTGATTTGCGTTTTTCGCCACCGTAATAACCCTCTCGGTGGGGTATTCGGCGTATACGGCGCTCCAGGCGGTCGGTACCGCCTCCACCTGATCGACGCTTTCGTCTTCGGAATGGAATAAGGTAGCGGCGAATTTCGTTTCGATAGATTCGCAACTGCAAGCGCTCGGATCTTTGGCGTTCAAATCCTCGGTCGCTACCGATGACATGGCCAACTCCGCCGTTACCGATTCGAAAATCGCAACGGGAATTTCGCCGTCCAAACTCGCTTCCGGCAGCGCGACTGCCGGACAAGTCCTAAAATGGAGCGGAACCGCTTGGACGCCCGGCGCCGATAATTCGAACGCCTCATCCGACGCATTGGGGCGGAAGGCTTACACAGTGGTGATGTCCGTCGCTTCGGCGTCGAACTGTCCATCCGGATGGACGCTCGAGGCATTGGGCAATTACAATCGCAACGGCTACGTGTACGTTCAAATAACCAATAACGGATTGAACATCAGTGCCGAATCCGGTTACAGCGCGGGCCACGAACATTTGAACATGCACTACGCGCTCTCGAACGGACCGGCGTATCTCTGCCACCGGACTTTTACCACCAATGGACGGCCGCACATTTCGCTCTTTGCCTATGGAACGAACAACGCTTCCCTTTGTCCTACGGGGGACGGGTACCATTACGTTCCCCATGCGCAATTGAAAGGGGCTAACGATTGGGGGTATTTCATGTCCAACGATAACGGGGCCTATCTCGGTTACGTGGATAGTTGGTCGTATGGAAGCCATACCAACATGAACGGATACATCGCGCGATGGTGGACCTCTTCGACCGTCAATGGAACCTGTTTCAAGGTCATGGGCGTAGACGAAGACGGCGCGACGAAAAACGGAGTGTATCCGGTGTTTCTCGGGGTAAGGAACCTCTCCACCTGCACGGACTTGGGATACAGCGGAATGCCGACGTCTTCGTTCGGTTCTTCGAGGTACAACTACCTTCAGTACAACGACAGCGCCACCGTATTCGGGCCGATGTACAGCTGGGGTCATGGAGGGGAGACCTACGCGCAGGTGCATTATCATGATACCCACGTAAACAATACGTGTTGGAAATATTATCCCGTAGGAAACCGGCAACCCGTTATCCAGCAACGATTGCTTGCGACGGGATCGTGTCCGACCGGATATTCGCAGATAAGTTCCACGGAATTGAAGGGGTGGAACGATAACGGATACCTCCAGCAGACCGCCTTCGGCCTTTACATGGGATGATTGTACAGTTGGGACGTATACAGTTTATGAAGGGGGTATAACCGTAACAGTTGGACGACCCAACTCGGAACGGTATGCATGAAGATCGATAATTCGTAGAAGCGGAAAGGAGGATCCCCCTCGGGGAATCCTCCTTTCTTTTCGTATCAATGGTTGACAACGCCATGATTTTGTTAATATGTAAAAAATTACACGATCAATGCCTGTGAAATGGGAGATCAGAATTCCCAAGATCCCGAATCGGAACCGAAAGTCTCCTTCGATCACTTCGTGCTCCTCGACATAGACGAGGGGGGAGGCCTTTCGTCGAATGCCAACGAAACCGAAGGAACGTCCGGGGTCCGCGATCGGGCTTGCGACGCCGTTTCCGGCGTGATCGATGAGCCGTTCGGCAAACACCCTTACCGGGACGCCCTGCTTAAAAGGGTGTTGGCGAGTGGAAAGCCGAAACACAATCCGACGCTCACTCCCGATACCGCCGTTGCCATTGCCAAGTATCCCCATGTCTTGCGGAAGTTTCGGGTCGCATGGGGAAATCCCGAACTTTTCGCCATTACCGTCAAGGAATTCAGCGTGATCGAAGAACGCGTCTCCAGGTCTCCGGACGCGAACGGGAAGGTCGAATACCACCGCGCGGGTTTCCCAAACGAGGTCATCGCCGAAATCGCGATCCTTTGTGAAAATCACGAACGCCTTTACGGTTTGCCGAAACAGGATTTCGATTATCATCCTCTCCGGTAATTTCGAACTCCGGAAAAATCGATGCCCAAAAAAATCGCGATAATCGGCGCCGGAGCTTCGGGCATGATGCTTGCCGCCACCTTGGTGGAGCTTGGGTTTTCGCCCGAATCGATCTCGCTTTTCGAAAGAAATCCCCGAATGGGAAAAAAGGTCGCCATTACGGGGGGTGGCCGTTGCAACGTTACGACTGGAATCCGTTCGAAAAAAGAACTTCTCTCCAAATACGTTCGGGGCGGAGATTTTCTTGAAGGCGTGCTTTGAGCGTTTTCTCCGAAAAAGACCGCTGAATGGTTCGCCGCGCACGGGTGTCCGCTCAAAACCCAAGACGACCTTCGGGTGTTTCCCGTCTCCGATTCGGCCGATGAGGTGGTAGCCGTTTTCGAACGGGCCCTTGGGGGAATCGATTTGCGGCTTTCGACCAAAGTCGAAGGGGTTCGCGTGAAGAAGGGGGAGGGAGGGCGTTCCGAATTTTTCGTATCGCATTCGGAAACGCACGAACGCTTCGATGCGCTCGTGATTTCCACGGGATGAGCCGCCTATTCCAAAACCGGAAGCGACGGTTCCGGACATGCGCTCGCGAAGTCGCTTGGACACCCTGTCACGCCGCTTCGGCCATCGCTTTCCGCCTATGAAACCCTCGAAGATTGGACGAAAGGGCTTTCGGGCTTGGCGATTCCCCGCGCAAAACTTTTTTCCGAAGGGGCGTCGTTCTCCGAATGAGGACTGCTTTTTACGCACTTCGGCATTACCGGTCCTGCCGTTTTCGAACTTTCGGCGCGGCTCGCTTTTACGGAATGTTCGCCGTCAACGCCCATTTTTTTGCGGATTTCCCCCGATGCTTCCAGGACGTTTGACCATTGGGAAGCGGAGATTTCGAATGCGTTTTTCCAAAACGGGGCAAAAGAATGGAAAAACGTCCTCTCCCTCCTTCTTCCCCGGCGCTTGTCCGAAACGGTCGTGGCGCTTTCGGGGGTAAGCGGAGAAAAAAAATGTGCCACCGTTTCGCGCGAAGAGCGGAAATCCGTATGCCGCCTCCTTTCGCTTGGAATTCCCGTAACCTTGGTCGGAACTCGTCCCGGAGAGGAATTCGTTACCGCATGAGGGATCGACACCTCGTTCGTCGATTCCGCGACGATGGAATCGAAATTGATCGAAAACCTGTATTTTACGGGCGAAGTCCTCGATGTTGATGCCGTGACCGGAGGATTCAACCTTCAATCGTGCTGGTCTACGGGCCGGGCTGCAGGAAGGGCGATTGCGGAGAAATTTGGCCGTTAAGCCTGAATTCTTCGTAAAATCCTTTGTTCCTTCAACTTCGCTTTAAGTTGCTCGGATATCATTCGGAAAGTATTTTTTCCCCGTTCCCGTGCCGTTTTTCGAACACCTTCAGAACGCGCTTCGAAGCATTCGCGCCAATAAGATGCGCACGGCCCTTTCGTCGCTTGGAATCATCATCGGCGTCGCGTCAGTCATCGTGCTTCTCGCTTTCGGCGAAGGAACCCAACGGAGCATCCAATCGAATATCGAATCGCTTGGAACCAATCTCCTTACCCTTCGTCCCGGAGGAAGCCGGCAGGGTGACGTGCGTCAAACCAACGTGCGGACTTCGAACATTTTTACGACTGAAGATACTGCGGAAATCCGCGCTATCGAAGGCGTTGGAGCTGTTTCACCCATTGCCCAAACTTCCCGGCAAGTCATCGTGGGTTCCATCAACGCGAGCACGACCGTCTACGGGGTGGAGGAGGAATATTCCAAAGTAAAAAACATCAAGGCCCAATATGGGCTCTTCATTTCGGAGTCCGACGTCGAAGAACGCTCCAAGGTCGCCGTGCTCTGACCGACGACCGCGACGAACTTTTTTGGAACCGAAAACCCCCTCGGAAAGGATATCAAGGTGGGAAACGTGTACCTCCGAGTCATCGGAATCGCCGAATCGAAATGATCGGGGAGCGGTCCGATGGCTTCGAGTGATGACGCCATCTACGTGCCCATCACCACATTGCAGGACCGATTTTTGGGAAACAAATATGTCTCCCAATTCGCGATAATGGCCGAATCGGCCGACTCGATGGACAAGGCGAAAGAGTCCATTACCAACCATTACCTCGCCAAATTCAAAATTTCCGACCCGAACGCCGCGAATTTTTCGGTATCGAGTTCCGCCGACATGCTCGCGACGATGACAAGCGTGACCGATACCCTTAAAATGTTCCTTGCCGGCATCGCTTCGATATCGCTCGTCGTTTGAGGCATCGGCATTATGAACATCATGCTCGTTTCGGTGTCGGAACGTACTCGCGAAATCGGAATCCGCCGTTCCATCTGAGCGCTCAACGCCGACATCATCGTGCAGTTCCTGACGGAAGCGGTGGTTCTTACTTTTCTCGGCGGAGCCTTTTGAATCGCCGTGAGTTACGCCATCGTACATATTGCTTCGATGCTTTCAGTTCCGGCGGTGATAACGCCGTATTCGGTCGCGCTTTCGTTCGGGTGTTCGGTCGCGATCGGAATCGTTTTCTGACTGCTTCCCGCGTATAAGGCCGCCAAACTCCGTCCTATTGACGCGCTCCGTTCCGAATAGTTTTCTCACTTTTCTCCCATGAATTTTTCCATCGTTAAGAGACATCCTCTCGCAAGCCTTTCGCTCGCGCTTTCCGTTGGATTTTCAGTCTGGTATTTTTGGCCTTCTTCGAATCCCGCCGCGCCAAGCGTCCGACCGACCGAAAAAGACGCGGTAGCAGCGTTTACGGGTTCGGTGCGCTCGACGATCCAAGGAGTCTGAACGACGACTACCGCATCCACCCAAATGCTCCAATTCAATTCCAACGGAAAAATCGTCAAATGGAACGCGAAGCCCGGAGACCGCGTGAAAAAAGGACAGGTGCTGGCCGAAGTCGATTCGACCGACGTGGATAACGATATCCGTTCGCAGGAGCTTTCCCTTAAAAACGCCCAACTCAATTACGATAAGCTTTTCGCTGGGGTCACCGAATACGACCGGGTAAAAATGGAGGCGTCCATCGCCGCCTCGGAACGCGCTCTCGCCATCGCCCCCGATGAAATGCGGAACCTCGAAATGGAGCGCGACGCGAAAATCGGCGACCAAACCGCTTCGGTCGAACAAGCCGAACGTTCTCTCGCTATCGGGAGGGAAAGGCTCGAAACCCTCAAGAGCGACGTTGACTACGTAAGGGCTTCTTCAGAAAACACGGTGGCTAAATCGTCCACTGATCTCGCGTACATCCTTTCTTCGGCTTCGGTAAGCGCTGGAACCCAACTTTCCGAGGCTCGGGCGTTCGTACAGACGTTCGAAGATTCGGCACTGAATTTCGATGATTTCACGAGCCCCTCCGAGTTTTCCGCTAAAGATAGCGAGAAGGGCGTCAAAGCCCAGGAGGCCTTCGCGATTTTCCGCTCGGCCGTCAAGAGATATGCCGAAAAACTTCCCTCGGCCAATTTTAGCAATACCGGAGGAGTTTTGGAATTTTTGCTCGAACGCGAAAACATGGCGAATGCCGCCGTGGTCGCGGCCGATGCGATTTCCCTCGCTCTGGACGCGACCATTCCCGCGTCTTCGATGACGTCATCGACCATTTCATCGCTTTCGAGCAGCGCTTCGGGATACCGTGCGAAATTCGCTTCGTATTTGAATGACGCGGCCTCGACGCGCAAACAGATCGCGGCGATGGATGATCCTTCGCTCATAAGACAGGGCGCCGACAATACCGTCGCGAATAAAAATCAAAACCTCCTCGAACAGGAATCGAACGTCCGTTCGCTCGAAGCGAACCTCGCTTCGGCCAAAGCTTCTTTAGCAAAACTCGCAAGCGACTACGCATTGAGAATCCAACAGAAGAAAGATTCCGTCGCTTCGCTCGAAGAGGCGCTCAGGGTCAACCGCCTCTCCTATGCCAAAATGCTCGACGGCCCAACGAGGGAAGAGGTTCAATCAGCTCTCAATCAAATCGAGCAGGTAAAAATTTCCCTCTCGAAGGCGCGAAAGAAAAAAGAAGACTATCAGATCGTCGCGGGATTCGACGGAATCATTACCGCGAGCAATGGCAAGGTCGGCGAAATTTCCACGAATTCCAATTCCGCCGATTCGGCGACGAGCGTCACGGTAGAAGTCCCGTGACTCTACGAAATCAGTGTCTTAGTCGATCAACTCGACGTCGTGAAGGTTCGGGAGGGGCAATCGGCTTCGATCAAATTCGATTCGTATCCGAACGAAACGTTTACCGGAACGGTGGGCGAAGTCGATCCGACTCCTGCGACCAGCCAGGGCGTCGTTTCGTACAAGGCCGTCATATGGTTCCAATCGGACGAACTGCGCCTGTACAATAGCATGACGGCGACCGTAACGATCGTTACCGAAGAGCGTTCCGGTGTCGTGATGGTTCCTACTGCAGCCATTTCCAGTGCCAATGAAAAGAAGGTCGTCCGCGTATGGAAGGAAGGTCGTCCGCGTCCCGTCGAAGTGAAAACTGGGCTTACGAACGGCACAAATACCGAAATTCTCGAAGGAATCGAAATTAGCGACAAGGTTGTAAGCACGGCTTTCTCCATTTCCACTGCCGGAGTCCGATCGAACGGGGCGTTTTCCATTTTCAATCCCGCGAGCAACCGTAGCAGGCCTTCGGGCGGAATGTCCGGCGGATCTTCCTGAGGCGGAGGTTTCGGAGGGTCTTCGGGAGGAAATTTCTGAGGTTCTTCCGGAGGAAACTTCGCGAGATAGCCGAAAAACCGATTCAACCGCTTTTCCCAACCTTTCATGCTTACGCTTCGAAACATTACGAAAACCTACCGGATGGGGCCGGAGGACGTTCCCGTTCTTAAAGGGATATCCCTTTCCATTTCACCCGGCGAGTTCGTCGCGATCATGGGTCCTTCCGGTTCGGGAAAATCGACCCTCATGAACATCATTGGCATTCTCGATGCTCCAAGCGGAGGCGAATACGTTCTCGACGGAACCCCGGTCGAAAAGCTTTCTTGAGACGAACAATCCGAATTTCGGGGAAAAAAGGTGGGATTTATATTTCAAGGATATAACCTCATTCCGCGCCTTTCCGCGCTTGAACAGGTAATGCTTCCGCTCGCATATCAAGGAATCGGAAAATCTGAACGTAAGACTCGCGCGCTTCTCGCTCTCGAGAAAGTAGGACTTTCTGATAAGGCCGATAACAAACCCAGCGAACTCTCCTGATGACAACAACAACGCGTCGCCATCGCGCGTGCGATAGTGGGCAACCCTTCCATCATCCTTGCCGACGAGCCCACCGGAGCCCTCGATACCAAAACGGGTTCCGAGATTCTCGCGATTCTCGAAAAGCTCCACGAGGAAGGGAAAACCATCATTCTCATTACTCACGATCCGGCGATTAGCCGTCGGGCGGGTCGGGTCATTCAAGTACGGGACGGATTGATTGAGAAGGGTTTTTGGTCGTCCAGCAAGTAAAAATCCCCCATTTTCGTTTTTTACAAACGGTAAAACCAGTATACTTAACCGGAATTTTAACTTTTAAAAGCGGAAAAATGAATCTCCCCAATTCCCCCCTCCGCCTCTCCGACTCCGTTTCCCGTCGCGTTTCCCGCGCGCTTCGGAAGGCGGCTTCCACCAAGCTCTCGGGCTTCACCCTGGCCGAACTCATCGTCGTGATCGCCATCCTCGCGGTGCTCGCGACCGTCGGGCTCCTCGCGCTTTCGGGATACCGGCAGGACGCGAAGGACGCCGTGGTCAAGACCAACGTCCGTTCGGTGTACGCGGCCATCGCCGCCGAATCGACCGCGCTCCAGAAATCGGCGCGGTGCTTCATCGTGCATTCCCCGACGCACACGCTCACG
>JANJWP010000007.1 GCA_024709505.1 Candidatus Altimarinota bacterium | reverse complement strand
AGAGGGCGGTTTTTTCGTTGGTTTTCCAGTATTGACATATTCTTTTTGGTGGTTATTTTTCATTTGAATATTCTTCATCTTGGCATTCCCATGCAACTCATTGAACCAAGCTTTTTTGAGTCGAATTGTTTTTCGTCCCCCGAAATTCTGGATGAAACGAAGCCTTGGGGAAGATTTCTTAAAAAACTCTTCCAGTCTTCGTTCTCCAGGCAAATCGAAGGGGGCGAGCTTTACCATTTCGATACGCCCACCAACGTGCGCGGGAGCCTGAAGATTTCAAACGGTTTTCTGAACGAACTTTCCTGGATGGATCCTGGCGCCTCATTTGCCCCCATTCTCACGGAAGTGTTCTTCAATCCTTCCGGCGAGGTTGATTTCATTCGGAAGACCATGCACGCGAATCGCAGCTTCGGATGCAAGCTCCGCCCGGGTCCAAACGATCGGAGCCTGATAGCACAACTGGCGCTTCGTCAGGTATTCGGCCCGAACGGAACGCCGCAAAGCCTCCGCGAATATGCGCCGAACGCCATTGCCGAGCTCCACGTGCATACCGAAACGCTTATCGGAGAAAGGTTTCACGAATCCGCGAACTCGTTTTTGGGCTATGGATTCGATGCGGATGGGGTGTGCAAGGGCGATGGTTGGAAGGGCGATCCGGTGCTGCATTTTCCGGGTTCTGGACGCATCTCGATTTTAGAACGCAAAAACTCTTTGGAAACCGTTTTTAAAGAGCCGAAGGACATTGAATCGGAAGATTCCATCGCAGCCGGGAAGGTTCCGTATGAGGTGGTGATGTCTAAATCGGACATTACGGTATTGTTGGGAGGGGCCGTAGTGGGGGCGTTTTCCATTCTTGATCGTTTCGGGCTTCCGGAAGTTGAAGAAGCGTTGTATGGGAAGCGCTCTGAAAAAGTATTGGACCATACGACCGAATCGGTTTCCCGTGCCCTTGTCCCATCTCCGAATAACGTCCTCTAAACATGGAGTCTTCGCCCTCCGCCTTCGAATTTCCGAAATCCCGCCACGAAATCCGCATCGTCGAATGCGGCGAGCCGCTCGTTCCCATTTCCCGCGACGGGCGCTTCGTTTTTTCCGAGCCGCATCCGTATTCGGCTTTAGGCGCGCCATATGGCAGCGCGGATCCGTACTCGGTCCGGCTTTCGGTGTTGGCGGGGTTGCAGAAAGCGGCCGGGCTTCTTGACGAGTTCCATCCCGGATACCGGCTGAAAATTTACGATGCCTTTCGTCCCGTGGCGGTACAATCCTACATGGTCGATCACGTTGCTGACGAATACTGCCGAAAGGTTTCGGGAATTCTCCTTTTCGAAGCCGAAGACGAAATCCGCGAACGCGCGTATGCCCATGCTCACGGAATCTGGGCCCCAGCAATTGACGATCCTTCCGCCCCGCCTCCGCATTCGACCGGAGGGGCCGTGGACGTTACCATCGTTGACGCTTTCGGACGTGAGTTGGACATGGGGTCTTCCATTGACGATCCGGAAAACGCCCACCCGGATTCGTTTTTCGAGAGCGACCATCCGCATGCCGATAAATTCCACGAAAACCGCCAAACTTTACGGGCGTTCATGGAGTCCTCCGGATTTACCCGGTTGCCCCATGAATGGTGGCATTTTTCTCTTGGCGATCAACACGCCGTGTTTGAAAAAATCCGACGGGGATTTCTCCCGCCGGATTCGGTCGCAAGGTATGGAAAAATCGGATAAACCGCCTTTCGTTCCTTGAAAATTCCCCGGATTTATCCGGGGAATTTTCTAAGGCGAACCATTCCCTACGGTAACTTTCGCGTGGCGGATGACTTTATCGCGGAGTTTGTACCCTTTTTCGAGCTCCGATATTACGATCCCTTCGGTCCCCGGAACTTGCGCGACCGCTTCGTGAAAGTCAGGATTGAGCGGCGAACCCGCCGATTCGAAGGAGGCAACGGAGAGCGATTCGAGAACGCGAACGATCCCCGAAAAGGTCGATTGCACGCCTTGGTATAAGACGCTTGCGCGTTCGTTCTCGGGGGTTCCGGAAAGGAGGCGTTCGAGATTGTCAACGCTTGGCAAAAGCTTCGTGACGAGCTTTTCGGTGACGTAATCGCCCATTTCGACCCGCTCGCGCTCCGTTCGAACCATGAGGTTCTTGTAGTCGGCCTGCGAGCGCGCGAGGGTTTCCTTGAGCTTGGCGATTTCGATGGCGAAGTTGTCGAAGTCCTGAGTGAGGGCGGAGTCTTCGGGCGAAGGGACGGAAGAATCCGGATCCTGCGATTTCGCGTAAGGCTGAGCGGGATTCGGATTCTGAGCCCCTTCGCCGGAGGCGAGTTCGTTTTCGAGTTCCTGTGCGTCGGACATGTTCGTGGAGTTACGGATGCGATAGGGAAAGAAAAGGACGTCCCCGAAGGAACGTCCCGGGAGTGTGCGAATCTATTTCTTCGTAACCTTCGAAACCTTGGATTTCGCCTTTTTCTTAAGGTCTTTAAAGGTTTTTTCGAGGTCTTTTTTTAGCCCGGCCGCAACCTTTTCGGTTTTTTTCTGGAGTTTCGCGAGGGTTTTTTCGGAGGTTTCCTTTCCGGCATCGAGGGTTTCGAGAGCGGTTTTTTTCGCTTCTTCGAGGATTTCCGCGCGACGTTCGTAGAGCGATTCGACCTCGACCATTACTTCTTTGCGCTTTTCTTCGCCGAGCTTTTTCCAATTGCGGAGTTTGGCCTGGGCTTCTTTCTTGAATTCGGCGATTTCGGCTTCGGCCTGTTTTCGGAGCTGGGCGACCTTTTCTTTGTTCTCTTCCGAGAAAATGGCCGCTTCGGCTTCGGTCCAAAGATTTTTATGGATGTCTTCGATGTCCTTCTTTATGGCGTCAAGATTCTTGTTCTTTCCGTTCTTTCCGAAACGGAGCGCGACGACCATTCCGGCGGCGTATCCGGCGGCGAGCGCGAGCACTTTTCCGATTTTCATAGGGGTTTGGGTTATCCGTACGCCCGAATAATACGCGAAACGGAACGCTTCGCAAGGGGTCTTTTTTGCCTCATTCGAAGGAACGTGGTAGCATGTTTCCAAAGTCCGGAAAACCGGACGAATTATCGGCATTCCCATGATCGAAAAATTCCACGAACTCCTCCGCGACGTCATCGAAAACAGGCTCCCCGACCTCCATGTTACGAGCGGGGCTTGTCCGACCGTCCGAAAGCATAACGGAGAGCTTGAAGTCGTCGAAGCGTTTGGTGAAACGACCCCGGAAAATATCTATTCGTTCGCCCGCGTCATGCTTTGAAGCACCGGGTATGCCGCGTTCATCGAACAAAAGGAAATCGATTTTTCCTATGCCCTGCAAGAACACCGCTTCCGCGTCAACGCGTATCATGACGTCAAGGGGCCAGGGCTTGCCATGCGCTACATTTCCACCAAAATCCCAACGCCGGAGGAACTTTCCATTCCCAAGTCGGTCATGGAGCTTCTCCACAAGGAAAAGGGGCTCATTCTCGTAACGGGCCCGACCGGATCGGGAAAATCCACCACGCTCGCTTCGATGGTCGAATACATCAACGAAAACTTCAAGAAGCACGTCATTACCATTGAAGATCCCATCGAATTCAACTTCGCGTCGAAAAACTGCCTCATCCATCAGCGTGAAGTCGGAACGCATACGCAGTCGTTCCTTCGGGCGATAAAATCGTCGCTGCGCGAAGATCCCGACGTCATTCTCGTGGGCGAAATGCGCGATCCCGAAACGATGCAAGCGGCCCTTACCCTTGCCGAAACCGGACATCTCGTCCTCTCAACCTTGCATACCAACGATACCGTCCAGTCCATCGACCGCATCGTTGATTCGTTTCCTCCGAATCAACAGGGACAGGTTCGCGTCCAGCTTGCCATGGCCCTTACCGCTGTGGTTTCCCAGGCACTCCTTCCGAGAAAGGATGGAAAGGGCCGCGTCGTTTGTCGTGAAGTGCTCGTCAATAACGACGCCGTCCGATCGGTCGTTTTGCGGGGGCTCACCCATCAATTGTACTCGATTATCGAACTCGGATCCCAAGAAGGGATGGTGCTCATGGATCGCTATCTCGAAAACCTCTTCATGAAGGGGTTCATTACGCGCGAAACCTTCGCGAGCTTCGTTCGCGATAAGGATTTGGTCGCGCAACACCGGTAAATTTTTCGAACATGAAAGAACGCAAAGAGCAAAACCCGGAAATCCGGAACGAAACCCCAGCCGCCGAAACCCACAAAGGCCTTGAGGGATTGAAGGCCGGATTGGCCGTCGCCCCCGTTTTCGCGTTTTTGGAAAAATTCGACGAATTCGCGAAAAAGAAGAAGAAGGCCCTAGTCGAAGGGGAGGTGCTTTTCGAACCCGGGGAAAGTCCTTACTTCTATATCGTTTCTTCCGGGGCGCTTAAAATTTTCCGCATCAACCCGACGGGAGAGAAGAAAGAAATCGGCAAGGCATATGCCGGTTCGTTCATCGGCGAAGGCGTCCTTTCGGGACGTTTCCGCAAAGACGTTTTGGCCGAAGCTTGCGTGGCAAGTTCCGTCGTAACCCTCACGAAGGAAGATTTCGAGTATCTCGAATCACTCTCTCCGGAAACGCTCATGACCTTCTACAAACACCTCAACGACGCGACGAGCCTCCGTCTCGCGGATACCGGAAAAGAATTGGCGCTCCTCTACGAAACGACCGAAAAAATCAACTCGTACAAGGAACGGGGGGAGCGTGGGCTTCTTGATGCGATCAACCTTTTAAAAAAATCCCTTTCGCTCGATTACATCGTCGCCATCGAACAGCATGCCGCGGTCCCGGGACTTCTCATTTACAAGTTCAATACCCGGTTTCCCTCGATTTGGCCGATCAATCAAAAAGTCGGAAGCGAAATTTCGCCCGACGATCCGGCAACCGCTTCCGCCGGGACCATTTTGGGAACGTCAGAAAACGACCGCGTGCACCTTCTGCGTCTTTCGAGCGGGGGCGAACTCCGGGGATTTCTCGTTTTAGGAAAAAAGGGCGCCGAAACGAAATTTTCCGACTACGAAATCCGCATCGCCGAAAATCTCGCCCCACTGTTCGCCTCGATGATCGAAAACAATCAGCGCCTTGCCGAAAACAAAGCCCGCGCGATGTTGAATCCGTATTAGTTGCCCGCCCTGACTTCTTCGTTATAATCGCGTTTTCCGAACCGATCGATGGAAAATTCCGCTACGCCGAAAACCGCCGTACTCGAGGTACGGGTAGACCGTCTCAACGAGAAGGGGGTTTTCGTCGCGGAGCAAATACTCAACATCCTCCACGATACCGTCGAAACCCAGAAGGGATGGTTTTCCAAATCGCATTCGGCGCCGAAATTTTCCTTTGAGGTCGTGCATTTTCGGGGGGTCATCCGTTTCTTTTTCACTGCGCCCGAATCGCACGCGGATCTTTTGGAAAACCAAATCTACGCCCACTACCCGCAGGTGGAAATCGTGCGAATCGAAGATTACCTTCCCGAAGGGGTGCCGTTCGTGGCCGAAGCCGGACTGAAAACCGACTACGTCAAGCCGGTGAAGATCTATTCGGATTTCAAAGAGCGCAGCGAAAAGGAAACCGTCGATCCCTTGTCTTCGATTACCGGATCGCTCGCGAAGTCCGGCAATTCCGACGTCACGGTGTTTCAAACGGTTTTCCGCTCCGCTCACGACGACGAGTGGAAGTCGCCGAAAATCATCGCCGTACTGACGGGAAAATCTCCGAAATTCGTCAAAAAACTGCTTCTTTCGCCCGCGGCGCCGTTTTTTAAGATTGCGGCGTTCCCGTTCGTGCTGCTTTCCAAATTCGTGCTGCTCGTCGTCGGTGGCGGGCAAGCCCAACACGAAGAACGCCCCCAGCACGACGACCACAAATCCCCGCTCGAAGAGAAGCTCAAGAGCTTTGGATACAAGGTTTCGGTCCGAGTGGCTTCATATTCCAAAAACGAAGCCGTCGCGCGCGCCGCCTTGCGCGAAGCCGCGACCTCGCTTTCGATTTTTGCGCGTCCGGAATCGAATGCGTTCAAGGCCGAAGCCCCGTTTCTTGACGTTGAAGATCGCATCCGCTCACGCTTGAACGGTGAAAAAATCGTTCTCAATTCGGCTGAACTCGCCGGACTCGTCCATCTTCCGACCCTCTACGTAAAGACGCCCGGCATCAACTGGGTCACGACGAAAAAATTCGAACCTCCGGCGAATTTGCCGCTCATCGCGAACCATCAGGAGGGAACCCCGATTGGAACGACCAACTTCCGGGGCACGAGCATGCCGTTTGGAATCCTTCCTGGCGACCGCCGCCGCCACGTGTACGTCATCGGTAAGACGGGCATGGGAAAATCCACCCTGCTCGAGAACATGATCTACGACGACATCATGAAGGGGCGGGGAGTCGGGGTCATCGATCCGCACGGGGATTTGGCCGAAACCATTCTCGCGTCCATTCCGAAGAGCCGCACTAACGACGTGATCCTTTTTGATCCGGGGGATTACAAATTCCCCATCGCGTTCAACATGTTGGAACAGGTGCGTCCCGAATTGCGTCCCATCGTCGCTTCGGGGCTCGTGTCGATCTTTAAAAAGATTTTCGGCGATTCTTGGGGGCCGCGTCTCGAACACATCATGCGCAATACCGTGATGACTTTGCTCGAAATGCCCGACGTGACGCTCATGTCAATCCCGCTCATGCTCACCATGAAGTCGTATCGACAAAAAATCGTCGGAAAGCTCAAAGATCCCAATCTCGCCCGCTTTTGGCAAAACGAATTCGAGGCGATGGAACCAAAACAACAGGTCGAAGCGGCCGGACCGATTTTGAACAAGGTCGGGCAATTCCTTTCGAGTTCCCTTTTGCGAAACATTCTCGGACAACCGAAAAATCCGTTCTCGCTCCGTTGGGTGATGGATAATAAGAAGATCTTCATCGTGAATCTCTCCAAAGGCCGCATCGGCGAAGACTCTTCGGCGCTCCTTGGGGCGATGATGGTAACCAAATTCCAGATCGACGCGATGGGGCGGGCCGACGTTCCGGAGAAAGACCGAACCGACTTCTACCTCTACGTTGACGAATTTCAGAATTTCGCCACCGATTCTTTCGCGACGATCCTTTCGGAGGCCCGAAAATACAAGCTCAACCTCGTCATGGCGAACCAGTACATCGACCAAATGAGCGAAACCGTCCGTGGCGCCGTATTCGGGAACGTGGGAACCACGCTGTCGTTTCAGGTCGGCTACCACGACGCGACGACGTTGTCGGAAATCATGGACGAAGAAGTCGTTACGACCAATGACCTCCAAAACCTCCGAAAGTACGACATTTACGCTAAACTCCTCGTGGACGGAATGCCATCGCCCGTTTTTTCGGCCACGACGTTCGCACCCATACGCGATCGGGTTGACGTTTCCGAACAAAAGCGCGACGTCATTTTGAAGGTAAGCCGCGAAAAATATTCCAAACCCGTCGAACTCGTCGAAAAAAAGATCCTCGAATTCAATACGAAAATCGTCGAAGACGAACGAAAGCTCAAGAAGGCCGAAGAGGAATACAAGGAGCGAATGAAGGAGGAAAAGAAAAAGAAGGCGGAAGCGGCGAAGCTTTCTGGAAAATAATCCCCGTTTTCGGGGATTATTTTCTTTGGCATTCCGTCTTGATTGGAAGGCTTTGAACCGTACTATCCTCGCATGTTCCTCGAAGCCGTACTCCAAGATCACTCCCTCGACTCCAAGGGATTCACGTATTTCGTACCTGAACACCTCCGCTCGGACGTTTGTCGTGGGTGCGTGGTCGAGGTGCCTTTTGGGGAATCGCTCGATTTCGCCGTCGTTACCGAAATTGATTCCCCGCCTCCGGAACGCGGCGAGGCGAAGTCCATCGTTTCGGTGGCCGTGGCCGGACCGGTTTTGCATTCCTATCAAATCGAGGCCGCCTACGACCTTTGTCGGCGGTACTTCGTATTTTTCCATACGGCCGTTTCGTTCTTTCTTCCCACCCCGGTATTCCGACGCTTCATAAAAAGGGGGAAGGGGTACGACGTCGTGGAAGAAGGGAAATCCGACTTCCTTTCTTCTCGCCCCGTCGTCTTCTATGACCGCGACGGAATCGGCGCCGCGAAAATCTTTGGAAAAACGATTCCCGCCGAACCTGGAACGGCTCTCATATTGCCGTCCGATGCGGCGGTGGAGGCATTTTTGAAATCGACCGCGCTCAACCCCGACGATTTTCTCGTCCATTCCGATTCCCTTGCCGAAGCCGCCGATTTCCGCCTCCGGCTATCAGTGGCCGTCCGCGACCGCCCTTTTCTCGTTTGAAGTCGCAAGCTTTGTTCCTATAATCTCTCCGCGTACCCCCGGCTTTCGTATTTTGAGGACGCGTTGTTTTCCGAAGCGAGGCATAAGTTTTTCCATTCTTACGACCATCTCTTTCTGCTCGAATCATTCGTGAACCGCTTCGGTTTTTCCCTTTCGGTTTCTTCGTTCGTTCCGTCTTGCCGGATCATGGCTTCGGTAGCGAAAGGCACCTGGCATCTCGAAAACGTCCCTTCCGATGAAAACCCAACTTAAACAGCTTCTTGAACGGCTTTTGACGGCCGTTTCTCGAATCGACCGCGTCGAATTCGTCGCCTACGCCTTTTTCGCCTACGCGCTTTTTGTCGTTTGGACGTCTTTCAAGTACACCGTCCTCGAATACGACTACTACCGCGCCCTTGCCGACCGCCAACAGACCATCACGGTAAAAAACCCCGTATCCCGAGGAACCATCTATTCCAACAACGATCCCGTCGGAGTTTTTGCAACCTCGACCGACCTTCCGGATTTGGCCGTTGATCCGAAGGCTCCCGGCTCGAAGGATCGCCTGTACCCTTTTCTTACCGATACCGTATTTCTTGATCTTTGCCAACATGGGTCGGACGACAAGTGCCTGGAAAGCGTCGCGGCTTTCGCTCGGGCATCGCTTCCTGCCGAAGGGGTCGTTACCGCGGAAAACGCCAAATCCCTCATCCGCGCGGATCTCGGACGGCGGATCGAAAAGGAGTTCATTGATTTCGTATTGGTAAAAGAAGCTTTGAGCAAGGAGGAAATCCGCGAAATGGAAGCGTTTTCGGCTTCGGGATTCACTCTGCTTTCAAACAATCTCTACCTCAATCCCCTCGCGGTTCCCGATGAGCGGAAGCCCGTTTATGCGGCCAAACTTGCCGAGACGTTCGGAATGTCCGAAAAACAGGCCGAATTCCTGCTTTCGAAGCGCCAAGTCCGTTACGTGAAACTTTTGCGTCGGATGAATCTCTCCACCAAAGATTTCGTCGATGCCCGGCTGAAAGAAGAAAAGGAGGCAATAAAAAAGGGGCTTCTCGACGAAAAGGACGGCATTTCCCCGTTCGTCATCCTCGAGCCGAATCCAACCCGTTTCTATCCCGAAAAACACGTCGGAGGACAAGTGACCGGTTTCGTCGATAACGAAGGCGTCGGACGCTATGGAATCGAAGGCTATTTCCATGACGAGCTCCAAGGACAGGAAGGCCAACGGAAAACCCGCAAAGACGCGTCCGGAAAATCGCTTTGAGGATACGATCTTTCCGAACGCAAGATCGTCAACGGAGCCGACATCAAGCTGACCATCGATCGGAACGTCCAAAAAGAAGTCACGAGGCTCCTATCGGAAGGCGTGAGGGAATTCCGGGCCAATCGCGGCTCCGTTGTCGTCATGGATCCGAAAACCGGCGCGATCATCGCCATGGCCGGATATCCGGACTACGATCCCAACGAATTCGGTTCGGTATACGAAATCGAGAAGGTTTCCTACGCCAAATACCCCAACCCCCTTTTCGACCTCCTCGGAATGCCGGTCATGGTCGAAGATTCGACCGAGGGAACGGAGTACGCCTACAACGGAAAGCGGATCAAGCTCCGTCCCGCCACCGAACTCGAAACCGGAAACGTCGCCGTTCCGAAGTACAAATTCAAAAACGACTTCGGTCCGGGAGCCTACGTCAATGATTCGATCGGTTCGCTCTACGAACCCGGATCGGTCTTCAAGGCGATCACGGTAGCTATCGGCATCGATACCGGCGACATAAAGCCGACCGATACATATTACGACAAGGGATACGTCGAAATCGACGAATTCAAGATTAAGAACGTTGCCAAGGAATGTATCGGCCGCCATACGTACGTGCACGGGCTCAACTGGAGTTGCAACGTCGGCATGATCGACATCGTCCAAAAAATCGGCCGTTCGCTTTTTGCCAAGTACGTTTCGGATTTCGGATTTTGAGCCAAGACCGGCATCACCCTTGAGGGCGAGGTATTTGGAAAAATCGAACCGTACGAAAAATGGTCGCGGGCAAAGCTGTTTACCCAGTCGTTTTGACAGGGTATCACCGCGACGGTTTTGCAGATGGCCGCAGCATACAGCGTTCTTGCCAACGGGGGAGTGTACATGGAGCCCTACATCGTCGATTCGATCACCTTGGGTGACGGGACCGTTATTAAAAACGCCCCAAAACCCCTTCGGCGCGTGATAAAAGAAGACACCTCCAAGCAGGTTACCGCCATGCTCGTCGAAGGGGCGACCATCGGTTTTGCGAAGAAAGGATCGGTCGAAGGCTATGACGTCGCAGGAAAAACTGGCACGTCGCAAATCGCTTCGAAGGGGAAATACGAAACCGGCGGACCGGGGCATACGGTCACGTCCTACGGCGGATACGCGCCGGCTTCGAATCCCAAATTCGTCATGATCGTCAAAATCGAACGCCCGCGCTCGGCGGAATTTTCCGAAACCACGTCCTCGGCGCTTTTCGCGAAGATTGCCAAGTACCTCTTGAATTACTACGGAATTCCGAAGAGTAAGTAACGCCCTTTCAGAAATGAAAATCCCCGCCTTTGTGGAGGCGGGGATTTTCAGCGGACCGAAATTTATTCGGCGGCCGGAGCTTCTTCGGCGGCTTCTTTCTTTTTCTTCGCCGGAGCCTTCTTTTTCGGAGCTTCTTCTCCTGCTTCGGCGGTAGCCGGAGCTTCGGAAGAGGTTCCTTCTTCGAGGGCCTTGATGGAGAGTCCGATGCGCTTGGCAGTCGGATCGAAGGTGATGATCTTGGCCTTGATGGTTTCGCCGACCTTCACGTGGTCTTCGATGTTCTTTACCATCGAGGAGGAGATTTCGGAAAGGTGGATGAGTCCGGAGATTCCGCCGTCGAGGGAAATGAACACTCCGAATTGGGAAATGCGCATGACCGGAGCTTCGACCACGTCGCCGACCTTGAACTTGTCCTGGAGGATCTGCCACGGATTCGGGCGGAGGCGCTTCATGGAGAGGGAGATCTTATCCCCTTCGATGCCGATGACCTGAACCTTGACCTCGTCGCCGATTTTGGCGAACTTGGACGGATTGGAAACGTGTCCCCAGTCGATTTCGGAAACGTGCACGAGACCTTCGACCCCGTTGAAGGTGATGAAGAGTCCGTAGGTGAGGATGCCCGAGACTACGCCTTCGACCACGTCGCCGACCTTGAGGGTCGAGAGCGCGGCGACGCGCTGTTCTTCGACGGCGGCCTTTTCGGAGAAGATGATCTTCTTCCCGTCTTTGTCAACGTTGATGACGCGGACCTTGAACGGCTTGCCGACGAGGCGCCCCAAGTGTTCGAGGATCTTTTCCGGATCGGCGCCCTCGACGCGCGGGTAGTGCACCGGAGTGAGCTGGGAAACCGGAATGAACCCCTTGATGCCATCGAGGTCGATCAGAAGTCCGCCCTTGTTGGCTTCGTTGGGGATGACGGTGATGATTTCCTTGGTGTCGAAGTTCGAGTGGAGCTTCTTGATGAGCTTCATCTGGCTCGCCTTGCGGAGCGAAAGGATGAAAAGCCCGGAGTTGCGTTCTTCGCCGATGACGATGGCTTCTACGGTGTCGCCCGGGTTAAGGCCCGAAGCGTCGTCAGTGGAAGAGTGCATGTGCATTCCGGAGATGACGCCCGTGAACATTCCTTCGCCGAGGTCAACCAAGATCATTTTCGCATCGGAGCGGATGACCTTGCCGGAAATAATTTCACCGAGAGCGGGCGACTTGATCGCCGGGGCTTCGGAGAGGAGGGTTCCGAAGTCGTTGGACATTGCGGAAAAAATTAAGGGGATAAAGGTAAGGAAATAAAGTTATCGTCCCCTTTGAGGGGTTTGGAGAACTTTGGATCCAGAGTGGTGGGCTTTCGGTTTGAAAGCCGGCTTAATGGGGCGATCGAAGGGGCTTGAACCCTCGACCCCCGGATTCACAGTCCGGTGCTCTAACCAACTGAGCTACGATCGCCATGGAATCTGCCTTGGAACGCCGACGCCGAAAAAGTGCCGAAAAAGGCCAGGCAATTATATGGAAAGCATGTCGAACGCAAATCGGATTTTGCCGTTTTATTCCGATTTTTCCAACGCGCATTTCTGATTTTTCGCCAAATGCGAATACACCGACATGGGAATGGAAGCGCCTTCGTCCATTTGGTCTTCCGAATCGATTCGGAAGAGGAGTTTTCCCGCGGGCATTATTTGGCACGAAAACGATCCGTCCGCGTTTTTGGAGATTCGGTAGTATTCGGTTTTCGCCCGGAATTTTTCCCGATAAAAGGGAAGGAGCGTCCCCAGAACCCTTTCCGCGACTTCTTCCCCCTTTCGCCGGATGACCGCGTCATCGGGAAAAACGAACGTCTCCCGTCCGTCGAACGTATGCGATATGGCTTCGTACAAACCGGGAAAGCGCCTTTTTGACAAGCGGGAATCAAGAGGAGACGGTGCGTGCATGTTCGCTTTTGGGTGATGGCGAAAAAATAGGGTATTTATGAAAAATACGAAATGGAACGCATTTGTCAATTTTGCATTCCTGGCATACCGGATTAGTCTATGGCGGATGAACCTCGACAAATCCCTCCTCCACACCACCGATTCGCACGTAAAGCGTCTTGCCGAGGCCGGAATCCGAACCGTTTCCGACCTGCTTTCGCACTATCCCCGCGCCGTCGAAAACCGTTCCGACGTGCTCGACGCCTTTTCCTACGTCAATTTAAAAGAAAAGAATGCGGTTTCCTGCGTGCTTGAAGCCGTGACCTCCGAACGGACGAGGAGCGGAAAAACCCTTACGAAGGCCGTATTGAAGGACCGCCACGGATTTTTGTCGGAAGCGGTATATTTCAACCAGCCCTTCTTTCTCCGGAAATTCCGCCCGGGAGAAGAAGTCGTCATTTTTGGAAAACCGAAGTACGAATACGGAAGGCTGTCGTTTCCTTCGGCGGAAATCGCGGGCGCGGCGAACTCCGGCCCCTTGGTGGTTCCGGTTTATTCCGACGCGAATTACGTTCCCGGGGTTTGGTTTCGTGAAAAAATGAAATACGTCCGGCCCCACCTTTCGCAGGTGCGTGACGGGCTTCCTTTGGAAATCCGAAAAAACAAGGGATTCCGATCAAAAGCCGAAAATCTCGAATCCATCCATTTTCCTTCATCGGTCGAAGACTTCGAACGTGCCCGGTCCGAACTCGCCTACGAAGAACTTTTCGCCATCCAGTTTGCCGGAATCTCGAGAAAAATGGATATCCGGAAGCTTTCGGAAGGCCGGGCGAAAGCCGTTGCGCTCAATGCTGACCGCGTCAGGGAAATTCTCGCGAAACTCCCCTTCGAAATGACGGGAAAGCAGAAAATCTCGCTCTTTCAAATTCTCAAAGACATGGAAAGGCCCCATTCGATGACTCGCCTTCTGCAAGGCGACGTTTGAACCGGGAAAACGGCGGTCGCTTTCGTGGCGGCCATCCATGCCATTTTGGAATCGGGAATGCAGGTTGCCCTCATGGCACCGACGGAAATCCTTTCGAAACAGCACTTCGCGAGCTTTGAAAAAACGTTCGGCGCTTTCGGACTCCGTGCCGATTTGCTCGTGGGAAGCCTCTCGAAGAAGCAAAAAGAAGAAGCCAAAGCGCGGCTGAGAACGGGACAGACCCATCTTGTTATCGGAACGCACGCGCTCGTCGAGGATGACGTCCGATTCGCCAACCTCTGATTCGTCATCGTTGACGAACAACATCGGTTCGGCGTCGAGCAACGCGGCGCCCTCGAAAAATATTTTTCGGTTTCCGGGGGGATCTATCCGCATTCGCTCAACATGACGGCGACGCCGATTCCCCGGACGCTCGCCCTCACCCTTTGCGGCGACCAGGACCTTTCGGTTATCGACGAATATCCTGCGGGACGCAAACCCATCGTGACGGCCGTCGTTAAAGATCATCAAAGGGAACATGCCTATCGGGCCGTCGAAGCGGAACTTTCCGCAGGCAGGCAGGTCTATTGGATATCGCCCTTGGTCGAAGAATCCGAAACCCTCGACGTCGCGAACGCCGTGAACGTTGCCGAAACCCTTCGGACCGTTTTTCCCGACCACGAAGTGGGATTGGTCCACGGAAAAATGAAGCCAAAAGAAAAAGAAGCCGCCATGGCGGATTTTTACGAACGCAAGGTTAAAATCCTTTCGAGCACTTCGGTCGTGGAAGTCGGCGTCGATAATCCCAACGCGACCGTCATCGCGATTGAGGCGTCCGAAAGGTTCGGACTCTCGCAGCTCCATCAGTTCCGTGGGCGGGTAGGCCGGGGCGAACACCAATCGTACTGCTACCTTTTTACGACCAAGGAGTACTCCGGCGAACGTTTGCGGGCGATGGAACGGACCAACGACGGGTTCGAACTCTCCGAAATCGACCTCGAACTCCGCGGACCCGGAGAAGTCTACGGAGTTCGTCAAAGCGGCCTTCCGGATTTGAAGATCGCCGATCTTCGCGATTTGGCTCTTGTAGCCGAAATCCGCGAAGATATCGAGTCGGCGTTTTCCGAAGTTTGACAAAATTAACGGAATGTCGGATGATGTTTCCGTCGGAAGACTTTATTGTACGATATTTCTTCGAATCGTCTCCCCTTTGCGTTTGGAGCGCTTCGGGGAAATGCGTATAATGCCGACGTTTTACCTTTTTTCCTTTTCTCCATGGTCGCAACGAAAAACGCCAAAGGTTTCACCCTCGTCGAACTGATGATCGTCGTCGCGATCATCGGCGTTCTTGCCGTAACCCTCCTCCCGGTTCTTAACGGAGCGCAGGAACGGGCCCGTGACGGCGGACGCATCGCGTCGCTCAATAACATTGCCGCGGCTCTCTCCACCTTCAACTCCGATCAGGGATTTTTCCCTAAGGCCACCGCCACCGCCACCGCTACGGATGACACCGGATTCCAGAATTGCTTGAGCGACGTTAATGGAAATACCGCCACCGACCTCGCCGAACTCCTCAAGGGAGCGAAGGCTCCGCTTGATCCCCAGCGCCAAAACCTCGCCGGACAGTGCGGACAGAGGGGTTCTTACGGCTATTTCCCGCTCCAAAAAGGAGGAATCGCCCGATCTTCCTTCATGCTCGTAGCCGACGTCGAAACCGCCAAGCGCGGAAACTACAATTTCTGCGGGGATTCCACCAACTCGAGCGCCAACCTCAAGTCGGCTCCGACCGGAAACGGCGGGGATACTGGTTCCACCGCCCGCGATACCTACGAAAACTGGATTGGTACCGCGAACGACGCCGTCGCCCCGCTTTCGTCCGAGCCTGAAAATACCAATAAGAAGTGTTCGACCTTCGTCGTCGTGAACTAATTCCCCTCGAATTCGTCCTTCCGGCTTTCGAAACGATTAAAAAATCTCCGGATTTTCCGGGGATTTTTTGATGCTTTGGACCTTCCGAATATACTGCCGGACATTAGAGGGCAAGGCCCTATGACTTCCCATGACATGTATTCCTTCGTCCGTTGAACCGTCTTGTCTTTCGAAGACGGAAAGATCTCGCTTCTCGTCGAAAACACCGGACTCGGGCTCGAGCTTCAGCCGACCCCGCTCCTTTTCGGATCTTCGAGCCTCGGGGAAGTAATCGAAGCCCATCTCTACCACCACGTCACCGACGTTTCGGAAGCGCTCTTCGCTTTTGCGAACGCTGATGAAAAACGGTTTTTCAAACAGCTTCTCAAGGTTGACGGAGTGGGAGGAAAAACCGCGCTCTCCCTTCTTGGGCTCGGAATTCCCGGATTGGTACGCGCCATAGAATCGGGCGATGAAAAAACGATTTCGAGCGTTCCGGGAATCGGTAAAAAGACCGCGCTCAAGGTCATCGTCGAACTGAAGGGGGAAGTGACCGGAAGCGACATAATCTTCGAAAAGGATGCGAATTCTTCCAAGAAAGCCGCGAAAAAGCCCGTCGATCCAGATCGCGAAGCGATAGCGAATTCGCTCTCCGCCATGGGATACGACCGCCGCACGGTCGAAACCGCGCTCGACGCCGTTTCCGCCGAAGGGCTTACGGTGGGCGAGCGCACCGTCTTGACGCTCAAGGCGCTCTCGAAGTAGAAAAAAACTCGGATTGTCGGATTCGACGGGCATCCGGGCCTTGCTCTTCACGTGCGTGAAAGTCGCCGCGGATCCGGATGTCCGCCGCATCGCCAATCCATCTAACCTCTTTCCATGCCCTTCCGCCGAATCGTCATCTTCGCGGCTGCCGGAGCCCATAATCTCGGCGACGAAGCCATCGTGCTTTCGGAGGTGGCGTTCCTGCGCGAACGCTATCCCGACGCCCGCATTTCGGTTTCCACCTACGATTCCGCAAGCACGCTCGTTCCGAGCGAATGGGGAATCCGGTATTTTTCATATTTTCCGAACGGATTCCGGCGGAAACCCGTTTCGAACGTTTTCTTTTTCCTCCGCACCGCTTGGGAAATTTTCCGCGCCGACCTCGTCGTCATTGGTGGCGGCGGAATTTTTTACGACAATGAGGGACAGTCGTTTTCCAAACAGGTTTTCGAGTGGCGGTTGCGTACCGGAGCCGCCCGGATGTTCCAAAAGCCCATCGTGTTTTTCGGCGTGGGCATCGACGTTTCCTTTTCCAATACCAAGGCCCTCCTGAGCATTTTCAGAGGGGCTTCGGCCATCATGGTGCGCGACGAAAAAAGTGCGGAGACGCTCTCGCGGATCGGTCTCGCTTCCAAAATCGTTCCCGATCCGGCATTTCTCGTTCCTCGGGTCCGCTCGAATGCGAACGGATGAGTCGGCGCGCGGGAGTCCGTCGTGCCGAAGATGGGCATTTCCCTTCGAAAAGGGTATCTCAAAGGCGGGGACGAGAGCGTTCGAAAGATCGTCGGAACGGTCCGGAAATCGGGATTCGAACCGTTTTTTCTCCACCATTCGTTCCATCCCGGCAATCCGGAAACCGATGACCGGGCGTATCTTAGGGCGCTCGCGGAGGAGCTGGACGTTCCGTTTACCGCTTCCATTGCCGAATCCCTGGATTCCTACCGGAACGTTTCCGGCGTCGTGGCGATGCGGCTCCATGCGGGAGTGCTTTCGTTCGTCAACGGCATCCCGTGCTTCGTTCTTTCGTATTCCCGAAAAACCGACGCTTTCATCGCACGTTCAGGCATTCGGCACTTTCTCCCAGCTTCCGAATTCGATGGAAGGGAATTTGAAACGCGGTTTTCCGAATTCGCTTCCGAAGCGTTGCGCGCGCCGATTTTTGCGCTGGTCGAGAAGTGTGATAAGATACGCGAAGAAGCCCGTACAACCTATGAAGAAACCTTTTATGGATTGGAACGCCATCAAAAATAAAGCCTCCGCATTGGGCGATAAAGCTCTCGCGATGGGAAACAGGGCCGTTGACGCGGGTCTTTCGGCGTTGGAAAAAGCCTCCGCGCATACCTACGAGGGACTGAAAAAGACACCCGTCGCCATAAAGAATGGCAATGAGCTCGACGAAGCTAAATCCGCTCCGCTCCTTGTGGTAATCGTTGTTGGAAAGGAAGATGCCGCCTCAAAATCGGTCTTGGCCCGAATGCCCGTCATTTTCAAGGACGTTTGGGTATATTCCGCGAGCTTGAAGGTTATTTTGGCAGACGACGTCCCGAGCGAACTCGTTTCGGCTCTCGGGGCTTGTGAATTTCCGGCCGTCCACGTGTATCGAAAGGGCGAACTCGAAAAAAATTTCCAAGGCCTCGCGGCGCTCGATTTCATAAAGAATATCGACCTTTCCCGTCCAAAGGCCGAGGCCATGGAGGTTCCGGAAGGAAAGACGGACGTCATTGCCGAAACCGTTTCAATCCCCGAAGCTCCGGTCTCGGAATCCAAGCGGGAAAGCGTTCCCGCGATTCCCGTTCCGGACGGGGATTCAAAATCCCAACCCCCCGTTTCTTAACCATATGCTCCCATGCCCCTCTCGAACGTTGACCTTCTCGTCTATTTGGGAATATTTTTTACCCTCGTAGTCGGCACGCTTCTCTCCATCGTACTGTGGCGCGTTTTAAAAATCCTTGGATACGCGCAGCGCATCCTCGCGTATGCCGACCATGTCCGCGCGACCTTGGCCAATTGGGAAACGTTGCCGTTCAAGCTTCTCGACCACGTTTTCGAACTCGTGCTCTGATCGGGGACGAAGAAAAAGAAATAGGCCGCATACGAATCAAAACCCTCCCGCTTTCGCGGGAGGGTTTTGATTACCAAGAGAGCTTGCAGTAGCGTTGGGAGGTTCGAATTCAATATGAGTAGGATTCTCCAAACATCGTACAATAGTCGGTCGTTTGGGTTTGTCTCGTACCCATGGAAATCCATCCCGTCGGACAGTTTGGATAGGCTGGATATGCCGGAAAACCGCCGCCACAAGGTCCGTTCGCGGTATTTGTGTAGTGTTGGGTAAAGGGGGTTTGAATTGGTCCCCAAAGACCAAAGGCCGAATATACGTGGTCGGCGGCGGCGTTCATAATGGCCTTGTATTCGGCCGCACCTCCGCCCGCGGCCGCCGGAGCCCACGCGCTGCCGTTCCACGAAAGCACCTGTCCGGAGGTCGCGCCGCCCGAGGCGAGCTTGGAGGGCGAGATGCCCGAAGCGATTTTCGCGTCGGTGACGGCGGAATCGGCGATTTTCGCGGAAGCGACCGCCGAGTCGGCAATATCGGCCGTGGCGACGGAGGATTTGAGCGAAAGCGATCCGAGCGCGGCAAGCTGCGAATCCACCGAGGCGAAATTGGAAACCATCTTGTTCCATTCGGCCGAGAGTATCTGCGAACCGGACGACGCGGTCCCCACCGTCTGGAGGGCGGAATAGGCGGCGAAGGCGGTGGAGAGGAAAAATAAAACCCCAAAGAATCCAACGGCCCATGCCGCACCATGTTTCATGGAAGCGGTAATCGAAGAATCCATAATTTAAAGGACGAAAATAATCCCCCTGATTATAGGGGAGGATTGCCTGGCAATCAACTGTTCCTGAAAATTTTTTTCGGGTTGCGAATGCTTTAAAACGGCTTCTACGCTTCCGAGCGGAGCAGGTCTTCGTGGATGGAATGCGCCGCCAAACATCCTTCCGCCGCGCTCATGATGGTCTGTTTGAACTTGTTCGAATTGGTCGTGACGTCTCCGGCGGCGTAAATCCCCGGAACGTTGGTCGCTTGGGTCTTATCGACGATGACGCAGCCTTCGTGGTCGAGCGCGACGCCAAGGGGCGCGATGAGCGAAGCGTCCGGATCGGATCCGATGGCAACGAAAACGCCTTCGCAAGGAACGGTCGAACCGTCTTGGAGCAACACGTCTTTTACGCCCATGAAGTCCCCCCGAATTTCGGCGACGGCGCTGTTGAACCGCACCTCCATGTTGGAGTGTTCCGCGATCTTTTTTACCCAAACGTCTTCCGCCTTGAAGGCGTCTTTGCGAACGAGAATGGTAACCTTGGAGCAGAGTTCGGCGAGGTAGAGGGCTTCGGTGGCGGCGGTGTCACCTCATCCGACGATGACGATTTCCCGGCCTTTGAAAAAGTTTCCGTCGCAGGTGGCGCAATACGAAACTCCCGAACCGAGAAATTCGGCTTCCCCCGGGGCTCCGAGCCGCCGATACTTGTTTCCGGTGGCGAGAAGGACGTATTTGGCCTCCACGGTCTTTCCTCCGGCAGTCGAAACGGTAAATGCTCCTTTCGTCCCTTCGACCGAAACGACGCGGTCCACGAGCATCTCAGAACCGGAAGCCTTGGCATGTTCGGCGAAGCGGTCCATAATCGATTTTCCACTGTCGGCCTGCGTCCCGGGCCAATTTTCTACCCGATGACTCGTAGCAAGGGCTCCGCCCGGCATTTCGCCGATGACGAGGTTTTTGAGCGCGTAGCGCGAGGCGTACATGGCGGCCGGAAGCCCTGCGGAACCGGCACCGATAATGACGAGGTCGTACATGTGAAAAAGGGAAAAAGGCAATCGATCCCCGCCGAAAAGCGGGAAATCCGGGAATGGTATGGCAAACTTCTCAAAAAGCAATCCTCGCCGCGCGGCCGGTTTTATCCTTGGCCTTCTTTCACCGGGACGGAAGGATGGTGGTTTTTGAATTCCTGAACGATATTGAGGATCATGCGGGCTTTTTCTACCGGTTCCGGAATGACGCTCATTTCGAATCGGGAATCTTCGGAAGCGGTGCGGATGTCAACGGTTCCGTAGTTGAAAATGTTCGCGAGAAGCCCTTTGGAGAAGGCGTTGACCTCTTGCACCCGGTCCATCGAACATTCCGAAATTGCCCGATTGAGGAACGATATTTGCTCAATGCCGATGATCCGCTCATTGGTAAACACGAAAAAGTCGAGTTCGTTCGCGATCCAATCGACATAAATGAAGAGCGCGAACATCGCGAGGAATACCGTGGCGAAAAGCGTTACGTAGGAAAGCGGCATGATCGTCGCGAGCGAATCCCGAAACACGAAAAGGAAGAGCGGAACTTTAACGAGCGCCGCGAGGTAAACGAACGTCCGGACCAAGACGATCCAATGGCGCTTCATGACCATTTGCACGGTTTCTCCCGGACGGAGGTTGTCGAGGGAAGGAAAATTGGAGGGAGTCGGCATGGTTTGTCCGGTTTTTAGGTGACGTTGGGCTTCTTCACGTAGAACGGCTCGATCTTTTTTAAAGGTTTGGACAGGTCGAGCGATCGTACCGCTTGGGCATAATTCACTTGAGATTCTACGGAAATCGCCCTTCCCGCAAAATCGCTTTCGCTTACGTTTCCCCGGTAATTTCCTTCGGGGAGCAAATCTTTGCGAACGATTTCGAATTCCGCTCCCGCCTTCGGGCAATGGGCCACTTCATCGCGGTTAGCGCGCACGAGCACTCCGCCATTCCAGCCTCCAAGAGCGTGGAGTTCGGCGTAGTCGAGTTCGAAAAGGGGAATTCCCACGGCGAACGCCAAGGTTCCGAGCGTCAGGGTTACGACCCGGATTCCAGTGAATCCGGCCGGACCGCGGACGCAGGCGATGCCTTCGAGATGTTTCGGTTTGAGGCCGAGTTTTTCGGCCCCTTCGGTCATTTTCGCGAGGAAGCGCTCGAATTCTTTGCCCGATAAATCTTCGCGCTCGATTGAAACGACGTTCCGGTCGGCATCGAAAAACACGAAAGCGGCGGGCTGGCTTACGGTATCTACGAGTAGGTACATGCTATTTGATTACGTATTCGGCGTCCAATCGGTAGAGCACTTCGGCAACGGTGATTCCAAAGGAATTCTTGATCGTTATTACGGGCCAATCGCCTTCGTTGCGATAGCCGAGCGAATATCCTTTTTCGATCAGGTACACGTTTCCGTCGCGTCCAATTCCCGCGACGGCGTCGCGGTTTTCGTTCACGAGGAACGCTCCGCCCGGAAGCGACGAGGAATCTCCGGCATTCCGGACGAATTCGAGGTCCGATTCGATTCGGATGAACGCGCCGTTTTCGGAAGCGTCGGAAAACCGTTCGACCCGCTCAAGCCGCGCCGAATCCGGAAGAGCGAACGACTGCCAATAAACGGGTTTTCCATTGCCGTCACGGACTGAAACCGTCATCGGTTCGGATTTTTCCGCCCCCTTGGCGACGATTCGGTACGAAGGCGATTTTAATTCGACCTTTCCGCTCCGTTCGTTTATCGAAACGACGGCCACGCCCGATTGGGTGACTGCGACGTTTTCTCCGGAGGCGAACTGGCGCACGAAATTCCCTCCCGCGTCGGTAAGGGTTTCCCCCGATCCTGAAAGCCTCGAAAGCTTGCCTCCGCGGTAGCGGAACAGGTCGATGGGCTCTCCGGATACCTTGGCATCGATGACGCCGTTCGCCCGTGCGCTCGTCGCCGCCTGAATCGAAGGCGTTGGAACGAAGGCTGTCACCGTGACGTCGCGGGCGGTTTCATTGCCGTTTCCGTCGGTTGCCACCATGCGGATTTTCCGCGTTGTCGGCGCGTCGAACGGACCGACAACGAGTTCGCTCCAGTCGTTTCCGCGCACGAATTTTCCGCCGGTTTCGGGAGAATCGCTATCGCGGTCGTCGTTTGAAACCTTATTTCCGTCCCGGTCGGTTTCGGGATCGACGTCAACGAAGAAATCGGAAATTCCCGAAACGTCACGGACGTACTTTTTGAGGTTCACGGTTTCCTTTGCGTATACCGGAATTCGGTAATGGACGGGGAATTCCACGAGAGGTCCTTCCTTGTCGGCTTGGATTTGGGGCGAAAGGAGCGTGAGGGAAGCAGCCGTTCCAAGCGCTTTTCCTTCGAATGCGTGCAATTTGGCATAGTACCAGTCGTTGGATTGGTCTATTGATACCGAATAACCGGAAGACTTCGCCCCCAGGTCGTAGGCCGAATATTCGGCTGGTCCCCGCATCGAATAGCTTGCCCCGTCGTGGTATTCGATTTCGATTCTCGAAGCGTTTTTCGCCATCGAAATCCGGACGCCGGGCAGAACGGGCAACCCCTTGATTTTGGAGAGTTCGCGAACGGAGGTTTTCGGCGCGTCTTCGATGAGGTAAACCTCCCCGCTTTCGACGAAGAAGTCTCCGGTCGCGAGGAATTCGACGCTTCCATTTTTGGGAATTTCGACGGTGGAAGCGGAGGCGGGATCTTCTCCGGAAGGCGAGAACCGGATTTTCGCGCTCGTTCCCGCGGTATGGACGATTCGTCCCGCGGCAACGCCCATCGTCGTTCCTCCCGAAAGTTTTCGGAAGTCCGGGTACGAGACTTCCCCTTCTCCGCCCATCCGTTCGAACCAGGCGAGGTTTTTTCGCACGACCGTTCCGGGATTTTTCGCATCGATGATGGTTCCTTCGGAATTTTCGACGAAAAGGTCAACGCTGCGTTTCGGCGTTGGCGGAGCGTCTTCTTTGCGGGCAATCCGGTCGAATCGATCGACGTAGTCATAGAATTCGAGTCGGAATTTTTGGTCGGAGGGTTTTGCGGGAGCGAATCCGAAATTGATTTGCCCCGAAGACACGAAGTTTTCTTCGAACGAGTTCGGAGCGCTCGGGTCGGTTTTTCGGTCGAGAATGTCGGAGAGGTCGTAGATTTCCACGTCGTCGGACGAAGCGGTTTGCGTGGGGGCTTTGAGATTGCGCTTGAGGAAGAGACTCGACCCCATCGAATACACGACGTCATCATGTCCGGTTTTTGCGACGTCGATGAGCACGGCCTCTTCGTTTCCGAGGAGTTCTTCGGTGTAGTCGAACAATCGGCTTTGGCGGCCTTCGTCGGTTACGTAGATTCCCGCGTACACGAATTGGAAGGAAGCGGCATCGCCCATTTCGGCAGCGGCGTCGGCGGCGAGATTGGCCTTTTCTTCGTCGGCGTCGAAACGGAACGCCGCACCGTTTTCGAGAACGCCGGTTCCGTCCGGATCGGTATTGATGCCGCCCAAAATCGGGAAGGGATTTCCTCCGCCTTGCGCGAGGCGGCGTTCTTTTTTGGCGGATTCCTCGGTAAGCGACGAAACGCGTTTTTCGAGAGCTTCTCCCATGTGCCGGAGTTCGTCGGTTTCGGTATCGTCCCGGTTCAAATAGAGATCAGCCATTTTTTCCGCGGCACGGTCCTCAAATTTTTTCAACGCCTCCCCGCGCTTCGCGAAATCGGTTCCGTTTTGAACGGACCAAGAAGCGAAGGTTTCCGGCAAACCGGTTTTTCCCAGGGCGGAAAGCCATTTTTGCGCCGAACCGGACGCGCGGGCGCGTTCGAGTTCTTCGATCTTCGATTTGAGCGAACGCACTTCTTCGATTTCGGCCCGGACGGAATCCTTCACAATGCCGAATTTTTCGGCATTGTCGGCCATGAGCCGGTCTTCGAGCGACGTATCGGTTGCTTGGTAGCGCGCCGCGCGGCCGAGCACGTCGGCAATCTGCGCGACGATCTTGTCGTCGGAACCGGAGAGTTTCGCCACTTCGTCCGCGAGTGCCGATTTGAACTCGGAGAGGGTGAGTTCGTTCGATTTTTCACGGTCGAGATAGGCGAGGAACTCCTTAAAGGAGAGCGCGAGCGTCCAAGCAAAATTCGTCATGACCGCTTTGCGTTCGCCGTCGGTCATTTTGGAAATGTCGGCAACCGTTTTTTCGTCGGGAACGCCGCGCATGCCTTGCGGCCCGCCGATATCGATGCGGGCATCGCCCTGCGGCACCGTATCCCGGAGGTTGATTTCGCTTGGAACGCCGATGTCCCGGACCGAACTCGAAACCGACGAACGAAGGTCGGTGGAGAATTCGTTGATCGGCTGGAAGGTCGATTTCGCCATTTCGAGAATGAAATCGACCTGGAATTCGAGGTTCACGAACGTCGTGACGCGGATTGCGTCAACGAATGCGAGCGAGAAATTCGGGAATTCGATATTCAGGAAGTCAAGCCCCAGTTTTCCTTGCCGTTCGGTAATTTGGGCGATTTGGTCTCCGGCCCGCCATTCGGGAACGAACGGATTTTTTCGCAGGATGCAGAGAATCTTCGAAACGAGCTTCAAGATTTCGAGCACGCCCGTAATCGCGGCGAACATCTTGGGGATTTTCGGTGGCGGTGGAAGATCGGGCAAATCGATGACCGGAAGGCTCGGCAAATCCGGCAAATCCGGCAAATTGGGGAATTTGGGCGGCGCGGGAACCGTCGGAAGTCCGATTCCGAGGCCCGGAACGTTCGGGAGCGCGAGCCGGGGCAAATGCGGCAACACGATGGGCGAAATATGGAAATCGAATTCCGGCATGAGAATGCGGAGTCCGAGGCGGATGTTGTGCAGGTCGAGCACAATGTCCGGCCACTTAGGAAACTTGATGATCGGAATCTTTGGAATGACCGCGCTGATGACTTTGAAAATGAAGTGCTTGAGGTCGTAGCGTTCGTTGCGGCAGACTCCGCAGTCGGAAATGTGCTGGTAGAAAAGGTCCACCATGAGCTGCCACGACTTTAAGATGGCCTTCAAAAGAACGTAGAGCTCGACCCACGCACGGAACCGTTTCCCGTTTTCGGCGATGTATCCGCCGACCATCTGCTCGATGGATTCGACGTTGCAAAGAATTTGTTCGGCGTACCGTTCTTTCCAGGTGAGGTAGCGGTAGAGTTTGTCGGGGAAGCGTTTGGCGTCTTCGAGGAATCTCGCCCACGCTTCGATGGAAGCCACCGTCGCTTCGGCTTCGACGAACACCTTTTCGTTCACGCCGTCCTTGCTCGCCACTTTGGACCACTCGGTCTTTTTATCGCCGATTTCCTTTTTCCATTGCGCCGCGGTCTTGCCAAAATCGAAGATGGCCTTGTCGATGTCCTCGTCGGAAATCATGGGAATATCGACGACCACCGTTTCGGTTTCGAAAACGATGATGGGCAGGTTCGAAAGGAATTCGTAGGCGGTCCGGAGTCCGGAAACGTTTCTTCCGACGCTGTTTATGGCGCCCTGGTTGTCCGAAAGGATTCCGTTCACCTGCTTAGACGCCGCTTCGGCGTACTTGGTGCCAATGGCGAAATTCTTATCGGGTCCATAGGAGGTTTTTCCGTCTCGGAACTTCGCCACGAGATTGTCGGCAAATCCGTTCCATCCGGATTCGTAGATCTTCGAAAAATCCGGGAGGATGATGTAGAGCGTCGGGAGACTCGTGAGCTTGTTGATAATCTCTTCGGTCTGGCGGTTGACCCAATCCATGATGAATTCCGGGAACGCGCTGACGCGGTCGAGCTTGATTTTGACGATGTTTCCGGGATCGAAATTCTTGATGGCGTTCGGATCGATGCCCACTTCGAAGTTCGGGTCTTGTCCGCTCGAGAGTCCGATTCCCACCACGGGGGAAGATCAAAATCCGCTTGGCCCCGCCGAAATGTAGGGAAGCGCGGCGGTAATTCCGCTCGTTACGCCGGACGATTTGACCCCGTTGACGTATTGGCCAATCAGTGCCCGCTCTCCGGACGTAAGGGTTCGGACGGCACTTTTCGGCCTACAGGATTTTGCGTTGTAAAAACCGTCCGCGTTTCCGATTCCCTGACTCGAAACGTCTCCGTCGGAACCGTCATCCTTGCACCCGAAGAGCGGCTTGGCCGCGACGACGCAGTTTCCTCCGGGGACGACCGGCGAAACGCCCTGCGGAGGAATCCGCCCCGTTACGGCCGGAACGACTCCGAAACATGCCGCGACGCCGATGGCGCCGGTGAGAGTGGGGGTGACGTAGAAACGGAAGAAATTCGCCGCGCCTTTGTCGCCGAGATATCCTCCCGCAGCGGTACCTCCGCACCAACGGGCGAGGTCGAATGGCGTCGCGGGCCAAACCGACGGAATGCAGAGTGGTCCGACCGGCATGCCCGTGAGGGCCGAGAAAATCGGAAAGCCGGTACTCGGAACGAGCGAACTGGCGGGAAAACCGAGTACGCTCGGGGACGAACCCGGAGCGAGCGGGGCCCAGTTCATCGGCATCGAGATGCAGGCTCCGCCTCAAAAACCGCAGCCGAGCCCCTGAACGAGTTCGTCGATGGCGGCTTCGATTTCGGCGACGTTTCCGCTCGTAAGTCCGTCCACGGAGAAAGCCCCCTCCGGATAATCGAAGGAATACAGATCGGTGCCGCGTTCGTCGTAATCGTCGGGAACGTTGCTCGAAGAATTCCGGTAGTCCGCGGTTTTTGCCGCGAGAACGTAGGAATTATAGGTGTGTTTGGTAAGGATTTTCCATCCTTCGCCGATAACCCGTCCCCCGTTCCATTCCGGATTCGAGTTCGAAGCGAAGGTCATCTTGCACGCTTCGTCGGTTTTTCCGCCGTCTTTCGAATGCCGCCCTTCCGAGAAAAATATCTCAAGCGCCGAGGTTGGGGCGTTTGCGACCTGTTTCCATCCGATAACTTCTGGGGCTTTGGTCGTGACGTACCCAGTGCTTCCGCATTCGGAAAGTCCGCCCGAAGCAGTGCTCGCCTGCGATCCGGCCCGCAGGGTTTTGGTCGATTCTTCGTAGATTGCGTTCAGCGCCGATGCGGCGACCGTCACGGTCATGTCTCCGGAGCCCGGTTCCGCCGAGCGTTGGAGGTGGTTTTTTTGTTCGTTCGCGACCAATCGGGCGATTTCGACGTTTCCGGAATTGACGGTCCCGTTCGTGGAATCGGCTATTTGGCGGAAAAGGAGGATTCCGAAAGATTTCGCGTCGTACTGGGTTCCGCCGCCGTTCAGGTGGTAGGAGTATTTTCGCATGTCTCCCAAATCGGAAGGGGGAACTTCGGCGGCAAGCACGTCGATGTAGTCGGGTTGGCCATTGGCGTTCATGTCGATGAACTTTCCGGCGAGCCCTCCGGCCGAACTTTGATCGGATGAGAACGTTCGGGTGACTTTTTCGAAACTTCTCGGATGGGGCTTGGCGCTCTTCCATACCGTCATGGCCTCGCCGCAGATGTTGTTGGCCCGCATCGCGACGTCGCCGTAGGCATCGTCGTTCTCGATGTTCCCTACGAAGAACTTTCCGAAACTTACCGGATTGGTCAGGAGCGAATACTTGATGGTAACGGTTTCTCCCGGACGGAGGTCGAAGCCTTCGAAAAGGTAGTCGTAAGAGGAAGTTTCGATGACCGAAAGGCTCCCGGTTTTTGAAAACGAAGGCGACCCTATCGAATAGGAAGGAGTTTCGGCGGGAGAAAAAAGCTCTTTGTCGAACGAATCCAAATATGCGACGTTCCGGAGCGTCGTGCTTCCGGAATTGCCCAAAAGGATGGTAATTTCCACGGGATCTTCGCTCTTTAAAAGGTCGCCGTTCGCATCCCGGAACGTCTTGGTTACCCGAACGTTCTGATATTCGGCGAAGTCGGATTTGAGGAAGGTTTTATACCGGGTTTCGTCGTAGGTTCCGGAGACGTTGAAGAATCCGCCTCCCGCGTTTGTCCGCGCGGCGTTCATGGCGGCCATCACCTGTTCCTTGAGCGCGGTATTCGGCGAAGTCGGGTTTTCGGGGTCGTTGCCGATGGCGGCGGAAAGCCGTTCCGAAAGTCCGGAATCGAGGGTTGATCCCGTAAGTTCCACCGGAAACTTATAGGCGTGGACGTAGTAGATCTTCGAATCGATGAGGGCAGTCCGCATTTCCGGAGGAATTCCCCCTTCGTCCCCGGCGGCCGAAAGCGCCGCCGATTCGGCGAGGTACCGGGCCTGATCGGGCTCGGTGGGATTTTGGAGCTGTTTGAGTCCTTCGAAATAGACCGCCCCGCCGTCTTTCCGATCGGCCATCGCGAGGCGAAGTCCCAAATCGGAGTCGAGAACCTTTTTGGTAAAGACGGCTTTTCCATCCAAGACCTTTCCATAGAGAACGTTCAGTTCTCCGGAGTCGTCCGAGATGACCAAGTCGGTCTTTCCGTCAGAATCCATGTCGTAGGCCTCGAGTTGAACGATTTTTCCGCGGATGTGAGCGGGGTTGTCGGACGCGTCGAGAATGACGGCGGATTTTCGGACGAATTTTCCCTCGACGTTGTCGAGCACGATGAGTTCACCACGCTTGGTTACGGCGGCGATGTCCGAATATCCGTCTCCCGTGAAATCTCCGACGGCCTTGCGGTTTTTTCCGGCGTCGGCGAGATAGGCGAGATATCCCATGTCGCGAAGGGTTCCGCGCATGTTGGCGAAGAGGCGGATCTTTCCGCTCTCGAAAAATACGACCAAGTCATCATAGGCGTCGCCGTTGAAATCGAAACGCCGGTAGCTTTCGATGGCGTCGTCCACGGCATCGAGAAGCCGGGTTCCGAGCGTCCGGTCGTAGGCTCCTTCGTTCTCGGGTTTTTTTACGCGGAAAACCGGATCTCCAAGATTGACCGTCGAGAAACTCATGTTGAATCTCGTGGCTTCTCCGACGGAGCTTCCTCCCGCGAATTCGAGCAGGGTTTTATTTTGTCCTTCCCAACCGATTCCCTCGGATTCGCGGTACTGTTCGAATCCGATTTTCGCCGGTCCTCCGACCATTTCGCGGTCGGAGGCGGATTCGGCATCGCGATTGGAAAAGAACGTGAGGCCCTTGGCTCCGCGGGAGGAATTTCCAAGGAAAGTGGAAATGGCAGAATACCGTCCGGAAACCGTTTCGACGACGATTTTTCCGGGATTTTGGACAAGGGTTTGCGAGACGTTCGCCGGACCGGTCGAAACCAGGTCGCTCGCGCGGAGCCGCGCGGCGAAATATCCGACCTCCTGATTGCTGGCGAAGATTTTGGCCGCGAAAAAGTTCTTGGAATTTTCGGAGTCGATTTCGAGCCGGACGTTCGGAAGGTGGGAAACCGCGCCCCACGCGTCGATTTCGAGCACGCGCGCGCCGTTTACGACGAGGGCGAGTCCGTTTTGCGACACCGCCGCCGCGTTCGCGTATCCTTTGAGGGCCAAAAAGGCCGAACCGGACGGAATTTCGCAGTTGTCGATTCGGGGGGTCCCGTCGTTTCGACAGGCGACCCTCGATGCGTCCTCGGAAAAATTGAGGTACGCCCGCGCGACGTATTCCTTATAGAATGGATCGTAAAAACCTATCGACGTGCGTCCCGCCACCGAACTGATTTCCGACGTGATGAGGGAATCGTCGGCGGTAACGTTTACTTTTCCTCCCGGGGTAATGGAGAATACCCGGTTCCGAACGGTCGCGTCGTTCAGGAGGGCGGTAACCGCCATCGATCTCGAATCGGGGTTGAAGAGGATTTCTCCGGCGAGGTAGTCGCGTTCGGTGAGATTGCCGAAATCGGCTCCGCCCAAAACCGTATAGAGCCCGTTGTATTCGAGCTTCGCCACCTTTTCCTTGTTCCAGAGGTAATAGCTGTCCACCGGAACTGCGTTTTTGGAATACCCGGAGACGGTCACCGAAGCGCCGGAGGCATCGGAGACGGCGAACGCATTCGATTCGAGCCCCGGGGAGACTTCGACGATGACGTAGGGGGTTCCGGGAAGCCGGGTCGTTTCGACTTTGACCTCCGCGATTCCTCCCGAGAATTTCGATTCGGCCTCGAAGGTTTTTCCCGGAAACCGCAAATTCTTTTTAAAATGTTCCGGAATGGAGAATTTCGCCGAATAGGCTCATTCGGAATGGTTGTAAGCCAGGTTTCCGTAGCGGTCGAAAAGCCGGGCGAAAACGGATTCGGTTTCGCCGGTTTTCGCTTCGATCACCGGTTTTTCGGTTTGGAGCGCGACGCGCATCGCAGCGTCGGGCAAGACGGTTACGACATTTCCTTCGACGTCTCGGATTCCCGGAATCCGCACGTCGATTTTCAAGTCTTTCCCGGCGACGTATTTCGGAGACAGGAGGAATCCGGTCGAGCTCTTGGCGTTTTTTAGGGCGACGTAATTGGTATCGAACGTTCCCGAAAGCTTGGGGAAAGAAACGGTCGCGACGGAATCGAATCCGGAGAGTTCGTTCCCGGATTTATCGACGACCCGGATGGTAACGAGGTGAGAGCCCGTTCCAACTACGAGGGCGTTGCGGTTTTCGACGTTGACGACGGCTTTGGCGTAGTCGAGCGAGCCGAATTTGACCGAGGAAGAAAGTCCGCGATTTTTTGCTTCAAGTTCGAACGTGAGTTCCTTGCCACCGTCGTTTGAACTGATTTCGAAGGTGGTGTAACCATCGACGATGGCCTTGTTTAAGGTATCGGACTTATTTTCGACGAAGTATCCTCCGCCAGAAATTTTAGCGGCCAAATCGATGAGGTCTCCGCGGACGACGTTTCCGAATTGGTCGGAGATTTTTGCAAGAACCGTGACGGTTTCGTTTTTCACGAAGAGGCTCGAAGACGGAGAGAGCTCCATTTTGACAGCCTTTCCCGCCGAGACGGTAAAGGAAACGCTTCCGGTAACGCCTTCTTTGTCAGTGAATTCGAACCGGTAATTTCCCGACTGGTTCAGGATCGAGCCGGCATAGGTCCACGGAGTTTTGGTCGCGACCATGGTATCGCCAATCTGTTTGGACGTGTCGTCGTCGAATATTCGGACGGCGAGCGGGAAAGCCAAATCGAGTCTCGCCCCGTTTTTCCCGATTTTTTCGACGGGGAACGAAATTTCCCGGTATTCTCCGGCTTTGGCATAGGTCGAAATTGAAGCGCCCGAAGAGGTGAGTCCGACGCGCAGGGTTTCGGAGCGGATTTCGAGCTTGGCTTCGGCGGAGGTCTTTACGAACGCGGCTTTTCCGTCTTTGTCGCGCGGGGAGACGGTCGCGTCGAAATAGACGTCGGCGTCGCGGTCTTTGGTCGAAAACACGTAGTCGGCCTTTCCTTCCTTGGCGCGGACGCTCAGCTGGGAAAAGTTGACGTAGTCCTTGACATTGACCGAATTGCCGAGTTCGCCTTCGGCGCCACGACGGTATTTTTCAACCGCGACGCCTCCCGAATACGCGACCACGCGCGAGACGTCGAATGAGACCTCGCTCAGGGAATCGACGTAGACCTGGATGCCGTTCTTGTCTTCGAGAACCGCCGAAATCGCGACGCTTTCCCGGTAGGGGGCGCGCCGGGGGGCGAGGTTCAGCCGGATATTCCCGTCCTTGACGTATTCGGCGCCGTCGATGATGCCGTTCTTATTGGAATCTTCCTGCCAATCGGGCATGCCGTTCTTATTGGAATCGTTTCCGAAATGCTTGGCGATGAGTTCGGCGATGTCAAAGGCCGAATTGGGCGAACAGCTTCCGGCCGAAATGGTCGGCGGAAGGATGGTTCAAAGCCAGCAGAAAATCGCCGGAAGCCACTGCGGAAGATTGACTCCGTCGGGCGGTCCGCATTGGAATTCGGCTTTTTCGTCGCCCGCTCCCGCGCCGATGTTGGCGGCGTCCATGGCGGCGAGTTGTTCGGCCGAACGCCGGAGGATTTCCGAAACTTCTTCTCCTGGGCCGTCTTTGGCGGCCGGGTCGAGCTTGACGTAAAGGTTGCGGGCGTCGCCTTTGCCGACGAGATAGGAGATTTCGTAGTCTTCCTTATGTCCGGCAAGTGGATATGACGCATTTCCGTCGATGTCGAGGTGGTGCTCGAGCAGGTAGGCGTATTTGGCCGTGGCACTGCCGAGATTATTCCATACGACCGCGTCAACGACCGATTCGAGCATTTCGGGCTTGGCGGCGAGGCCGGCGTAGAGATCGATCTTCTTCGAAGAAGGATACGGTCCGTTTTTCAGCGCCTCGTAAAGGGGTCCGGATCCCGCTTCGGAAGCGATGAGGCCGTTGATTTCGGCGCTTTTGGCATTGAGGACGCGCTCTATTTCGGCTCGGGCCTTTTCCGGAGTGATGTCGTCTTCTTCGGGGAGCGAAATCCGAAAAAGGTTGGGGTACGAAAGTTTTACGTGGGTTCCCTTCGCGCTAATGAAATCGACGTACCGATCTTTGTCGGCGGGGAGCGACGGCGTGAGAAAATTTTTCAACTGTTCCCCATATTCGTGGTCGGTAGGGGATTTGTGTTCGATAACGGAGAGGACTTTTTTGTAGGCGTAGGTTTTGTCAATGTGCGTGTATGCCCCGTCCCCCGAATCGCACCAACCGCCGCTTTGGAGCACTTCGGTCCCGTCGAGGAGGAGATGGTGGACGGTACAGTTTTCGCTTGGGAACCCTTTCGTAAAATAGTTCTCGAAAGAATCGACCGCGAGCGAATTGCCGACCGTATCGGTAATACAGGTAATGGGTTGCCCCGGACGTTCCGCCGGAAAACCGGTTCGTCCTCCGCCAAGCGCGTCTTCTACGACGTAAGGGTCGGAAATCCAAAGGCGCTGCCTCGTGCAGTCGAGCGGACTCGCGATGGGGAGCGTCGCGTTCGCTACGATTTCCTTGGAACCGCCCACGTCGAAGATCGGCTTGATAAAGCCGTCGTAGACGTTTCATTGGAGGGTCATGATTCCCTCGTTGCTCCTTGAGACGTCGAGCTTAAGGGGGGTGTTATTGCCCCAAAAGGACATCGCCGCAGGCTTTCCGCCAGGGAAGCAACGTCCGTTCGGAAGATCATTTTGCAAAAGCGAAACGTCGGACTGCGAGTTGGAGACGTCGTATCCGCGGTTGGCTTCGACGGCGAGGCTCGAGCCGCGGACGATGGAGCAGTCTTCGGCTTTGGAGATGTCGGCGCCCGGTTTTCCGTAGAGATAGTTTCGATACGTCCGGGATGAGCTTGACGAAGTTCCCGGAGTTGCGGAAGTTCCCTCGGCCCCCGGAGTCCCCGCCGTCGCGGAACTTTCGTTAATGGAATGGGTGAGTCCGACCGCGACATGCCGGGCGAGGCCCCCGCGAACGAGGGCATCGATGGAATCTTCGAAGGCGGTATTGGCATCTTTGAGCGAACGCTTCATGAGTTCGTCGCTTTTTCCGACGATGATGGCCGGAATATCCGCACGAACGCCGTTTCAAGCACCGTAGCGTCCGGCGTTGTGGACGTAGCGAAGGATGTCACCCAAATATTTTTCGCTCAAGACTTCGAAGAAGCGCTTGAGGGATTTTTCGATGGGCTCGCGGGTTTGGATGTCTGGAGCGCTTCGGAAGTCGAGCGTGCTTCCGGTGTAGGCGGCGAGGATGTCGCCGATTTCGGTTCCGGCGGCGTTCGGAACGTCGGAGCCGAGGTATCCTTGGTAGGCCTGGTAGACCGTGTTGGCCAAATGTTTGCTGAAGCGGTTGTAGGCCAAGTCTTCGGCGTATTCCAACATGAGTTGGTACGACTTCCATTCCGAAGAACGCGCGTTTAATTGGTCGCGGTAGGAGTCGAAATAGAAAACGTGGGGTTGGATGCGGAACTTGGAGGCCTCGAACCGTCCAGATTTGGAGTAGTATTCGCGGGTCTTATCGAAAAATGCCTCGAGCTTTTGCCGGTCTTCGTCGGCGTTGCCGGTGTGGGGGCGGATGATTCCGTGCCAGATTTCGGGAACGTCGGACGCCGCGGGAACGGAAGTGTATTCGTAATACCCTTTTTCGGAATCGTAGACGAACGATTTATCGACAAAATCAACGTAAGGAAACACCGAGAGAAAGGTTTTTTCTCCCCGGTGGACGACCGGAAGCGGAAGATCTCCGACGAGAACGGTTCCCACCAAGCGCGAAACGCCCTTGCCGTCACCCTCGTAGTAGAGTTTTTCGAGAAGGGCGGCGATTTTTTCGGGCGTCGCGTCGGCCGGAATCGAAACGATGGAAGCCCGGCTTGCCTCAAGATGGGTCTGCACGTCTTCGGCGTAGCGCTCGATTTTTCGCTTGAGGGCTGAAGAGAATACGTCTTCGTGGACGAGAATTGCCACGAGATTGGGGAAATCGCTTTCGGCCGCTTGGGTCGTTTGGAGCAACGGAATATGGACCGTCTGCCCAAAGAGGAGCGCGAAAATGAGAAAGCTCGAAACGAATTTTTTAAAGCGGATCGAGAGGGAAGGATTCTTGAGTGTCATTGCCGATGTTTGAGCGTACGCGTGCTATCCTTCTCAGTTTATCATTTCGCGGGTGGTTTGCAAAAAAAGAAGGAGGCGTTTTTTTGCTTTTCTGAAGCGCTCTCCGGGGGATTTGTTAAAGACTCCGTTTCTCAACAAAAAAATTGGACTTCGAAAATCTTTTCTTTACAATCGGCCCGCACCGATACGGATTGTGAGCGTTTGAAAAAACGTCCGCGAAATCCGTACCGCGAAAGCGGGTTCGTAGCTCAGTCGGTAGAGCAGCGCCCTTTTAAGGCGAAGGTCCCGGGTTCGAGCCCCGGCGAACCCACCATGAATCATTGAAAATCCCCTTCCGAAAGGAGGGGGATTTTTATGATTCCGTGGGATTTTCGATGCCGGGGCTCGAACGGAGGACGGATGCGAAGCATTCGAGCGAACCAACGATTTGGTTCGCGACCTCCGCGTCCGAAGCCGCATTCGGCGGCGAGGAAGAGCCGTGGGCGAACCCTTTTGAGAAAATCACACAGACAGGATAATTGCTTTTTCCGTAATAAATGGCATACTAAATGCTGATTCTTAAAGAATCCGGAAAAAACTAAAGGAGCTTGGAAAATGAGGGAAACGTGGTGAATACCCGCACTTCCCGAGATGGGAAAAGAGACCGTGGCAAAACCAGTCGCGACGGTGGATTTTTCCATTTTTGAAAAATCCGCAGAACTTCGGAAAAGCAATCTCGCTAGGGAACAGGCTGAACGTGATGCCGAATTGGGGAACATCGACGTTTTCGGCGAATATTTTCCGGAAGCTCAAACTCCGGCCATCAAGCTTGCTTCCTCCGATATTCCAAAACGGGACGTTCCGGATGCCTACCGTTTCGAAAACAAGCAGGAATACGCGAAGAAAGCACAAGACATGATATATGCGGGGCTCGGAATCGATCCGGTGACCGAAAAGAACGACTGGGAAAAGAAATTCCTCAAAGGGCTGATCGACGGTGCGGCCCTTTCGAATGCTGATTTCGTTGAGGAAATCATCCGGGATCCCGGCAAGATCATTGAGGCTTTGAAAAATATCGACGTCATCGCCATGCTCGAATGACTGGGCGAATCGTTCGGAAAAATCTTCTCCTGAGATTGGTACGTAGCTGGGCAGTGACTTTGAGAGACCGGGTTAGTGGTTTCCGGGGCAGGACTTGCCGTCGCATGAGGCAGGAAACTCATGAAAAAAGGGTTGGAAGCCGCATGAAAGGCCGTCCGAAACGCAACGGAGATCCCGTCGCCAGTTTCCGGCAGCCTCCGTGCCCAGCGTTGAGTCGTGTGAGACCTCTCCGAAATGGAACGTAGGCTTCCTTTCGACATCACGAAAAACGAAGTCTACCGCCGACACGGATTCCTCCGCGACCATGCAGAATTTTTGGGCGAACTGAAACCGTCCGACATAATGGGGGCGGGCAACAACGCCATCGTCATCAAGCATCCCAAGATCGAATGACGGGTCGTAAAAATTCCGTACCCGGGCGAGGTCGATTCGGTCACGAAAGAAATACGGAGCCATGAAAAGGCTTTCCTCGCTCTCCAGAGGGGAATTTTCGAAGGAAAGGTTTCGGAAAATATCAAAATACCCAGGGTTTTTTCTGATATTCCAGATACGAAAAACGTTTTTTCCATGCAGTACGTAGAAGGCCAGAGTCTCCATACGAAAATGTTACTGGAGCTTCCGGAATACAAATCCGTTATCGAAAAACTCGCGAAAACCCGCGACGTGTCCAAAATGACCGATAACGAGGTCTATCGCCATCTTGCCGATAACCATCCGTTTTGAGCAGAATACCTCGACATGGTGATTAAAGGGCCGAAATCCGCCGAATACGCAAAAGCTTACGTCGAATCCCATCCGGAGATCAAAAAGGCGCTCGATCATCTCGATGCCGAGAAAATAGGCCATGCCGACGTCCATGGAGGAAACATCATGCTCTGAATGGATTGAAACACTTACCTCATCGACTTCGGAAGGGTTTCCGGCCCTCCTTCCCCCCACTCAACGCCTTCGCCAACCAAATAACTTCGCTTGCATGAGACCAAAGGTTCAATTTTGACAAGAATACGGCTTCGGAAACGTGGAATTCCGAAACGTCAGGCTCCTCGACTCGGGCATTTATTCCGTGCTCGAGCGACTCCAAGACCCTGAAAAATCCGTAGTGGTCCAGAATCCCGGAAGAACGCTGCTCCATGTCGGAGAAAGCGTTTTCCTCGTCCGTTACGACGATCCGACTGGTTTCGAAAATGCCAAAACCGAATTCCCCCACGATACCATCATTCGAAAGGACGGATCGATTTTCCCGCGCTACTTCGGGGAATTCGAGAAGGACGGGGTAAAGTACCTGATCCTCGATTGCGAAGAAAAGCTTGCACCTGCCGAAGAAGAGTGGATTCCCGGCACCTATCGGAACATGGCGTACGATCTCCGTACGGATTCAGGCAAGGTGTCCTTCGGGGTGAAGTGAAAAGTGGAACGACTCGTAAAAAAAGAGTAACGGGAGCGGGGTCGATTAATTAAGCTGAGGCAATACTAATATGCCCATCATAATTCTCAACTTCAGTTCTAACGCGTTCTACGAGGCCCCACCATGAATCATCAAAAAGCATCCCGTGAAAACGGGGTGCTTTTGTGATTCATTGCGGTTTTCGATGCCGGGGCGAGAACGGAGGACGAACGCTCCGAAGCCGCATTCGGCGGCGAGGAAGAGCCCCGGCGAACCCCTTCATTCCGCCGGAAGGAATTGTTTCGAATACAGGAAAGCTTGAAGAAATCCCATTCTCCCCATAATAACGGCAACCGCCATTTTCCAAATCGCCGTGCCATGATCGTCCTCGATATCGAAACTTCCAGTGCCGATCCGCATAGGGGAAGCATTTTAAGCATCGGCGCGGTCGAGCTCGAAAAACCGGAAAACACTTTTTATGGGGAATGCCGTCTCCAAGATGGGGCGGAAATTCAAGATATGGCGCTCCAGGTGAATGGATTCACCCGAGAACAAATATCGGATCCGGAAAAACCGACCGTTCGCGAGCTGCTCGTGAAATTCATCGCATGGTACGCAACGGTCGCGGAAAAAACCATCTGAGGCCATAACGTCGGCTACTTCGACCTTCGTTTCGTCGAGGTTGCCTGCACGCGGCACGGTCTTGGCACTTTTGGACTCGCGGACGGGAATTATCGGACCATCGATCTCCATACCCTATGATATGCCGAACTTATTCGGAGGGGCGCGGAAATTCCCACGAAAAACGGATTGTCCAATTTGAGCATGGACGGCGTTCTCGCGCTGGTCGGACTCGAACCTGAACCGAAACCGCATAATGCCTTGAACGGAGCGCGACTCGAAGCCGAAGCGATTCGACGCCTTTTCGCGCTTCAAAGCCCCCACGACCACGAAATGGCCATGTGTTCCGAACTCCACAAGGAACGGGGTGGATGCAATTGGGGGAAATGCGATTCTTGCGGCGCGATTCCGCTCCTTCATAAGCTGAAGACCGGGATAGTTATCGAGGACTCGGAGTGAGTGAAAAACCTGAAGGATTCGATTTTTAAAAAATAACGACCCCATACTCCATGGCTACCACCACCATACCGCTTGAAACGGTTCGCGAAGAACTTCAAACGAGAACAAAAGCGATGAGCGCCGAAAAACTGATCGAATCGACGCGCGATGTTGCGGATCGGCTTTTGACTCCAGAACTCGTCGAACGAGCGCGGGAATCGGGATTCTATTTTCCGAATACGCCGGAGTGACGGGCCGAAGCGGCCCAAAAACGAAAGGTTTGGTACGCGAAGAATCCTTAAATCCCCGGCGCGAAACCCATGAAAAAGATAGTCATCGCCGGAAGCGCGTCCCTATCGGAAAAAATAGGGGAATGGAAAGGTTTTTGGGAATCCCAGGGATACGACGTTATCAATTATCCGGTTCAAATTTCTCCGGAATCGTTTTTAGACGAATATCCGAAGGTTCACGCCGATTTTTTTCGGGACATAACGAAAGCGGACACATTGTTCGTGATGAACGAGGATAAAAATGGGATATCCGGATACCTATGAGCCCAAACGTTCGCGGAAATGGCGTTCGGCGTAGCGCGGAACCTGCTCTGAGGCGACAAGAAATTGGAAATCTCGCTTTTGAAGATGCCGGACAAGAACGTTCAATCTTACGAAGAAATCGAACGGTGGTTGAAGTTCGGATGGATACGTTTGTACGAAGCTGACGGAACCGCGATGCGGTAATGGGCACGCCCCATTCGCCATCCGATCCACCTTCTTTTTATTCCACCTCCCAATCGCCATGTTTTTCCGAATTTTCCCAAGTTTTCCCTCCGGGAAAAATTCGAAAACCTACGTTGCGCTTCAGTTTCTCGTAGCATCGGCTTTTTGAGTCACTTCCGCCGTCTGGTTTTTCTACCTCACGGAAAGGGCCGGATTGAGCATTGGTGAGGCAATGTTCCTCAGCGTCTTTCCATGAATGGTGTGCGCCGCTTTGGAATTGCCAACCGGATCTTGGGCTGACCGATTCGGTAGGAAAAAGATATTCGCGTTGGGTTCGTCGCTCGAATTTCTCGCATGGCTTCCGTACGCGTTTTGATTCGAGGGGTTTTTTCCGTTTCTGGCCTCCGCCGCATTGCTCTGATTTTGAATGGCGCTTAGCTCGGGCGCGCTTGAGGGCATCATCCACGACGAACTCTCCGAGCGCGGCGAAGAATCGTCGTTCGAACGTTTGCATTCGGTCGGCTACGCGTGGCTGTTTTTTGGAAAAGCGGTGTTTTCGCTTTTGTCCGGGTATCTCTATGTAACCCACGCGCAGCTTCCGTATGCCGTCGCGGCGGTTTTTGCTGGACTTGCGGTCCTGCTCTCGTTTTCGCTTCGCGAACCCGAACAGGCCGTATCCGAAGAACGAAACGATTTGGGACAATTGAAAAAGGCCTTTTCCCATCTTCTTAAAAATCCCAGGGTCCTCACGTTCCTTCTGTTAATTGCGGCGCTTTCGTCTTTGGGGAACGTGTATTATTTCACGTACCAGCCGCTTTTGGAATCCGAGGGGTTCTCAAAAGAACGCATAGGGCTCGTGTTTTTCTGACTTTCTCTCGTTTCCGCATTTTCGAGTTCGATTTGGGGATATTTCTGACGAATGAAGGCCGGCACATCGCTGGTGGTGATTTCCGTCGCGGTATTTCTTTCGTCGGCAGGTTTCGTGCTTTTCGGGGGGTCGTACCTCGCAATTCCCATCGCGCTCTGCGCGCTCTCCGGAGGACTGATAATGACGGTGGGGAATTCGTTCGTCCTCGAAAACGCACCGAATACTCAAAAGTCCACCCTACTGTCGATATTTTCACTTCTGGTGACGACCGGATATTCTTCGTTCGTCATGCTGGCCGGATGGGGAATGGAAACGGTGGGGCTCGAGCGTACGTACCAAATTTCGGCGATTTCCGCCTTCATTCTCCTTTTTCTTGCGGTCGCACTCGGCTCCCGGCCTGGCTTTTTCACGCCTCCTCCCGTTGAATAACGCGACGTTTTCCTTATAATTCGCCCATTCCCACCTATACGTCATCCGTTTTTCCATGTATCATTCCTATTCGCCTTCCGAAATTGAGAAGAAGTGGCAAAAATATTGGAACGAACGAAAGACCTTCCAGACCGCCAATCCTCCGTTTTCGAACGGCTCGCCCAAGAAGGCCTACGTACTCGACATGTTTCCCTATCCTTCGGGAGTAGGGCTCCACGTTGGGCATCCCAAGGGATATATCGCGACTGACGTGCTTTCGCGGCACCTTAAAAACCGGGGGTACAACGTCCTTCATCCGATGGGGTGGGACGCTTTCGGACTGCCCGCCGAAAACTACGCCATCAAAACCGGAACGCACCCGCGCGTAACGACCGAGAACAACATCGCCAACTACAAGCGTCAACTTTCGATGCTCGGTTTCGCCTACGATTGGGATCGCGAAATCGACACCACCGACCCCGAATACTACAAATGGACGCAGTGGATATTCTTGAAACTCTTCGAACGGGGGCTCGCCTTCGAACAGGATTTGCCCATCAATTATTGTCCGTCGTGCAAGACCGGCCTCGCCAACGAAGAAGTGAACGCCGATAATACCTGCGACCGCTGCGGAACCCTCGTGGAACGTCGCAAGCTCCGCCAGTGGGTACTCAAAATTACCGCGTATGCCGACCGGCTCCTCTCCGACGTCGATAAGCTCGAATGGCCGGAGGGCATTAAGGAAATGCAACGCAATTGGATTGGAAAATCCGAAGGCGTCGAATTTTCGATGAAGAAGGCGGACGACGAATCGAAATCGCTCTCGGTCTACACCACCCGCATCGATACCGTTTTCGGCATGACCTACGCCGTCATCGCCGCCGACCACGAAAACGTTTCCGAGTGGATCGCCGATTCCGAACGTGCCGCCTGCGAAGCCTACGTCGCCGCGGCGAAGTCGAAGTCCGACGTCGAACGTACCGAATCCAAGGAGAAGACCGGAGTTTTCTCCGGCTCTTACGTGATCAATCCGTTCAACGGCGAAAAAATTCCGGTCTACATCGGGGATTACGTTCTCGGATCCTACGGAACCGGAGCGGTCATGGCCGTCCCGGCGCACGACGAGCGGGATTTCGCGTTCGCGAAGAAGATGGGGTTGCCGATTCGCCAGAGCGTGGATGTTGGCGTGGATTTTTCCGATGAGGCATGGAATGCCGAATACGCGAACGACGGGACAGTCCCGTTCATTAAGAATGGCCTTGACGAGATTTTCGTTCCGTTCGATGAATCGGAAATGCTGATTTGAGGCAAGAACTATAAGGTAGCCGTCCTCACTCCCGTGAAGAAGGCTTCCTCTTGAGTCCGCAAAGCCCTCGCCGCCAAGGCCGAATCCGAAGGATTTGGAAAAACCAAGGTCAACTACAAGCTCCGCGACTGGCTTTTTTCGCGCCAGCGCTATTGGGGCGAGCCGATTCCGCTCGTTCATCTCGCCATCGAAGACCTCAAAAAAACTCCGCACATCTCCGACCTCTCCCAAGCTACCGACCCGAGTCTCGCCTACATTCTCAAGCGCGATCCGCTTCCGGGCGAAAACTGCGACGGAACGCTTTGCAAGGGAAGCGGAAAAGTCCGCGAACTCGTCATCGGCGGAAAAGTCTTCTCGAAAATCTACGACGGACTCTATTCCAAAATCGTCTGCGATTACCGGCTTCCGCTCGAACTTCCGGAGGTTGAAAAATACGAACCCGCCGGAGACGGGCAATCGCCGCTCGCGACGGTTGATTCTTTCGTCAACGTGAAACTCGCCGAAAATCTCATGGGTAAGCGCGAAACCAACACCATGCCGCAATGGGGCGGCTCGTGCTGGTACTACCTCCGCTTCATGGATCCGAAAAATCCGGACGCGCTCGTAGGGAAAGAAGCGGCCGAATACTGGGGGCAGGTCGATCAATACGTCGGCGGTGCCGAACATGCCGTGCTCCACTTGCTCTACGCCCGTTTTTGGCACAAGTTCCTCTTCGATTTGGGCGTCGTTCCGTTCGACGAACCGTTCGCCAAGCTCGCGAGCCCGGGACTCATTCTCGGTTCCGACGGAAACAAAATGAGCAAGTCCAAGGGCAACGTCGTCAATCCGGATTCGGTCTGCGAAGAACACGGGGTCGATACTTTCCGCGTCTACGAAATGAGCATGTCCGACTTCCGGGACCCGGCTCCTTGGAACACCGACGCCATTATCGGCTCACGGCGGTTTCTCGACAAGGCCTACGCCGCGTTCTCGCCCGAAGCGAAGCCTGCCGCCGACGACATGAAGGCCATGAAGCTCCTCCATAAGACCGTCAAAAAGGTGGGCGAAGACATTGCCGCCTTCAAGTTCAACACCGCCATAACGGCCATGAACATCCTTATGAACGAAGGAGTTCCGTCGGATGCCGAGTTCCGCAAGGAATGGCGCGAAAAGTTCGCGGTACTCCTCCATCCGTTCGCGCCGCACTTGGCCGAAGAACTCTGGCAGTCGCTTGGAAATGCCGAATCGGTCTATTTTGCCGCCTGGCCCGAATACGACGAATTCATGCTCGTGGACGACGAAGTGACCATCGCCGTCCAAGTGAACGGAAAAGTCCGCGGAACGCTCGCGTTGCTCAATGGGGTTTCGCAGGAAGAGGTTTCTTCGGCGGCGAACGAAAACCCCGAAATCCGTAAATGGATCGAGGGAAAAAAGCTCATTCGGGAAATATTCGTCCCCAATAAGCTTTTAAGCATCGTCGTGGAATAGGCGGGGCCGGTTCATGCCGGTTTCCTCATTATGAGAATTATTCTTGTTTTTCAGGGGAAAGGGGTATACTCATCCGAAAATATCCGCCCATCCCATGAAAACGCACTTTTATCACGCCTCGATTCTCGAAGCCTGCACCTATAACCACCTCACGGTGGACGAAATTTTCGAGCGCGTAAAGAAAACGCACCCGAACGCCGGATATTCGACCATTTACCGCAACGTTGAAGAACTCGCCCTTAAGGGGCAGTTGAAAAAAATTTCCGGAATCGGATCCAAGGCCATCTTCGAAAAGGTGATCGACCGCCACGTCGCCCACTTTGTGGACGAGAAAACCGGAACGGTCTACGACCTTGAAATTCCCGAGGAGTGGATTTTTTCGAAACTCCCCCGCGGCTTCGCCCCTAAGGCGGCAGACCTTCGGATATATGGAACGGTGGAAAAAACGGTTTCGTAGCCCATGCCGAAAATCTCCGTCATCGTCCGATTTCGACGAACGCTTCCCGATTGACTTTTCTCACTCTCCGGATAGGTTTCGACCATGCGGCCTTCGGGCCTCGTTTTTGACCGGAACCATTTCCAAAACATGGACGTTCTTCGCTCCGCGATCGATTTTCTTCACGCTCTCGCGTTACACTCGCATTCGCTCATCGAACAGGCGCCCTATTTTTGGATATTCGTCTTCATGACGATCGAGAGCAGTTTCGTTCCCTTTCCTTCGGAGGTCGTCATGATTCCGGCGGGATATTTCGCCGCCACGGGAAAAGTGAACTTCGTTCTCGCGTTCGCCGCCGGGCTCGGCGGCTCGCTCGTGGGAGCCATTATCAACTACGTCATCGGCTATTACGGCGGAAGGAAGGTCGTCCGCCTCGTCATCGGCAAAAAAAACGACGCGATTTGCGTATCGTTTTTTGAAAAATACGGCGATAACGCCACGCTCATCGGGCGTTTCATTCCCGCCGTGCGGCAACTCATTTCGCTTCCTGCCGGAGTATTTAGGATGAACGTCGCCAAATTCGCTTTCTATACCGGTCTCGGCGCGGGGATATGGTGCCTCATACTCATGGTTTTCTGATACGTGGCCGGAGAAAACCAGGAACTCTTTTTCGCCTACAAGTACCAATTCGTTGCGGGGGCCATCGTCTTGGCGCTCGCCATCATCTACGCAAAAATCCGGCTCATCCGGTTTTTGTCGGAACGGAGCCGGCAGAAGGGGGAATAGTTTCGGTTGACAATCCTTTTCGAGAAGGTATTTTAAAAATCGAAAGCCGTTCGAACGCATATCCGCGAAAACCGTTTTTGAAACGAAAGGAGGAATCCGAATTGGCCCAAGACGACCGCCAAAACAAACCGCCCACCGGCGACATCACCTCCCCGAGGCATTTTCCGTCCCTTCAAGGAAACGCGGACAAGCCCGGGAAGGATTCCGAAACGAGAATTTCCGCCGACCGCCGCGACATCCTCTGTTCGGAGTCTCCGGCGTCGTCCCCTTCATCCGAACGCTAACGGACGAATGTGACGATGGAAATTCCGAAACCCAAACGCCCCTCTCCGGGGCGTTTTTTCTTGCCTCGGACCCCGAATCCCGTATTCTGTTTGAGCGTTCCGATTTCGAATTTTTCCAATCGGAGCGGCTTCCTTCTTTTTTTGCATGTCAGAATTCCAACTCCAAAAACCCGCTTCCGGCGATAAGCTCGTCCGGCTCGAAACTACCCACGGAACCGTTTTGCTTCGGTTCTTTCCTTCCGAAGCGCCCAAGGCGGTCGAAAACTTTCTCACCCTCACCGAAAAAGGATATTACGACGGCATCGTCTTCCACCGAGTCATTAAAAATTTCATGGTCCAGTGCGGAGATCCTACCGGAACTGGACGGGGTGGCGAATCGGCCTTCGGTCACGAATTCGAAAACGAAATTTCGCCGAAACTCTCGCATATCGTCGGTGCCCTTTCGATGGCCAACGCCGGCCCCGATACGAACGGAAGCCAGTTTTTCATCGTGCAGGGCCGCCCGGCCAAATACCTCGACGGCGACTACAGCATCTTTGGACAGGTCGTTTCCGGACAAGAAGCCGTTGACGCCATCGCCGAACTTCCGGTGGACCGAAACGATCGCCCCAGAACCGAAGCGAAGGTCATTCGCGCCACGGTTGAGGCCGCATCCTAACTTGCCCACATGAATCTTTTAAAGCCCCTTTCGTCTTTTCTCGTCGCCGTTTCGGTCTTTGCGTTTGCCACCCCTGCGGTTTCGGCGGCGAATTTCAGCGAACCGAAAGTCGCCTCGGTGTACGCGAAGATTTCGCTCAATACCGACCGGAAAATCGCGAAAATCCGTGGAATATCGGCCGAGAACCGGATAAAAATCGTCGCGGCAAGGGAAAACCTGAAAAATGCCTTCCTCGCGCTTGACGCGGCGTTTAAGAGGTCGGATTCCGAGCGTCAACGAGCCGTGAACCGATTGGTTCGGGCGTATTCCGATCTCAATCTTCTCATCAGGATTTCGAATCCGGCCTCGCCATCGACTCAAACGGCCTCCCAAACTTCGGATTCCCCGTCGAGCCCCGCCGTTTCCCCGTCGCTTTCGGCTGAAGCCCAAATCCTCTATTACGCCGACATGTTCGAAGGGCGGGGAACCGCAAATGGCGACCGATTCTCCCAATCGACCTACTCGGCCGCCCGGTGCGCCATCGACCTGGGCCGGCTCATCCAGGTTTCGGCGGGTTCGAAATCGGTGGTGGTCAAAGCGAACGACCGTCCAAATTGCACCGTGCATCCGGATATCGTTGACCTTTCCAAGATCGCTTTCGAAGCCCTCGCACCTCTTTCGAAGGGACGGCTTTCGGGCTCGTTCGAACCGCTTGGAATCACCCCCGCCGGATATCGAAAGGAACTCGTCGCGCAAAACGTTCTCGCCGATTTGGGCGTGCGGTTCGACGAAAATCTCCCCAACACCTATTTTCCGGGAGAGACGCTCTTGGTCTCGTGAACCGTTACCGATGGAAAGGACGACACCGTCCTCTTTCTCAAATCGCCGTCCGGAAAGAAATTTTCCCGTTCGATTCCCGTATCTTCGGGTCGGTTTTCCTACCGGGTTCCACTTTTTGAAACCGGAAAATACGATTTGGTCGTCGCTTCCGGAATGGGATTCTCCACGACGAAAACCCAGCCGATCTACGTTCTCCCAGAATCCGCCGTCGTCGGAAAACGGGCCCTATCGGAATTTTCGACCCCGATTCAGATGGGGGCGCCCGAATTCGTTCGCGAAGAGTCGAGCGACCTCACGCCGATAAACGTTCTGAAACTTCCAAAAACCGGTGCCCGCATTCTTTGGACGGTAAAAATATCGCAACCCGGAATTGAACCCCTCGTGAGAAGGTCCATGGGCGACGTTGCGTTCGAGGTATCCGACGCGGCGCGATTCGATTCGTCGAAACCGGTCCGCGTTTCGATTTCGGCAGCCGAATCTTCGACCCCGTTTTCCATGGACACCTTTTCAACGGAAAAAACCGTGTTCGATGCCGAAATGCCGCTCGCACCCTCATACGTCGTCGAGAAAAAGGAGGCCGTTACGGTGTCGGTTTCCGGCTCCGAGGCAATCGTTCGGACCAATCTCGCTTCGGGCGGCCCAAATCTTCGGACCGAGGCCTATCTCATGGCGCCGAACGGCGACGTGACGCCCCACGTTTTTCCTTCTTCGGAGACGGGTGCCGACGGATACGTTGCGAAAGGGCGTTCCGCTACCCTTCGAATTCCGCTTTCCGACCCGGGACAGTACCTGGTCGAAGTAATGTATTCCAACGGTTTTCCGGCATACAACGGTCCGATCGTCCATCAGTCCGGCGTCGCTTCGATTTTGCCCAACGAATACGATTCGATGGGGAAGGATACCGATTCCGACGTTTCCGTCGCGCCGCAAAACGCTCTCCGGTTCATCAACGCGATTCGGAAAAAGGCCGGCAAACCGGCGCTCGTTCTCGATTCCAATCTTGAGCGTCTCGCCCGCTTCAAGGCTGAAGACATGGCCGAAAACAATTACGTCGGCCACGACGATTCGGCCGGAGCGAAGATCAACGGAACCGCCAAGCGTGCGGGAATCGAAATCGGAAGCTCTTTGGGGGAAAACGTCGCCGGAGGCAGCGTATGATCGGATTTCCTCCTCGCCGGACTTTCGCTTTCGGGAGGGCATCGGATGAACATGCTCGGCGATTGGACGAAACTCGGCGTAGCCGCCGTCGTAAGGAACGGCATGACCTATTACGTGCAGATTTTCGCCGAATAATCCCTTTCGTCCAAAAGCCAAAAGAATGCGCCCATAAGAAAAACGCCCGCGGATGCGGGCGTTTTTCGACGTCGGATTTTCAGCATGCGGCCGTCAGAGCGAAAGACGGCCCGAAATACGGGGCGGCTTCGCGCGGATGGAGCTCGCGGACGTCGATGTGAACCATTGCCGGAGGTTTCGGGAGAAGCGTCGGAAAGTCATGGAGCAGGCTTTCGTTCCGGATTCTCGAGAAATAGTCCTCCTTGGGACGGAACAGGCGCTTGCGGCTGCCGTCTTCTTCCGCCGGATCGAAGTAGAGCTCGAGAAGCTCGTAGGAACGGCGCTTCCGGAACACTTCCGTCAAATCCAGGCGGATTCCGTGGTGCCTCAGACCGCGCTTGAGATGCGCGATGGCCTGATTGCGTCCGAACGTTTCGTTTTGCGCCAAAGGCAACAGCGCGAATTTTTCGAGCGTCGCCGGATTGTCGGCGAGCTTTTCGAATCCGACCTTGGGGCGGAAGAAGTGTTTCAGGCTGCCTTCTTCGGAATGGAGGTCGAAGTAGAGCGAAAGGAGTTCGTAAGAGCGTCCTTTGGCGAACGTCTCGCCCAAATCGACCCGGATTCCCCTGCGACGCAAGGTGCGCTTAAGGTGTTCGATTGCCTGATTTCGTCCGAAAACTTCCCCTTGTTCGGAAACGGTGCGTACTTTGTCGGCCATTGGGCCCTCCTTGTTTTGGTTTGGGTTTTTAGGAATTCCTTCCGCTTCGGACGAGGTTTCGTCCGAAGGGATAGCGCGGATAATACGAAACGTTCGGAAAAAGTCAAAGGACGAAAAACCGTTTTTGTCACGTTCTGCCGCCCGATTCGTTTTCCCTTTCGGAGGAGGTCGGAACGTATGCCCCGGACGCTCGAGGATTTCCAAAATTCTTGACTCCTTGTCCGACCCTCCTAAAATTGATTCGTTTATCCCTCACTTTTTATTTATGAAGCGCTCCATTTTCCACTGGGCCTTCGGTTTGGCCCTCGCAGCTACGGTTTCGACGGTTTTCGCCGCAGACGTCGTCGTCAACGGCGTGAACCTCGGGCAGTGCAAGTCGTACCACGACGGTTGCAATACTTGTTCGGTGGGTTCCGACGGACAAGCCGCGTGCACCATGATGTACTGCATGAACCCCGGCACCCCCAAGTGCCTCGACGAAGACACTTCCCTCGAAGACCTTGAAAAGACCGCCACTGGAACGGCCGCCAAAGCCCCGGAGTTCTCGGTGAAGTCGTTTTCGAGCTGTTCGAACATGGAAGACGTTCTCTCGGACTTCATTGCCGACTATTATAAAAAGAATCCCCGCGGGCACTATGGGTATCCCGTGCTCATGGAGGATGCCGTCATGTCCCGCGATTCCGGATCGGAGATTTCGAAATCCTCGGACGCTTCCCCCGTATCGGCGGTTTCGTCGCCAGCCCCGAACGCCGGAGGCGGAGGTGCCAAGGATTTCTCCCAAACCAACGTCCAGTTCGGAGGGGTTGATGAATCCGAAATCGTAAAAACCGACGGATCACACTCGTATTTCTACAATTCCGAAGACCACCGCATCTACGTTACCGACGTCCGCGATCCGAAAAACGTGTCCATCGTGAAGAAGATCAAGGTTCCGGAATCTTACGGAAACCCCGAAATCTACCTTGCCGACGGAAAGCTCGTGCTTTTTGCGACCAAGTACCAAGAACTCCGCAATCCGCATTTCTACTGGTTTGACCGCGCGAGCAAGTCGGTCGTCGTTGTCTACGACGTCCGCGACCCGGCCAATCCGAAAATCGACCGATTCCTGCAAATCGACGGAGCGGTAAGCCAAAGTCGTCGCGTAGGGAACCATCTCTACCTTCTTTCGAACGCGCAGTTCTCTTTTCCTTACGAGCGCTACTACCGTTCGGTTTCGGGACTCAAGTCCGGCACGACTCCGGAACTCGATTCCGCGAAGATCGACAAGGATTTCAACGTTAAGAAGGTCATGCCGAAAAAGATCGAACTGTCTTCGGATTCGGGAAGAACTGCGAATTTCCTTTTGAACGGAAAACGCATGCCCTACCGTCTCGAATCGGGCGATGCCGCCTCGTGTACCGACGTCGAGTATGTCCTTCCGGATTCGGCAACCCTTGAGAAATATTCCTTCCAACCGACTTTCACCACCCTCTCGGTCATCGATTTGGCCAATCCCGAAGCGAAGACCAAATCGAAGGTGTTCTTCGGTGACGTTGGCGAAATCATGATGACGGAAAAATCGCTTTTCGTCACTTCCCAACTCTATTCCCCAACGCCGTGGAAGTGTCCGGATTTCGCTCGGTGCATCATGCCGTTCTGGAACGCGGGATTCGAAACCCTCGCGCATAAGTTTTCGATTTCCGGAACTTCCGTCAAATACGCCGCAACCGCGGTAATTCCGGGAACCCCCTTGAACAAGTATTCGATGGACGAGGGCACTGACGGAACCTTCCGCATCGTTACGAGCGAACAGGGCGAAAAGCCTTCCACCCGCGTCTCGATTCTCGATTCGAAACTCTCGCTCCTCTGAACCATTGCCAACATTGCCCCGGGCGAAACCTTCCAATCCTCGCGCTTCATCGGAGACAAACTCTATCTCGTCACCTTCGAACGCATCGACCCGCTCTTTGTCATTGACGTGGCTGACGCGAAAAACCCGAAGATCGAAGGCGAACTGAAGATTCCGGGATACTCGGTCTATCTCCATCCTTACGCTCCGGGCAAGCTTATCGGACTCGGATACGATACCAAGACCAATCAGTGGGGCGGCACTCAAAACGCCGGGCTGAAGGTTGATCTCTACGATGTTTCCGACGTAAAAAATCCCAAGCAGCTGAAGACGTTGACCATCGGTTCGGTTGGATCGTCGAGCGACGCGCTTTGGAATCCCAAGCTCTTTACTTGGAACGCTTCCAAAAAGCTCCTCATGCTTCCGGCGACCGTCATGGAGAGCGCCGGTGACCCGAACGACGTTTACCGTTCCAAGGACGCTTTCCAAGGAACGCTCGTCATCTCCGTAAACGAGGGGGCGATTGTCGAAGTGGCCCGCCTCTCGCACATCGTCAAGGGAGACATCGCGGCCGAGCGCCAAAAGGAATGTGCCCGCTACGCCAAGCCCACCGTCGCGCCAAAGTGCGAAAAGGTCATCGGGGGTGGCGAATACTGCCCGAGTTCGATTTCCTACGTTCCCCCGTACTGCTACGAATCTTCGACCGACGGCGAATACTTCGCGAGCCATATCTGGAACTACTATAAATCCTTCGTTATCCGAAACATGTATCTCGACGACGTGCTCTATACCATTTCCAATCAGAAAATGGTCGGACACGACATGACGAAGGGATATTCCGCCGTATCGGAGACGATTTGGGAGTAAAAAGAAACGGTTATGAAAATCCCCCGGAATTTCCGGGGGATTTTTTACGCCGCCACGAGCGGTTCTTCTTTTGGATTTCGGAGGTGCCCGCCAATGCGGACGTAGATCGAAAAGAGCGCGAGGGTAAGGAGTCCGTCCAACAGCACGAACGATACGAGACTGAACGCCGTCTCGAATATCCGCCAATTCGGATCGAGCTGGTCTCGGTCGAGGTAGGGCGCGACGTCGTCGAAGAGCGCCTTCCCAATGCCTTCGGATTGGGGATCGTGCTTCGAAAAGCGCTTGACCAAATCCGATAGGTCATCGTTTCCAAGCGTCGGATCAACGTAGCGTTTCAGGAGTTCGGCATCGTCGGAAGCCCGTTCGTTTCCGGATTGGAGCGAGACCGCGGTTTCATACATTCTCGACGCCGAGAGCGAAAGGTCGGCTTTTTCGGCGAGACTTTCGAAAGATCCCACCGCAATCGCGAAGGGGAGGAACGCCAGCGCGATGCGGAGAATTTTCCCGCGGGAAATCGCCATGCTCTCCGTTACGAAAGATTTGGCAGTTCCGGGATTTTCGCTCGAGAGGAGCGTAAACGTGGCAAAGCCGGTCCGAAAGGCGAGGTACGCGCTCGAAATGAGGGCCGCCACCACGATGACGAAGGTGGAGATTCATAGAACGAAATTCTGGGAAACCTCTTCGCTATTCGTCGCGAAAAGCAATATCGCCACGAGAAAGAGCGCGGCTCCCACGAGAATCGGGGCGAGCACGTAGAGCGACGACCATCCGAGGACGCCCGCGAATTTCCAAACCCGCTTCCAGTCGAAAAACGGGTTTGAACGGAGAGGCGTTTCGATTCCTTCGAAATATCCCCGGTACGCGTGGGCGAGCAGGTAGTATCCGTAGGTCGCGAAGATAGAAAACGTCGCCAATACGAAAAGGAACAGCACGATGGAAAGCGCGGCTTTTCCAAAATTTTCGAAGAGCGCCGCGTTTATGAGCCCGGTGGAAATCGATTCCTTTGACGAGACGAGCGCCGCGGTCGCCTCTCCGGCGGGGAAGCTCAGGGCGTAAAAAATCACGCCGCCGATAGCGAGGAGGAAGGGGAGTGAAAAAACGAGGCCCGCAATGAGGGCGTAGGCGAAAATGACGGTCTTCGAAACGTTCCAATGGACGAAGTGCCGGTAGGGTAGGGCCAAATCACCCCCTATTTTTTTCAAGTCTTCGCCGTAGGTCTTAAAGGCGGTCGCGACGGAACTGAGCGCTCCTCGCTTTTTGTCCCCGATTTCTTTTTGGGATTTCACTTCGGATTCGGCGTGTTTTTTCGTTTTTTGGACGACGGATTTTTTCGCGGGCATGGAACGGAAAGACGGATAATCCTGGGGATATTACGGTTTTCGTTTCGGCATGCAACGATTTGAATCGCCTCTCCGTCCTTTCCCTTGAAAGGCTGGAGGTCGCGCCGTTCTCAAAATGGGCGATTGACTTTTTTAAATCCATCCGTATTTTCCAATTCGGATCATTAACATATTTCCGCGTTCGGACAAAATATTCGAACGCGGTTTTCCATTTCTTTTGGGAGGAACAACGATGAAACAAGACGCGGCCATCGAAACCTTCACTCCGGAGTCGGAAAAACGGATTCAAATCGTGGGGGTGCTCTTTTCCGTTCTCGTCGTCGCTTTTTCGGTATGGCTCTTATGGAACGTCGTTTCCGTCCGGAAATTTTCGGTCGGATTTTCCGATTTGTTCCTGGCTTTCCTCTGGGCTTTCTTGGGAACCTATGCCATCGCGGCGGTTTTCTCGATACTTCTCGCGCTCGGCTCGCCGCTCAGGATTTCGGCGAAAAACATGGTCTTCGAACATGGTCGGATATTCGTCGTGACAACCCTCCTGACGTACGTTCCGATCCGGTTTTTCATCTCTTCCGAGGCAGCGTTCGCCATCGCCGCCTGCGCGTACCCCGTATTCTATGGGATGCTTTTGCCGGCGGTGTTGAAGAGTTCCGATTTGGTGGTTCCAATCGAGCTCGTCAATTCGGGTGCGGGAAGGTATTTCATCCACGATTTCGGGGAAATCCACTGGCACAACTACCCGCAAACCACGAACGTAACGATCGTCGTTTCGTTTCTCTCGGTTTTCTTGTTTTCGATGATTGGCGAATCGGTCTGGCAGGCAGGCTTTGCCGTTGCTTCATCCACTGTGCTCACCTTTTTCCTGAAGGACTCCTATGTTTTACGTCGCTATACGCTGGCGTTGGGTTTCCTTTCGGTATCGGTTTCGGCGTGGTGGCTTTTCGGTCCGATTTGAACCGGTCGTTCTTCCGAGGAATGGAGATCCTTCAAAGGCGTCCTTCGGGACGCCTTTTTCCTTGCCTTCTTGACTTCCGTCCCTTTTCGCATAATCTTTCCGGGCAAGAAGAAGAACGGCGTTCGAGCGGCCAACACCCGCGATGCCGAGGGAAGAACCGTCCGCTTCGCGGACGTAGTAGACCCCTCCGGGAGCCCCCGTTACCGGGCGAAATTAAGAAGGGTGCCCGCTTCGCGCTTCCGTAGCCGAACGCGGAACGCCCGAAGCCTCGGTGGCACCTTTCCGCGATTTCCGCGCGGAACCGAAGCGCTGGCATTTGCCGGGCGTTTTTTATTTACGCGTTTTCTCTATGCACCGAACCCATACCTGCGGCGAACTTACCGCCTCCGACATCGGCAAAAAAGTCGTCCTTTCCGGCTGGGTAGCCAATCGTCGCGATCATGGCGGCGTCATCTTCATCGACCTCCGCGACCGTTACGGACTCACTCAAACCGTCTATGATCCGGCCGATTCCGAAACGGCTTGGAAGATTGCCGACTCTTTCCGTTCGGAATACGTCGTCAAACTCCATGGAACCGTCCGCGCCCGCCCGGAAGGACAAAACAACCCCAATCTCGCCACCGGCGAAATCGAGGTCATCATTACCGAAGCCGAAGTCCTCTCCGAATCCAAGACCCCGCCGTTCGTCATCGACGACCATTCCGAGGCCAACGAAGAAGTGCGCTACAAGCACCGCTATCTCGACCTCCGCCGTCGAAAAACCTTGGGCAACGTCGAATTCCGTGCCAAGATGAACCAGTTCGCCCGCAATTGGTTTTCGAACGACGGATTCCTCGAGGTCCAAACTCCCATCTTCACCGTTTCTTCCCCGGAAGGCGCCCGCGACTATTTGATTCCCTCACGCCTCCACCACGGAAAATTCTACGCCCTTCCGCAGGCTCCCCAGCAGTACAAGCAGCTTCTCATGGTGGGCGGCGTGGACAAATACTTCCAGATCGCGCCGTGCTTCCGCGACGAAGATCCGCGCGCCGACCGCCACTCCTGCGAGTTCTACCAGATCGACTGCGAAATGAGCTTCGT